>DAITBA010000022.1:0-50407 GCA_036824005.1 Rhodocyclaceae bacterium
ACCCAATACAGTGCTGCGAAGACTATGCGGCATTATTTAAGACGCTATGTTTAGTCCACGGCATCGGAGAACAGGAGCCAGGCGCGTTTCTCGGCGAGTTTCGCGATGGTTTCGGCCGATTGCTCGGCGCCGACCGCGTGACTGACGTCGTTCGCCAGGATCCAGTCGAACCGTTGCGGTGCATCTATGCTGCCGAGATCGAACTCGACGACCGCATGCTGATGCTCTACGAGGTTCACTGGGCCGATCTCATCACGCCCGAGATGGCGCGGGGCTCATTCGATCCGATGCAGTTATTTCTGCTGGCGTGGTTCCCATGGTTCAACAAGCAGTGGCAACTACCTGGCTTCGACAAGTACTCGAAGGGCGAAGTGACGAGCTGGACGTTGCGGCTGGTTCCGCTGAGCGTCCTGTTTTTCCTCGGCTATGTGGGCCTGAAGGCCATCCCCCACTTCGTTCGCGCGCGGGCAACGATCGAGGTCGTGACCGACCGCTGCAGACGGCGCATGACGCGATGGAGGACGCGGTACCGCTCGGACCATCTGCAGGTGATCGACGAGTTCGCGAAGGAGAACGAGCGCCGCCTCCTGCGCCTTTGGGTCGAAGGCAAACCCGAACGCGACCGCGAGCGTCTGGAGCAGGCGGTCATGCGCACCTGGCTCGACATGCTGATGGACGCGTTTGCTGGCGACGTCACCAACTTCATCACGTCGATGGCGAAGCTGCCGCGCCTGCGTGAGGATCTGGTGGTGGCGCGCGCGTTCGGCGGCAAGGTGCCGACTGATGCGCTCACGGCCTCCCTGCCGCAAGATCTCGTCGAGTCGTTCGTCGACGCACCTCGGCGAGAGGGCGACGTCATGCAATTGGCTGACCGCGCGAAGGCGCGTTTCGAGCGCACCGCCTGGGTCGCGACTATGCAGGACGGATGCACTGAGATTCAGGTTCTGGCGCACAGCCTCGGCACCTTGGTGGCGTATCACGCGATGAACGGTGTGCAGCTTTCGCCCGAGATAGCCGCCCGGGAGGAAACCGGTGCTGCTACGCTGACGCGCTTTCACACGATCGGCAGCCCGCTGGAAAAGATCCACTTTTTCTGGCCGCGGCTCGTCGCGTCGCGCGGCGACAAGCCTTCGCTTTGCGGGCAGGGCCCAGAGAGTCGTGCGGTGGTCATCGGAGTTCACCCGGATTTCCAGTGGACGAATTACTACAGCGTAAGCGACAAAGTCTCCGGCGCGCTGAGGCGGTTTCAGGGTTGGCGCGGCATCGCGAATCGGCGTCTGGCCGGCTTGGGCGGCGTGCTGAGCGCGCACGTGGCGTACAAGCAGAGCGCGGACTTCCTTCGTGCGCTCGCCGAGCAACTCGGGGTGGCCGTTGCGCCACAGCGCGGCGGGTGGCTGCGCTCGGCGTTGGGCTGGACATGGTCGGTATCGCAATCCCTGTTGCTGCCGCTCATGGCCACGACGGTATGCCTTCTCGGCGTCGCGTTCCTGGCCGGTTTCGCCGCCGCAGTCGCCGCGATCTTCACCGGGCTGATTTCGGTGGTCGGATACGGCCTGTACTGGCTTTTCACCGGGACCGGCGGAAGCCTGTGGTATGGCCGATTCTTTTTCTGGTCGACGGCGTTCTTCTTCGTTTTGTCAGCCATGTTCATCGCGCTCTACGTGCCGGCCTGGGCCAAGAGCGCGGCGTGTGTGTCAGTGGGGCGCTGGTGGCGCAATTTAGGAGTCGCACATCAATTGTGGCCAAAAAGGCCCAACCCATCATTCCACCGGATCTGCGCGAAAAGCCGCGCAGGCCGGTGAATTCAGACGTGTGCGCCGGGCATGGCGCGTTACTTCATAGGTGCAAGTCCTATGGCCAGGTTTTCGCAGAGCCGAAGGCAAGGAGAAGGGCAAGGGCGTCGTCGTGAGGCGGGGTCTGAAGGAAGCCCAATCCGAAACTGCGGGGCGATGAACAAAAACCGGATATGAGGCGTGATGTATCCGGGGCGAGCGGGCACGTGACCGCGAAGCCCTCCATCTGCGGTAGTTGGGGTGCATTTTAGTTCCGGCGTAACCTGAAGGTTAGCCTTCACTGAAACTTCGTTTTGTAAATCCGGCGTCTATGCAGGGAAGGTAACGTGTCTTACCCCGGGAGATCTCCCCGGTGCTTCGCAGCATCGAAGCTGGGCGCCTGGAGACGGGCGCTGAATACCGTGGAGCCGGTGTTCGCCAACCTGCGGCACAACAAACGGCTGAACCGCTTCACGTTGCGAGGACGCGACAAGGTCGATGGTCAGTGGAAGCTGTACTGCCTGGTGCACAACATCGAGAAACTGGCGCATCATGGTTATGCGCAGTGAGAAGCGGCGAGGTAAAGCAAAAACGCGGGCGAAATGACGGCGCTAAACAGCCCGAACGCAGAGCAGAACGCAGGCATGAACGACTGAAGGACGCGACGATCATGACAGAACAATTCCAGCGGCAGTGTCCGCAAGGCCACGGCCTGGCCGAAAACCGGGTTTTTCTACACCTTCGTTGGTGCCGGATTGATAGTCGTTGGCGTATACACTCACCAGCAGCGTCCGGTCTATACGTCCGGCGCAGTGACAACCGCGGGACTCGTCGTCGGCTTACAGCGGATCGGACAGCGCGGCGGTTCGAATGAGGTCCCTGATCCATGCGTCGTTCCAGGGGGTCGATGTGTCACCTCTGCGGGCCGGGAAGTCACCTTTTGCGGATCAATCACTGCGCAAGCACCGGGGACGGAGCACTGATGACGGGATTCAGAAACAAAGTGCCTATCACGGGGCGTTCGGGACCGACGCCGAACCGGCTGTCCTGGACGCCGCAGGAAGGCCGGCTGCCTATGAGGCACGTGGTATCCGGACACCGTTCGGGCGGTGTGGTGGCGCTCATCATCGGTCTCCCGTGGCTGTTTTACTCGGCCAGGTTTCTGTCCGGGGAAGTCGAACGTACCGGCCTTGGCTTTGGACAGGCATTCCTGTTTCTCGTCGTGCTCGGCGGGCTATTCGTCACGCTCTTCGGCCTGAGCCAGTTCATCTACCGCGAAGAGCTCGTGATCGACGGCGCGACGGTGCGGCGGACGCGGCGGGGCGTGACCGGTATCTCGCGGTGGCAGGAACCCTTGTCGCATTACCGCGGCGTGCTGAAAGAATCGCATTACTGCAGCGGTTCTGACGCGGAAGACCTCCGCCCCCATCCCGCGTACCTGGAATACACGCTGACACTGCATCATGACGACTCGTCGAGGCGGGTGCGGCTCTATGAATCGCAGAACTCCATGCTCTACCCGCCCGAGGAATGGAACCGGCTTTGGACCCATTATGCGAAGCTGTTCGGTCTGCCCGTGCTGGAGGGCGGTCGCGAGGGTATCGCCGCTTACGCATTGGCAGACCTTACGCGCCCCCTGCGCGACAAGATTGCCGAGGGCAAGATTCAGATATCGGAGCTGAACCTGGAACGGCCCGATCTTCCCATCGGCCTTTCCCTCCACCGGGAAGAAGATCTGTGGGTGCTGACGCTGAAACCAATGGGATACGCCAGGAATGTCGCCTGGCTGTTCGCCATGGCGCTCGCGGTCCTGTCCCTTGGCTTCCTGCTTGCAGATTCAGTCGGCGCGCTTCTGCTTATGCTGGCCTTCGGCGTTGCCTTGCTGGCCGGGGCCGCATACTTCGCGGACTCGCTGGTCCGGGAACTCCGGCATGCAGATCAAGTGGCCGTGGACGCGAACAGGCTCTGGTACAGAACGTGGAAGCGGCGGGGCGGTTGGGATACACGCAGCGTTTCCATCGCCGAGATCGTCGACATTGCCTTGCGCACGGAACCGGCGTACGACGGCCGGGGCGAGCAGGTGATGGTGGAAGGCAAGAACGGGCAGCTTGCGTTCGGCGCTGCGCTAACGGATCGGGCGCGCCGGAGGCTTCGGGACGTCCTTCTGTTCCTCATCGGCCGATCCATGCCCGACAAGTCGGGGACGTCATGAACAGCCCTTCGCGGCTTCAACGCGATACACCATGCGATGCTCATCCGTGATCCGACGCGACCAAAATGCAGCTTCACTTAGCCAGTTTCCGCTCAACGCGCTTACCGGCGTTCAACTGTGCCGCTGCGGTGAGAAAGCGCATCGCGTTTGCCGGGGTGCGCAGAAGATATGCGGATTCATCGAGCGCCTTGTGGTCTTCGAGCGGGAGCATCACGACCGACTGCTCTCCGCTGCGGGTGATGATGAGCGGTTCATGATCGTTGCAAACACGGTCCATCGCGCTGGCGAGGTTCGCGCGAACCGTCGCGTAGGTAATCGCATCCATTCAGGGGCTCCTTCTTATGTGTAGGTGTTACTACACATGTGCGCCGCCCGCTTGTCCAGTGCTGCTGAGCGAATGCCCAACCTTCGCTCCGGTCGTTGAGGCCTGCCATATGGCCGTATGGCGTTTTGTATTGCCAGGTGCTAGTCTCTAGCCATGGCACACACTCGCTTTGATTGGGATCCCGACAAGGACGCGGAGAACCAGAGGAAGCACGGGGTTTCGTTCTACCGATACGCCTTCGCGGACCCAAAGCGTGTGATTGCCAGGGACGTCACTCACAGCCAGAGCGAGGAACGGTTCTATTGCTTCGGCGAGGTCGATGGTGGTGTCCTTACAGTGCGGTTCACTTACCGCGCCTCGGTCATTCGAATCATTGGCGCCGGCTATTGGCGCAAAGGAAAGGCGATCTATGAGCGCAAGAATTAAATACACCGATGAACCCCTTGGCAAGGTTCAGGTCGTTCCCGACTTCCTGCCCTCTCCGGCCGAACTGGCATTTCGTGAGGAAGGCGTGAAGGTAACCCTGGCTCTGAGCAGGAAGAGCATCGAATTCTTCAAGTCCGAGGCGACGAAACATCACACGCAGTACCAGCGCATGATTCGTCGGCTTCTCGATGCTTATGTTGACGCCCAGGCCTCAACCCGGTGGTCACCCAGACCTCGCACAAAAAGCCGCGCGAAGTCGGCCACCTAGCCCGAGCCGGTGGACGGTTCGGCCCATGAGTTCAAGTATCGGCTGGCGTAGTCGTCGACGGAGCATGCGTCGTGCGCTACGACAACGAGACCGGAAAGGCATTGCGAGGTGGAACCGTGAAAACCGTAACTCTTGACATTCGCGCCCCGAGCGAGGCGATGGCAGATTTCGTCCGTGTCTGGAAGACCGGGAAGGCGGAGAAATCCGCGCGCATCAGCTTCGCCACACCGGAGCTTCTCTGGAAAGTGCTGACGGCCAAACGCTGGGAATTGCTGAAGGCGATGTGTGGAGCGGGGCCTATTTCCATCCGCGAAGCGGCACGCCGCGTGGAGCGGGATGTGAAGGCCGTACACAGTGACATTACTGCGCTGCTGAAGGCCGGAGTTCTCGACCGCGTCGAGGATGGTCGCGTCATCTTCCCGTTCGAAGCGGTGAAGGTTGAGTTCCTTCTCCATGCCGCATAGGCCGGTGTGCCGCGAGGGGCTCAATCCCATTCTGCAGTGGTCCCTCCAACAGTGGCGTTGCCCAATCGGGTAAGGGACGGCTGCTAATCGGCCACGGGTCGCCGAGGGCAGTCGCCCGCCCCCGGCGACCAGGCGTAGGGACCGCAAGGCTTCTTCCTATCCCGATTGGGCGTCATTGGACATCCTGGAGCCACATGGCGTAGGATCGCAACGATGAAAGTCGCCGCCGGAAGAGTTGTCGAAGGCAAGGTTGTCGTACAGGGCGTGACGCTCGAAGAAGGTTCCGTCGTTACCGTTCTTGCCCGCGAAGCCGAGGAAACGTTTGAGCTGACTCCGGAGGAGGAAGCAGAACTTCTCCTCTCGATCGCTGAAGCTGATCGAGGTGAGATGACTTCGGGCGAGGAAGTCCTCGAGAGTCTTCCGCGCCGCCGAACTTGACGTCGAAGATCTCCTTACGTGTCACTCGCCGTGCCCATGGCCAGATCCGACGCGCGGCCGAATGGTGGGAACTAAACCGCCCGCTTGTTCCGGGGGCGGTCCACGAGGAACTCGACGAACCCTTTGCGCTACTTCGATCCCAGCCCGAGATTGGATCGCTCGCGACGAACACCAAGACTCGCGGTGTCCGTCGGCTTCATCTTCAGCGCATTCACTACTTCTTGTACTACCGCCTGCGGGGTACGACGGTGCAAGTTCTAGCACTCTGGCATACAAGTCGCGGTATTGGACCAGGGATCTGATGACGCCCAACCCGCGCTTGCCGGTTCGCTCCGCGCTTCGCGCCTGAAGCTTGACGCCAGGCGCCCTCAGCCAAGCCGAGCCATCACCTCGCCCACGGCGCGGGCGCGCGCCTTGACGTCGGGGCAGCTCACGCTTACCGCCAGTTTGTCCGGGCCGGCCAGCTTGTAGTTGCGGTCCTTCTGGATCAGCTCGATGATGCGTGCCGGATCGATCGGCGGGTTGGGCACGAACTGCAACTGAATGCGGCTTTCGCTGGCGTCCACCTTCTGGATGCCCAGGGGCCGGGCGAGGATGCGTAGCCGATGGGTCTCGATCAGGGCCTGCGCCGGCGGCGGCAGCCGGCCGAAGCGGTCGATCAGCTCCTCCTGCACGCCTTGCAGGGCGTCGGCATCCTCGCAGTTGGCCAGGCGCTTGTAGAGGCTCAGGCGTTCCTGGATGTCGCTGCAGTAGTCGCTGGGCAGCAGGGCCGGCGTGTGCAGGTTGATCTCGGAAGTCACCGCCAGCGGCCGCAGCAGGTCCGGCTCCTTGCCCTCCTTGAGCGCCTTCACCGCCGTCATCAGCATTTCCGTGTACAGACTGAATCCGACCTCCTGAATCTCGCCGCTCTGGGCCTCGCCCAGCACCTCGCCGGCGCCGCGGATTTCCAGGTCGTGCATAGCGAGGAAAAAGCCCGAACCCAGTTCCTCCATCATCTGGATTGCTTCCAGGCGCTTTCGCGCCTGGGCCGTCGGCTGTGCCTCGTGATGGGTCAGCAGGTAGGCATAGGCCTGGTGGTGGGAGCGCCCGACGCGGCCGCGCAACTGGTGCAGCTGCGCCATGCCGAACTTGTCGGCACGATTGATGATGATGGTATTGGCGTGGGGGTTGTCGATGCCGGTCTCGATGATGGTCGTACACAGCAGCAGGTTGGCGCGCTGCTGGGTGAATTCGCGCATCACCCGCTCCAGCTCGCGCTCCGGCAACTGGCCGTGGCCGACGACGATGCGCGCTTCCGGCAGCAGCCGCGACAGCCGCTCGTGCATCGTGGCAATGGTCTCGACCTCGTTGTGCAGAAAATAGACCTGGCCGCCGCGCTTGAACTCGCGCAGTACCGCTTCGCGGATCAGGCCGTCGGAGTAGCGGGAAACGAAGGTCTTGATGGCGAGCCGCTTTTCGGGCGCGGTGGCGATGACCGAGAAGTCCCGCAGCCCCTCCAGGGACAGGCTGAGCGTGCGCGGGATGGGCGTGGCGGTCAGTGTCAGCACGTCGACTTCCGCCCGCAGCGCCTTCAGCGCCTCCTTCTGGCGCACGCCGAAGCGATGCTCCTCGTCGATGATGACCAGGCCGAGGCGCTGGAACTTCACGTCCTTCTGCAGCAGGCGATGGGTGCCGATGACGATGTCGATCCGGCCGGCAGCGATATCTTGCAGGGCCTGCGCCTGCTCCTTGGCGCTCCGAAAGCGCGACAGCTCGGCGAGCTTCACCGGCCAGTCGGCGAAGCGGTCGGTAAAAGTCTGAAAATGCTGCTCGGCCAATAGTGTGGTGGGCGTCAGGATGGCCACCTGTTTGCCGTCCAGCACTGCCACGCAGGCGGCACGCAACGCCACCTCGGTCTTGCCGAAACCGACGTCGCCGCAGACGAGCCGGTCCATGGGTCTGCCGGAACGCATGTCGTTGACCACGGCCTCGATGGCGGCCGCCTGGTCCGCGGTTTCCTCGAAACCGAAACCGTCGGCGAAGGCTTCCAGGTCGTGGGCTTTGAACTGGAACGTGTACCCCTGGCGCGCCGCGCGCCGCGCGTAAAGGTCGAGGAGCTCGGCGGCCGTGTCGCGCACCTGCTGCGCCGCCTTGCGCTTGGCCTTGTCCCATTGCCCGCTGCCCAGCTTGTGCAGCTCGACCGCTTCCGCGGGCGCGCCGCTGTAGCGGTTGATGAGCTGCAGCTGGGACACGGGTACGTAGAGCTTGTCGCCGCCCGCGTATTCAAGATGGATGAACTCGGTTTCGCCTTCGCCCAGATCCATGTGCACCAGCCCGAGATAGCGGCCGATGCCATGCTGGACATGCACCACGGGATCGCCGATCTTCAGTTCGGTGAGGTCGCGCAGCCAGGCATCGACGCTCGCCTTGTGCGCCTCGCGTTTGCCGCGGGGCCGGGCGGTGGCGACGTAGAGTTCGTTCTCGGTGATCAGCGCCAGCCTTGCCTCGGGCAGCTGGAAGCCGCTCGACAGCGGGCCGACGCCCAGCATCAGCGGTGCATCGGCGCTGCGGAAGGCGGCGAAATCGGCGCAGGGCGCCGGCGTCAGGCCATACTCGTGCAGATATTCGAGGATGGTTTCGCGCCGGCCGGGCGATTCCGCGACGAGCAGCACGCGCCCGGCGAAGCCGTGGCAGAAGTCCTTCAGCTTGTGCAGTGGATCGTCGGCGCGCCGCTCGACGGCGACGTCGGGCAGTGGCGCCGCCATGGACGATGCATGCGTGGCACCGGCGGGGGACAAACCGATGCGCGGAAACCGGTTCGCCGCGACGAAGAATTGCTCCTCGTTCAAGAAAAGATCGTCCGGCGGCAGGAGGGGATGGGTGCGGTCCCCGCCCAGCAGTTGGAACCTGCTCTTCGTATCCCGCCAGAATTCCTGGATCGCGGCGGTCACGTCGCCGTGCACGCAGATCACCGCCGCTTTGGGCAGGTAGTCGAACAGCAGGGCGGTGGACTCGAAAAACAACGGCAGGTAGTACTCGATGCCGGCGGGGGCGATGCCGTTGCTGACGTCCTTGTAGATGGCGCAGCGCGACGGATCGCCTTCGAACACCTCGCGGAAGCGGGTGCGGAAGCGCGTCCGGCCGGCCTCGTCGAGCGGAAACTCGCGCGCCGGCAGCAGGCGGATCTCCGGCACCGGGTAGAGGGTGCGCTGGTTGTCCACGTCGAAGGTGCGGATGCTCTCGATGTCGTTGTCGAACAGATCGATGCGCAGCGGCAGGACACTGCCCATGGGAAAGAGATCGATCAGCCCGCCGCGCACGCTGTATTCGCCCGGGGACACCACTTGGGTGACATGCTGGTAGCCGGCCAGCGTCAGTTGCGCGCGCAGTGCCTCGACATCGAGCCGGCTGCCCTGTTTGAGGAAGAAGGTGAAGGCCGCCAGGTACTCGACCGGCGCGAAACGATACAGAGCAGTCGTCGCCGGAACGAGGGCGATGTCACACTCGCCGCGACCGATGCCGTACAACGTCGCCAGCCGCTCGGAAATCAGGTCCTGGTGGGGGGAGAAACTGTCGTAGGGCAGGGTTTCCCAGTCGGGCAGCAGATGCACCCGCAGCGCCGGATCGAACCAGGAGATCTCCTCCCGCAGGCGCTGGGCATCGAGCGGGTTGGCCGTGATTACCGCCAGCGGCCGGCCCTGACCCGCGAACCATGCCAGCGCCAGCGCATCGGCCGAGCCGGCCAACGGTGGCAATGTCTGACGCCGATCATTGTCAGCCGACCGAAGTTGCGGCAACAATGCCTGCAGGGAAGCGTTCATGCGGGGGAGAGGCCGGAGGAGTGCCGATCTTGCGCAAGAGGCGCGAATTATAAAGGAATCGCGGGGTGCGGCCGGCGGCGAGCCGTGATGTGCTTGCGCGCCACCCGCCGCGGGGAGGACACGATGATCTTCGAGGATCGCAACCAGGCTGCGCGCCTGCTGGCGGATCGGCTGGCCGACTTCGCGGGGCAAGATCCGCTGGTGCTGGCCATTCCGCGGGGCGCCGTGCCCATGGCAAAAATTATCGCCGAACAGCTCGGCGGCGATTTCGACGTCGTGCTGGTGCGCAAGCTCGGCGCACCGGGCAACCCGGAATTCGCCATCGGCGCCATCGACGAGAGCGGCTGGGCTTATCTGTCGCCCTGGGCAAGGGAAGTCGCCGGCGATGCGCGCTACATCGAACAGGTCAAGGAGCGGGAGCTGGCGACGATACGCAAGCGCCGCAATCAGTATTCGCCGCTGCATCCGGCGCGCAATCCGGAAGGCCGTGTGCTCATCGTCGTCGACGACGGGCTGGCGACCGGCGCCACCATGATCACGGCGCTGCACGCCCTGCGCCAGAGAAAGCCGGCCAAGCTGATCTGCGCCGTGCCGGTCGCGCCGCCCGACACCGTGGAGAAGGTGCAGGAATATGCCGATGAAGTCGTGTGCCTTTACGCGTCGGAGGATTTCCGCGCCGTCGGCCAGTTCTATCGCAATTTCGGCCAGGTGGAGGACGAGGAGGTCATACGTCTACTGGCGGAGCGGCCGGCGGCGCCAGCAGGCTGATGCAAGACTACTGTGGCGCCCGCCTGCGGCGTTCTCGCTCGCCGAAATGCTCGCCGTACTCACTTGTACTGTCTCGCATTTCGGCTCGCTGCGGCCTTGCAGCCGGGCTTCCTCGCGACGTCTTCCTCAGCCTGCAAGCCAGCGGGTGAACCAGCGCGCCGCATGGTCGGCCACCTGCTCCAGCGTCCCCGGTTCTTCGAACAGGTGGGAGGCGCCGGGCACGATCACCAAATCCTTCTCGCAGCGCATCAGCGCCAAGGCCTGCCGATTGAGTTCGATGACCAGGTCATCGTCGCCGCCGACGAGGAGCAGGGTAGGGCTGACGACACCCTGCAAGGGTAGCTTGCCGGCGAGATCCGGGCGCCCGCCCCGGGACACGACCGCGCCGACCTCCTCGCCCAGCTTGGCGGCAGCACGCAGCGCCGCGGCAGCGCCGGTGCTGGCACCGAAGTAGCCTACCTTCAAGGTATTCGTCTCCGCGCGCCCGGCGAGCCAGTCCGTGGCGGCGAGCAGCCGCTCGGTGAGCAGGGCGATGTTGAAGCGCAGATCGTAGTCGCGGTCTTCGTGACGCGTGAGCAGGTCGAACAACAGCGTTGCCATGCCGTGCTTCTGCAGGACTTCCGCGACGAATACATTCCTCGGGCTGAGGCGGCTGCTGCCGCTGCCATGGGCAAAGGCGACCACCGCGCGCGCCTCGGGCGGCACCGTCAGTGTGCCGTCGAGATATACCTTGCCCGCCGAGATGCTTGCCGCGAACTGGTGATTGTGCATGTTCGAAGCGGTCAGCTTGCCATGCGCACGCGCACCGGAATGCGGTTGCGACCGAACTGCCCATGGAAAGCTGCGAAGCGACCGGCCACCGGCACTGCGCAGGCCTTGCAACGGCCGTCGGCGGTCAGCCGGTAGTCGAGGATCTCGTACCAGTCGCGCACGATGAGCGCCGTTCTGCAGTTCGGGCAGAAGGTGGTGTCGCCCTCGCGGTCATGGACATTGCCTGTATAGACATACTTCAGCCCCGCGGCGAGCGCGATCCTGCGGGCGCGGGTGAGGGTGGCCGGTGGCGTCGGTTCGATGTCCAGCATCTTGAAATCGGGGTGGAAGGCGCTGAAGTGCAGCGGCACGTCGGTGCCCAGCTCGCCCGCAATCCAGCGGCACTCAGCCTCGATTTCGGCGTCCGAATCGTTCTTGCCCGGGATGAGCAGGGTCGTGATCTCGAACCAGACGTTGGTTTCGCGCCGCAGATAGACCAGGGTATCCAGCACCGGCTGCAGATGGGCACCGCACAGCTTGACGTAGAAGTCGTCGGTGAACGCCTTGAGGTCGACATTGGCGGCATCCATTTTGGCGAAGAACTCGCGCCGCGGCTGGTCGTGAATGTAGCCTGCGGTGACGGCGACGGTCTGGATGCCGAGCGCATGGCAGGCGTCGGCGGCATCCAGCGCGTACTCGGCGAAGATGATGGGATCGTTGTAGGTGAAGGCCACGCTCTTGCAGCCGTGATCCGCCGCCGTGCGGGCGATTGACTCGGGCGACGCCTCGTCCATCAGTCGGTCCATGTCGCGGGACTTGGAGATGTCCCAGTTCTGGCAGAACTTGCACGCCAGGTTGCAGCCGGCCGTGCCGAAGGAGAAGACGCTGGTCCCGGGGTAAAAGTGGTTGAGGGGTTTCTTCTCGATCGGGTCGATGCAGAAGCCGGAGCTACGGCCGTAGGTGGTCAGGATCATGTCATCACCGCTGCGCTGGCGCACGAAGCAGGCGCCGCGCTGGCCTTCGTGCAGCCGGCAGTCGCGCGGACAGAGGTCGCATTGCATGCGACCGTCATCGAGCATGTGCCAGTATCGGCCGGGGTAGCTCATCTCAGGGCGCCTCTTTCCACTTTTGCACCTGGTAGCGCGCAAGCTGTACGTCCTTGCTCCAGAAATCCGCCGGCAAACCTGCCTTGCGCTTGAGCTGGGCGAAAAACTGCCGCGGGTCGGGCAGGCTGTCCCACACCTGCGGCAGGAAAGTCGCGCGATAGCAGTGATGCATGAAGATTACGCCATCCACGCCTGGCCGCAAGAGCGCCAGGGCTTGCGCCTCGCTGACGGGCGTCAGGAACTCTGGCGCCGTCAGAAGGGACACCTCCACGCGTGTATCGGCGAACTCCTCGGCACGCAACGGCCCAAAGCGCGTGTCGCGAAACGCGGCGGCGAGCGCGTTTTCGCGCACGTCCTGCCCCAAGGGACGATGGGCTTCCAGGCTGCCGATGCAGCCGCGCAGCTCGCCATTGCGCATCAGGGTGACGAAGGTGGCGCCCGGGTCTGCGAGCGCCGGATGGGCAGGCAAATCGTTCTCGCGCCGGCCGAAGCGCTCGCCGATGGCGCCACGGGCGTGGCGCAGCAGCACGCTGCCGAGTTCGGCGCTCATGCCGCGTGCGGCTCCGCAAAGGCGAAGGCGCCATAGCCGACCACCCGAGAACGATCGCCGGCGGTGTCGCCGGAGTTGCGCAAGTCGAGCAACCGCGTTTGCATGCCGCGGCGCCGCGCCTGGAGCAGCAGACCGTTGATCGGCGTCGCGCCGCACGCCTGTTCGTGATCTCGCAGAGGCCGTAGCGCCAGGATGTCGTTTGCGGTATCGCCGTCCAGACGCTTCGCCACTTGGTACGGGTGATAGTGCGACAGATCGGAGCTTATGACGATCAAGGTCTCCGGCCCGCCCCAAAGCAGATCGAGCACCTGCGATACGTCTTGGTCGTCGGCGTGACCGACGGCGAAGGGCACCAGCCGGAACCCGGCTAGCAGCGTTTGCAGAAAGGGTAGCTGGACCTCGAGGGAATGCTCCAGGGCATGGGCGGTACCGCTTCGGCTTACCTGGGGCAGGCTGAGCGCCGCGGCCATGGCATCGGTATCGAGCGGCACGGCGCCGAGCGGTGTGGCGAACGCCTCGCAATCGGGCAGGGCCAGGCCGCGCACCGCGACACGGTGCGCGGGCCCGAGCAGCACGACGCGCCGGACGACGTCGCGCGACGGGCGCAGTTGGGCGTAGGCGAATCCGGCGGTCGGGCCTGAATAGATGTAGCCGGCATGGGGCACGATGAGCGCCTTGGGAACGGAATGCGCGGCTGGTTGTTCACTCATCCCGCCGCCGATGTAACTCTCGACTTCGCGCGCGAGGCTGGGGGCATCGCCCGGATAGAACATGTCGGCAACGGCGGCTGGACGGATCTCCATCATGGTCGGCCCCTCCTGAAGTTACTCTTTTATATGAGCCCGGCGCGAGCAATTCAAGGGCCGGGAGCAGCGATCTCGGCGAGCGTTGATTTATGTCATGCCGGGGCGCCGACGGCCCGGAGGTTTGCCGGCAATGCCTATTCGCTACAATGCCGCCATGACCCGCTACGTTGCCCTCGTGCCCGCAGCCGGCAGTGGCGCCCGCATGGGAGATGAACTGCCGAAGCAGTATTTGCCGCTGGCTGGACGACCCCTGCTGTACCACGCCCTGGATGCGCTGTGCGCGAATGCGGCGGTCGCACGGGTGTACGTCGTGCTGGCAGTCGATGACCGGCGCTGGCAGCAATACGACTGGACGGCGTTGAGCGCCAAGCTCCGCCCGCTGTTCTGCGGCGGCCCGACGAGGGCGGCAAGTGTCCTGGCCGGCTTGCGGACCATCGCGAGCGAACTGGCAGGCGACGACTGGGTGCTGGTGCACGATGCGGCGCGCCCCTGCCTGTCGGCGGCGCAACTGGAGCGTCTCGTGCGCGAGCTGGCGGAGGATCCGGTGGGCGGCATTCTTGCCGCGCCGGTGGCCGACACCCTCAAGCGCGCCGACGCGTCGCAGTGCATCGAGGCAACGATCGCGCGCGACGCGCTGTGGCAGGCCCAGACGCCGCAGATGTTCCGCTACGGTGTGCTGAGGCGGGCGCTGGAAGCTACGCAGGAGGTGACCGACGAGGCCGGCGCGGTGGAGGCCCTGGGGCTGCGGCCGCGGCTTGTCGCCAGCGACACGACCAACCTCAAGGTGACCTACCCGAGCGACCTGCCGCTGGCTGAATGGATCCTGGGTCGGCCGGGGAGACGATGATGTCGGAATCGCAGATACGCATCGGGCAGGGTTTCGATGTGCACGCCTTGGTGCCGGGGCGCAGGTTGATTATCGGCGGCGTGGAGATCAGCCACACAGCGGGACTGCTCGGCCATTCCGATGCCGACGTGCTGCTCCACGCGGTGACCGATGCCCTGCTTGGCGCGGCGGGGCTGGGCGACATCGGCCGCCTGTTCCCGGACGACGACCCGCGCCATGCCGGCGCCGACAGCCGCGGCCTGCTGCGTGAGACGGCGCGCCTGGTGCGCCAGGCCGGTTTCGCCGTGGGTAACGTGGACGCCACAGTCGTCGCCCAGGCGCCGCGGCTCGCGCCCTACCTCGAACGCATGGCGGCCAACATCGCCGACGACATCGGCGTCGCGGCGACATGCGTGAACGTCAAGGCGAAGACGGCAGAGCGCCTTGGCGTGGTCGGCCGGGGCGAGGGTATCGCCGCCCAGGCAGTCGCGCTCGTGGTGCGGCTAAGGCCGGATGGCGCTTGAAACGGGCAAGGCGGGGCGAACCGAGCTTCATCGCGTCTTCTTTGCGCTGTGGCCGGACGCGGCGTGTAGCGGGCAACTGGCGGCGCTGGCGCTGGACGCCCAGCGGCACTGCGGCGGGCGGGCGCTGCGCGGCGCAAACCTGCACATGACGCTGGCTTTTGTCGGCAATGTCACAGGGGCCGGGATCGAGCGCCTGCGGGCAATCGCCGCCGGCTTGGACGTTTGCGCATTCGAGCTGGAACTCGACCGGCTGCAGTGGCTGCGCCGCCGGCGCATCGTCTGGGTCGCATGCCAAGTCACGCCGGAGCCGCTGCAGCGCCTGGCGACGGCGCTGCACGGCGGACTGCGTGCCGCCGCATTCGCGCTCGATACCCGACCTTTTGCGGCTCATGTGACACTGTTGCGCAACGCCGGCTGCGACAAGGATCTGCCCGCCGCGCCGGCCATCCGTTGGCGCGTCGATGCCTTCGTACTGGTCGAGTCGCAGCTTGCGCGCGAAGGTGCCAGCTACCGCATCATCGGCCGCTGGCCCCTGCGCACGCAGTGACGGGGCGAGACGATTCGCGTCAGAGAAAGATGCAGGATTCCAGGTGGCTTGCCAGCTCCTTGGGCGTCGTCTTGGTGTAGTCCTTCTCGAACCTGTCGCTGATGAGATTGCTCGTCTGGCTGTCCAGAGCCGAGTTGATCAGGCCCATGAAAGCCGGGGGGGCGACGAGGATGATGCGCTGCATCTGGTTCGAGGTGCGGCCGTGGTTCAATTCCCCGGCCAGTTCCTGGGCAAAGTGGCGCGCCTCGTTCTGCTTCGGTTCCGTCGGCGGCTGGCGCGAGCCGTGTCCGGTGCCCGCGCTTTGCATGTGCCCGGCGCGATCGGTGACCAGATCGGCATTCTTCAACCTGCTCTCGGGATGTGCCAGTTCCTTCACCAGAGTCAGGCCCTTTTTCGGCCCGTGATTAGCGTAGAGCTTCGCCTGGCTGGAGTTGGCAACGAGAATCCAGGTGGTATTGGCCATGTGTTCCCCCGATGGTGTTTCGATGATGTGAACCTGCCACGATAGCTTAGTCCCGTGACAAGGTTCGGGCAACAAGAAGCACTCTGCGGCACGGCCCGCCGACATGCATTAGAATTCCACGTCCCTGACATCGCGGCTCGTACTCGTGGCCTTCGGTTTTGTGCGCAGTCATGACGGCTCCTCGCGCCTGAGCAGGCTCAGGTCTTTGTCCCTGTTCGCCGACCTGACGCCGCGGGAGCTAAAGATCGTCGATGGTCTGCTGCACGAGCGCTCCTACGTCAAGGACGAAGTCATTTTCGATGAGGGCGACGAGGGCCAGGCCATCTATTTCATCCTCAGCGGCTCCGTGCTCATCTGTCGCCAGGGGCAGCCGGACGATGGACGGATTGCCGAGCTGGGGGAAGGCACCTTTTTCGGCGATCTGGCGCTGCTCGACGAAGGGCCGCGGGTGGCGCAGGCGCGCGCGGCGGAGAACTGCGTACTGGCGGTGTTCTTCCGCGACGACTTCCTGGACCTGCTCGAAACGCATGCATTGATCGCCTCGAAGGTATCGCTGCAACTCGCGCGCCACATCGCGCGGCGCCTGCGCGAAGCCATGGGCAGCGCTTCGGCGCGGCAGCTCACATGAACGGCAACGACGCCGAGGTCGAGGTCGAGGCGAGCGGTTCCGGTCCTCTCGTCTGGGTGGCGATCATCGCCACGACGTGCCTGCTGCTGGTTGTGTTCCAGAGCACCTTATGGCTGGTCGTCCCCTTTCTGATCGCCTTGATTCTCTATTACCTGCTGCAGCCTGCAATGCAGCGGCTGGTTTTCGCCGGCATGGGGCGAAATGCGTCTGCGGCGGCCGTTATCGCGGGATTCCTGGCGCTCGTGCTGCTCGGCGGCGTGCTGATTCTGCCCTGGGCGACGACCCAGGCGATGGCGTGGCAGGAGCTCGTGACGCGCTACGTCGACGGCGGCACTGCCTTTCTCAAGAACTCCCTGTTGCTGCTGGAGAAGCAGTTTGCCTGGCTGCAGCGGGCTCATCTGAGCGAGAACTTCGCCCTGCGCATCGCCGATCTGAGCGAGAACTTCGCCCAGCGGCATCTGACGACCGTCGTCGTCACCGTGGCGGCCTGGCTGCCGTCGCTGCTGCTGGCACCGTTTCTGGTCTTCTTCTTCCTACGTGACGGGCCGCGCTTCAAGCGCTTTCTCAGCCGTGCCGTGCCCAACGCGTTCTTCGAACGCTCCCTGTACCTGCTGCACGAGGTGGACCGGACCTCGCGCGCCTATTTCCGCGGCCTTATCTACCTGACGGTGATCGAAGGTGGCCTGCTTGCCCTCGGGCTGTGGCTGATCGGTATCGCCGCGCCAATCCTGCTCGGCATGACGGCGGCAGTGCTGGCCTGGATTCCCTATGTCGGATCCATACTGGGCGGCCTGTTGCTGGTCCTGGTCGCGGCGACGGACTTCCCAGAGCAGAGCTGGGTCGCCTACAGCACCATCGCCCTGTTCCTGTTCGTGCGCATGCTCGACGATTTCGTCATCATGCCATTGACGATCGGCCGCAGCCTGCGCATCCATCCGCTGGTGGCCGTGGTGATGATTTTCGTCGGCGGCGCCGTGGCCGGCGTCGCCGGGCTGATGCTGGTGCTGCCCTTGCTGGGTGTGGTGATGGTGGTCGGCGAGACGGTAGGCAAGGTCGTCACCGATCCCCGGCTGCGGGCGCGCCATGCCCACGGCCGCCGCTTGCGGGCAAGGCTCGCCGACCGCGACCTGGCATGACGGGATTTCCCTCGGGGAAGAAAGGCTCCCTGGGACCGATATTTTTTCAGGCGCAGACCTTGCCGAGGTGAGCGGGAAGTAGTAGCGTAGCACGGAGGTCAGAAAACAAGGCAGGGGAAGCATGCACTGCATGTCGTGCGGGTTTGTCAATAACCCAAATGCAAAATTCTGTCGCAGATGTGGCGGCAGAATCGGTTCGGCGCAGGCAATCCAGATCGAATTGAAGCACTGCAGCGCCTGCAGCAGTCCGTATGAGCCAGGCATGCGCTTTTGCCCCGAATGCGGCAAGGCTCTGCTGCCGGCGATGAGCCCCCTGCCTGCGCTGCTCGCCGCTGCCCCAGTCTCCATTCGATTGCCGGCTCCCTTGCCCGCGGACGAGCAGAAGCCGGCGTTGCCCCTGGTAGCTGAACTGGCGGGCGGAGACGCGGTCGATGCCACGCCTCTTCCCGTGCCTGCGCAAACGGCGCCGAGCCGTCGCCGGCAGGAATCGGCGGGGACGAGCGCTACCCAGCGCTTGTCCGACGTGGAAGACCGCGGTAACCAGATTGCGGCCGATGCGGCACTTCTTTCGTGGCAGGCGCAGTTCGAACGCCGTGTCATGCCTATCGTCGTCGCGGCAGCGATGATTTGCCTCGGCACCCTGTATTCCACTTTTTTCGACCGGGCCGAGGATGCCGACCGCGGCTTGGCATTCGCCGCCTCGCAGCCGTCGCATATTCCGGCCGCCCCTGAGGCGCAAGCGCCGTCAGCGACGTCGGGCCAGCAAGGCCCCGGGGCCAGCGCGCCCGGTCAGGTTCAGTTGGCGACCCTGTTTTCGAGCATTCCGCAGCCGGTGTCGCTGAATTTGGGTACACCCGGCGGTGACACGGCCGAGCTGTTCCGCCAGCCAAAAGCACCAGCGCAGGCGGCAGCGGTCCAATCCGCGCCGGTCGCTGGCAAGGACAAGGCCGCCAAGGGGACGGCCAGCAGGGACGCTGCATCGAAGGTTGCGGCCACGAAGGACGCAACTGACCAGAAATCCGCCGGCAAGGAGACGGCAAGCAGGGACGTTGCAGCCAAGGTGCCGGACGCTAAGGAAACAACTGTCAGAGAATCGACTGGCAAGGAGACGGCAACGAAGGATGTCGCAGGCAAGGACGCCAGGAAAGCGAACGGCACCCGGACGAAAAGCGTGCCGGATAAACCGCGGGAGGAAAAGACCATGATTGCCGAGGCCGAGCCGGCGCCGGCCGCACCGGCAGAGCCGCCCACGCCGCAACCGGTCGCGGCGGCATCGCCTCCCGTCTCAAGCGATCCGGAATGGCTGGTGGCGCTGCGCGGCGACATGGACAAGTGCCGCAAGCACGGTTTTTTCGAGCGCACCGTGTGCATCGAGCGCGCGAAATGGAAGCACTGCACGACGGGCGCCTGGGGAACCTTGCCGGAATGCCCCGGGCGCAAGCCGCAGGCCGAGCAGCGTACGGTGGTTTCGGCAACCACAATCGACTGACCGATGGCGCAGGGCATGTCCGCTGTCGCGGTCTGGGATCTGGCGTACTGCGACCAGTGCGGCGCCCGGATCGCCGCCAGCGCCAAGTTCTGCCCGACCTGTGGCGAGCGGGTCGTCGTTCCGGAAGCCCCGGTCGAGGCAACGTCGCGAGCCGGAATCAGACCTTGGCAACGCCTGCCGCGGCGCGGCATCGTCTTAGGTGCAGCGGCCGCCCTGTGCGCTGCCGTTGTGGCGACGGCGCTCCTGCGCATCGGCAATGAGGGTGGCGTTGCAACCGATGTCCCGTCGGGCGTTGAGGTCCGGGTCGCGCCCGCGGACGGTCTGTATCTCGCCAGCCGCCACGGCAAGTTCGGTCTCATCGACCGCCACGGCGACGCCGTCGTCGCCATTCGGTACGACGGCGTGCGGACGACACCGCCAAATTCCCAGGGACTCCCCGGCGGCCCGCTATACGCGGTTCGGGAAGGGGACTCCTGGGGGTTCGTGGACCGCGCCGGCAAGCTTGTCATTCCCTTCCAGTTCGACGACACCATGGGCTTTCACGACCGCCTGGCCGCCGTCAGGGTGGGGGATGCCTGGGGTTACATTGACGCCAACGGCAGGACGGTCGTCGCGCCGCGCTTCGGCTCCGCCGGTCCGTTCAAGGAAGGGCGCGCGGCGGTGACCCTGGAACACCGTTATGGTTACATCGACCGGAGCGGACACCTGGTCGTCGAACCCGTCTATGACTGGGCCGGAGCGTTCGAAGGGGGCGTGGCGGTCGTGAAGCGCTCAGGCAAATATGGACTAATCGATCGCGACGGCAAGGCCCTCGTGGCACCGCGTTTCGATGGCGCCAATCCGGAACTGTCCGAGGGGTTGCTCGGGGTGGCCATCGGCGATCGCTGGGGATTCGTTGACCGCAACGGCGACTTCGTCATCGAAGCGACGTACGTGGGCGGGGTCTCCCCGTTCCGGGACGGTCTGGCCAGCGCCGCCGTGGATGGCCGTGTCGGCTACCTGGACACGTCCGGCAGGTTCGTCATTGCTCCCCAGTTCGACGCAGGATTCCCGTTTTTCAATGGCCTGGCGCTGGTGCAGCATTCCGGCAAACTCGGCTACATCGATCGCACGGGCAGCTACCGTATTGAGCCCCGTTACGACAAGGCAGGCTATTTCTCGGAGGGGCTTGCCTACGTCGAGATCGCTCTGCAGGGCATGTGGATCGATCGCACCGGCAGGACCGTGTGGCGCGAAGAATGAAGGGCTGGCAGCGTTACGGCTGGTCCTCGGTGTTGCGCATGTGATTGGCCAGGTCGGCCAGGGCGCTGAAGATGCGCTCGCGCAGCGCCGCGTCGGCGACGCATTCCTCCATGGCAAGGCGCATGCACAGCAGCCACTGGTCGCGCTCGGCCGAGGCGATGGGAAATGGCAGGTGGCGGGCGCGCAGGCGCGGATGTCCATGGCGCTCGATGTACAGGTTCGGACCGCCCAGCCAGCCCGAGAGGAACATGAACAGCTTCTCCTCGGAGCTGCCCAAGTCCCTGGGGTGCAGCTTGCGTATGGCATAGGCTTCGGGTAGCTCGTCCATGAGACGGTAGAAACGCGCCACGAGCATGCGCAGCGCCGCTTCGCCGCCCATCAATGCGTAGGCAGTTGCACGTGAGTTTTTCGACATCAGTATGTTACGTCCTATTGTTAATCTGAATTCTCACCTGCGCAGCCAGCCCGCCACCCTCGCGTGGCAACAATCGGAGCTCGCCGCCGTGGCTGCGGGCGATGCGATCGACGATGGCCAGGCCGAGCCCGGCGCCTTTGGCGTCGGTGCGCGCGCCGTCCAGTCGCGTGAACGGCCGCTTTAGCCGCTCGACCTGCCCGGCAGGAATCCCTGGGCCGCGATCGAGCACTTCAAAGACAGCGCAGCCGCCTTCGCGCCGCGTCTGCAGGACGACCGGCGCATCCTTGCCGGCGTAGCGCAGTGCGTTTTCGATCAGATTGGCGAGCACGCGCCGGATCGCCTTCTGCCGCAGGGCTAACGCGGGCAGCGGCTCGAACTTGGTTTCGATGACCGTGCCACGCCGGGCATATTGCTCGGCGACCTCGGCGACCAAGGCGCTAAGGTCGGTGAGCTCCGGCGCCTCGCCCGAAGTCTCGCGGGCGAAGTCGAGAAACTGGCCGATGATCTTGTCCATGTCCTCGATGTCCGCCGCCATGCCGTCGCGGGTGGCCTCGTCTGCACCGCTCATCTCGATGCCCAACCGCAGCCGCGCCAGCGGCGTGCGCAGATCGTGGGAGATGCCGGCGAGAATGAGGGCTCGATCGGCGTCGAGTCGGGCCAGATCGCGCGACATCTGGTTGAAGGCGCGAGCGACTGTGGCGAGCTCACTTGGACCACGTTCCTCCAGCGGCGGGGGGCGGTCGCCCTGGCCGATGGCGCGCGCCGCAGCCGACAGCGCCTTGAGCGGCCGGGTTACGCGGAAAACGATGAGATAGGCGCCGGCCAGAGAAAGCAAGAGAGCTGCGGCGCCCCAGCCGATCCATTGAGCGGGAAAGGTGCGCTCCAGCCGCTCCCGCGGCAGCACCATCCAATACTCGTCGTCGTCGATGCGAAAGCTCACCCAAACGCCGGGCTCGCCGTCCACCTCGGTGGCAAAGCGCGTCTGCAGCCCAAGTTCCCAGCGCACGTTGTCAGCGATCATGCGATACAGCGGCGCGTCAGGAAAGGGTTCGATCCGGTCATCGCTCTCGGTGGGGTAGATGTGGATGCCCTCGGTGTCGGACAGCTCCACGAGCAGGTCGCGCCGCTTGTCCGGCTGCGCCGTAATCATGGCAGTACGGGTCAGATTGACCACGCTCACGATCATTTGCGCCGATTGCCTGGCCGTGGGCTCGCGCTCGTAGTAGGCGTAGATTTGGAACCACGCCAGCACCGACAGCAGCATGAGGGCGCCGAGCAGCAGAAAGGTGCGCCACAGCAGCGTGCGCGGCCAGAGTCTCACGTTCGCTTACTGCTTTGTGCCGTCGGGTACGAAGACGTAGCCGAACCCCCACACGGTCTGGATGTAGCGCGGGTGGGCGGGGTCGTCCTCGACCACCTTGCGCAGCCGGGAAATCTGCACGTCGATGCTGCGGTCGAAGACCTCGTACTCCCGCCCGCGCGCCAGCTCCATCAACTTATCCCGCGACAGCGGGATGCGCGGATGTTTCACCAGCGCCTTGAGCACGGCGAATTCACCGGTGGTGAGGGTCTGCGTCTCGCCGTTGCGTGCCAAGGTGCGAGTGGCGAGATTGACGGCAACGCTGCCAAAGGCGAGCTGTTCTTCGTCGATGGCGGGGGCACCGGGGGGCGCGGCAGGGGCGCGGCGACGCAGAACGGCGTGGATGCGGGCGACCAGCTCGCGCGGGTTGAATGGCTTGGGCAGGTAGTCGTCGGCGCCCATTTCCAGGCCGACGATGCGATCCACGTCGTCGCCCTTCGCGGTGAGCATGATGATGGGCAGATCCCGGGACGTCGTGTCCGCGCCGCCGCGCAGACGCCGGCATATCGCCAGTCCATCCTCACCGGGCATCATCAGATCGAGCACGAGCAGATCGTAGTTTTCCCTGCTCAGGGCCCTGTCCATGGCGGTGGCGTTTTCCACCGCCTTGACGGCGAAACCCTGCTCGCCGAGGTAGCGGCTGAGCAGATCGCGCAGCCGCAGGTCGTCATCCACGACAAGTACCTTCTGCTTCGTGTGCTGGGTCATGGCGCCAATCCTAGCGAGTTCGCTGCTGCGATTCCAGTGTGCCGCCCGTCAGCCCGGACGAATCCGTAACAAGATGTTGGCGCGTCGGCGCTCTGGAAACAAATGCTTACAAACGCGCCGGCGAGGCTCACAGTTTGCTTACAAGGCACCCCTACCATGCATACAACGCCAGAACGTACTCGGCGTCGACGCCAAGGGGCAGGCGCCCCGCGAACCAAGAACTTACGCTAACGTCTTGTTGATCAAGGAGATGACAATGAAAAACATCGCACTCAGCAGCCTTGCCGCTGTGGTTCTCGCGACGGCATTGCCGGCGCTTGCCCGCGACCACGGCCCGCGCGACCCCGGCGTCAACGCCCGCCAGTACAACCAGCAGCAACGCATCGGCCAGGGCGTGCGCTCAGGGCAGCTCACGCCGCGCGAAACCGTCCGTCTCGAACGCGAGCAGGCGCGCATTCGTGCCGAGGAACGACGCTACAAGTCCGACGGCGTGCTGACCCGTGCCGAGCGCGCCGACCTGCAGCACGATCTTAACGTAGCCAATCGTCACATTTACAATGAGAAACATGACGCCCAGAAGATGCCTTGGGCCGGCGGCCAGCCGGGTAACCCGGCAACCCGCGACCCCGGCGTGAACGCCCGACAGTACAATCAGCAGGGCCGAATTGCTCAGGGTGTGCGCTCAGGCGAGCTGACCCGCGACGAGGTGGCGGAATTGCGCCAGGAGCAGCGCGCCATTCGCCAGGAAGAACGCCTGTACAAGTCCGACGGGGTGCTAACAAAGGCGGAGCGCAAGGATCTGCATCAGGATCTGAACGCCACCAGCAAGAACATCTATGAGGAAAAACACGACGCCGAAAGGCGCTGAACGAGCAGGCAAGGCATGCCTTGCAGGGCATGATTGCCTGCCGACGCGGAGATCGGAATGAGAGGTCTTGATTGGCGAGCAGGCATTCTTGTCGCGTTCAGTTGCCTGTTGCTGAGCAGCGCGGCTTACGCCGAGCGGGGCGACGACCGTCGCTTCCCGCGGCGCGGGCCGTTCATGCCGCAGCAGGAACGAGCGTTGCCGCCCGATGCGGGGCGCGCCTTCGTGCCCCCGCCCCCGCGCGATGCGCGTCCGGGCGGCCGGCTCACACCGGAGGAGCGCCGCCAGTTGCGTCAGGACATCTTCGATGCCGGACGCGATGTTTATCGGGATCGGGGCGATCGTCCGCCGCGGCAGCGCCGCTGGTAACCAACGGAGAGTCCAATGTCATCGATACTCATCGCCGCCCTGGCCAACGTCCTGATCGCCGCCGGGCTGACCGCGTGCGATCGCTCGCGCGCTGACCTGCGCAGCAGACGGCCGCTGCGGCGCAAGCTGCAGCTCGTCGCCGCGCCGCTGGCGCGCAATCGTGGCGCGGACCGCCTTTCACCGGCGAAAGACGACCTGCGCCGCTGACCGCCCCTCGCCGGCGATGTCGAGACGGGCACCTATCGTGACATCGGTCGCGGCTGCGAAACGGAAGGTCGGCCGTTTCGCCTGGGCTTTGATCGTTACCCGCATGCTCTTGCCGAATTCGGGGCTGGCTGCGGCCATGCCGGTGGAGGAGGCGCGGCATCTCCTGAGTCCCACCGGCTTTGGTCCGACGCCGGGGGAGACCGCCGAACCTGCTCGGTATTCCCGCGAGCACGCGGTGGACCGCCTCCCACAGGGGGCTGTGGCCGAGGCTGCACGGCAGAGCGACGCCGCCGCTCACCATGGCGGCGCAATGGAGTGTCGGCTGTCGGGTGCGCTGGCGGATCTTCACTTTGACAGCGCAGCCTGGCTCCGTGAGGTGGAAACCTGCGGGCTGAACGCGTCGACGGTGCTCCCCGCGGGCGGAACGGTGCAATCGGTGCCGACACCGATCCACCATCGGGCGCTGATCCACTTGCTGGCACAAGACCCCATTTATCAACTGAAATGACGCCGACCGTGCTCGGACGCCGCCAGTTCATCAGACTTCTGGGCAGTGGCGGCCTTGCCGTGGCATTGCCAAGGTTCGACGTAAGCGCCGCGCCGCTCGCGGTCCAGCCGGAGAACCGTCGTCGGCTCCTGATCCTGGTCGAGCTCAAAGGAGGCAACGATAGCCTGAATACGGTGATTCCGTACGCCGACGCCGCCTACCATGCCTTGCGACCACGCCTGGCCATTGGACGCGATGGCGTTCTGCGGCTGGACGAGCGGCTAGGCCTGCATGCGTCGCTCGAGCCCCTGATGGCAATTTGGCAAGCCGGGGAACTGGCGATCGTGCAGGGGCTTGGCTACCCGCACCCCAATCTGTCCCATTTCCGCTCCATCGAGATCTGGGACACGGCATCGAAGAGCGGCGAGTATCTGCCGGATGGTTGGCTGGCGCGCGCCTTGTGCTCGAAACCGCCGCAGTCGGGTTTCGCTGCCGACGGCGTCGTGATTGGCGCGCCGGAACTGGGGCCGCTCACCGGGACGGGGCCGCGGGTCGTTTCGTTGTCGGACACCGAGCAGTTCCTGCGCCAGGCGATGCTCGCCATGCGAGGGCAGGACATGGCATCTGCGGCGCTGGCCCACGGCGTCAAGGCGGAGAGGGACATCGCCCGGTCGGCGAGTGGGCTCGCCGCCAGCCAAGCGTTGCGCACTGAGTTCCCTCCCCATCCCTTTGGCAGGGCGATCCGGACCGCGTGCCAGGTCATCGCCGCTGGCTCGGGTATCGCAGCCCTGCGGCTGTCGCTCAACGGCTTCGACACCCACCATACACAGGCGGGCATCCACGCGGGGCTGCTCAAGCAACTGGCGCAGGGACTCGTCGCGCTGCGTGCCGGACTGATCGAACTCGGACGCTGGCACGAGAGCCTGGTCCTAACCTACAGCGAGTTCGGCCGCCGTCCGCGGGAAAACCTGAGTGGCGGCACCGATCACGGCACCGCTGCCGCGCATCTCGTCCTCGGCGGCAAGGTACGCGGCGGCCTTCATGGCGCTGCGTCGGATCTGGGACGGCTCGACGGCAACGGTAACCTGCCGTTCGGCGTCGACTTTCGCAGCCTCTATGCAACCGTATTGGATCGGTGGTGGGGGATGGAATCGGCGGCTATTCTGGGCGGAAATTTCGAGCTGCTGCCGCTGCTCAGGGGCTAGACATCATGGGCGCGCGCGGCCATGATGTCCAAGCCCTGGCCGCGGCAAATCCAGGGAGGACGACATGGCAATCGAGATGAAGCGACTCAATTCCGGCCGGCTGCGCGCCGTCGGCTACGACGCCTCGGCGCGCTTGCTGCAGGTCGAGTTCGACGACGGCAAGCTCGTCCAGTATCAGGGCGTGGGTCAGGAGGTGTGGCGCCGGCTGAGTTCGTCGGGCTCGGCCTGGAGCTACTTCCGCGACAACATCGAAGAGGACTTCTCAGCGCGGCGCATTCGCTGATAATCTAGCGCCTTCGGGGCGTCGCGCCCCGTCTCCCCACATCCGCTCCCACGGAGAAGAGATTGCATCCCGGCGTCGCGCGACGCACGGGATGTCCGTGCATTTGAACCATGCCACTATTCTTCTACGCTGGCAGTCATGATCGAACACGGCTCCGAAGCTGATGCCGAACCGCTTGGGCGGGTACGCCAGGCGATCGGGCTGCGCGCGCTCATCGTCGGCGGCTTCGGCCTGGTCATCGCCCTGTGCGTGGTGACCGTCGCCGTGTCGGTCTGGATGGGCAACCGCATGGTGTCGGCACTGGACACCAATAGCAACGTCCACGACCGGATCGCCGATCTCTCGCTGGCGAGCAATGTCGCGATGATGAAGGCGCGCCGCGACGAGAAGGATCTATTTTTTCTCGAACGGAACACCGGCAACGGCGCGGCGCGCTCCCATCAGCTCGCCCGCGTCACCGACAACCTCGCGATCCTGCGCGACAACCTGGTCGAGATCAGCCGCCTGGTGGACGACGTGGATACGCTGCGCGATATCAACGAGATCGAACGCGCGCTTGAGGCCTACGAGCTGCAGTTGCGCTCCGCGGTCGAGCTGCGCGGGCGCATCGGCGACGAACAATCGGGCGAGCGCGCTCTGTTGAGCGTTACCGCCCAGCGCATCGAGGTCGTGCTGTCGCGCCGACATGCCCCGGGACACGTGCGGGCGGAATACTGGCACCTGCGCCGCCTGGAGCGCGAGGGCATCGCCACGGCGGCACGAGCGGACGCGCTGGCGTTCGATCGGGGCGTGGCACGCTTCCGGCAGGTGCTGGATGGCTGGGCGATGCCGACGGCGGAGAAGCTGCTGCTCATGCGCCTGACGGACGACTACCGCGACGCGTTTCACGAGTATCTGTCCGTCGCCGAGCAGATCCAGATCACCATGTCCGCATACCAAGACGCGGCGGGAAGCGTCGAACCAAGGCTGGAGCGCCTCTATCGTCATCAGTTGCAGTCGGCCGAAGCGTTGAACGTCAAGGCGCGGCAGGCACAGCGCATCGCCGAGGTCGGGCTGTTCGTCGTCTTGCTCGTGGCGGCCGCGCTCAGTCTGCTGGTGGCGGCGGCGGTCAATCGCGTTGTCCGACGCGGCGTCGAACCCCTCATCGACCTGGTCACCCGGGTCGGGCAGGGAAAGCTCGGCGCCCGCATCGATACCGAGGGCGGGCATGAGTTCGGGCGCCTTGCCATGGCCCTGAACGACATGGCATCGGCATTGCAGATGCGCCAGGCCTATCTGCGGGCGATGATGGACAGCTTCCCCTATCAGATCTGGCTCAAAGACACGCAGGGGCGCTTTCTGGCGGTCAACGAGCCGCTCGTGCGCGCCTGCGGGCAATCCGGTGCGCACGCCGTCATCGGCAAAGCCGACAGCGCCATCTGGCCGCCGGAGCGGGCGCGGCAGTATCAGGCCGAGGACCGCGAGGTCATGGACTGCCTTGTCTCCCGGCAGTTCGAACGCCGGAGCGGGGAGGGGGGCGAACAGCGCTGGGAGGAAGTTTTCAAGGCGCCGGTGCTCGACAATGACGGCCGGCTGCTCGGCACCGTCGGCCTGGCGCGCGACATCACCCAGCGCAAGCACGCCGAGCAGCAGGTGCAGGAGCTGACACGGACGCTGGAACGGCGCGTGCGCGAGCGCACGGCGGAACTCGAAGCGAGCAACAAGGAGCTGGAGAGTTTCAGCTACTCCGTGTCCCACGACCTGCGCGCGCCCTTGCGCACCATCGACGGCTGGAGCCTGGCGCTGATGGAGGACTACGGCGACCGACTGGACAATCAGGGGCTGCAGTATCTGCGCCGGGTACGCGTGCAGGCCCAGTACATGGCTGAGGTCATCGACAATCTCATCAAGCTGGCGCGCGTCACCCGCAGTGAAATGCACCGCGCCACGGTGAGCTTGTCCGAGCTCGCCGCCGAGTGTCTGGCGGAGCTGCAAAGGATGGAGCCGGAGCGCTCGGTGGCGTGCGTCGTGCAGCCGGGGCTCAAGGCGACGGGCGATGCCGTGCTGCTCAGCATCGCCCTGCAGAATCTCCTGGGCAATGCCTGGAAGTTCACTGGCAAGACGGCGCGCGCCCGCGTCGAGTTCGGACAGGAGACGACGCCCGAGGGCGATGCCTATTGCGTGCGCGACAATGGTGCCGGGTTCGACATGGCGTATGCAAAGCGTCTGTTCACCGCCTTCCACCGCCTGCATGGCGCCGCCGATTTCCCTGGCTCGGGCATCGGCCTGGCGACGGTTCAACGGATCATCCAGCGCCATGGTGGACGCATATGGGCGCAGGCCCGGGAGGGCCATGGCGCGACCTTCTACTTTACCCTCGGCGAGTGCTCACGCCAGGATGCCGGGAAGGCGAACGCTTCCCAGCCCGGCCAGGACGTGCCGGCGCTGTTGCGCGATAGCCCGGCCGATGGATCGAACCTTGGCAGCGCACAGTCCGGTCAAAATGCCCATGGCCGCGGCGTCCTAGACGCAGGCTGATCCCGCCATCGATGCCGCCCGAGGGAACCCGCCGTGCACGGCGTCATCCGGCGACGTTGGGGCGTGCGTCGGCGCACGCTTTGCGGCGGCATGAGCGATGCGCCGTGCCTGCGTCCGAGGGCACGGCGCCTCGGTTACAATGCCCCTGCCCATGAAACTCCTGGCAATCGAAACCTCCTCCGAGCAGGGCTCGGCGGCTCTGTGGTGGGATGGACGCGTCCATGAGCGTCGCAGCGAGCGATCCGAGGCGCACTCGGCCCGGTTGCTGCCGCAGGTGGCCGAACTTCTCGCCGAGACGGGGCTGCGGCTTTCCGACCTGGACGCCATCGCCTTCGGCGCCGGGCCCGGGAGCTTCACCGGTCTGCGGCTTGCCTGCGGCGTTGCCCAAGGCCTCGCCTTCGGTGCCGATCGGCCGGTGATCGGCGTCAACAGCCTCGAAGCCGTGGCCTGCTCAGCAGGGCAGCCGTTGTGCTACGTGGCCATCGACGCCCGGATGGACGAAGTTTATTGCGCTGCCTATCGCGTCGGCAGCGATGACATCGAAACCGTTATCGGGCCCTGTGTGCTCCCACCCGCCGCCGCGACTCAGCCGCCCGGCCGCGGCTGGCATGGCTGCGGTTCCGGATTTGCCGTCCACGGCGAGGCTCTGCGCGGGCGGCTCGGCGACGCGGTGGCATCGGTGGACGCTGCGGCAATGCCCATGGCATCAATGGTGGCGCAATTGGCGGTGCGGCGCCTGGCGCGCCACGGTGGGGCGGATGCGGCGATGGCCCAGCCGCTCTATGTCCGCGACAAAGTCGCGCTGACGACTGCCGAGCGGCTGGCTCGGGGAGGCAAAGCGTGAGCGCGGTGCTCGCCGATGCGCCGCGGTTCCTGCCCATGCAGGAAACAGACGTCGATGAGGTCGTGGCGGCCGAAGTGACCCTGTACGAGTTTCCGTGGTCGCGTCTGAATTTCAGCGATTCGCTCGCCGCCGGCTACAGTGCCTGGGTAACGAGGCAGGGCCCGGTATTGATCGCCTATGCCGTGATGATGCTATCCTTGGACGAAGCCCATCTGCTCAACCTGAGCGTGCTGCGGCCGTGGCAGCGCCGCGGCCATGGCGCGGCGCTGCTACGGCATCTCTTCGCCGTAGCGCGGGGAGCGGGGGCGCTGCAGATGTTTCTCGAGGTTCGGCCATCGAACTTCGCCGGTCTGGCGCTCTACAATCTCAACGGCTTCAATGCCATCGGCGTGCGACGCGGGTACTATCCAGCCAGGGGCGGGCGAGAGGATGGCATCGTCATGCGCGCAGCGTTGTGACCATGGCGCCCGGCGGACGATGAGCGACCGGCGTGCCTCCATCCTGCGCGAGATGGGCTTGGCGCCCTTGTGGCGCCTGCGCCAGCACAACTCCCAGGTCGCGGACGAAACGCCGACAGCCGTCGGCAGCACCGCCGTGACGCCGACACCGGCAACGGACGATCGCGTAGCGCAGATCGCCGCCATGGACTGGCCGCAGCTCAAGGACGCCGTTGCCGCGTGCCGCGCCTGCCGATTGTGTGAGCAGCGCAAACAGGCGGTGCTCGGCGTCGGCGACATCCATCCCGACTGGCTGTTCGTGGGCGAGGGTCCCGGCGCGGAGGAGGACGAGCGCGGCGAGCCCTTCGTCGGACAAGCGGGCAAACTGCTTGACAACATGCTCGCTGCCATCGGGCTGAAACGCGGGCGCAAGGTCTACATCGCCAACGCGGTGAAGTGCCGGCCACCTGCCAATCGCACACCCGAGCCGGAGGAGACCGCGTCGTGCTATCCGTATCTGGTGCGGCAGATCCAGCTGCTTCAGCCGCGGCTGATCGTTGCCTTGGGCAAGCCGGCGGCGCAAACGCTGCTCAATGCCGATGTCAAGATCGCCGCCGCGCGCGGGCGGGTGTTCGAATACGCCACCACGCCGCTGATCGTGACCTACCATCCGGCATACCTGCTGCGCAACTTGCCTGACAAGGCCAAGGCCTGGGAGGACTTGTGCTTTGCCCGCGCCACGCTGAAGCGCCGCAGCGAGAGCGCCTGAGCCGATTTCCCCTCGGCGCTGTTTCTGCTATGTTCTGGGCATCGGCCCTGAAGTGCTTCGTCGCCCTGGCCCAGGAAAAGCTTCCGGTGCGAACGAACTCTTCCAATGAGGAGCAGTCATGAATCGAAGAAATGCCGCACTCCTTTTGTCCTCGTTGCTGGGCGCCGGCTGCGCTAGCATGGCGCCCGAGCCCGGATCGCGTATCGGTGGCGATGTGGCACGGCAAGCCTCTGCGGGACCGCTTGCCATCAGCACCGCGACGGTGCTCACCGACAACGATGCAGCGTTCCAGTCGAAACTGAAGCTGGTGGAGGGCGCCACCCGTAGCCTGGATCTGGTCTACTACATCTACGGCGACGACTACAGTTCGTCCGTGCTGTCGCAGGCGCTGATTGCCGCGGCACGGCGGGGCGTACACGTGCGGCTGTTGGTGGACTACCACACCAACTACAAGCGTCTGGACCTGTTCACCCTGCTGGAACGGCGCGGGGCCGAGGGGCCCGGCCGGATCGAGGTGCGCTTCTACAACCGGCCGACGCGCAACCTGGTGCAGGATGCCGCATACATGACGATGGGCTGCGGGCGCAGTCCGCTGCCGGGGCAGACGACGCCGCCGGCGAGCTGTTCGGCGGAGAAGTTTGCCGCGGTCGACCGCCTGTTCGCCGAGGAGCGCATCGACAGCGAGCCGGCGACGCTGCGCAATATCTCGAACATTAACACCGGCGGCTCCGGCCTGTTCCTCTCGGGGCTATATTCCAAACGTCCCGACGTCATGGCTCTGGCGATCCAGCGTGGCCAGCAGCTCGACGTCGAGGCGCTCAAGGCCGGCGCGTCCGGCGGCTCTCCCCAGGATATGGAGAATCTCAAGCGCGTCGGCAAGCTTTACTGGGAGGCGCGCACCGGCTCGCTATTCCAGCGCCTCGAGGCGCAGGTGCAATTGCTGTTCGTGTCCTCGCTGTACGGCGAGCAGCTCGCGCCGGTGCGCAATACGTTCTTTGGCGCCCTGCCGGCACAGCGGAAGACCAGCGCCGAGAGCCTGCGCGACTGGGATCATCTCACGGACTTCACCCACCACAAGCTGCTGCTTGCCGATGGTGCGCTCGTTCAGCTGGGCGGACGCAACGTCGAGGATTCCTACCACATGCGCAGCAATCCTCTGGTGCACAAGTACGTTTTCATGGACACCGATCTGGTAGCGGCCCTGACCGACGGCGGCGGGCAACTGGCACACAGCTTCGACGACCTGTGGCAGTTCCGCGACATGGTGGCGACGCTGGCCGAAGTGAGGAGCCATGCGCCGAACGATTTCGTCGCCAATCTGGAGGCCTACGGTGCGGCGCAGAAGTCCTGCGCCCGGGCAACTGCGGCCGCTGCCCGGGAAAAATGCATCGACGATATATTCCGGCGCAGTGCGCGGACGCTGGACGAGCGTGTCGCCCAGCGGGCGAAGGAACTGGACGTGCGGGCAGCCAAGTACCGCAACGAATACAAGCCTGGCGCGAGCGACGTCACCAGTCCTGCATTTGCCGTCGATGCCGGCGCCGAGTTGTTTTACCTGGAGAATCTTCACTTCAACCGCTCCCTGTCACGCTCGGAGCGCCGTCGCCTGTATGGCGCCCAGGCCGGGCGCGAAGGCGCCGGCGGCAAGCACATCCACGAGGTCTGGCTGCAAGGCCTGCGCGGCATTTGCGCCGCAGCCACGAAGGACAGTCCGCAGCAGGTCATCCTCCATAATGCCTACTTCTTCCCACCGGGCAATCTGAGCGCTGCGCTGGCGGAGCTGTGGGACGGTCGGCAGGATTGCTCCCACGTAACCGTGCGCGTGCTGACCAATTCCATAGAGACCACGGACCTGAGCGTGGTCAATCTGTTCTCACGCCATTCCATCAAGGCCTTCGTTGAGCACTATCTCGCCCGCTCGGATCCCAAGCGTCGCGCCAGGTTCGAGTATTACGAATACCAGGCGCCGAAGGGCGGGCGCACGTTGTCGCTGCACAGCAAGGTATCCGTCTTCGGCGAGGCCGTCGTCATAGGCTCGGCCAACGTCGACGTGCGCAGCTTCATGATGGATAGCAATAACGCCATGCTGGTGCGTCGTGCGCCGGAGCTCGCCCGCGCCTATCGCGCCCACCTGGAGCGCATGATCGGCGAAGGCAAGGTGCTCGCGGAACGCGGCCAATACTTCGCCCATGCCTCGCGCGCCCAGATGGTCACCGAAGACCTGGCGACGCTGCGGGCGATGATGGCGCGCTATGGCGTGTCCAAGCGGCTGGATGCGCAGCAGCTTGCCGCCGTCGAGGCGCGCTTCGTCGAGCTGCTGGACTATTCCTATTCGCTGACTCGGGACGCCATCGACCCTGCCGCCACGCCGGAGCTGCGCCGCGCCGCACAGGACAAGCTGAACGAGCTGTTCAAGCCCATCTGACCGGGGAGGCGGATCGGCGTGGCTCACCCGCGGCAGGCTCGGCGCGGGTAAACTGCGCGCTTTTCCCGCCAGGAAGAACGCGCCCATGTCCCACGGTTCCCAAGGTCCGGTCAAGGCCATTCTGTACGCGCTAGGCGCCAACGGCGGCATCGCCGTGTCGAAGTTTGCCGCCGCGGCCTGGACCGGTTCCGGTTCGATGCTCGCCGAGGCGATTCACTCCACTGCCGATTGTGCCAATCAGCTGCTGCTGCTGTTGGGCATGAAGCAGGCAACGCGTCCAGAGACCGACGACCATCCGCTCGGGCATCATCGGGTCGTGTACTTCTGGTCGATGATCGTCGCTCTGCTGCTGTTCTTCATGGGCGGGGCGTTCTCGGTTTACGAGGGCGTCGAGCGCATGCTGCATCCGCAAGCCATGGAAAATGGCAAGGTGGCGCTGTTGGTGCTGGCGGTGGCAGTGGTGCTGGAGGCGTTTTCGCTCTGGGGTGCAATGAAGGAGATCCGCAAGGAGGCGGGCGGCAAGCCGTTCCTGCGCTGGTTTCGGGAGACCCGCCAGTCGGAGCTGATGGTGGTGGCCGGTGAGGACATCGCCGCGCTGGCCGGCTTGGTGATCGCCTTCGCGGCGGTCGCGCTGGCGGTGATCACAGGCAACGCGTTGTTCGATGCGCTCGGCACCATCGGCGTCGGACTCGTGCTGATGCTGATTGCGGTGGCGATCATGCGCGAGGTGAAAAGCCTGATCGTCGGCGAGTCGGTGGCGCCGGAGACGCGCGAGGATTTGCGTCGCTTCATCGAGTCGCAGCCGGAGGTCGATTGCGTACTCAATCTGATCACGCTCGCCTGGGGCGAGAAGATGGTTGTCGCGGTGAAAGCGCGCATGGCGGACTCGGGCACGATCAGCGGCGACGCCTTGATCCACGCCGTCAATGCCGTCGAGGCCCGGCTGCAGGAACGCTTTCCGAGTGCGCGCTGGGTGTTCTTCGAGCCCGATCTGCGGTGACTTGAAGAAGCGCTTCGGTGGCCCCACATTCGCCCCACGATACCAATAGCAAATTGCAAGAAAGGAGAACGCCATGCACCTCAGATTGTTCGCCCTGCTGTCGCTGGTCGCGGCGCTGCTGTCCGGCTGCGGTTACAACCAGATCCAGATCAACGACGAGCAGGTCAATGCCGCTTGGTCTGAGGTGCTGAACCAGTACAAGCGCCGCGCCGATCTCATCCCGAATCTGGTCCAGGTGGTACAAGGTTATGCTGCCCACGAGAAAGAGGTGCTGACGGCGGTGACTAACGCCCGGGCAAATGTCGCCGGCATCAAGGCGACGCCCGAACTGGTAAATGATCCGGCGGCCTTCGCCAAGTTCCAGAAGGCGCAGAGTGAACTGTCCGGCGCCCTGGCGCGCCTGCTGGTGGTGGCGGAGAACTACCCGCAGCTCAAGGCCGACGCCAACTTCCGCGACCTGCAGGCGCAGGTCGAAGGCACGGAGAACCGCATCGCCGTGGCCCGCAACCGTTACATCAAGTCGGTGCAGGAATACAACACGACGGTTCGCGTGTTCCCCAACAATCTGACGGCCATGATGTTCGGCTACAAAACCAAAGCCAACTTCGCCGTCGAGGACGAGAAGGCGATCTCGACACCGCCGGCGATCAAGTTCGACGCGCCACGCAGCCAGGCACCGAGCGGCAATGCCCCAGCCGGTGGTGAATCGGTCGCATCCCGGCCGGCGAGCCCGCTTTCGGCAGGCTACTGAGCGCAGCATGGGCGCAAGGCGATGGGCAGTGCCTATGGATGCCCATCGTGACCGCTCGTCCATGTTGATTCCGTGGATATGGGCGGTAGCGCTGATGCTGCTCGCGCTGGCTTGGCCGCGCGCGGCAGTTGCCCAGGATCTGGTGGCGGTGCCACCGCTTCATGCGCGCGTCACCGATCTGACGGGCACCTTGTCGGCGGAACAGATAAGCACTCTGGAGCAGCAACTGGCCCAGTTCGAAAAGGACCGCGGTAGCCAGATCGCCATCCTGCTGGTGCCGACGACGCAACCGGAGGCCATCGAACAGTATTCCATCCGCGTGGCGGAAACGTGGCGCCCCGGGCGCAAGACGTTCGACGACGGCGTGCTGATCATCGTCGCGAAGAACGATCGCAAGCTGCGCATCGAAGTCGGCCGCGGACTGGAAGGCGCCATACCCGATGCGCTTGCCAAGCGTATCATCGCCGAGACCATCACACCGCGCTTCAAGGCGGGGGACTACTACGGCGGCCTTCGCGCTGGCGCAGGCAAGATCCAAGGCCTCGTTGCCGGCGAGCAGTTGCCTGCCTCTTCCGCGGCGGACGACCGCGGCGGGCAGAACATCGGCGATCAGTTCGAGACGCTTCTGGTCGTTGGGCTGGTGGTGGCAACACTTGTTGGGGGCATACTCAGTGCCGCGCTTGGGCGGCTGCTCGGGGGACTGGCGACGGGCGGCGTGGTGGGCTTCATTGCCATGCTCATCACCGGTTCGCTACTCGCGGCGGCGGTGGCGGCAGTGCTGGTCTTCGTTTTCGTCCTGGCGTTCGCCAGTCGCGGCGGCGGACTCGGCAGCTCGCGCGGCGGCGGCTGGGGCGGGGGTTGGAGCAGCGGGACGGGCGGCGGCAGCTGGGGCGGCTCGTCCGATAGCGGCTGGAGTGGCGGCGGCGGTGACTTCGGCGGCGGCGGCGCCTCGGGCGACTGGTAGGGAGGCAAGGTGCAGATCAAACGTCTCCTCAGGCACCTGATGACCCCGGACTGGATGGCGCGACGGGCCTTTCCGCCGGATGTGCTGATCAGCATCGAACGCGCCATAGCCGAGTCCGAGCGTGGCCACGAAGGCGAGTTGCGCTTTGCCGTGGAGGCCGGACTGCCGATGGCAGCGCTGCTGCGCGACGAAAGCGCACGCGCCCGGGCGATCGAAGCGTTCTCGGCGCTACACGTCTGGGATACCGCGCACGACAGCGGCGTACTGATCTACGTCCAGCTTGTGGACCGCAAGATGGAGATCGTTGCCGACCGCGGCATCAATGCCCGGGTCGGACAGGAACAATGGGATGCCATCTGCAGGAAAATGGAGCTTGCCTTTCGCGCCGGCGATTTTGCCGCGGGCGCGCTGGCGGCCATCGCCGAGATCAATACGCTGCTGTGCCGGCATTTTCCGGCCAGCGGCGTCAATCCCAATGAGCTGCCCGATCGTCCCGTGATTCTATGATATCGCGGCAAGCGCGCACAAATATGCGCACCAGGCGGGCGGCGCCGCGCTGCCTCAGCCGGCCTTGCGCAGGATTCGCCGATTGAGCATGTCGCGCTCGCCAAGGCTGGCATGCTTGAGCGCCGCGCACGCGCCTTCTGGCGCGCGGCGATAGCGGCGCCGGTCGAGCCGCACACCGACCTGGCGCCAACCCATCAGCACCAGCCAGTCCCAAAGATCGTCGTCGAGATCGGTATCCACCTCCATCTGCACGTCCTTGCAGACGATGATGGCACCGTACCTCGGCTTCGGTCCCGGGGGCGGAACCCGACGCGATACGCGAATGCGGAAGAGCGTGCGGACGTTATCTTTGATCGATGCCACTAATCCGTGCCTCCTTGACCAAAAGGATAGACCAATGACCGGATGCGTCAAGTCGGTCATGTGGATGATTGCCAGCCGACGCGCGTTTCGCCTTCGGCACCTGACCGATGTCAAAACGGATTTGGATTGAGCCGCAGTTCCTGCATGATGGTGGCAGAGATCTCCTCGATCGACTTGGTCGTCGAGTCGAGCCAGTGGATGCCTTCGCGGCGCATCAGCTTCTGTGCCTGTTCGATCTCGAAGCGGCAATTCTCGACGGAGGCGTAGCGGCTGTCGGGGCGACGTTCGCGCCGGATCTGGTGCAGGCGCATGGGATCGATCGTCAGCCCGAAGAGCTTGCCCCGGTGTTTGTCCAGGGCGCCTGGCAGCTTGCGCCGCTCGAAGTCCTCCGGGATAAGCGGATAATTCGCCGCCTTGACGCCGAACTGCATGGCGAGATACAGGCTGGTCGGCGTCTTGCCGCTGCGGGACACGCCGATCAGAATAACATCGGCATTACCCAATCCGGCGCTGGATTCGCCGTCGTCGTGGATCAAGGTGAAGTTGATTGCTTCGATGCGCCGCTTGTATTCCAGGCTGTCGGCGATGCCATGAAAGCGGCCCACGGCATGGGTGGAGCGCACGTTCAGCTCCTGTTCGAGCGGTCCGATGAAGCGCTCGAACAGGTCGAGGAACAACGCGTCTGCTCGGCGCAGCGTCGCGACGACCTCCACATCCACGAGGGATGTGAACACGATCGGGCGCTGGCCGTCGGCCTGGCGCGCATGATTGAGCTGGAGCAAACAATCGCGCGCCTTGGCCACGCTATCCACGAAGGGCACACGCTTTTGCCGAAACTCCACGCCCTGAAATTGGGCGAGCAGGCTGTGCCCGAGGGTCTCGACGGTGATTCCGGTGCCGTCGGAGACGAAGAAAACCGTGCGTATCGGGGTCTGGCTCATAAACTCGGCTCAAGCCAACAATAAGAAACTCTCAGCGAACAGGCGTTCGAAAAAGATAAAATAGGACGTCTATGTCATTTGTTCAAACATTGCTGGAAGGATTCCGATGACTCACTACGTTATCAGCTTCGACGAACTGCGCATGGGTGATGTCGGCGAAGTAGGCGGCAAGAACGCATCCCTCGGGGAGATGATCAGCCAGCTGGCCGGCGCCGGCGTGCGCGTGCCCGGCGGCTTCGCCACCACCTCTGCTGCGTATCGCGATTTTCTCGCCCACCAGGGGCTGGCGGAGCGAATCAATGCGGCATTGGACGCGCTGGACGTGGACGATGTCGAGGCGTTGGCGCGCACAGGCGCCCTTATCCGGCAGTGGATCGTCGATACGCCGTTTCCGGACAGACTGGAGCAGGAGATCCGGCACCACTACGAAGCGCTCGCTGCCGACGGCGCTGCCGGCGCCTCCTTTGCTGTTCGCTCCAGCGCCACTGCCGAGGATCTGCCGGATGCCTCCTTCGCCGGACAGCAGGAAACCTTCCTCAACGTGCATGGCCTGGAGAATATCATGCATGCGGTGAAGGAGGTCTTCGCATCGCTATACAACGACCGCGCCATCGCCTACCGCGTGCACAAGAACTTCCGCCATGCCGATGTCGCCCTCTCGGCAGGCGTGCAGCGCATGGTACGCAGCGACGTCGGCGCCTCGGGTGTGATGTTTACGCTGGACACCGAGTCGGGCTTTCGCGATGTCGTGTTCATCACCGCATCGTACGGACTGGGCGAGACGGTCGTGCAGGGGGCCGTCAACCCCGATGAATTCTACGTTCACAAGCCGCTGCTTGCCGCCGGCAAGCCGGCGCTGATCCGGCGCAGCCTCGGCTCGAAGCTGATCAAGATGGTATTCACGGACGCGCGCCAAGCCGGACGGTCCACCCGCACCGTGGACGTGGCGGAGGCCGATCGCCATCGCTATTGCCTGAGCGAAGCGGAGGTGCTGGAGCTTGCCCGCTATGCCGTGACGATCGAGAAGCACTACGGCCGGCCGATGGACATCGAATGGGGTAGGGACGGCGCCGACGGCAAAATCTACATCTTGCAGGCGCGTCCGGAAACGGTGAAGTCCCAGGCGGCCGGCAGCGCGGTGGAGAAGTTTCGCATCAAGCAGCACGGCAAAGTGCTCGTCACGGGCCGGGCCATCGGCCAGAAGATCGGCGTCGGTCCCGTACGCGTGGTCGAAAGCGCCACGGAGATGAACCGCGTCCAGGCCGGCGACATCCTCGTCACCGACATGACCGACCCGAATTGGGAGCCGGTCATGAAGCGCGCTGCGGCGATCGTCACCAACCGCGGTGGTCGCACCTGTCATGCGGCCATCATTGCCCGGGAGCTGGGTATTCCGGCCATCGTCGGCTGCGGCAATGCCACGGAAACGCTCACCGAGGACGAGCAGGTCACCGTCAGCTGTGCCGAGGGTGACACGGGCTACGTTTATCGCGGTCGCCTCGAATACGAGGTGACGCAGCAGGAGCTGGGCGATCTGCCCGAGCTGCCGGTCAAGATCATGATGAACGTCGGCAATCCCGAGCTGGCGTTCGAGTTCGCCCAGATCCCGAACCGCGGCGTCGGACTGGCGCGGCTGGAATTCGTCATCAACAACATGATCGGCATTCATCCCAAGGCCGTATTGGAGATGAATCACCTGCCCGCCGGGCTGCGCGCCGAGATCGAGCGCCGCGCCCGGGGGTATGCCGATCCCGAGACGTTTTTCGTCGACAAACTCGCCGAAGGCGTCGCCACCATTGCCGCGGCGTTTTATCCGCAGCCGGTAATCGTGCGCCTGTCGGACTTCAAGTCCAACGAGTACCGCAAGCTGCTCGGCGGCGAGATCTACGAACCGGAGGAAGAGAACCCCATGCTCGGCTTCCGCGGCGCTTCGCGCTACGTCGCCCACGATTTCCGCGACTGTTTCGAGCTGGAGTGCCGGGCAATGCGCAAGGTGCGTGACGAGATCGGGCTCGTCAACGTCCAGCTCATGGTACCCTTCGTGCGCACCGTCAAGGAGGCGCGGGAGGTGGTGGAACTGCTGGCGGCCCACGGATTGCGGCGCGGCGAGAACGGCCTGAAGCTGATCATGATGTGCGAGATTCCCAGTAATGCGCTGCTGGCCGAGAGCTTCCTGGAGCATTTCGACGGTTTCTCCATCGGCTCCAACGACCTGACCCAGCTCACCCTCGGCCTCGATCGCGATTCGGGATTGGTGGCCGGGAGCTTCGACGAGCGCGATCCTGCGGTGAAGACGCTGCTGTCGCTGGCGATCAAGACCTGCTGCCGCCTCGACAAATACATCGGCATCTGTGGCCAGGGGCCTTCCGATCATCCGGACTTCGCCGAGTGGCTGATGCAGGAGGGCATCAAGACCATTTCACTCAACCCGGACACCGTGATGGACACCTGGGTGCGCCTTGCCGGGCAGGCCCATTAGGACCGGCCGCGTCAGTCGCGGCGCGGTGATCGAGGAGAAATGATGCAGTTTGAATGGTGGCACTGGGCGGTGTTCGGCATCGCTCTCATCGTGGCTGAGCTGGCCGTGCCGGCCTTCGTGCTGGTGTGGTTCGGCTTGGGCGCCCTGCTCGTGGCGCTGGTCATGCTTCTGGTGCAGGATCTCAGCCTGACGACACAGCTCCTGTCGTGGACGATTGCTTCGGTTTTCATGGTTTTCCTCTGGTTTAAGATATTCCGGCCTGGACACCACAAGACCCGGGTCGGCATGTCCGATGCCAACGTCGTCGGCGAAGTGGGGATGCTGATCCAGGACGTCGAGCCGTTTCGCAGGGGCAAGGTGCGCTTTCAGAAACCGTTGGTGGGCGCGGAAGTGTGGGACTGCATCGCCGATGATGCGATCAAGAGCGGCGAGCGGGTGAAGGTGCTGGCCGTCGAGGGAAGTTTCATCAAAGTCGGAAAGGCATAGGGAGAGAACATGACCGCAGGCTTCGCAGTCGTATTGGCGGTACTCGTATTTGCTGCCGTCACGCTGTTCAAGGGCGTACGCATCGTGGCGCAGGGCGAGGAATGGATTGTCGAGCGGCTGGGCAAGTACAACGGCACGCTGCATCCGGGCCTAAACATCATCGTTCCCTACCTGGACCGCATTTCCTACAGAGTGGTGACCAAAGACATCATCCTCGACGTGCAGGAACAGGAGGTCATCACGCGCGACAATGCGGTGATCGTCACCAACGCCATCGCCTTTATCAAGGTGACCGATCCGGTCAAGGCCGTCTATGGCGTCACGGATTTTGCCGAGGCGATTCGCAATCTGATCATGACGACACTGCGCTCCATCGTCGGCGAGATGGAGCTGGACCAAGCGCTATCCTCCCGCGACAAGATCAAGGTACGCCTGCGCGAGAGCATCTCGGACGAGGCGATCGACTGGGGGCTGACGGTGAAGTCGGTGGAGATCCAGGACATCAAACCCTCGCCTTCGATGCAGAAGGCGATGGAAATGCAGGCGGCCGCCGAGCGTGAGCGCAAGGCCATGGTGACCAAGGCCGAGGGCGAAAAGCAATCGGCGATCCTCGAAGCCGATGCCCGCCTGGAGAGTGCCAAGCGCGACGCCGCCGCCCAGGTGACGCTGGCCGAAGCATCCGCCGAGTCGATCCGCCGCGTCACCGCCGCCATCGGCGACCAGCCGACGCCGATGCTCTACCTGCTCGGCGAGAAGTACATCGGCTCAGTGACGAAACTGGCCGAGTCCGGCAACGCCAAAATCGTCCTCCTGCCCGCCGACGTGCAGGAGGCGGTGCGCGGCGTACTCGGGCGTTTCAAGACTTGAGTCCGCCGACGGCGCGGTCGATGAGCTGTGCGACTCCCGGGTAGTTCTCCCGCCGAATGCAGTATTTCTGGGCCGCGCCGCGCCACGCTTCGCCAGCGGCCAGAGCAGCGAGAAAACGCTCCCGATCAACGATGCGTGTTCCGCCGATGGTGCTCACGCCGCGCGCGAACAACGGATCGGGCAGGCATCCCGCGCCTGGCCCGATGACCGAGAAGTAGGTAGCGCCGCTACACGCGCCGAGCACGTTGTCCAGCGTGTCGTTGAGCAGGATCGTGCTCGTGGATATCACTTTGTTGCACGCCGCAAGTTCCCGCACGTCCAGTGTCACGCGCATCCGCCCGTTTTCCTGCGCCAGCTCCGGCTTGAGTTCTGCCACCGTGAGCCTTGCACCGGTGGCGAGGATGCGCTCAACGAGAGGCGGGAACAGCCCGACCATGCCGACGTGATCGCAGCTTTCCGCCGCCAGCAGGCCGACGGAGTCGGTCGTCGCATCAGGTTCGTAGCCGGCCCGGGCAAAGAGGTGCTGCGACAGGGCATTGACCCCTGCGAATCCAACGGTGCGGGCCACGGCGTCGGCCTGGCCGTAGCCGCGTGCCACGCTGAGCGGATCGGCGCCGGCGATGTCGCGTACCGCCGTGTTCTCGCGCAGGGCGGCGAAGGTTCCGTCGAGCCAGACGTAGGAGAGTCCAATGGATCCGTCCTCCAGTTCGAGTGCGCAAAATTCAGCGTCCTTGCCGGGAAGCTGGTCGAAGAAAGGTGGCAGATGCAGGGCACGCACGCGCGGTAGCGGGAGCATTGCGGCAAGGCGCTCCATGAGTTGCAGAAAGGCTGGGGCAATGGGAGTGTTCATGCTGTTGTAAGCGTCCGATGGCGAGAAGAAAGCTGCGCGGCGGCCAGGACCGAGATGCCGACGGCAGCCGAGATCAAGGCCAGCGGGTAGAGCGTGCCATCGTGGCTGGCGCCCACCCACGTTCCGACGAGAAATGCGGTCAACATGAGGAAAAAGCCGAACAATCCTGCCGCGGCACCCGCCTGGCGGGGAAACGGGGCGACGGCACCGGTCTGCGCGCAGGGGAAATTGACGCCGTGGGCGAACATGCACAGAAACAGACACGCGATCACCGTCGCCCAGTGGTGCGCTCCGGCCGCGACCAAAGCGATGAAGAGCAGACCGGCGCAGGCGGACAGCGTCGTTCCCGTCGTCAGCGTTCGTGCGATGCCAATCGTTCCCAGCAGGCGCCGGCAGAGCAGTGTGCCCACCAGATAGCCGACCACCCCGAATCCGAAACCGAAGCCGAAGTACTCGGTCGGCATTTTCAGGACATTGATCAGCACGAACGAGGACCCGGAGATGAAGACGAAGATGGACGCATAGGAAAGCGCGCCCGGCGCCGTGTAGGCCCAGAAGGTCGGCGAGCGCAGGATCTCGTTGTAGGTTCGGGTGAGCCCGGAGAGCCGGGTAGCCTCCGGCGTCTTGTGCTGATTGGTCTCGCCCAGGCTGCGCCAGACCGCGAACATCAAGCACAGTGCGAATGCCGTCAGCACGACGAAGGCAGCGCGCCAGCCGAAGCTCACCTGCAGATACCCTCCCGCAATCGGTCCGAGGATCGGCGCCGCGGCGAGCAGGCTGCTGGCGTGGGCAATCACCCGCGCCCCTTCCTCCGGTGCGTAGGCGTCGCGGATCACTGCCCGTGCGATCGCGACCGCCGCACAGCAGCCGAGCGCCTGACAGAAACGGGCGGTGATGAGTCCGGTCATGGAACCCGCCAGCGCACAGGCGATGCTGGCGGCGATATAAACGGCAAACCCGACGAGCAGCACGGGCCGCCGTCCGTGGCGGTCCGACAGCGGGCCGATGATGAGCTGTGCGGCGCCGAAGCCGATGACGAACAGGGATAGCGTCTGCTGGACGGCCGCGGGCGACGCCTCGAAGTAGCGCGCCAGATGCGGCAGCGACGGCAGATAGAGATCCGTGGACAGGGGCTGCAACATGAGGCAGCCGGTAATCAGCGCCAGCAGTGCCGTGTCCGAGGGACGGCCCGGCCGCGTTGACGAGCGGCTCCGGTCAGAGATCATGAGCCCTTGACGCGCATCAGCCGCGCCTTCTCGCGCTGCCAGTCGCGCTGCTTTTCCGTTTCGCGCTTGTCGTACTGCTTCTTGCCGCGGGCGAGCCCGATGGCGATCTTGACGCGCCCCTTCGTGTAGTGGAGATCGAGCGGCACCAGGGCATAACCGGCGCGCTCCACCTTGCCGATCAGCTTACGGATTTCCTCCGCGTGCAGCAGAAGTTTGCGCGTGCGCGTCGGGTCGGGGTGAACGTGCGTGGAGGCGGTCGGCAGCGGGCTCACGTGCGCGCCGATGAGAAACACCTCTTCGCCTTTCAGTACGACGTAGGCTTCCTTGAGCTGCGCCCGGCCAGCCCGGATCGCCTTGACTTCCCATCCCTCGAGTACCAGGCCCGCCTCGAAGCGTTCCTCGATGAAGTAATCGTGGAATGCCTTCTTGTTCTCGACAATGCTCATGACGACGCCGGGCGGCGGATTGCGCTAGAATCCGCGATTCTATCAGCACCGTGCGATGTTCCTGCGACGATGGCCGCGGTCAAGAAACTCGTTCTGGTTGAATTCCCCGCGCCGCGCATGTTCGAGCTGGTGGACAGGGTTGAAGAGTACCCGATGTTCCTGCCCTGGTGCGGCGGCACTGAACTGATCGAGCGCACGCCCTTGCGCACCGCGGCGCGTCTGCATATCAACTACCATGGCGTCAAAGCCAGCTTCTCAACCGAGAACGACAAAACGTTCCCGCACCACATGCTTATCCGGCTGCGCGAGGGTCCCTTTACCCACCTCGAAGGAACCTGGGACTTCAAGAGCCTGGGCGATACCGCCTGCAAGATCGAGTTCAGCATGCACTATGAGTTTTCCGCCAAGGTGCTCGAGAAGGCATTGGGCCCGGTGTTTCATCACATCGCCAACACGTTCGTGGATTCGTTCGTGAAGCGGGCCGGCCACCTTTATCCTACGGCCCCGGGTGAGCCATGAGCGATTCCATCAACGTCGAGGTCGTCTACGCCGTGGCCGAGCGGCAGGAACTGGTGGACGTGCAGCTGCCGGCGGGCAGCACGGTCAAACAGGCGCTGGATGCCTCCGGCCTGCTGCAGAAGCATCCCGAGATCGATCTCGTCAAGGCAAACAAGGTCGGGGTGTTTGGCAAGCTGACCAAGCTCGACGCAGCCTTGCGCGATCGCGACCGCGTGGAGATCTATCGCCCGCTCATTGCCGATCCCAAGGAGATCCGACGCAAAAGGGCGGAGGACGGCAAGGTGATGAAGAAAGGCGGTGGCGACGCCCCGGCGGGCGAGGAGTAAGCGCGGGCAGGGCGGCCCGCTCGCCCTGCGCCGGCTCGGGCCGTCTCAGGCCCGATGCTGATTTCAGATCACTTGCAGGCGTCGGCGACGATCTTGCGCATGCGCTCGACCTCGGTGGCGCGCTGGGCGTCTTCGAGGAATTCGCGCTCCCCCTTGTCGTTGAAGCGCGCGACGCGCTGGCCGGACTCCAGGGCGGCGAGCTGATTGCGGGCACTTTCGCAACTGCGCCGTTTCTCCTCGGCAGCGGCTTGCTCCTTTTCCGCCTTGGCGCGCGCTTCGTCGGCCTGGGCACGGCGCTGGCGGAATTCCAGCTCCTGCTCGGCGATGGTCTTCTGCTTTGGTGCCGCCGCCTGGCCCGCCGGCGGCGCTGCGCCTGGCTGGCCGCTCTGGCCGGCAGCCGGTGCCGGCTGTGGCTTGGGCGCCGGCTCCGGCGAACTGCGCACGGCCCGCGCGTTGGACTGCCCGGGCGGCGGGGTGTCGGAATAGTGCACCCGACCGCTCGAATCCTTCCACATGTAGATCTCGCCCGCCATGGCCGCCGTTGCCACGAGCGCCAGAATGAGCGCAACCGTCTTTTGCATTCGTATCTCCTGCTATGGGCCTGCCGGATGGCCGTGAGTTTGCCGGGGCAGGGCTCGGAACGTATAATACGTATTTGTGATCAAGGATAAAAGTCATGCGATTGATTTCCAAGGCGCTGACCTTTGATGACGTTCTGCTAGTTCCCGCCCATTCGACAATACTGCCCCGCGAAGTAAGCCTCGCCACGCGCGTCACGCGCAACATCCGCCTGAACCTTCCCGTCGTGTCGGCGGCCATGGACACGGTCACAGAGGCACGTCTGGCCATCGCCCTCGCTCAGGAAGGCGGCATCGGCATCCTGCACAAGAACATGACGCCCAAGAACCAGGCGGCGGAGGTTTCCAAAGTCAAGCGCTTCGAGTCCGGCGTGCTCAAGGATCCGATCACCATTCCGCCGACCATGAGCGTGCGCGAGGTGCTCAACCTCACCCGCAGCCACAAGTTTTCGGGACTGCCGGTGGTCGAGGGCAACTCGGTCGTGGGCATCGTCACCAACCGGGATTTGCGCTTCGAGACCAATCTCGACCAGCCGGTTTCCCGAATCATGACGCCGCGCGAGCGGCTCGTAACGGTGAAGGAGGGCACCAACATCGACGAGGCCAAGGCGCTCATGCACAAGCATCGCCTGGAGCGGGTGCTGGTGGTGAATGGTGACTTCGAGCTGCGCGGTCTGATCACCGTAAAAGATATCCTCAAATCCACCGAGCATCCGCTGGCGTGCAAGGATGCGCTCGGACGGTTGCGCGTGGGCGCGGCGGTCGGCGTTGGCGAGGGCACGGAGGAGCGCGCCGCGGCGCTGGTGGACGCCGGCGTGGACCTGCTGGTCGTGGACACGGCCCACGGCCATGCCCAAGGCGTGCTCGATCGCGTGAAGTGGGTAAAGAAGAACTTTCCAAAGGTGGACGTGGTCGGTGGCAACATCGCCACCGGCGACGCAGCCAAGGCGCTGCTCGATCACGGCGCCGACGGCGTCAAGGTCGGTATCGGTCCGGGTTCCATTTGCACCACGCGCATCGTTGCCGGGGTCGGCGTGCCGCAGATCACGGCCATCGACAATGTCGCCACGGCGCTGGCGAAGACCGACGTGCCGGTGATCGCCGATGGCGGCGTGCGCTATTCCGGCGACATCGCAAAGGCCATCGCCGCCGGTGCCAGTGCAGTCATGCTCGGCGGCCTGTTCGCCGGCACCGAGGAAGCACCGGGCGAAATCGAGCTGTTTCAAGGGCGCTCGTACAAGTCCTATCGCGGCATGGGCAGCCTGGGTGCCATGCAGCAGGGCGCCGCCGACCGCTACTTTCAGGATCCAGAGGCCAACGCCGACAAGCTGGTGCCCGAGGGCGTCGAAGGCAGGGTGCCGTACAAGGGCTCGGTGGTGGCGGTCATCAACCAGTTGATGGGCGGGTTGCGGGCGTCCCTGGGTTATGCCGGCTGCAACGGCATCGACGAAATGCGCCAGCGCGCCCAGTTCGTGGAAATCACCGCCGCCGGCGTGCGCGAATCCCATGTCCATGACGTGCAGATCACCAAGGAGGCGCCGAACTATCGTGTCGAATGAGCGCGCCATGATCGACCCGGGGCGGCCTCGGCCGCCTTTTCTGTTTCTTCGGATGCGTCCATGAGCCACAAGAAGATTCTCATCCTCGATTTCGGCGCCCAGTATTCCCAGCTCATTGCCCGCCGCGTGCGCGAGCAGCAGGTCTACTGCGAACTGCATCCCTTCGATGTCAGCGTAGATTTCATTCGGGCGTTCGCACCCGACGGCATCATTCTCTCCGGCGGACCGGCCTCGGTAACGGAACAGGAGACACCACGCGCGCCACAGATCGTCTTCGAACTGGGCGTGCCCGTGCTGGGCATCTGCTACGGCATGCAGACCATGGCCGCGCAACTGGGCGGCACGGTGGAAAACGCCGTCAAGCGCGAATTCGGCTACGCCGAGGTGCGCGCCCGCGGTCACTCGGCGCTGCTCAAGGGCATCGAGGATCGCACCAACGCCCAGGGGCACGGTCTGCTCGATGTCTGGATGAGCCACGGCGACAAGGTCACCGAACTGCCGACCGGCTTCAAGGTGATCGCCGGCAACGACGCTACACCGATCGCCGGCATGGCCGACGAGGGGCGCCGCTTCTACGGCGTGCAGTTCCACCCGGAGGTCACCCATACCCTCAAGGGCAGGGAGATCATCGCCCGCTTCGTCCATGACATCTGCGGCTGCGGCCGGGACTGGAACATGCCCGACTATGTTGCCGAAGCGGTGGAAAAGATCCGTGCCCAGGTCGGGCACGAAGAGGTAATTCTCGGACTTTCCGGCGGTGTCGACTCCTCGGTGGCGGCGGCGCTGATCCACCGCGCCATAGGCGACCAGCTCACCTGCGTGTTCGTCGACAACGGGCTACTGCGGCTGAACGAGGCGGAGCAGGTGATGCAGGCCTTCGCCCGCAACCTCGGTGTCAAGGTGATCCACGTGGATGCCGGCGAGCAGTTCCTCGGGCGGCTGGCCGGCGTCACCGAGCCCGAGCAGAAGCGCCGCATCATCGGCGCCGAATTCGTCGAGGTATTCCAGCGCGAGGCGGCGAAGATTGCCAACGCCAAATGGCTGGCGCAGGGCACTATCTACCCGGACGTCATTGAATCGGCGAGTGCCAAAACAAAGAAGGCGCATACCATCAAGAGCCACCACAATGTCGGCGGCCTGCCCGAGACGCTGCATCTGAAGCTGCTGGAGCCCCTGCGCGAGCTGTTCAAGGACGAAGTGCGCGAGCTGGGCATCGCCCTCGGCCTGCCCCACGACATGGTGTATCGCCATCCATTTCCGGGACCAGGATTGGGCGTGCGCATCCTGGGCGAGGTGAAGCGCGAGTACGCCGATCTGCTGCGCCGGGCCGATGCCATTTTCATCGACGAGCTGCGCGCCGCAGACTGGTACGACAAGACCAGCCAGGCCTTCGCCGTGTTCCTGCCGGTACGCTCGGTGGGCGTCATGGGTGACGGCCGCACCTACGAGCACGTCGTTGCCCTGCGCGCGGTTCAGACCCAGGATTTCATGACCGCCCAATGGGCCGAGCTGCCTCACAGTCTCCTGGCCAAGGTGTCCAACCGCATCATCAACGAGGTCCGGGGCATCAATAGGGTAGTGTACGACATCTCCGGCAAGCCGCCGGCGACGATCGAGTGGGAGTGATCCCCGCATGCGTTACTCCATCGCGGCGCATGGCGACTGCTCGCCGAAGGGACCGCCGGTATTCCATCTGGCGCAGCGCAACCTAGGCGATGTGCCCGGCGGGCCATGCGCGCGGTGTGTTCCTCTTGATAGGGTCGTGCGTTACACCTCGCCATGAGCACGAGCAGTAGTACAAGACTTCCTTTTGTCGATGCGCTGAAGGCACTCGCCTCGCAGCTCATCGTGCTGCATCATCTGGCGTTCTACGGCCCGATGTCCGATGCCGCCCATGAATTGGCGCCGGCGCTGATCGGTTGGCTCAGCGAGCACGGGCGCTTGGCAGTGCAGGTGTTTCTTGCGATGGGCGGGTTTCTTGCGGCGCGAACCCTGGCGCCCAGGGGCCGACTGAGTGCCGACGATGCCCTGGGCCTGGTCTGGCGTCGCTACGTGAAGCTCGTGGTTCCTTACGTCACCGCACTTGCAGTGGCCATCTGCTGTTCGGCGCTGGTGCGGATGTGGATGGAGCACCATTCCGTTCCTCACGCGCCATCGGTTCTGCAGCTTCTCGCGCACGGGCTGCTGCTCCACGACCTGTTGGGCTACGAGGCGTTGTCCGCCGGGATCTGGTACATCGCCATCGACTTCCAGCTTTTCGCGCTCACCGTCGCCCTGCTGTGGCTGGGACGGCACGCGGCGCCGCGCGCACTCCGCGGGCGATATCTCGGCCCGGTGCTGCTTGCCGTCGCAGCGGGCGCGTCGTTGTTCTATTTCAATCGCGACGCTACGTGGGATGTCTCGGCGCTGTATTTCGTCGGGGCGTACGGGCTCGGCGCCCTGTGCTATTGGGCGGCGGGACGCGGCCGCTCGCTGCTCTGGCTCGCGCTGCTCGGCGTTGTGGTCGCGGCTGCGCTGGCGCTGGATTTCCGTGTGCGCATCGGCGTCGCGCTTGCCACGGCACTGGCGCTCGGCATCGCCCGCCGACACAACGTGCTGGAACGCTGGCCCGATGTGCGGCCGATCGCCTTACTCGGCAGAATCTCGTACTCCGTCTTTCTGGTGCACTTTCCGGTGTGCCTGGCGGTCAACGCGCTATTCTTTCGCATCGTCGGCGACGATCCAGCGGCAAACCTGGCCGGCATGCTGGCGGCGTGGGCCGCAAGTACGGCCGCAGGGGCAATGTTCCATCGTCTGATCGAGGCTCCCGCGCGCGAAATCCGCGTGGTGGCGCCGTGGCGGCGCGCCAAACAGGGGCAAGACTCCGCCATCGCTTGAGGCGGCCGCGATGCGCGCCCGAGCGCCGACTTTTTTCGCATGCTGACGCCCATGGCCAATCCGATCTCTGCCTTCATCCTGCGTTTTGCCTCGCGACTGCGCTTCCCCCAGCTCTTCGCGGTGGTGCTGGGTTTGTTCCTGCTGGACTTGTTCGTGCCCGACGTGATTCCTTTCTTCGACGAACTAAACATAGCGTCTTAAATAATGCCGCATAGTCTTCGCAGCACTGTATTGGGT
>DAITBA010000023.1:0-50320 GCA_036824005.1 Rhodocyclaceae bacterium
TATCTTGCACCGCTCTATACCGCCTTCATAGACGGGTTGGCCGGACGGTTACGGCGTTCCTACAGGCCAGACGAATGCGACACGACCCGTACCCAAGTCCAGACTGGCTCAGGCGTTGGCGCCCGTTTCCTGCGCGGTGCCTGACAGACGCCTGAAGACCTGACGTACCCCGCGCCACAGCTTTGGCAGCAGCCAGGCCACGAGCAGGACGAATGCCGCAAGAAGGGCGAGGAAAACCAGCGGATGGTGGAGTGCGGCATACAGCCCGCCGATGACCAGCGCTTCCTCGCCGACCGACGCGGCGACGTTGGTGAAAGGCTCGGGAGAGGTATTAATCAGCGCCCGGCTGCCGGCCTTGGTTAGATGTGTGCCCGCGGCAAGGGTCCCGCCGAGGATCGCGCCGGCAACGATAATAGCGGGGTCGTGGTTGCCCAGTGCCATGGCGGCAAGCACGGCACCCGCCGGAACGCGAATGAAGGTGTGCAGGGCGTCCCACAGCGAATCCAGCGCCGGAACCTTGTCGGCGAAAAACTCGACGACGAACATGAAGCCGGAGGCGCCGAGGACCAGCCAGTGGCTCAGCACCTGCAGGCTCTCGGGAAGGTCCACGTAGCCGAACCGACCGAGCAGGCCGGCGAGGAACAGCACCGCGTAAAGCCTCAGGCCGCTCGCCCAGGCAAGTCCTGCCGCCATCGCCACCGAACCAACCAGATCCATCGCCGCACTCCTAAGCTGCCCCTGCGGCCATAACGCACCGGCGCCTCCCGCGCATACACGGAAGCCGACACTCCATACGGTATCATGGCACACAGACGCTTACCGACGAATTGGGGCGCGGACGCGAGGAGAAGTCCTTCCATGCAGTTTCTCGACCGGGTGGCGGAGCAGCGGATCGAAGCAGCGCTCGGCCGCGGGGAGTTCGATAGTCTTCCCGGCGCTGGGCGGCCGCTGGAGCTCGACGACGATTCGCTGGTTCCACCGGAGTTACGTGTGGCCTGCCGCATCCTCAAGAACTCGGGCATGGTGCCGCCAGAGATCGACACGCTGCGCGAACTGCATCAACTCTACGCCCGCATCGAGGCCGATGCGTCCGATACGGCGCCGCGCGAAGTCCAGCACCGTCTGCAGTTTCTGCACATGAAGCTCGAGCGGGCAGGCTTCGCCGTTACCAGCCGTGCCGTCATGGCGCAGTACCACGACCGGCTGCTCGCGAAGCTTCAGCGCGGTTGAACCCACGCGCTCGGGCGCGGTGGCGCACTCGGGCATAATTGCCAATTTCATTGCCGAAAAGGAGAACGCCATGGCTGCCGTGACGACCGCGAGCGGGCTGACGATCGAAGACATCACCGAGGGTACGGGTCCACAGGCCAGCGCCGGACAACGGGTGTCGGTGCATTACACGGGATGGCTCACCGACGGGCGAAAGTTCGATTCGAGCAAGGATCGCAACGATCCCTTTGAGTTCCCGCTCGGCGCCGGCCACGTTATCGCCGGCTGGGACGAAGGCGTGCAACAGATGAAGGTCGGCGGCGTGCGCAAGCTCACCATCCCGCCGCACCTCGGCTATGGCACCCGCGGTGCAGGTGGCGTAATTCCGCCGAATGCGACGTTGGTGTTTGAGGTCGAATTGCTGGCGATTCTGTGAAACCGTTCGCGCACATGCACTGCAGCGAACCACACACAGCAATCGCGAAGGCCGCCGTGCTGACGTGACCGATCCCGGCAACGCGCCAGGCAAAGTCCGCGTCTCGAAGCTCTTAGCCGAGCGCGGCGTGTGTTCGCGGCGCGAGGCGGACGCTTATATCGAGCGCGGCTGGGTGTTCGTCGATGGCGTGCGCGTGACCGAGCTGGGCACACGCGTCGATCCGTCGCAGTCCATTGCGCTGGCGGCGCAGGCGCAGAAACAGCAAGGACAGCGCGTCACGATCCTGCTGCACAAACCGGTCGGCTATGTCTCCGCGCAAGCGGAGAGGAACTACCAGCCGGCCGTTGCGCTGATCACGGCGGCAACGCAGCATCGCCGCGGCGGCGATGACATGCGATTCGACCGGAGCCACCTGCGCGGATTGGCGCCGGCTGGTCGGCTCGACATCGACTCTACCGGGCTGCTCGTGTTGACGCAGGATGGCCGCATTGCCCGCACGCTTATCGGCGCCGACAACGATATTGAAAAGGAATACCTGGTGCGGGTCGAGGGACGGCTCTCGCAGCAGGGTCTTGCGCTGTTGAATCACGGCCTGAGCTTGGACGGCGAGGCGCTAAAGCCGGCACGCGTCGACTGGCAGAATGCCGATCAGCTACGCTTCATTCTGAAGGAAGGCAAGAAGCGGCAGATTCGTCGCATGTGCGAGCTCGTGGGCCTCAAGGTCGTTGGGCTCAAGCGCGTACGCATCGGCGGTGTCATGCTCGGCGATCTTCCACTCGGGCGCTGGCGCTACCTTGGCGCAGCGGAGCGCTTCTGAGCGGCAGTGCAGCGCCATGCGCGCGGCATCACGTCTCGTAACGATCTGACTGCGCCGTAGCACGGCAGCCCGTCTGGCGGATTCGCCGCCCGGGGCGGTCGACTGCGTTCATACGTGCTCGCCCGCGAATTCGTGCTGTAGTCTACTTCTTGTCCTCAGGCTTCTCCTCGTCCTTCTTTTCTCCGCCGGGACGCGCCGGTATGGCCGGCCTTGCCTGCGCTGCCGTAGTGCCGGGCGTGGTGGCGCTCGCCGCGGGCAGGGCCGGTTTCGCCGGGGCGGGAATGCTCCTGGCGGACTCCACCGGTTTCGTTGGCGCACCATCGCTTGCTGTGGCACCAGGCTTGGCCGGAGCGGCGGGCTTGGCCGCGCCAGCCGGCGATGCGGACGGGGGCAGCGTCGGCCTGGCCGATGCCGCCGATGGCACGGCGGGTTTCGCGGGCTCTGCCGGCCTGCCGGCGGCGGGGCTCGGTGCCGGCGCCGTTGTCATGGCCGGTTTCGGCTGCACGGCGCTCTTGGCGGGTTCCGCAGAACGCGCAGGCGGCGGGGCTTTGCCACCGGTGCCACTCACTGTCGCGTTCGGGCGCAGTTCATCGACAGTGGATTTGCCGATGCCTTTGACATTGTCCAGGTCGTCGACGCTCTTGAACGGGCCATGCTGGCGCCGGTACTCGATAATGGCTTTGGCCTTGGCAGGGCCGATACCCTTGAGCGTCTGCAGTTCTTCCTCCGTCGCCGTGTTGATATTGACTGCCGCGAACGCGGCACCGGCCCAAAAAAGCAGCGCCGCGAGCAGAACGATGATTCTCTTCATGAGACCTCCGTGATATGTGGGATGGTACTGCCGCCACCCGTTCTGCGGCGCCTCGACTCCGCCCTAGTGATACGGCGCCGCCGCGATCCCGCAATGGTGAGCGTTGCCCCACCGCTACAACGCGCGGCGCAAGGCGAGGATGACCGGCTGGCGACGACGTGGCGCTCTCGCTGCTACTTGCATCGCCGCGCGGCGTGCCAATGCCGAGGAAATGACCTTCGACCAGTGTGCATGCAGCCAGCTCACACCCCGACGAAGGGAAACGCCACCTCCGGCCTTCGCCCGTCGATGATGTCCGTCAGCGCACGCGCCGAGCCGCAGGCAAGTGTCCAGCCCAATGTGCCGTGGCCGGCATTGTAGAAGAGGTTGTTCAGGCGCCCGCGCCCGATGATCGGAACATTGCCGGGCGTGGCGGGCCGCAGTCCGGCCCAATAGTCACCCGGCCGCGATTCGCCCAGCTGCGGAAAAAGCTCGCGCGCACGGCGCACAATCGCCTCGCACCGGGCAGGGGTGAGCGAAGTGTCATAGCCGGCCAGCTCTGCCGTGCCGGCTATGCGCAGCCGGTGTCCGAGCCGCGAGCAGACGATCCGATGCGATTCGTCAGTGATGCTGATGTTCGGTGCAATCGCGTCGGGCGTGAGGGGTATCGTGACCGAGTAGCCCTTGACCGGGTAAATCGGAAGGCGCTCCCCCAGCGGGCGCACCAGTTGCGGTGCGTAGCTTCCCGTGGCGACGACATAGGCATCGGCTCGCAGCGCCCTGCCGTCACCGTCGGCCGTGCGAACCTGCACGGCGAGGACGCGGCCTGCCGCAGCATCGATGCGCTCGATGACGGCGTTATAGCGGAACTCTACACCGTGCCGTGCGCACAACGCCGCCAGCGCCCGGGTGAACTCGTAGGCGTCGCCCGATTCGTCGTCCGGCGCATACAGGCCACCCGCCAAGGTGTCCGTGCACTCGGCCAGCGCCGGTTCCAGCTTGATGCACGCGGCCCGGTCAAGCGCCTCGACCGCTATGCCGTAGCGGTGCAGTTCGCGAGTCTTTTCCCGGCTCCGGAAGAAGCTGCGCTCATCGAAGAAGAGGTGCGCAATGCCGCGCTCGAGGCAGTCGTAATGGATGCCCGTGGCATCGCGAAGGGCGCGCAGTGCGGCGCGGCTGTAGAGCGCCAATGCCGCAATCGCCATGGTGTTGCGGCGCGTTGGCCCGGGCAGGCATTGACACAGGAAGCGCAATGCCCAAGTCCACTGCCGGAGGTCTGCGCGCCAGCGAAACAGCAGTGGTGCATCCTCTCTGCCCAGCCAGCGCAGAATCTGCGCCGGTGCGCCCGGATTGGCCCAGGGTTCCGGATGACTGACAGAGATCTGCCCGCCATTGGCGAAACTGGTCTCCAGACCGGCGCCCTGCTGACGTTCGACGACGGTCACCTCATGGCCGGCTTCGGCCAGATACCAGGCGCTGGTCACACCGGCGAGGCCGGCGCCAAGGACGATCACTCGCATCGGGAAACGGGAACGGTCAGCCTGGGCAGAGAGCGGATAGCCCAATGATACCGTGACCGAACCGGGAACTGGCGCGGTGCGCCGCGACTCGAATCCCACTTTGGAGCCAACGCACAGGAGGTCACCGGCATGGGCATGCAAATACAAGCAACCGGGTCGAAGTCGGACAGGGAGATTGCGACCTTGGGGGGCGGCTGTTTCTGGTGTCTGGAAGCGGTATTCGAAGGACTGGCCGGCGTCGAGCGGGTCCGCTCCGGGTACGCCGGCGGCCGCACGCCCAACCCCAGCTATCGTCAGGTCTGCGGCGGCGATACCGGACACGCCGAGGTGGTCGAAGTGTGCTTCGATCCGGCCGTGATTTCCTACGACGTGATCCTGGACGTGTTTTTCACCATTCACGACCCGACGACGCTAAATCGCCAGGGCAACGACGTCGGCACGCAATACCGTTCCGTCATCTTCTACCACTCGCCACAGCAGAAGGCGATTGCCGAACAGACCATCGCCGCACTGGCGGCATCGGGCGAAATCGGCGATGCTATCGTCACCGAGGTGGCGCCGGCGCCGGTATTCCACGTGGCGGAGGACTACCACCAGGAGTACTTCCGCCTGCATGGCCATGAGCCCTACTGCCAGTTCGTGGTGGCGCCCAAGGTGGCCAAATTCCGCCATAGGTTCGCCGACCGGCTGAGGCGGTAGGGCTGCGGGCGAGCGCGCGGCCTTTGCTTTATGCTTGGCGCCGGAAAATGCGCGCACCCCGGTTGCCCGAGGACAAGGCCAGCGTGCAACCGCGACCCCACGGCTCGGCGCTACTCGAGCACCTTCTTGAGATTGGCCAATCCCGAAGTGTAGACACTGGTCACGGCCTTAACGGCGGCCTCGTCGTCCTGTCCCGGTGGTGGGTTGTTGTTCGGAAAGGCGCGATAGAACGCGCCCCGCCACTCGACCAGGGTCGTCCCGCCGTCGCCGGGCCGCACGCTCAACGTCGAGGTGTAATTCGTCACCGGAAGGGCGCCGCCGTCTTTGGCGCGGTAGGAGAACTTCTTTTCCGCGTCGCTGTGCGACTCCAGGGTTTCGACGATCTGGCCGCCGCCCTTGAGCGAGAGCGTACGCACTGAACCGACATTGCTGCCGTCGGTCGCGTTGCTGCTTTCGACCGCAGGGTGCCAGCCGGGAAGGCTGTTGAAGTCCTTGATCTTGTCCCAGACCCGCTCTGGAGTGGCTTTGATGGTGATCGATTCGGTGACCTTCTGGCGCGTCGGTCCATGGCCGAAGGCCAGTGACGAAGCAAGCAGCAGCATCATTGCCGGCGCAATTCTTCCCATTCGCTCCTCCACGGTGGATTGATTATTGGAACAGCTCGTGCCCCGAGTATAAGTCAAGGCGCGCCGATGAACTGCCCGAAGCCGCGACTATTCGTTCCGGTGGCGACGGTCTTTAGGGTGCGGCCAGTTTCGGCATCGAGGACGCGCAGGCAATCGTCCATCCAATTCACGACGTAGACGCGGCCGCGATGGAATGCAATGCCCTCGGGATAACCGCCGGCGGGCACGGTGGCAAGCGGGCGGTAGGTGTCGGCATCGACGATGGAAACCGTGTCTGCATGCTGGTTCGTCACGAACAGCCGGCGCCCGTCTTCGCTGACGGCGGCACCGTATGGCGACTTGCCCACCGGGACAGTCGCCAGGGTGCCGCCGGTGGCGGTATCGATCACTGTCACGTCGTTGCTCCAGACATTGACCACGTACAGCCGCTCGCCTTTAGGGTCGAGCGCAACGGCGAAGGGATGGTTGCCGGCGGGCAATCTGGTCAACGGCTGCAGCGCTGCAGCATCGATTACCGAAACATCGTTGTCGTCGTGATTGGCGACATACACTGGCGATCCCGAGGGGTGGACCGCTACGCCTGCCGGCGCGTTTCCGACTGCGATGGCGGCGATCTGACGATGGCTCGCGCCGTCAAAAACCAGCAGTTTGTTTTCGAACCAGTCGGCGACATAAACGCGCGAGCCGTCGGGCGCGGCAGCGATGCCCACGGGGCCCTCGCCCGCCGCGACTGTGGCGACGACGCGATTGCTCGCGAGATCGATGACCGACATATTTTTGCTCTCCGGATTGGTGACGAACGCCTTGCGCGCTGCGGAACTGACCGCGACGCCGGCTGGCGCCCTGCCGACGGCGACAGCGGTCACGACTCGGTCGTCGGCGATGTCCACGACCGTCACGTCGTTGCTGCCCTGATTGGTGATATAGGCGAACGGCGCGGCAATGGCCCTGCCCATGACAAGTGGCAAGAGAATAACCCACATAAGCAGGCGCAAAGGCATGTTCGGGGAGTGCTCGGGTAACGGTCGTTGCGAACCGCGCGGCGACGCGGGATATGCGGTCCGCAGCATGCTGATCATAGCAGCCCACGCGGTGCGAGCGGTGACGTGGCAGGGGATACCGAAGGATTCGATGTTGCCCCGCGCGTATCAAGCTGCTAAGTTGAATACAGAGCGATGTGAATAGAACGACGTCGCCTGAAGAGTCCGTCCGCTCCAAAGGAAAAGGAGTTCCCCATGCCACAAAGACCAAAGGTTTGCATCGACCGTGTTTTGCCCCAGGAACTGTCTCGTCAGCCGGCCATCGTCCGCCCGCGCGGACGCGGGCCGGCCCGTGCCGTATTCGAGTTTCGCAAGATGTGGATCAACGGCTCGACACTGCGGGTACGATTCATGGGTGGGACAAACGCGCAAAAGGCGCTCGCCCGGGAGCAGGCCCTGTGGTGGACGCAACATGCCAATCTCAAGTTCGACTTCAACGATGCGCCGGATGCGGAAATCCGGATCAGCTTTGATCCGAACGATGGTGCCTGGTCTTACATCGGCACGGATTGCAAGAAAATCCCCCAGGGTCAGGCGACGATGAATCTCGGCTTCCAGGATGGCGGCACGTCGGCCCACGAGTTCGGACATGCCATTGGCCTAGGGCACGAGCATCAGAACCCGGCGGGGGGCATCGAGTGGAACGAAGACGTCGTCATCCGCGATTTGTCCGGACCGCCCAACAACTGGAGCGAGGCGCAGATCCGCCACAACGTCCTGAACAAGTACAGCGTCGATCAGATCCGCGGCACCAAGTTCGACGCCGATTCGATCATGCTCTACTTCTTTCCCCCGTCGTGGACCAAGAACGGTGTCGGCACCCACGCCAACGAGATTCTGTCAGCGCTGGACAGGGCCTTCATCGCCAGCGAACAGGCCTATCCGCGCGCTGCGGCGCCGGCAACCGAACTGCAGGTCAACGCCCGCGTGAGCACCAAGGCCAGCATTGGCGAGCCGGGTGAGGAGGATCTTTTCAAGTTCATGGTGCCGAAAGCCGGCCGCTACCTGGCTGAAACCCTGGGGCAGACGGACGTGGTCATGAAACTGTTCGGACCGGACAGCCAGACGGCGCTGATCGCCGAAGACGACGATAGCGGCATCGGCACCAACGCGCGCATCGTCGCCGATCTCGTTCCCGGACAGTACTACGTGCAGATCCGGCACTACTACAAGGCCACCGGCAAGGGCGATTACCGAGTGCGTGTGCGCACCGCCTGAGTCCGCGGTGCCTCGCGCCGGCTCAGACGCTCCATTCGTGCACAGGCATGCCGCTGCGCTGGTGCTCGAGATAGTCGGCGGTGAGGCGGCACGGATCGCGGCCGTATTTCGCCATGTGCGCGCGCTGCCAGGCGCTGCCGTTTTGCCCCAGGCGGATGCGGGCGGCGAGCAGGTCGAGGCAGCGTTCGCTGTCCGCCGGGTCCACTTCGAGGCGCATGAGGCCCTCCCGGGCCATGGGCAGCAAGTGGTCGAGCAGCAGTTGTCGGGTTTCCACTTCCCGCCCGTCGAGCCACGTCAGCCGCGCGCTCAGGCCGTCGCGAGCGGCGCGATAGAAGTTTTCCCGCGCCACCGGAAAGGGCAAGTGGTTCTCCGGTGCCGGTCGCAGGCCGGCGAGCACTCGTACAGCACCGTAGTACAGCGCGGCGTTGGCGATCATGTCGGCGATAGTCGGGCCTGCGGGCATGACGCGGTGCTCGATGCGCAGGTGCGGGCGGGCGTCGTCGCCGATGCCGATCAACAATCGGTTCCAGCGCCAGATGGTGCCGTTGTGCAGGCGCAGGTGCGCGAACTCCTCTTCGGCGCCGGCAAACAGGATGGGCAACAGCACGGGGAAGTTGCTCTGGTTTTCCTCGAACACCTCCAAAGCCGATGCACTCAGGTACCCCGAGCCGAAGGTGACGCGTCGCGACTGCGGATGGGCGTCGTCGCCGGTGTCCACGGCCTGCTCGAAGAGCGGCACGCGCGTTTCGTCCCATAGATCGGCGGCGAACAGGAAGGGCGAGTTTGCCGAGACGGCGACCATCGGCGCAGACAGGATGAGAGAGGCATTGTAGAAGCGCGCCGCCTCCTCGGGTGCGACCTGAAGGTGCAGCTGAAAGGATGTCGTCGCCGCCTCGAGCATGACGTCCACATGGGTGAGCGACAGGTGCTCGCGGCCGCGAATGTCCAGTTGGATGGGGCGTCCGCCGCGCAGCCGGAGGATCTGTTCGTTGAGTGCGAAGTAGCGGTTGAGCGGCGAGATGTTGGCGAGGCTCAGATCCTGCTCGCGCACCGTCGGCAAGATCCCGATCAGTACCAGGGTGCTTTCCTGCTCATGGGCGACGTCGAGGCAATGCTGCCAGGTCGCACGCAGTTCCCGCTCCAGGGCGGCGAGCACGTCGCTGCGCAGCGGCCGCGGCGTGCCGTTGAGTTCGACATTGAAGCGCGAGAGCTCCGGCACGACCAGCGGGCTGGACAGCCGGGCAAGATAGGACTCGTTGCTGGGCGAGGGGAAGTAGTTGCGGTCGAGCAGCCAGGCCTCCAGCTCAAAGCCGGCGGTGTATCCGGAGCGGGCGAACTCGCCCTCGCGGAGCTGTCGGGCGAGCAGGCCCGTCTCCGCCGCAAGTCGGGCGGTGAAGCGGGAGAAATCGTCGGCGGTGAAGCGGCGCGCTGCAATGTCCTGGCCCATATCGACTCCCGCCAATAGTGCAACGGGCCCAAGGCTAGCCCAACCTGGGCTGTGGTTTCAAGGCCGGGGGCGGTGGTGCCCGTCCGTCATGTGGCAAAACGCTGACACTGGGGCGGAAATTTTGCAATTTCCCTCGGTAAACGATTGACAGACGGCGCGAGTGTGCGCATGCTTTCGTCACCTCGCCAGCATATGGCGGGCCATGCCGAAATGCTTGGGCTGATTTTCGACTCACAGGAGAAATGAACATGGCGACAACCACCAAGAAGGCCACCGCGAAGAAACCCGCTGCCAAGAAGCCGGCTGCTGCCAAGAAGCCGGCTGCCAAGAAACCCGCAGCTCCCGCGAAGAAGGCCGCGCCGGCGAAAAAGCCTGCTGCGGCCAAGAAACCTGCTGCCAAGAAGCCGGCCGCCAAGAAGCCGGCGGCCAAGAAGCCGGCGGCCAAGCGCAAGCCCAGCGCCGCATTCATGAAACCGCTGACCCCGAGCGCGGTGCTAGCGGCAGTGGTCGGTGCCATGCCGCTGCCGCGCACCGAGGTCGTCAAGAAGGTCTGGGACTACATCAAGAAGAACAAGCTCCAGGATGCGATCAACAAGCGCATGATCAACGCCGACGAGAAGCTCAAGGCGCTGTTCGGCGGTAAGGCGCAAGCCTCGATGTTCGAGCTGACCAAGTTCGTCAGCGGTCACCTCAAGTAAGCTCTTTGGTTGTCGCCGCCGCGATCCGTCGCGGTGGTTGGCAACCGGCCGGAGAAGCGCGGGGCTCCCCCGCGCCTCCGCCGGCTCTCCTTCGCTCTTCCCGTTTCGTCGCCCTGCGCCGTACCGCACCGTCCGCACTTGCCCCCCACGCCCTGCCCACCAGTCGCTGCCCGCCGGCGAGACATATCGTCGACGAGGCATGAGGATCGATAACGCCTGTGCGTGCAGATCGCCGCATACCGCAGCGGCCAGCCGGTCCAGGACACGGGCGAGGACCGGAGCTGCCTGGCGGTAGAATGACACAGCGCAACCGCTCCCGGACAGAGATGGCAGACATCACCCGCTACGACCATGGCATTTTCGCCATAGATTCCCACTTCCTGCGCCCGCGGCTGGATGCCATCCATGTCATTGTGGAGGCCGGTCGCGCCGCGATCGTCGACACCGCCACGAATGCCTCCGTGCCCGTGGTGTTGGAGGCCTTGACGGCGTTGGGACTGGCTGCCGAGCAGGTGGACTACGTCATCCTGACCCACATCCACCTCGATCACGCCGGTGGTGCTGGCGAATTGATGGCGCGGCTGCCAAACGCCCGGCTTGCGGTGCATCCTCGCGGCGCCCGCCACATGGCCGACCCGACGCGGCTGATCGAAGGCACCATCGCGGTCTACGGCGAGGCCGCGACCTCCCGCATGTACGGCGACATCCTGCCGGTGCCCGGCGCGCGCATCGTCGAAGCGGGCGAGGGAACAACGCTCAGCCTGGGCGGGCGGGAGCTGCTGTTCCTCGATACGCCGGGCCATGCCCGGCACCACGTGTGCATCGTGGATCGCGGCTCGGGCCACATCTTTGCCGGCGATACGTTCGGTATGTCCTACCGGGAACTGGACTGCGACGGGCGGCAGTTCGTCTTCCCGACCACGACGCCCGTGCAGTTCGAACCGGCGCTATTGCACCGCTCGGTCGAGCGTTTGGTAAGTTTTGCCCCCGAGGCGATCTATGTTACCCACTACGGCCAGGTGCGCGACGTGCCGCGCCTGGCTGCCGACTTGCATCGGCTGATCGATCTGCATGCCGAACTCGCCCAGCGCCTGCGGGAAGCCGGCGCGGCGCGGCCGCAACGGCTTCGGGAGGGTGTTCGGGCTATCGTGTTGGCCGAGGCGCGGCGCCAGTCGTGGCCGCTGGGCGAGGCGGAGCTCCTGGCGGTTTTCGCCACCGACGTCGAACTCAACGCCCAGGGGCTGGACGCGTGGCTCGAGACGCTGCGCTGAGCTGCCGTCTCCCGTCAGGGTACGAGCTGCTGTAGCAGATAGCGCTTGTCGCGTGTGGCCACGGCCGGATCCAGCGCATCGGTTCGCAGCCTCCCGCGCGCCTTGGCGACGGCATCCTGAAGCAGATACTCGAGGGCCGGATGCTTGCGGAAGTAGCGCGCCAGACCGAACTCCAGCAGCGGCACGCCCACCTTGGTCGCCAGGACATTGGCAAAGGCCAGCGTCGGCAGCGTGTTGAGCGAAATATCGACTTCCTCGGTGACGCGGAATCCGTGGTGCGCGATTGCCTCCTGATAGGCGGACAGCAGGTGGCCGGAGCGGTTGTAGGTCTTCTCGTGCAGGCGAAAGTAGTCCACGCTGATCCATCTGCCATCCGGCTTCAGGACCTCGCGCATATTGCGCAGTCCCGCGTCCAGGGGAACGTTGTGGAACGACTCCGTGCTCGTTACCAGGTCGAAGGCGTGGCGGTACGGCGCGAGGTCGCACTGCTCGAAGGTGCCGACGATTACCGGGATGTCGGGATTGCGCCGGCGGATGTAATCGGCATGGGCAGCGCTGGGCGTGAGCCCCGTGCAATCCAGACCGCGGTCGCGCATCTGGCGCAGCAAACCGCCCAGCCCGCAGCCGACGTCGAGCACCCGTAGTCCTGGCGTGATGCGATCGAGTACCAGATCTGCATAGGCCTGCATCGCCTGCTTTACGTCGCGGATGCTGATCGCTTCGGGATCCTCGGGGATCTGGCGGAAATAGCCGGCATGCAGGAAGTCGCTACCTAGCATATCGTGGTAAAGCTGCAGTTCGGTCTCGACGCCGACATCGTGTCGCCGCAGCTTCGCCGCGCGCACGTGCCGCATCATGGCAAACGGGTTCAGGGCGCGCAGCAAGATGGATCCGATCATGGTCTTCCGTCCGTCTGGGAAATGATGGCCGCACGTGCAACCTGCGCGACCTTGGCGGGCGAGGATGTTACAGGAAATCGGCAATTAGCAGGCAACATGCTCCGGACATGCACCGCGGGCCGATGCCGGCAGCAGGCGGGGGGCTTAAGGGATGAGGTACCTCCTACAGTGCCAGTGCGGGCTCGGTCGCAGCGAAGAGCGCCTCGATGTTGCGTTCCGCGGCACACGGATCGCTGCGGTACAGCGCGATCAGGTGCGATGCCACTGCCACCCAATGTGCTTGTCCTTCTTTCGCCGTCTCCTGCAAGGATGTCGTATCGCCGGTATCGCGCCAGTAACGATAGGCGGTCATCAGCTTAGGGAAGAGGGTGCGTCGCATGCCCTCGAAATTGGCGAAGTAGAAGTGCAGTGAGCTGGCGGCGCCGCGCTCCAGCAGCGCGGGCAGGGTGGACAGACAGTCGGCCACGTTGTCGCGCACGGCACGGGCGAGCACTTCGCTACGCCGGCCTGAGAATGATGAGAGCATCTGCTGCCAGTCGTCGCCGAGCAGGCGTCCCGCCAGGCCTTCCCCGATCTCGTGCAGGATCGCGCTTTCCCCTTCGCCCTCAGTCATACGTGCGAGCGCGGCTTCGGGTCCGCCATCGAAGCCGTAGCCCAGCAAGGCGAGTTGAAGTGCGCCTTCGGCGCGGCGCACAGCCCACAACTCCACCTTCTCCCAGAGCCAGCGCCGCAGGGCGTCCTGGCGCAGGTAGATCGTGCCGTCCTGAAGTGCGGCGGGCACGGCGGTGAGATCGCGGGCGTACTCGCAGCCGCTCACCAGCACGTCGAACTCGGCGCGTCGCTCGCTGCGCAGCAGCTGGCCGAGAAAGAAGTGGGGCTTGTGGAAGCGCCCATAGCCGCTGCCATAGACCAGTCCCTCCGGCACAAGGGTCCGGTTTATGTCATCGACGGCGAACGGATCGCAGCGCGCGTCACCTACGGGCAACGCTTCGTAGTCGTCGCTCTCGACGCGGTTCCACAGAGCCTCGCGTTCGCACAGCCAATTGGTCAGCTCCTCCTTGCGTGGTTGCCGGTGGTAGGGAATTTCGTGTTCCCAGCGATAGAACTCGCGCATTTCCAGGAGGTAAGTGCACATCGTCATCTCGCGCGCATGGCGCGCATCGGAGATGTGGCAATTCCTCTGGACGGCCTCGGTGAGCCGGTGCAGGTGGCGCATGGTCTCGGTCGTACTGGGCGTTACGGCAGCCAATTCTACGCCTCGACCTCCGGCTTGCACCGACTTCCGGCACGTATCCCGTGCCTCGTCGTCAGTCGTCCTCGGCGATCATGGGCGGCTGTTCGCGCACCTCACTGAGAAGATCCTCCGCATGCAATTCGCTGTCGGCGAACACGACCTTCACCTGGTAATCGGCTTGGGCCGTGATCTCCCGCCGCATGGCCTTCGCCTGCGACGAAGCGTCCTTGAACACCCGGAATTCGGCGATCTTCTCCAGCCTCCGGAAGGGGAAGATCTTGTAGACGTAGTATGGCATCTGAGCCTCCCGTCAATCGACGTAGGACTTGTGCGAGCGGCGCGATCCGGGATTCCGTTTCTGGATAACGACGCCCTTCACGGCATCGGGCCCGCCGATCGCTGCGTCCGGGTAGCGGGTATTGAGGGGGTGCAGGAGCCAGCGGTCCCCGTCGCGGATCAACTGCCGCAGAATGTATTCGTCATTGTGCCAGGCGAGCACGAAAGAGCCGCTCCGGGCCAGCCCTTCCGGTTCGATGACGACGATGTCGCCCTCGCGAAACTCCGGCAGCATGCTGTCGCCGAGTACCATGAGCGCGAAGGGCTCGGCGCTGGCGCAGTTTTCCAGGTTTACGTCGGACGCCGCCAGCGGAATGACTCTTCTTGCCGTCATGTCGGGCATCGATCTAGCGAGCATGCGACGTGACGCATGCAGCAACCTACGGAGGACGTCAAAAGCCCGGGCGCGAGATCCGCGTGCGCGTTATGTCGCAGCCTGGTACTGCGCGTCCCGCTTTCCTTGGACTCCTTGAAGGGGACACTGCTCTCGGCGCAGCCCCTGCTGTGATGGCGAGCAACCCAAACGCATGGGAAGCACTGGCGCCACAACGCCGTCGCGTGATCAGCGAAGACGCGTTTGGAAGCTTCGAACCGGAGATGGTCGAGACGTGGCAAGGTATGCTCCCGAGAATGCGGCAATACCCGATACTCCCCGCCACCGAGGCGACCAAGGTGCAACGGGCCATGCGCGTACCGATAATCATCCGCTGTTGGTAGCGAGTGACGATAGCGCAGGTGCCTCGGCTACGGCCAATAGGTATTTCTTTCGTCCCGATCGGGAAATCTTCTGGCTTGACCGGGGCGGCTCGTGAGCCACGGCCGTGCCGTCTGCTCAAAGATATGGGTGGCACACATAAGTCCAACGGATGTGGCAAGTTACAACCTTTGGATGATTCCGCGCCGCGGACTTCCGCGGCATATGGCCGTATACTCACTGCGTTAGGTTAAGGTGCCATTGGGTATCTACTCATGCCCATGACATGACATAGCATAGCGACCGTCGCCGCCTTGACCGCAGTTGCAGAACCCAAAACAATAAAGCTCCGGCACATCGCCAACGGCAACGAGCGTGCGCGTCCGCTGTCGTAGCCTTCCGGCCCGAGTCAATCCCATCCCGCGGAACTGATTGGAGCGCCCTGCGCACGGCGTTGGGCCGAGCCTTGCTCGTGCCGTACCGACGCGCTGTGCAGGGTTCATCAAGCCCGACCGCCCGGCGCGAGTCGTCGCCGGGCGAGCCAGGCGGGAACTCGATACGGCAAGCCAAAGACCATGTCATACTCAATCACCTACCCGGGAGCGTTTTGACATGCGACGCATCGTTGCGCGCTTTCGGCCGTATTTCTTCTATGCCGGGCTGTTCAGCCTGTGCATAAACGTGCTGTTGCTTGCGCCCTCGTTGTACATGCTCCAGGTCTTCGACCGCGTCATCACCAGCCGCAGCAGTGAAACGCTCATCATGCTGACCCTGGCCGCCACCGTGGCACTCGTCGTCATGGGTATGCTCGATTTGCTGCGCGCCCGCCTCCTCGGCGCTGCGGCGGCGGCACTGGAGGCCCTCGTGGGGCCGCGCGTGCTGGACGGGTTGCTGGCAAACGCCGCCAAGCTCGGCGGCACGGAGTACGTGCACGGACTGCGCGACGTTTCCATTCTGCGCGGGTTCCTTACAGGCAACGGCATATTCGCCCTGTTCGATGCGCCATGGCTGCCGCTTTACCTTCTGATCATTTTCGTATTTCACCCTCTTCTGGGTGTCGTCGCGCTGACTGGCGCCGCCATGCTCGTCGTGCTTGCCGTGGCGAACGAGAAGCTGACGCGCGAGCGACTGGAGCGGCTGCAGTCCGGCACGCGCGAGGCGGCTCGCCACGTGGACACCAGCCTGCGCAATGCCGAGGTGGTGAGCGCGTTGGGAATGGTGCCAGCTGTCACCCAGCGCTGGGCCACGCTCAATAACGATCTGCAGAAGCTGCAGATGGAAACCAGTCGCCTGGCCGGGCAGATCAGCGGCATTACGAAGTTCATGCGTCAGTTCGTTCAGACCGCCATGCTGTGTGCCGGCGCCTACCTGGTCATCGACCAGCACGTCACCGGGGGTGTCATGATGGCAGCGACGATTATTCTCGGGCGCGCCCTGGCGCCGGTGGAAATGCTCATCAGCGGCTGGCGCAGCCTTGTGGAGGCGCGCGGCGCCTATTCGAGACTGGACAAACTTCTCACTTCGCGTGCCAAACGGCCGACTGTCACCAAGCTGCCCGCGCCCCAGGGCCGGCTTACCGCCGAGCGGGTACTGTTCGCCGCCGAGGGCTCGGACAAGGCGATCGTCAAGGGGGTGTCGTTCGAACTGGCGCCGGGCGAGGCACTGGGGCTGATTGGCCCCAGTGCGTCCGGCAAGTCCACCCTCGCACGCCTGCTGATTGGTGCCTGGAAGCCCCTGGCGGGAACGGTGCGGCTGGACGGTGCCGACATCAGCCGGTGGCCGCGCGAACGGCTCGGACGCCACCTTGGTTACCTGCCTCAGGACGTCGAGTTGTTTGCCGGGACGGTGGCCGAGAACATCGCTCGAATGGGCAAGGCCGACGCGCGCGCGGTGATCGAGGCGTCCAAGAAGGCCAATGCCCACGACATGATCCTGCGCCTGCCGGAAGGCTATGACACGCAGATCGGCGAGGGCGGCGCGGCGCTCTCCGGCGGGCAGCGTCAGCGCATCGGACTGGCCCGTGCGCTGTACGGCAAGCCGCGCATGGTGGTGCTCGACGAGCCGAACGCGAATCTGGATGGCGAAGGCGAGGCGGCGTTGATGCAGGCCATCGCCGGGATGAAGCGCGACCGTGTGACGCTGATCGTGATCTCCCATCGCCCGTCGATCCTCGCCGGAGTGGATAAGCTGCTCGTGCTGCGTGACGGCACGGTGGAAGCGTTCGGACCGCCGAAGCAGGTCATCACCCAGGTGATGGGCGGTGCGCCGGGCGGGCCCGGTGCTTTGAGGGCGGTGCGCGGCCGGGCGGCGGGAGCCAGAGCGTAATGGCGGGCGTCAGGTATTTGTACTCGGCCGGAATCGAAGCCGAAGCGATGGCGGACGCAGCGCGCACTGTTCGCCGAGGGTTGATCGTCATCACCGTGTTCTTCCTCGGCGTCGGGGGATGGGCGAGCTTCGCGCCGATCGCCGGCTCGGTCATTGCCCAGGGCGTGGTGATGGTGGATATGAATCGCAAGACCGTCCAGCACCAGGAAGGTGGAACGGTCAAGGAGATCCGGGTGCGCCCCGGCGATCGTGTTCGCGCCGGCCAGGTTCTGTTCGTGCTCGACGACGTTCGCGTGGACGCGGCCGTCGAACAACTCAAGACGCAGGTCGACTCGGAGCGCACGCGCAGCGCACGCGCTCTGGCCGAGCAGACGCTGGCGGATGCAATCTCGTTTCCGGAAGATCTGTTGGCGCGTTCGCAGCACGACCCGAAAGTCGCCGAGTTGCTCCAGCGCGAGAGCGCACTGTTCAAGGCGCGGCGCACGACACTGCGCGAACAGAGCGATCTCATCCGACGCCAGAAGCGCGAAGCGGAATCCGAGTCTGTCGCCCTTTCCCGGCAGACCGAAGCCGAATCGCGCGCCCTGTCTCTGCAGCGTGACGAACTCGCCGCGAACCGGCGGCTGATGGCCCAGGGGTTCGTCGGCGAAATCCGCGTCAAGACGGTGGACCGGGCTGCCGCAGATTACGAGGCGAGAGTCAGCGAGCATCAGGCCGAGGTCGCCCGGGCACGGCAACGGGCATCGGAACTTGCGCTGCGACTGAAGAATCTCGAAAACCAATACACACAGACCGCGGCCGATGAACTCAAGGAAAGCGCCAACAAGCTGTTCGACCTCGAGGAGCGCCTGCGGCCGTCAAGAGACGCGGCGGAGCGGCAGAAGATCGTCGCCCCCATTGCCGGCGAGGTCGTCGATATCCGGGTGACATCGGCCGGCGCTGTCATCGGCCCGCGCGACCCGCTGCTCGACATCGTACCCGCCGACAGCAAACTGCTCGTCGAAGGCCGCATCCGGCCGGAGGACATCGACTATGTGCGCATTGGCAGCGATGCCGACGTGCGCCTGACTGCATTCAAGGCGCGCACGACCCCGGTGGTGGCGGGGACGGTGGCGTACGTTGCGGCGGACCGGCTGGTGGACCGGGCCACCAACGCGCCCTACTACCAGGTGCACGTGGATGTTTCGCAGACTTCGCTGGCACAGGCGGGCGGCATAGCGCTGCGCGCCGGCATGCCGGCGGAGATCTATATCAAGACTGCGGAACGCACAGCGCTGCAGTATCTGCTCGAGCCGATGACGGCATTCCTGCGCAAGTCGTTACGCGAGCCTTGACTGTCCAGTCATCCGCCTGCATGTATGTGATGCCGCTCGTTACCCTGCGGCGCACGGCCAATCCGCAGACCGCCGCCACGACCGGCACGATAAACATCGCGTAGGCGACGCGTGTCGCGTGAGCGCCCGATGCGCGCGCGTGGCTTCGCGCTCTCGGCGAGTGGCTCCTCCTGCTCGTCCAATGACAAAGCGGCGATCGTTACCGATCGCCGCCTGCAGGAGAGAGTCAGCACCGAAATACTGCTGCGCTGTCGCGGCGCGGTGCCCGTCGCGACAGCGATCGCGATTCTAGATGACGAAATCCGCCTGCGTGATGTTCTCGGCGTTGATGCCAGCCAGTACAACTTCGTTGCCGTTGAAGCTGACCACCGTATCGTCGCCGACTTGGGCGATATTCAGGCTGCTGAACTGACTGACGCCGCTGCCACGGAGATTCAGCTTGTCGACGCCGTCCTCGAAATCGGCCACGATGTCCCGCCCTGAGGCAGGGCCGAAGACGAATGTGTCCGCGCCGTCACCACCGTACATGAAGTCATTGCCGATGCCGCCGTTCAACTTGTCGTTGCCGGCGCCGCCATAGATCAGGTCGTCGCCTGCGCCCGTCATGACCGTGTCGTTGCCGCCGCCGGCTTCCACCTGCTCGTTGCCGATGCCGCCAACGATCCTGTTGGCGCCGTCGGTGCCATTGACCAGCTTGGTGTTGAGCATGAAGTGGTTTAGCCACTTTGCCATGTCCTCCACCGAGGCATTCGCATTGCCGTCCTCGTTGAGGAAGTTGTCACCCTCGATCGCGAAGCCGAGGTGATAGATTCCGTCGGCCACGGTGTCGATGTAATCCTTGCCGAAAATTTGCTTGGTGCCGCCGTCGTTCTGGACCAGGTGGAAGCCCGTTTCCTCGTCGCCCTCGTCATCGCCGTGCAACTCGGCCCAGCGCTCACGCAGTTCGTCGTTGCCCTGAATGGCCGCGTTCAGCGCCCTGACGTCGGCTTCGGTAATCCACTTGTCGGACATCACCTGGGTGTCGCCAATAACGTCGGCGATGATCTGGTTCAGCGAATTCGCTGCTGCGGCTCCCTCGTTGATGTCGCCGGCGTTGGTATTCTCGGCGAGTCCGCGATCGGCCTTGATGGTGTCCACGATTTTATCCAGGCCCGTGCCCGTCGTGGACTGATCCACATAGAAGTAGTTCAGCCAGTCGGCCACGTCTGAAAGCGTAGCGTTTTCATCGCCGTCCTCGTTGAGCAGCCGGCCGTTCTGAATTTCGAAGCCGAGGTGATAGATGCCATCAGCGACCGTATTGACCAGATTCTCGCCGAAGTACTGGGTCGTTGCCCCATCGTTTTGAACCCTGTGAAAACCGGTTTCGGCACCGTTCTCGTCGTCGCCATGTAACCTCGTCCAGAGGGCGAGCCTGCCCTCGTCGGCGCGTATGTAGGCGTTCAGCGCCGCCACGTCGTCTTCGGTGATCTCGCCGTCGGCCGCGACACCCGTGGCATTGAGCGCGTCATAGATCATGTGATTCATGCCGTCGGCTGCTCTGGCGCCGGCGGCGATATCCTTCGAGGAAATGTTCGCTTTCAGTCCCGGGTCGGCCGCGACCAGATCCGGGATCTGGTCCAATCCCGTTCCCGTGGTCGAGTAATCGAACTTGAAGAAGTCGCGGAAGTGTCCGCCGCCTCTGGCGGACATGCTCGCAGAGGGGTCACCCAGCAAATCGCCAAGTTGGTCGTTTCCTGCGTTGCCCTTCCCCTTGAAAGAACCGAAATAGTCCAAACCCGTTTGATTGCTCTTTGCCATTTCAAGACTCCCCATTCATCTGACCTCTGAATATTAAACACGTGCCTCGGGCGGGCTTCGCAAGATCGAAGCCCGCCCGGTCATCGCCATGAGTGTCCGCGGCGAACAGAGCAAACGACTCCGCGCATGCACGTATGCATCGTGCGTAGAGCCCGTTCGGCGGGCACTCACGGCAACTTAAGCAAACCACGTGCCGCATTGGCCGCGCTCGGCGAAATCCCTTGTCCGGCGCGGACTTCTGGTGGCTCGCGACATTGCACATGTCATCGGCGTGTCAGCGGGCTGTAGGGATATGGCGACAGTATCGCGGAGTGGTTTCCTAAGCGATTGAAGATCAAGCGTTAGGGAACGTCGGGCAATGACGACATCAATGTCCGAATGAATGGTGCGATGCGAGGCGGCGCGGTGGCGCGTCCACACGACGTGGTAGTCCGCAGCGTACGGACGCGCCGAACCCTGTCAGAGCGATGTAGCGATCAGTTGGTCGCGCGGCAATTGCCGCGCCTGCAGGAGTGCGGCGAGCGCCTCGACGCCAGCAGCAGGTCCTGCCAGATAGACATCGAATCGCTGTAGGTCGGAATGGGTCGAGAAAAGATGCGCTGCAATCGACGCCACGCCATCGGCCGCCGCGGCGCTCAGTGGAACGTAGTGAAAGTTGTCCAGTGCGTCGGCCCAGGCACGGCACAGCTTCGCCAGGTAGTGGCCGCCCTGGCGCGTGGCCAGCCAGTACAGATGCATCTCCTCCGCCGTATCCAGTGCCATGGCATGTTCGACGAGGCTCTTGATCGGCGCGAAACCGGTGTCCACAGCGATGAATATGCTCGAGCGCGGCGAGTCGGCGCGCAAAGTGAACTCCCCGGATGGGCCCCAGATCGTGACCGCGTCGCCGGGCCGCAGTGTCGAGAAGACGTGTTCGGCAAAATCGTTCGGCGCACCGCGCTCGACGTGGAAATGCAGATTGCGGTCGTCGCAGGGGCAGCTCGCCACGGGCAGCGACATCGGTTCCGCACCAGCCGCGCTCAGGATGACGCTCTGTCCGGCGAGGAAACGCAGCCGGTTGCTGCGCGGCGTCTGCAGATGCAGCAGCATGACGTCATCGGAGAGCGGCTCGATCGCTTTCACCCGCGTGCCGATTTGCTGCCGGGGAATGTCGGTGGGCTGCGTGGCTTCCAGGGCCTCGATCACCAGATCGGTGACCGCCGTGTGGGCGCACAGCAGCGTGTAACCTTGCTGCTTCTCCGCCTCGGACAGGACGTAGTCGTGGGGCCGAACCTTCCTCACTTGGCCCGACACCACGCGTGCCTTGCACAGTCCGCAGTTGCCGCTGCTGCAGCCGTAGTTGATTGCCAGTCCGGCGTGCAGCGCCGCTTCCAGCAGCGTGTCAGCGCCATTGACGAAAAACTCGTGACGACTGGGATGAATGACGACGTGGGCAGCCATGATGCGCAGCATATCATCCATCACCGCCAGGGCATCGGGCGTCACGCTTCCACCGAGCACGCTGCCCAGTTCGTTGTCGAGAAACTGTCCGAGCTCGGCCAGCGCTGCATGCAGCACCGGCGTTGCGCTGTCCTCCATGTCGCGCATGCGCTCGCGCACGCGCACGACCAGCGCGTGGTAGTGCTGCAGATGGGCGCGCAGGTCTGCCAGTTCGCGGCTCTGCTCGAACAGGCGCTCGGCGAGAATCTCCTGGCTCGGCAGCGTGCGCTCACGCACGCGCTTGCCGAACGCCTCGTCCTTGATCCGCGTGATGCGCTCGAGACCCGGTTCGTTTTCCAGCTTCGTGCCGGGGAACACGCGCAGCAGCTCGTCGGTGGCGACCATGCCGTCGAAGGACGATAGCTCGCCGTCCTGGATCTTGTGCTGTAGTGTGCCGCGCGTGACGCCGACCAGGCGTGCCGCGCGGGAAAGGGTGAGCAGTTGAGGCATGGGTTCGACGCGCTTGCGCTATGACGATGGGGCAACCTGCTACAGCCGCATTTCCAGGACACGTGTCACTTCCTCGTCTGTGAGCACGATGGGGTTGGTCTTCATGCTCGAGCCGCGGCTGTTGGCGACGATACGCGGCAGATCGGCAGCCGTCACGCGCAAATCGGACAGGCGCGGCAGTGACATGAGCTCGGTCCAGCGCTCGAGCGTCGCTACGAGCAGCGCATGGGCTCCGGCATCGTCCAGCGTGGTGTCGTTGCCGAGCAGGCGACCGGCCTGGGCATAGCGAACGAGTGCCGGATTCTCCGGCTCGCGCACCTGCATGGTTTCGATGTTCACGCGCGTTGCCGCGGCGAGCAGCGTGCCGCAGGCAACGCCGTGGGCGATGGGGAAGAATGCGCCGAGCGGCGCGGCGAGGCCGTGTACCGATCCGAGTCCCGTCTGCGCCAGGGCGATGCCCGAGATCAGCGCTGCGTAGGCCATCTTCTCCCGCCCCCGGGCGGCGCGCTCGCCGCCCTCGTACCAGGCCGGTAGTCCGAAGCGCGCTGCCGCCAGGCCGGACAGCACCAGCGCGTTGGTGAGTGCGTTGGCGCGCAGCGAGACATAGGATTCGAGCAATTGGGTCAACGCGTCCATGCCGTTGGCGGCGATCAGCGCCGGCGGGCAGCTCGCGAGAAGGTCCGGGTCTACGAGGGCATATTCAGCGACCAGCTTTTCGTCGCGGAACGATTTCTTGTAGCCTTGCTCACCCTGGACCGACAGCACCGCGTTCTTGGTCGCCTCTGAACCGGTGCCGGCCGTCGTCGGCACGGCGATGAAGGGCGTCGCGGGCCCCTCGTAGGGTTTCTCCGGCCCCACGCCTTCCAGATGGTCGAGTACCGAGTTGCCTGGCTTGAGCAGTCCGGCGATGGCCTTCGCCGCGTCGAGAACACTGCCGCCGCCGATGCCTATCACGACGTCGGGGTGCGCACCGCGCAGGCGGCGTACGGCATCATCGATCAGCTCTGGGGAGGGCTCCCCGGCGACCTCGACGGTGGACCACAGAAGTCCCTTGGCTTTGAGCGCCGCGTACAGCGGCTGGCGGTGCGGCGACAATGGAAATGATCGTGCGCCCGTGACGATCACCAATCGCCTGCCATACACGGCCGCGATGTCAGGCAACCTCCGTAGGATGCCGGCGCCGAACTCGATGCGCGGCAGACGCGCGATGGAAAATTGCCAGCCCACGGCTCAGCCTGCGGCGGGACAAAGCGCCACGTAGGGCACGCCCCTGCGTGGCTCGGCCATCATCGGTGCCACTGCATCGCGCCAGGCTGCGTAATGCGCGGTCTGCTTGTGCGCGGCGGCGTCCGCCGCGCTGGCATAAGCTTCGTAGAGAATGAACCGGGCCGGGTCGTCCGGGGTCTGCAGCACGTCGAAGCGGCGATTGCCGGGTTCGCGCACCGAAGCCTCGTGGTTTGCCCGGGTCGCGGCAACGAACGCCTCTACGTACTCGGGTTTGACGTGAACATGGACCAGAGTGACGTGCATGGGCTCCTCCCGATCGAACGCCGGCAGCTCGCGGCTCGAGTGATAGAAATACCGCAAACCCGGGCCAAAGGCAAAGCAAGATAGAGCGGGCGGGTGCGACCGCGAACGACTTCACCACCAACCAGCTCAAGAACCTCGCCTGCCTCACCGATATAGCAAGGGATGAGCCGTTCCCACGAAATCGTATCCGCCCACGACGTCAAGCTCGGCATGTTTGTCGCCGAACTGGACCGTCCCTGGTTGGATTCTCCCTTCCTGCTGCAAGGCTTCCTGGTCGAAACCCCCGAGCAGGTCGCGAAGCTGCGCGAGCTATGCAACTTCGTCGCCATCGATCGCAGCCGCTCCGTCGGGCTCGAATACGCCTCACCGCCGGTTCTGGATGTCCGTCGTCCCGTGTCGCGGCTTGCCACCATGGTCGCCGCACATTCGGACAAGTCCGACTCCGGCAGCCGTGGCCGCTCCCGCCTTGCCGGCGCTGCCCGGGCGGCAGATGACTCCCTCCGGCGCCAGGACTGGCTCGAAACGGAAAGGCGCGAGGACTCGGAGTTCTGGCGCGACGTGGTCGGCCGTCAGCGGCACGCAGGACACGGGGCAACCGGCATCGGCACCGTCGAGACCGTTGCCCCGGAGCGCGGCCAGCCGCGTCCGTTGACTCCGTCCGAGACTGAGGCCGAGGCAGTCCGAAGCCGCAGCCTGCGCCCGATGAACTGGGTCCAGGAACTGTCGCGGGAAGTGGTGGGCGGACGCCGGTTCGTCATGCAGTCCCGGACGGCACGTCCCGAGAGCCGCCTCGAAGCCATCGTTAGTACGCCCAGCCGTGGCGAGAAGATCTTCTTCGGCAACCATTACGAGGACAAGGCCGGCGTCGAGGAGGAGATCGTTCAGGTCAAGCCGGTATTCGAACAAGCCCAGACGGTGGTTCGCGACATCGCCGACGAACTGGACAAGGGCCGGGCACCGCAGATCGACCGCATTCGCGACGCCGTGCAGGGAATGGCCGAAAGCGTCATTCGCAATCCGGACGCCCTGATGTGGCTGACCAAGCTCAAACATGCCGACAACGTTACCTACGATCACTCGCTCAACGTCGCGGTGCATCTGCTGTCGCTGGGGCGCCATCTGGGCCTTTCGCGCGAGCAGCTCAATACTTTGGGGATGGCCGGCCTGCTCCAGGACTTGGGCAAGATCAAGCTGTCGCCCGAGCTGCTGCGCAAGCGCGGCGAGCTGACGCCGGAGGAACAGCGTCAGATTCACACCCATGTAGCCTTCAGCCTCGAGATTCTGGCCGGTCAGGCCGACGTCTCCACCGCCGTGCGCGAGATCGTCGCCAAACACCACGAGCGCATCGACGGCAGCGGCTACCCGCGCGGCTTGAAGGGTGAGCGCATCGGCGTGATGGCCGAGCTCGCCGGCCTGGTGGACAGCTATTGCGCAATGTCCTCGCAGCGCGCCTACCGTGCCGCCCTCGATCATCATCGTGCCCTGAAGGCAGTCTATGCCATGGGCGGCAAGCTGTTCAGCGAGGCCGTTGTCACCACCTTCGTCCAGTGCGTCAGTCTCTACCCCATCGGCACGCTGGTGGAAATGAGCACCGGCGAGGTCGGCGTGGTGATCGAGCAGAACCGCATTCGCAAGCTCAAGCCGCGCGTGCTGATCCTGCTGCGGGCGGACAAGACCGCCTTGCCCGAGCCGCGGGTTCTCGATCTCATGACCGACCCGATGGTCGCCGACGACGAACCCTACCGCATCCTGCGTGCGCTGCAGCCCGGCGCGTATGGAATCGATCCGCGAGAGTTCTACCTGTGAATACGCTACGGTCCTTGCGCCCGGTGCCGGCGACGGCGCGCCACACAGCCGCATCGGCTTGCATCACCCCAAACTTCGAACTCGATGCCGATGCCCTCGATGCCAGTCTGGCGCAGTACGGCATCGACGAGCGTACCCGTTCCGCATTGCAGGCGTTCGTGCGTTTTGCCGGCGGAGACGGCGTGCGACGGGCCCTGGCTGCGGAACTGGACCTTGCCTTTCCGCCACCGGCCCAGCTCGACCAGGCGGCGACGAACGCCTATCAGCGCTTTGTCATGCTGTTGGCCGATCTTCCCGCGCGCGGGCTGGACCGGGACTGGCTGCGCGAACTCGTGCGCCTGTGGCTGGTGGTCGCGACCGCCGGCGTGCGCGCCGATACCGCGCTGCGCATCACGCGCGAGATGCTGTCGCTCGTCGTTCAGCGCCTGTGCGGCGAGCGGCAGAGCTACTCGCGGCTCGAGGCAGAGATCGCGATGTCGCTGGGAAACGTAGCACTGTTCGTCTGTGGCGTGCTGGCCGAGGCGGTTCAGGGCCAGCACCGCGAGTGGCTGCGCCAGCTCGAGCAGTTTGACTCGGAAACATTGCTGCCCAATGGCGCGCAGACACGTGTCCTGCTGGAGCAGAGCGTTGCGGCCGCTGGCGCTGCCCTCACCGGTGTCCTGCTCATGAACATGGACTTCAGCGCAGTCGGGCTGCCCCGCCATGACGGCGCCTGGTCGCAGATGTTGATGTCGGGACTCGATCGTGTGCGGCAGGCGTTGCGGGCAGACGACATCCTTTGCCGCGTCGGGCGCACTGAGTTTTTCGTCATACTGCCGCATCTGGCGAGCAGGGCCCAGGTCATGCTTGCCGCGAGCAAGTTGCAGCGCGCCGTGGAGCATCCGGTGCGGTTCGGCAGCCACGAGGCGAGAATGGCGCTGCGCATCGGCGCGGCCTGCGCGCCGGACCACGGTCTTGACGCCCAGGCCCTGATGCAATGCGCGCGCCTGGCATTGCAGGAAACGGGCAACGCTGACCGGTGGTTCGTACTCTACGCCGACGAGCTGCGGCTGCGCGCCGAGAACGAGGCGTTGCTGGAAGCAGAGCTGCTGCGGGCGCTGGATGCCGGGGCCCTCGAACTCTATCTGCAGCCGCAAATCGATGTCCGGACCGGACGCTGTGCCAGCGCCGAGGCACTATTGCGCTGGCGCGACGAGCGCGGCCAAATGGTTCCTCCGACCGAGGTCATCGAGCTGGCGCGACGGGCCGGCGTGCTCGCCAAGCTGACCCACTGGGTGGTGCATCAGAGCTGTCAGCTTGCGGACGCGCTCAGGCGCGAAGGCGCCGCGATCCGGTTGAGCGTCAATCTTACCGCCAGCGATATCGGCGATAGCGACCTGCCGGATGTTGTGCGCGACGCCCTGGCGTTGTGGCATGTGCCGGCCTCATCGCTGCTGTTCGAGCTGACGGAGACGGCGATGCTGAGCAACGAGGCCGACGGCATTGAGGTCATGAGCCGACTGCGCGAACTGGGCTGCATGACCTCCATCGACGATTTCGGCACGGGCTACTCTTCGGTTCTCTACCTGCGCAAGTTGCCCCTCGATGAATTGAAGATCGACAAGGAATTCGTCGGTCGAGTGACCCAGTCCGATCAGGACAAGGAAATCGTGCGTTCCCTAGTGCACCTCGCCCACGGCCTCGGGCTCCAAGTCGTGGCCGAAGGCGTAGAGGACCATGCCACGCTGGCGCTGCTGCGCGAGTATGGCTGCGAACGCGTTCAAGGCTACGTCTTCAGCACGCCTCTGCCGTTCGAGGCGTTCGTCGACTGGTGGCACATGCACGAGCGCACAAACCTGCAGCGCGCTGCGGCTGCGTCATAGAGCGATCCGTCTCGCTGTCTCCCCCGCCCTGGTAGGCGTCGGCGGCCGGGCCGGCCCTCGCCATCGCAACTCCGGTATGATTGCCCGACAGTCCTGTAGTGCCGCGGGAGAGGGCCATGCTTGAAAGGATCGGAAACTTGTGTGGTGTCGTGGCCCCCCTTCTGTGGGCGATGGTCATTGTTTTCGCCGCCGGTCTGCGACCCGAGTACAGCCACTATGCGCAATACATAAGCGAGCTGGGCGAGCGCGGCAGCTCGACGGAACTGCTCATGCGCTACGGCGCTTTCGTTCCCACCGGCCTCATGCACATGGGCTTCGCGACGTTCCTGTATGCGCGCTTTCGCGGGAACCCATACGCGGCGATGGCGGCGGGATTGGTCGCGCTGAACGGACTGGCGCGTATCGGCGCCGGTATGTTTCCCTGCGAAGTGGGTTGTGCCGGCCCGCGTGTGCTGCTCAGCCAGAAACTGCATACGTTGTCGGCGGCAGTGGGTTTCTTCGCCATCATCGCCGCCACCGTTGTCTGGGGACGTATCTTCAGGACGTTGGAAGCATTGCGCGGTCTGCACCGTTACTGCATCGCCTCCGGCGCGCTCGGACTGGTGTTTCTCATGCTTATGTCTTGGAGCGGCGAATCGCGCGCAGGCACTGGGATGTACGAGCGCCTGTCGTCAGGCGTGCTGTCACTGTGGGTGTTTGTCGTTGCGCTCCGGTCGTGGCAGCTCGGACCGGCAAACGCGGTTTCCGGCGCTTCGACGTGATCGCGAGGGCCACGCAGCAGATCGCGGGATCGGATCCAATGCGCGGGGAGAAGAGCAAACGGGGGTCGTCCGACGACGCCCCCCGCAGTGCGAAAAATTGACCGCCGATTCAGGACACCTGCTGCGCGTCCTTGGTGGCGATGGAAACAGTTAGTGCGATGCCGCTCCCGCGGCGCCAAAGCCCGTCTGGGCGCGCACGTACTGGTCTTCGTAGGCCTCCTTCTCTTTTGCTGCCTGGGCGGATCTGTCCATCAGCGATACCAGCCAGCAGACGAAGAACGCAAGTGGCATGGAGAAGATCGCCGGTTGCTCGTAGGGGAAGAGCGGTTTCGGATTGCCGAGCACCGTGACCCAGACTGCCTTGGAGCACACCACGATCGCCACCGCCGCGATCAGCCCGACGATTCCGCCCCAGACCGCGCCCCGGGTGGTTAATCCTTTCCAGTACATCGAGAGGATCAAGACCGGAAAGTTGCACGAGGCGGCGATGCCGAAGGCAAGACCGACCAGGAAGGCGATGTTCATTTTCTCGAACAGTATCCCGAGCAACACCGCGATCACGCCGATGCCGAGCGAGGAGATCTTGGAGATCCGAACCTCCGCCCCCTCCGTCACCTTGCCCAGCTTGATGGCATTGGCATAGATGTCATGGGAAATGGCGGAAGCGCCGGCCAAGGCAAGCCCCGAAACGACGGCCAGAATCGTCGCGAATGCAACCGCGGCGAGGAAGCCGAGCAGGAGATTGCCGCCCACGGCGTGCGCAAGATGCAGAGCGGGCATGTTGCCGCCACCGATCATCTTGCCGGCGATGTTGCCACCCTCGAAGTAGGCCGGGTTCTGGCCGACGATGACGACCGCCGACAGGCCCATCAGGCTCACGACGCAGAAGAAGAAACCGACGCAGAACGTCGCCACAAACACGCTCTTGCGCGCCTCGTTGGCGTTGGGCACCGTAAAGAAGCGCATCAGGATGTGCGGCAGGCCGGCTGTGCCGAACATCAGCCCGAGACCCAGGGACACGGCCGTGACCGGATCGGCGAGCATGTTGCCGGGCGCCATGATCTTGATGCCGTCCTTGTGAAGCGCGACTGCCCGCTGTGCCAGGGTTTCGAAATTGAAACCGAACTGGGACATGGCAAGGAGCATCACCAGGGTACCGCCGCCCAAAAGCAGGCAGGCCTTGATGATCTGCACCCAGGTCGTGGCGATCATGCCGCCGAAGGTGACGTAGATGACCATCATCACGCCGACGACGACCACCGCTGCCCAGTAGGGCAGGCCGAAGAGCAACTTGATCAACTGTCCGGCGCCGACCATCTGGGCGATCAGATAGAAAACCACGACGGTGAGCGAGCCCACTGCCGCCATCGTCCGTACCTTGCGCTGATCGAGCCGGTAGGAGGTGATGTCGGCGAAGGTGAACTTGCCCAGGTTGCGCAGTCGCTCCGCCATCAGGAACAGGATGATGGGCCAGCAGGCATAGAAGGAGATGCAGTAAATGAATCCGTCATAGCCCTTGGTATACACCAGGCTGGTCAGGCCGAGCAGGGTGGCCGCCGACATGTAGTCGCCGGCGATGGCCAAACCGTTCTGCACACCGGAGATACCACCGCCCGCTGCGTAGTAGTCGCTCGCTGTTTTGGTGCGCTTGGCCGCCCAGTAAGTAATGCCCAGCGTCGCCATGACGAACACCAGGAACATCACGATGGCGTGGATGTTGAGGGGCTGCTGCTGTGCCTGCTCCACGGCTGGCGCGGCATGGACAGCGCCAACCGATGCCGCGGCGAGGAGGCCCGCGGCACGCCGTAGGATTACGCGTCTCATTGGATCGCCTCCTTGATGATTTCGGCATTGATGGCGTCGAAGTCTTTGTTCGCACGGTGCACGTAATATCCCGTGAGCAGCCAGAAGAACAGGATCATGCCGGCCCCGATCGGTATGGCGATGGTTGTAGTCGCGCCCTCCCACAACGGCTTGGCGAGCAGCGTCGGACTGAACGCTATGATCAGGATGAAGGTGTAGAACATCACCAGAACGATCGCCGACAGGGTCACCGCAAAGCGTGTTCGCTTTGCCACCAAGCCGGCGAATTTCGGATTTCTTCGTATCTTTTCGTACACCGCTGCTGACATCTGCTTCCTCCCTAGAAGTAGTTTGAGAGTGGAACCTCCCATTACGCGGACAGGGCGACGCGCGGCCCCCCGACCCGCGCCGACGAATCATACAACGATCCACACGGCGCTTCCACGGTGTCACTGCGGCGGGTGTTGCCGCGCGGGGTGGTGGCTGGTCGCGTGCGCAAAGGCCCCCCGACAAAGTGCTACCATGAGCGCTGCTTTGCGTTCCGGATGTCGGGCGGTGAACGGCGCGGGTGTCGTGCACCGCGGGGAATGAGGCAGGCAGTTGCGGCCGCGGCGGCCGATACGCGTATATCGATGATGCGACCGGCACGATCTGCACACCGGTGATCGCCACGTGAACAAGAAGCACAAGGTTGTCATCGCTCAAGCGGCGTACCTCACGCTCGTCGCCGGTCTCGTGTCACTCGCGGCGCTCGCGTTCTACCACGACCTGCCCCAGCACGAGCGGACGCACCTCTGGGCGATGCTTGCGCCGCGGACCGAGCTGATTGCGGGACTCGCTGTTCTGGCTCTCGGTCTGCTGGGGATCCTGTTCGCGCTCGCCTATCACTACTATGTCGCCGGCGCGCAGCGCATGACCGAGGGGCTCGGGATCATCCTGCGGGCGAACCGCGCACACCGCATTGCAGCCGCCGGACCGGCGGAAACGCGCGGGCTTGCCGAAGCAATCAATGCCCTTGCCGAGCGCAACGAACAACTGGCGCAGGATCTCGAAAGCAAGGTCGAGCAGGCCAAGGCATCGGTGGAGGAGGAAAAGAACCGCCTGGCCGCGTTGATGTCGGAGCTCTCCCAGGGCGTGCTGGTCTGCAACACCGACGGGCGCATCCTGCTTTACAACGAGCGCGCACGTCAGGTCCTCGGCCACGCCGGCAATTCCCAGTCCGCAGGTGCCGCGCCGGTCATTGGCCTGGGCCGGTCGGTGTTCGGCATCATCGACCGCAATCTGCTTGCCCACGCGCTGGAAACCGTCAGTTTGCGCCTGGAAAAATGCCATGCCGAGCTCAACGCGCAATTTGTCACGACCACGCGCGCCGACCAGCTGGTGCGCGTCCAGATGGCGCCGGTGCTGGTGCCAAGGCAGCCGTCCCGTGCCAGCGAGGCAGCGCGCGCTGACGACGCGGCACTGGCGGCGCCGGTTCCTGCCGCCACGATAAGCGGCTTCGTCATGACGTTGGAGAACATCACGCGCACCTTCGAGCGCGACACGACGCGCGACATGCTGCTGCAATCGTTCACCGAGGGCAGCCGGGCGTCGCTCGCCAACATCCGGGCAGCGGTGGAGACACTGACGGCCTATCCTGATTGCGAGCCCGCCGAGCGCGAGCGATTCGTCGCCATCATCAGTCAGGAGGTCGCCGGCCTGAGCGGCAAGCTCGACCGAACGACTTCGGAATATGCCGATTCGCTCAAGACGCGCTGGCCACTGGAGGAAATGCTCGCCGCCGACGTCATCGCGGCGGCGCGCCGGCGCGTGGAAAGCCGGCTCGCACTCAGCACCAACACCGAGGACGTCGATGCATCGGTGTGGGTCAAGGCGGACAGCTACACGCTCATCCAGTCGCTCGCCTATCTCGCCGGGCGGCTCAAGGATGCCTATGACGTGCGCGACGTGCGGTTCCAGGTCAGCCGCGAGGGCCGGCTTGCGCAATTGGATCTGATCTGGTCCGGGCCGATTATCTCCCAGCAGACCGTCTATGACTGGGAGCTGGACACGATGCGCGCCGGCGGCGAAGACAGTCCGCTGACCCTGCGTGCCGTGACCGAGCGTCACGGCGCTGAATTTGTCTACCTGGTGGAGAAACCGCGGCAGCGATGCCTGTTCCGCCTCCTCCTTCCGGCCGCAACCCCGGTCCAAACGCCGAGCCCTGCACCGAACATACGCTATGGCGAGAGCCGGCCGGAATTCTACGACTTTGACCTGTTCCACCGCGCCGGCCAGAGCACGGAGCTCGACGAATCGCTGCTGACGGAACTTGCCTATACCGTCATCGACACCGAGACCACTGGGCTGGATCCGTCCCGCGGCGACGAGATCGTCTCCATCGGCGCGGTACGCATCCTGAACAACCGGCTGCTGCGCTATGAAACCTACGAGCAACTGGTCGACCCGAAAAGGCCGATTGCTTCGCTGTCCCAGACTATCCACGGCATCACGCCGGAAATGCTGGTCGGTCAGCCGACAGTCGAAGCCGTGCTGCCGCAGCTAATTGAGTTCTGCGAGGACACCGTAATCGTCGGCCACAACGCCGCATTCGACATGCGCTTCCTGCAGATGAAGGAGGAGAAAACCGGTATCCGCTTTACCCATCCGGTATTGGACACGCTGCTCCTGTCCGAGGTGCTGAACCCGAACCAGACTTCACACACCCTGGAGAGCATCGCCGGACGATTCGGCGTCAACGTCGTCGCCCGCCACACCGCGCTGGGCGATGCCTTGGTCACCGGCGAAGTATTCCTGCGCATGCTTCCGCTGCTTGCGGCGCAGGGCATACACACCCTGCGCCAGGCGCGCGAGGCAGCGGAGAAGACGCTCTACGCCAAGGTGAAGTACTGATCGCCGTCAGAGGGCTTCGAAGTACTGCGCCATCCGTCGGCGCATTGCCTCATCCGGGAGGCGCCCGAGTCCCGCCGCCATGTTGTCCGCCAAGTGTTTCGGGTTGCGCGTGGCGGGAATGGCGCAGGTTACCGCCGGGTGGCCGAGAATCCACTTGAGAAAGAACTGGGCCCAGCTGGCGCAATCGAACTCCTTCGCCCACTCCGGCAGCGGCTTGCCCGTCACGCGCGGAAACAGCGCTCCCTTGGAGAAAGGACGGTTCACCAGCACTGCGGTGCCAGTCTCGGCAGCAAGGGGCAGCATCCGACGCTGCGCCTCGCTCTCAGCCAGCGAGTAGTTGAGCTGCACGAAGTCCAGCGTCCCAGTGCGCAGATGGCGCTCCAGCTCGCCGTAGGCGCCTTCGTGGTAGTGGGTAACGCCCAGGTAGCGAACGCGGCCGGCCTTCTTCCACTCGCGCAAGGTGGCGAGATGAGTGTCCGCGTCCACCAGGTTATGTACCTGCATCAGGTCGATCACCGACGCGCGCAGCTTGGTCATCGACTCCTCCATCTGGCGGATGCCTGCCTCGCGCCCGCTGGTCCACACCTTCGTGGCGACGAACAGCCTGTCGCGCACCCCGAGTTCGGTCGTCAGGTCACCTGCAACTTGCTCCGACGAGCCGTACATGGGCGAGCTGTCGAGCACCTGGCCGCCTAGCTCGACGAAGCTGCGCAGCACTTCGCGCGCCGCGGCCAATTCTGCGGCATTGCCTGCCACATCCAGCGTCTGCCAGCTGCCCAGGCCGATTGCCGCGATGGTCTCGCCGGACTTCGGTATGGGCCGCCGCAGCAGCGCCGACGAGGCCGCTGCCGCACTGTCCGACGCCAGGATGGAAAACGGCAACCCGGCGATCAGGCCGAGCAGCGTGCGTCGCGGTAGCGATGGTTGGTTCATGACCGGCATCTCCTCTCCGAAGCCGCGGCCAGCGCGCCGTGACGGCGTGCCAGGAACAGGCTCAGGGCTGCCCAGGCCGCAGACAGGGGCAGCGCAAGGACGGCGAGATGGGCGGCGCCGGCGCCGAGCGCGCGCAACCCCGTCACGAGCCAGCCGCTTGCCATATCGCCGCCGCGGGTGACGACAGTGTCCACGACGTTCTTGGCCTTGTACTTTTCCTCGCGCGTGAGCACCGTGAATAGTACCTCCCGTGCCGGTTTCGACACCGCATACTCGAGCGCCCGACGCAGGACGATGAATACCACCAGCACCGCCAGGGTCGGCGCAAAACCCATGGCTGCGAAGCCGAGCAGGCTCAGCAGCGGCATCGCCAGCAGTGCGCAGCGCACGCCGCAGCCCGCGAGGATGCGGTTGGTCAGGAACAGCTGGGCAAACAACGTCAGAAGATTCACCGTCAGATCAATGGTGGCGAACAGGCGCGTGCGCTCGACGCTGGACGGCAAGGAGCCGGCAACGATGCTCGCCTGCTCCAGATAGAGGAACGTTGACGTCATCGTCAGCAAGAGGATGTAGCCGCAGATGCCAAGCAGATAGGTCGACGATAATGCCAGACGAACGCCGCCCCAGATGCTGCCGCCGAGCGGCCGGTGCGCGCTGGCATCGCTACCGGGCACGCGCTCGTGACTCCAGCGCGACAGGACGTGGATGCACACCACGGCACCAAACACAAAGACTATGGAAATCGGCAGCAGATTGGCCACGCCGACGATGTGCACGAGCGCAGCCGTCAGCGTCGGACCGGCCAGAGCACCGGCACTGCCGCCGGCGGCGATGAAGCCGAACAGCCGCTTGGCCTGCTCGTTGCTGAACAGGTCCGCCATGAAGCTCCAGAACACGGACACCACGAACAGGTTGAACACGCTAAGCCAGACGAAGAATGCGCGCGCCACCCAGCCCGGAGCGACGCCCGTGGCCATGAGCAAATAGAACAGCAGCAGGTTGGCGGCGAAGAACAGATAGACCACAGGCAGCATGGTTCGGCGCGCAAAGCGTGCTGCGAGGAATCCGTACACCGGCACCGCCGCCAGCATGGCGACGAAGGTGGCGGTGAACAGCCAGGGCAGGTTACCGATGCCGCCCTGGATGCCCATCTCGTCGCGCACCGGGCGCAGCACGTAATAGCCGCAGAGCAGGCAGAAGAAATAGGCAAAGGACCAGAGCAGCGCCGCCAACTCCTCCGGCTCGACCTTGCACAGGCGATAGACGAGGCGTTGCACCGGTCAGGCCGCCGTCATCGTTCGATGCGCGCCAGGAACGCCATGACGTGATCGGCCAGCCCGGGGCTGTCCACGTCGGCGAACTCGTAGCGGGCGCGCACGATCGGCTTGTTCACGGCGATCAGCGCGGCAAGATCGATGGGCGTTGCCGCGACCACGACATCGGCGTCGGCGGCGTCGATGGTGCGGGCGAGCGCGGCCAATTGCGCAGGCGAATAGCCCATGGCCGGCAGCACGGCACCGATATGCGGATAGCGGTCATAGACCGCCGCGATCTCCGGCGACGCGAACGGCCGCGGATCGACGATCGCGGAGGCTCCCGCCGCCGTGGCTGCGACATAACCGGCGCCGTGGGGCATGCCGCCATGCGTGGTGGTCGGGCCATCCTCGACTACCAGCGCGCGCCGGCCGCGCACGTCTTGCATATCGTCGAGCCGGATGGGCGAGGCGGCGCGCACGACCGGCGCCCGCGGATTGAGTCGCCGCGCCGCGTCGGCCACCTGTCGCACGGCCTCGGGCGGCGCGGCATCGGTCTTGGCAACGACGACGACGTCGGCCATGCGCAGCACGGCTTCGCCGGGGTGGTGCGTCGTCTCGTGCCCGGGTCGCAGCGGATCGAGAAGCACGATGTGCAGATCCGGGCGCAGGAAGGGGAAGTCGTTGTTGCCGCCGTCCCACAGAATCAGGTCCGCCTCGGCCTGCGCCTGCGCGACGATGCTCGCATAGTCCACGCCGGCGAAAACGACATTGCCGGCGGCGAGGTGCGGCTCGTACTCCTCGCGCTCTTCCACGGTACAGCTTGCCGCCTCGAGGTCGTCGCGGGTGGCGAAACGCTGCACGGCCTCGCGCTCCAGCTCTCCGTAGGGCATGGGATGGCGCAGCACGGCGACGCGCAGTCCGTGTCCGCACAGCAGCGCCGACAGCCAGCGCGCAGTCTGCGACTTGCCGCAGCCGGTGCGTACGGCGGACACCGCGATTACTGGCACGTCTGCGCGGAGCATGGTGCGCGCCGGGCCGAGCAGGACGAAATCGGCGCCGGTCGCGAGGGCGCGCGAGGCGCGGTGCATCAGCTCTTCGTGGGCGATGTCGCTGTACGCGAACACGACCTGGTCCACCGCGTGCTTGCGGCACAAACGCTCTAGATCGGCCTCTTCGAAGATGGTGATGCCATCCGGGTAGAGCGGTCCGGCCAGGCTCGGCGGGTAGCTGCGGCCGGCGATGCCGGCGATCTGCGCAGCCGTGAAGGCGACGACTTCCGTGCCCGGATCGTCGCGATAGACGAGGTTGAAGTTGTGGAAGTCGCGCCCTGCCGCGCCCATGATCAGAACGCGGGTGCGCCGCTGCGGGCTGCCGTCCACAATGCCTCCGCGCTGATCGACGATATTCTCAGCGGCCCGTAGGCCGCGGCCGCGCGCGACTCGGGTAAAGGACGTTCGCCCACCCGCTGGCGTGTGGTGAATCGGCCGCGCCTGCGCGCGCGAACAGCACCGCCACACTCGCGGCGAGATAGGGCACAATGCGCTGCACGGAAAAAACCTCCGCGGTTATCGACATAGCGAACCAAACGATCCGGGCCCGCGTCATGGGAGTCCGTGCTCGCTCGTCCCAATGCTAGCGGCAGGAACGCTGCAACGTCAATCGCATCCCGGCGGTTCTGGTTACGGGCGGGGCGATTGCGTCGCGGCCGGTTACGGCGATGCGAGCAAACCAGGCGATGAACAACGATCCGAAAACCATCGAGACTGCGATGATCAAGCAGTTCGTCCGCGGCGCGCTCGGTTGTGCCTGCCCGGACGCGGTGTTCGAGCACATCGACATACAAATGGAATTTCCGGGTGCCGGCGCGTCCGACGTGCGCCTGGTCATCGGCGGGCGGCTGCTGGTGCGCATCGTCGCGCCGGTGGACGCGCGGCAGATCGCGACAGAGCTCGCGCGCTGGTTGGCCGAGGGTGTTGGCGAACGCGACGCCAAAGACATGAACCGATTCCGTCTCGTGCTTGGCTGTGACGACGCGGCGAGCCTGGCGGCGCTTGCCCGGGATGCCTTCGACCGGATCGGTCTGCGCGACGACCGGGCCCACCTGCATGTGCTGAACCGCGCCGTCCTGGCTGGGCTCGGGCTGGCGGCGCGGCGATGAACGCGGTCGGAGCGAAGATCGTTCGCCCGCCCGCCTATTGTCGCCGGCAGCGCGCCGGCGTGATCGTCGCGGTTCTGTGCGCCGGCTTGGTGTACGCGTCGGCTGTCCGTGCGGACGGCGTCCCTTGTCCGGAACGTGTGTCGGTGACCGTAGCCGCCACCGACCCGCAGATGGCGTGCGCGGCGGCGGACGAAGCGCTCGCCTTCCTCGATGCCAATGGTCTTAGCACGACGGAGCCGATCGAGATCTCCATCGTGTCCCGGCTGCCGAAGGAGGGAGTCGCCGAAGCCCTGGGCTGCTACGACCAGCGCGATCGGCAGATCCATGTGCTCGATCTTGCCAGTTGTCGCAGCAAGGGAAGGATCCTCGGCTTGCCGGTGGACGCGGAATTGCATCGCAGCGTGATCGCGCACGAGGTGGCGCACGCGGCCGCGGCGCCCAGGTTCGCCGTTGCCAGACCGGGACTCGCCGCCCAGGAGTACATCGCCTGCGTGGCGCAGATCTCCGTTCTGTCGGAGGGAACGCGGGCGCGCATTCTCGAGCGCCATCCCGGTACGGGATTCGAGACAACGGCTGAGATCAGTTCGACGATATACCTCATGGACCCCAACTACTTCGCTGCGCAGGCGTGGCGGCACTTCATGAAGCCGGAGAACGGCGCCGCCTTCCTTCGCCGCCTGCTTGCCGGGGAGCTGCCCCCGGATTGACCGGCGGGCGAGCGTGGCGCCCGGCAACGAGTCAGTTCAGTGACGCAGCGCGAGCGTATCCAGGGTCGGGTAGTCGATGTAGCCGTGGGCGTCACCCTTGTAGAACGTCTTCGTGTCCCACGGCGCCAGGTCGCTACCCAGGCGCAGGCGTGCGACCAGATCGGGATTGGAGATGAAAGGCTTGCCGAAGGCGACCAGGTCGGCCGAGTCGGACTGCAACACCGCTTCGGCGCGGTCGCGGTCGAAACCGCCGCATAGGATCAAGGCACCCGAGAACGAGGCCCGCAGGTGCTGCAGCAACGCGTCGGCTGGATCGCGGATCCAGCTCGCGGACTGGTCATAGACGTGCAGGTAGGCGATGCCGATGCGGTCCAGCTCGCAGGCAATGTGGCCGTAGGTGAGCGCGGGCTCCGGGTCGGGCGGCATATCGTGGGCCGTCCCAAGGGGCGAAATGCGTACCCCCACCCGGGCGTGACCGATCGCTGCGCTCACCGCCGCCACGGTCTCCAGCAGCAGGCGGCAACGGTTGTGCAGCGACCCGCCGTATTCGTCGTTGCGCGTGTTGATGACCGAACAGCGGAACTGGTCGAGCAGATAGCCATTGGCGCCATGGATTTCGACGCCGTCGAAGCCCGCGGCGGCGGCATTGCGTGCCGCCTCGGCGAAGTCGGCGACGATCGCTTTCACCTCCGCCGTTTCCAGCGCGCGGGGCGCGTCGCAGGGTACGGCGGCCGGTTTGCCGTCGTCATCGAAGGCCATCACCTTTGCTGCCAAGGCGAGCGTGCCCGGCCCCACGGGCGGCGAGCGATCGGCGCGCAGGCTGCGGTGGCCGATGCGTCCGCAGTGCCAGAGCTGGGCGAAGATGCGGCCGCCGGCGCAGTGCACGGCATCGGTGACGCCTTGCCAGCCGCTGACCTGCGCCGCGCTGTACAGGCCCGGCGTATAGGCGTAGCCGCGCGCCTGCGGCGAGACGGGCGTGCCTTCCGACACGATCAGGCCCGCCGACGCACGCTGGGCATAGTACTGCGCATGCATGGCAGTGGGGGCGAGGTCATCGTTGGTGGCCCGGCAGCGGGTCATCGGCGCCATGACGATGCGGTTGGGCAGCGCCAGCCCGCCCAGCGAGTAGTGTGTCAGGAGCTTGCGGTGGGTCATGACTGAGATGTTTGCTAGGCGATGACCGGCGGCGGCGCGTATGCCTGCTATGCGACGTAGAGCAAAATTGCGACGTAGTGTGCGGCGCTGCCGGCGACGACGAACAAGTGCCAGATCCCGTGCCAGTGCTTGAAGCGTTCGTCGTAAAGGTAAAAAGCGATACCCGCCGTATAGATCACGCCGCCAGCCGCGACCCAGGCGAATCCAGCCAGCGACAGCGCCTGCACCAGCGGCACGACTGCGACCAGGCCGATCCATCCCATAAGGACGTAGATGACCAGCGAGAACGTGCGCGTTCTGTTGCCTTGCCAGAATTCCTGCGCCATGCCGAGCGCGGCCAGAGCCCAGACGGCCGCGAACAGCGACCAGCCCCATGGCCCGCGCAGGCTGACCAGCGTAAAAGGCGTGTAGGTTCCCGCGATCAGCAGGTAGATGGCGTTGTGATCGAACTTGCGCAGCACGTTCTTCGCCGGGCCGCGCGTGCTGTGGTAAAGCGTGGACAGGCCGTAGAGCAATACCAATGTCACGCCGTAGATGGCGAAACTGACGATCTTCCAAACATCGGCACGCAAGGCGCCGAGCACCACGAGCACCACGGCACCGGACAGCGCGAGCAGAGTTCCGACCAGGTGGGTGTAGCCGTTCAGTCTCTCACCGTAATACACCTCGGTCTCCTGGTATCGAGCCCATCGGCGGCACCGTCACGACGGGCTGGCCCGGCCGACACTCGGCCCGCCTATTTCGCCGCCAGGCGCCCCAGTTCCGCCTCGGCGAGCGCGTACTCGTTGAGCCCGGGAATGCGCGTCGCGGCCGCCGAACGCAGCGCTTCGAGGGCTCTCTCCTTGTCACCGCGCAGCAGATAGAACTGACCGGCGTAGAACAGGGCTTCGCACAGCTCCGCCTGGGCTTCCTGGCTGCCGTCCTTGAGCGCCCGGTCGATGGCTTCCTCGGGGGTCGTGTCGCCCATGAACACGCCATAAATGGGTCCGGGCCACTTGGTGCGTTCGCTGCTCATGGGCCGGTCGTCGAGGAAGTTGCGGCCGGGCCGGCCGGCGCGCTCCAGAGAGAGGTACAGCATCAGCGGCGCGTAGGCATGATATGGACTCAACTGCAGCGCGCGGCGGAAATCCACGGCCGCCTCGCCGAAGCGCGACATGGCGAATTGGGTGACGCCGCGGCCGATGCGCGCCGCCACCGCGCGCGGATCGAGATCCAGCGCCTTGTTGTAGTCCGCCAGCGCCGCGTCGTAGGAGCCCTTGGCGATCAGGGCCACGCCACGGTTGCTGTAGGCGGGCAGATAGGCGGGATCGGCATCGAGCGCCCGCGTGTAGTCGTCGATGGCGCGGTCGGGCAGGCCGATGCGATCGTAGGCCACGCCGCGCAGCAGGTAGGAGCGCGGCTTCGGGTCGAGGACGAGCGCCTTGGAAAGATCGTCGATGGCTTTCTGGTAGGCGCCCTGGCGAATGAACAGCGCGCCGCGTTCGCGGAACGCGATGGCATTGCGCGGACCAAGCTCGATGGCGCGGCCGTAGTCGGCCAGGGCCTGATCCACCTGGCCCTTGCGCAGGTATGCGCCGGCCCGGTCCACGAACATGGCCGGCTCCACCTTGCCGGTGTCGATGGCCTGGGTGAAGCTGTCCAGTGCCGCATCCACCTCGCCCTTCCTCAGCAGCGCGTCGCCGCGCCCGTGCAGCGAGGGCGCGTACTTGTTCGGGCTGAGCTCGATGGCGCGGTTGTAGTCCTCGATGGCCTTGTCGTACTGCCCCTTGGCGCGGTAGGCATCGCCACGGTCGTGGTAGTTGCCGAAGTACAGGCGGTTGCGTTCGATCGCCGCCGAGCACAGATCGATCGCCCCGTCCCAGTTGCGCTGGCGTAGCGCGCCGTTGCATTGACGGGCGTCGTCTTCGACGTTGGCGAACACCACGTTCGCCTGCAGCGCTGCGAGCAGCGCCAGAGCCACGGTGCGAATTCCAGGCAGACGTTGCGGCCGGCGCCCGGCGCCATGCCCGGTTGCCGCGCAACGCTTTCGCAAGTCCTCTTCCTCCATGCCGCTCTCCGTGCGTCGTCACCCGGCCGGGCAGCAGTTCCGCCCCGCTCGGCAATACAATACTAACAGGGTGGCGCAGAACTGCTGCGCCACCCTTGTTCGGCCTACCACCGCCAGCGGGAGTTTTCGGACCCGGTCAGGCCGTGGCCGGCGGCGTCGCGTGGTGTTCCAGGTAGTGTTTGAGGACCAGTTTGAGCATGGCTACCTTGTGCTTGTCGCCGCGCTCTCGGGCAGCAGTGAGGTCTTCGGCGATCATGCGCTTGATGCGCTTTTCGCCCTCGGGCGTGTGCACCAGGTAACTGCCCATTTCGAGGGCCGCCATCTGCGGGATATGCTCGTGTTCCGCGATGGCCTCGATCTCTTCCTCGGTCAGGTCGGACAATTCGACGCAGTCTTCGTAGGTCAGCATGGCGGTATCACCTCAGGGAATGAAATGCGGTACGGAAAGAAAGCGGAACAAACTCCATATGCGTAGACAAGCACAAAAAGGACCCCCGTGTCTTGATCTTTGCCAATCGTCGTTCGCCCGGTGCGCGCCGTGAAGGCCGCTGTCCTCGTTCGGCGTCTGGCGGTCCTCGGGGCGAGCTTCCTCACATTGCTGCTCGGCGCGCCGGCGGTCCATGGACAGGCGGCACAAGCCCGGATCGAGACCCCCGCTGCGCCGGCAGCGCAGGGTTTCAGCCGCGGGCTGCTCTGGCGGGTGGAGGTCACGGGCGCGCGGCCGAGCTATCTGTTCGGCACGCTGCACTGGGACGACGAGCGCATCCTCAAGCTGCCGCCCGCGGTGCGCCACGCCTTCGACGCCTCGCGCACCTTCGCGCCGGAGTTGCAACCCGACGACGAGGCGCTGCACAGCTTCCGCCGCGCCATGCTGACGCGCGAGCCGCGCCTGCCGCAACTGCTCGGTGAGGAGGCCTACCAGCGCATCGAACCGATGCTGCGCGAGCACGGCGTGCCGCGCGAGGCGCGCGCGCACCTCAAGCCCTGGGCCGCGCTGCTAACCCTCATCCAGCCGCGCGAGCGGCCCGGCATCATCCTGGACAGCCTGCTCATGATGGAAGCCGAGCGCCAGAAGAAGACCATCGTGCCCCTGGAAACCATGGACGAGCAGATCGCCGTTTTCGACGGCATGGCCGACCAGGACCAGCTCGCACTGCTACGGGATGCCGCCGACAACTACAACGCCATCCAGGAGGCCGTGCGGCCGTTGGCGCATGCCTATCTGCGGCGCGATCTGGCGGCGATCTGGCAACTCAATGTGGATGTCATGGCCGGCGACGCGCTCGCGCAGCCGCACGTGCAGGTGTTCCTGGCGCGCATCCTGTACGAGCGCAACGAGCGCATGGCGCAGCGATTGGTGCCGCTGCTGCGTGCCGGCGGCGTGTTTGCCGCATTCGGGGCGCTGCACCTTTACGGCGAGCGGGGCGTGCCCGCCCACCTGGTCAAACTCGGCTATCGGGTGCGGCGGGTGTATTGACGCAGATTGCCGGGGACGCGTCGACTCAGCATCCCCGACGCAAACCTGACTACTTGACGCCTTTCTGATTGAGGGACTGCCCGACCTTCTTGTCGCTGTTGAGGATGTGGTTGCTCAGCCAGTTGCGCAGGAAGGTCATAAGCTCAATGGAAATCGAGGCGCTGCCCGAATCGAACTTGGACTTGAACGCGCCGACGTCCTGCACGAGCTTGTGGTGCTCGGCCTTGTGGGCGACGGTATTGGCATAGCCGTTCGTTTCCATCAGCTTCTCTTCGGCCCTGAAGTGGAACTGGGTGTAGCTGATCAGGTCGTTGAGCACCTTGCCCAGCGCCTGCCGCCCCTGACCCTGGGTCATGGCGTCGTTGAGCTGGTTCACCATGTCCACCAGTTTCTTGTGTTGCTCGTCGATTTCCTTCACGCCGACGCTGAGCGCCGGTCCCCACGCGATAAGTGCCATTGTCATCTCTCCATTTGCTCGAATCGGATCGTCCCGGCTTGCTCCTGGTCTGGCAGCTTGTACTGAGCCACCAGCTGGTGCAGATCCTCGCTCGCCCGGGACAGCGCGAGCGAGGTGTCCTGTGTCTTGCCGACCACAGCCTCGGTCTGCGAGAACATGTCCAGTACTTGTCCGACATTGCTGACGACGTTGTCTGCCAGCTCCGTCTGCTCGGCGGCGGCAAGCGCCAGGCGGCTGGTCTTTTCAAGCGTGTCCTGCGCCTCGCTGCGTATGTCGCGCAGCACGTCGGAGCAATTGGACGCGCGCGCCACACCGCGCTCGATGACCGGTAGCACGCCGGTCATGGCGTCGGACACCTCGTGCGTCTCACTCTGGATCGAGCCGATGGAGTGCGCGATCTCCTTGGTGGCGGTGGCGGTACGTTCCGCAAGCTTGCGCACCTCGTCCGCCACCACGGCGAAGCCACGGCCCTGCTCGCCGGCGCGGGCAGCCTCGATTGCGGCATTGAGCGCCAGCAGGTTGGTCTGTTCGGCGATTTCCTGAATGACGCCGGCGATGCGCCCGATGCCGTCCACGTGAGCCATGAGCCCGCGGATCTGCGCGGCCGAGCATCGTATGGCCTCGGCCAGCCCGTGCATCTCCTGCGAGGCCTCGTCCACTGCCTGCTGCCCGGCCACGGACAGGTCGGCCATCTGGTGGGCGTGGCTTTCGGTCTCGCGCGCCAGATCCGATACGGTGCGCACCCGCTGCGACATGTCGCCCAGGGTTTGCCGCGCGTTCTCCGCGGCGCCAGCCTGGATCTGGGCAGTAAAGGAGATTTCGTTGGCGGCGGCGACGAGCTGCTCCAGTCTTGCATTGACGGTGTTCGCCGTTTGTTCCGCCGTCGATACGAGGGTCACGGTCTGCTGCCGCAGTTGCGCCACGCAGGCGGCAAGTCCTGTCTGGCCGGCGATGACGGTGTCGATACGCCGCTGCGCAAGGTCGCCCAGCGCAGCGCTCAAGTGCGCCGCGTCCGATCCGAGCATGCGCTGCAGGCGGCGCCGTACGGTCCAGGCGGCGAACAGCCCCGCGCCGGCAGCAAGTGCCACTGTTGCAGTCATGACGCCCGCCACGGACCACTGCCCGGATGTCGCCAGGACGTGGACGCCGACCAGGGCGGCAATGACGACTCCGCCCATACCCAGGTATGGAGCGAGCATTGACTTGCGCGCAGCATCGAACTTCATTGACATCCCCCTGCAGTGACGCGCGCGCGGGGCGCGAAGCGTTGTCCCGCACGCACGACGGCGGCGCGGTGCCTGCTCCGAGCCGCCCGTCATAGGACGATTAACGGCCGATGCCGAAGACCTTTAGGGCAGGGACCGCATGAGGTAGGCGAGAACTGCTTCGATTTTCGTTTTCGCGACGCGCTGATTGCGCGGGGTCGCGCCGCGTCACGCCAGGGGCGATCCGTCCTCGAACCGCTCGCCCGATTGCTCGGCGCCAAAGGCGCTGAGCGGATAGTTGGCGCGGAAATCGGCCATGATTCGCTCGAAGGGGAAGTCGGACCACATGCCGTGGTCGCGCAGGTACTCCATATGACGCCGGTCGCGGGCGTCGTATTCCTGAAAGATGGCGTGGCTGCGGCCGTCGAACTCGGTCGGCCGCACATGGAAGCGCTGGCACAGCTCGATGTTGAAGGCGGGCGCCGCTTTCAGCCACCGCCCGCCGAGGTACAGCACTGCATACCCGTGATGCATGAACAGGTTGCTGCCGCCGAGACGCGCCCGGAGCTTGTCCGTGGTCAGGTGGTTGACCACATCGGAACTGCCGAACGCAGACGGAATGCCGACGGCGCGCGCCGCGGCGGCGAGCAGGATCGCCTTCGGGATGCAGTAGGCCGCCTGCTCCGTGAGCACATGGCTCGCCACGTATTGCCCGGCATCCAGACTCATGGCGAACGGGTCGTAGCGCCAGCCGTCGCGCACGGCATAGAACAGCTTCACGGCGCGGGCGATGTCGTCGCTCTCGCCGGCCACGGCCTGTTCCGCGAAGCGCCGCAGCGACGGCGCCGCGCTGTCGATGAAACGGGCGCTGGCGAGGTATTCCTGCGCCGGCTGCGGCCAATCGCCTGCGGCGGTGTGGGTCATGCCGATGTCGTTCCCGGCTCGATGCGCTCGGCGCTTGCGGGCGGGGCCGGCGGCACGGGTGGGGCGGGCTGCACGGGCTGCACGGATTGTGCCGTGCCGCCGCGGTAGGCACGGAACAGGCGCACGTGAAATGCGCCCAGGCCGATCAGCAGCGCGAAGGCGATGAAGCCGTAGCCATAACGGATCTGCTCGTACTCGAACTCCTTCGCCAGCGTCAGCAGCACCACGCCGAAGATCATGAACAGCAGGCGCAGCCCGCGCCCGGCGGTGTGTCGGCGCCCAAGCAGGATGAGCAAGAGATCGGCGAGCAGATTGGCGGCGGTGAGATAACCCAGCGCCAGCAGCACCGGGTAAAGCGGCAGCAGCACCAGCGCCAGCGGGATGCCGATCACCGTCAGGAACAGCACGACGATGAGCACGGGGAAGAGCAGGAATATGGCAATACCCAGCAGCAGGCTCTTGATCGGATCGCTCAGGATCGTGCGCGCGGATGCCACGGCGAAGCCGGGAAAAAGCAGCAGCAACAGCGCGCCGAGCAGCAGCAGGATGCCGGCGCCAACGACGGCGCCTGCCACCAGTGCCGCCTTCTTCGCCTCGTCGATGCTGTCCTGCAACGTGCCGGGCGCGCGCGCCACGCCGCCCGCGATCTGCGCGCCCGAATCGACCCGCGCCTCGTTGGGGCTGCGGTAGGTGAGCCGGCCGATGATGCGCGCGCTCGGTGCGAGTTCGATGTTGCGGGCGCTCAGGTCCACGTCGCCCTGCACCTCACCGGTGATGCGCACGACCTCCGCTGCCGCCGTGAGACTGCGGCCGATCTTGCCGCGCACCTCGACCGTGCCGCCGTACAGGCGCGCGTGGCCGTCGATGGCGCCGTCCTCGCTCAGCGTCAGCCGTCCGCCGGCTGCCCGCGCGTCGCCGCTCACCGTTCCCTCGATGGTCACCGTGCCGCCGGCGGCGCGCAGATTGCCACGGACCTTGCTTCGCACCGTGACATTGCCGCCGGCGACGGTCGCATCACCCTTGACCTGGCGCTGCAAAACCACGTTGCCGCCGGCGAGCAGCGCATCGCCATTGACGTCGCCGCTCAACTCCAGATTGCCGCCGGCGGCGAAATAATCGCCGGCCGAATTCATGTGCGTCGCCGGCCTGTCGTTCTTTCCGTCCGCCTCGGCGCCGCAGGCGGCAGCCGCCCACCAGAGGCTTGTGGCGCCGAGAAGAATGTGAGTCACCCAGTCGCGCATACAATCCCTTTGTACTCGTGCGCCCGACGCCACCCATGCGGGCGCAGGCGGCGGAGCAGCAAGTTGTCGTGAAACAGAATGTGCACTACCAAGGACGCGAAGAGGTATCGGCCTCGCCGAGAAAAACGCTCACACGATGGACGATCTCGATCCGCAACCCGACGCTCGAATCGTCTTTATGTCCCTCGTGGCCTTGGCGGTGACGTGAACTTCGTGGATTATCCGACATTCGGTGGCATGCCGAAACCTTCGACGGGTGCGGCGCGTTCGAGGCGATTGACATCCTCCGCCGGCGATGCGACGCTCGACGGCGCATCGGATACATCCGGCATCGCCATGATCGGCATCCTCAAATCGTCGCTCGTCATTCTCGGTCTCGCTGCGGCGATCGGCGCCGGCGCTGCGGAGCAGGACGAGCACGCGGCGCGGCGGCGCGACATGGTAGCGCAGATCGCCGCCATGACCGACCTCACCTTCGGCGACACCGGCAAGTCCAGCTTCGATGCCAGGGTGATGGCGGCCATGGCCAAGGTGCCGCGCCACCGCCTGGTGCCCGCCGACCAGCAACGCCATGCCTACCAGAACCGACCGCTGCCCATCGGCTACGGCCAGACCATCTCCCAGCCCTACATCGTGGCGCTGATGACCGACCTGCTCCAGGTGAAAAGCGGCGACGCCGTGCTCGAGATCGGCACCGGCTCCGGCTACCAGGCCGCCATTCTGGCCGAGCTGGGGGCAAAGGTCTTCACCATCGAGATCGTCGCGCCCCTGGGCGATCTGGCGCGCGAACGCCTCAAGGAGATTGGCTACGGCAACGTCGAAGTGCGCGTCGGCGACGGTTACTATGGCTGGGAGGAGCGCGCGCCATTCGATGCCATCGTCGTCACCGCGGCGGCGAGCCACGTGCCGCCGCCGCTCATCAAGCAGTTGAAGCCCGGCGGGCGCATGGTCATTCCCGTCGGCGCGCAATTCATGGTGCAGCACCTGATGCTGGTGGAAAAGAAGTCCGACGGCAGCCTGATCAGCCAGCAGCTCACGCCGGTGCGCTTCGTGCCCCTGACGGGAGGGCATTGAATACCGCGCCTACGCGCCTTGCATCCGAGGGCGCCCTGTTCTAGGGTGAAGGTACGGCTTTCCCACCCCAACGACGGAAGGAGCAGGGCACATGATCTACCTCATGGTTCGACACAAGGTCGCCGATTTTCCCAAATGGAAGGCCGCCTACGATGCCCACCGGCCGGCGCGCGACGCCGCGGGACTGCGCGAAGCCCACCTTCTGCACAGCCTCGACGATCCGAACGAGCTGGTGCTGATGTTCACCGCGGAGGACCTGAAGAAGGCGCAGGAATTCGCTGCCTCGGCCGATCTGCGCGAGGCGATGAAGAACGCCGGCGTCATCGACAAGCCGGACCTCTACTTCCTCAACTGACCGGTCCGGGGGCAGTCCCGGCAGCGGTGCGCCGGCGGTATCATCTGCGGATTCCATAACCCATCGGAGAAACCGTCGTGGCTACCGAGTCCTGGCTCAACTTCTTCTTTCCGCCGATCCGCTTCCCGGCGTCCGGCAACCTGGAATTCCTCTACAACCCGTACACCAAGTGGGAGGCGCCGTGCACGGTGCGCGGCGACGAGCGCGTCGAGCAGCGCGTCTACACGGAGGTGGCGAGCGCCGGGCGCCAGCTCGGCAAGATCACCGAGGTGGTCCTGCAACTGGCGGAGAGGGCGGGCCTCGGTACGCCGGAGCTCGAAGGGCTGAAAGCCGTCGCGGACGATGTCCAGACCATCAAGTGCGAGGTCGAGGACCGGACGGAGAAGGACGCGCGGACGCTGCTCGACCGCCTGGGCGAAAAGGACAGGGAGCGCCTGCGCGTTCTGCTTGCCGAGTACGCGGCGAAAAAGTAGGTTCGCCGACCGCCCGGCGGCGATGCCAGCGGCTTACTCTGGCGCGGTGGCCGTTTCCGCTGCGCGGTGCTCGGCGTTCACACGGCGCGAGTTGTAGACCCGTTTGGCGGCGGTGACGAGGATGTGCGCCTCCTCCGCCGACAGTGCCGGAAAGGCCTCGCGCACCGCATGATAGGCGAGCACGTTCAGGGGCGCGCCGCCCCAGGTCTGCGCCGGGTCGAGGAAGGGCTCGATGCGCAGGTAAGCTTCGTCGAAAATTGCCCGCAGCTTGAGATTCTGCCGGCGTTCGACAACGGGGGTTTTTTCTGTCATTTCTTTCTCCGGGTACCGACTCGGCACAAACCAATAACTGGTCTACACGGCTTGGCGCGCCGAAACTGGAGCGGCGGCAGGCCGGTATTCACGACATTCCAGGCGCCGGTCCCGATTCCGGGCGCGCGTCGCGGGGTCGCGCGCCGGCAGCCACGCGGCGATCGAAACGCACGGTCATGCGGAACACCCGCTCGGCGCAGACGTCGATACAGCGGCCGCAGTTGGTGCACGCCGAATCGAGGACGACCGGGCTGCCGCTACCCTTCAGGGCGGGCGCGATCACCTGCGGCTCCGGGCACACCGTGAAGCACTCGCCGCAGTCGGTGCACGCGCTGCGCCGCGGCGCACCCACGCGCGCGAGCGACAGCCGGCCGACGAGGCCGTAGAACGCACCCATCGGGCATACGTGCCCGCACCAGCCGCGGTGCGCCACCAGCAGGTCGTAGAGGAACACCGCGGCGATGATGGCCGCGCCCCAGCCCATGCCGAACAGCAGGCCGCGCGGCAGCAGCGTCACCGGATTGACCACCTCCCAGGCGAGCGAGCCGGTCAGCGCAGCGGCGGCGAGGCACCCGGCCAGCAACCACAGGCGCGTCGCCCGCGGTGGCCCGCGGCGCGGGCGCAGGCCGATGCGCGCGCGCAGCCAGCCGGCTGCGTCCGTGACCATATTGACCGGGCAGACCCAGGAGCAGAACACCCGCCCGCCCACCAGCGCGTAGAACGCCAGCATGATCGCCGCGCCGCTCAGGGCCGCCGCAGCGGGCCGGTAGCCAGCCGCCAGTTGCTGGGCGAGCACGAAGGGGTCGGTGAGTGTCAGCGTGCCCAGCACGCGGCTGGAAGCCAGATTGCCGTCCAGTATCCAGACGCCGAACAGCGGCCCGGCGAAGAACAACGCCATGACCAGCGCCTGGCTGGACCGGCGCAGCAGCAGCCACTTGTGCGCCCGCCACCAGCCCTTGACCGCGATCGCCTCGCGGCCCGGCGTGCCGTCCGCCATCAGCCGCCGTCCGGCACTGCGGGCCGGCGCTCGCGCACGGCACCGCGCACCCGCCCGAGAATGCCGCCGGCATCGGGCGGCGCAGCGCGCAGTTGTCCCGGCGCCAGCCCCTCCTTCGCCAGCCCGCGCGGCACCACCCGGATCGCCGCCACCTCCGGCACGCAGGCGTGCTCGCACTTGCCGCAGCCGGTGCAGGCATTGGAATGCACCGTGGGTACGAAGATGCGCCGCGCGGCGCCCTCCATGCGCTGCTCGAGCGTGATGGCGCGGCCGCGCACCGGGCAGGCGCGGTAGCAGGCGTCGCAGTGCATGCCCTGCAGGCTCAGGCAGTTCTCGCGGTTCACCACCTCGGCGATGCCCATGCGCGCCGCCTCGATGGACGCCAGCGCCGGATCCAGCGCGCCCGTGGGACAGGCTTTCAGGCATGGGATGTCCTCGCACATCTCGCACGGCACGCGGCGCGCCTCGAACCAGGGCGTGCCCGTGAGCACATTGCCACCGGGCACGGCCAGACGCAGCGTCCCGTAGGGACAGGCGCGCACGCACAGGCCGCAGCGCACGCACGCCGCGGCGAAC
>DAITBA010000024.1:0-48259 GCA_036824005.1 Rhodocyclaceae bacterium
CCCACAAGGACTTCCTCGGCGAGGCTAAAGTCCATCTGCTCGCCGCCTATGTGCTGGGGTTAAGTTCCGACAGCGGTAAGGCCAGCGCCGGCAAGTAGAACGCGCTTTGTTCGCTCCCCGTTCCACACTCGGGGAGCCATTGTCGGCTATAATATAAGTAGTTTCGAATATTGCGAACAATCATGGAGTCGCCCCAATCCCAGGAAGGCAACGTTGTACCACTGGCTCCGGCAGCACCACAGGCCGAGAGCAGCGATGAGACGCTGTACGAGGTCCGCAAGAAGATCTATCCGCGTGCGGTTCACGGGCTGTTCGCCAAGTGGCGTTGGGCGCTCGTTTGGTTTACCCAGATCCTGTTCTACGGCTTGTGCTGGCTCGAGTGGAACGGGCGCCAGGCCGTGCTGTTCCATCTGGTGGAGCGCAAGTTCTATATCTTCGGTTGGGTATTCTGGCCCCAGGATGTGTTCTTCCTGGCGATTCTGCTGATCCTTTCAGCGCTGTCGTTGTTCCTGTTCACTGCCATGGCCGGCAGGCTGTGGTGCGGCTACGCTTGTCCGCAGACGGTCTACACCGAAATCTTCATGTGGATCGAATCAAAGATTGAGGGCGACCGCAATGCGCGCATGAAACTCGACAAGGAACCCATGAGCGCGCGCAAGTTCGGCATCAAGGCGACCAAGCATGGGGCATGGGTATTTGTGGCGCTGTGGACCGGTTTTACCTTTGTCGGTTACTTCACGCCGATCAAGGAACTCATGGGTGAGGTGGTCTCGTGGAAACTGGGCCCATGGGAGACGTTCTGGATCCTGTTCTACGGCTTCGCAACCTACGGCAACGCCGGGTTCCTGCGAGAGCAGGTTTGCATTTACATGTGTCCGTACGCGCGCTTCCAGGGCGTAATGTTCGATCCGGATACTCTGATCGTGACCTTCGACGCCGAGCGCGGCGAACCACGCGGGCCGCGCAACAAGAAGCTGGATTACAAGGCGGCCGGACTTGGCGATTGCGTGGATTGCGGCATCTGCGTACAGGTGTGTCCGACCGGCATCGATATCCGCCAGGGGCTGCAGTACGAATGCATCGGTTGTTCTGCCTGCATTGACGCCTGCGACCAGGTCATGGACAAGATGGGCTACCCGCAAGGGCTCATCCGCTATTCCACCGAACACGCCCTGGCGCAGCATTGGGGCCGCAAGGAGATCCTCGCTCACGTACTTAGGCCGCGCACCTTGGTCTATGGCTCGATCCTTGCGGTGATCCTGGCGGCATTCATCTGGGGATTGACGACACGCATACCACTCAAAGTGAACATCATTCGTGACCGGGCGACGCTGGCGCGCGAAGTGGAGGGCGGCAAGGTCGAGAACGTGTTTCGCGTCCAGGTCATGAACACCGCGGAGGAGCCGCGCCGGTTCGCGCTCGCGGTGAGCGGCCTCGACAGCATCGAGATAGCCTCCGAACGAGTCGTCGAGGTTCCTGCGGCGTCGTCCCAAAGCATGGCGGTGCGGGTTCAGGTACCGCCAGAGTCGGGACAACGCGGTTCGCACAAGATTTTCTTCGATATCAAGGCGATCAGCCACGAAGAAGTCTTTGTGCGCGAGAAGGCGACGTTCCTGCTGCCATGATGGCCGAGGGAAAAACGGGCGGCGACTGCGACCGGCCGGACCGGGGCGAGGGGCTACCGTGGTATCGCCACCGCTGGCCTTGGATTCTCATGGCCGGTCCGGCGGTGGTGGTGATCGCAGGGGCAATTACCGTCTGGCTGGCGGTCAAGTCCAATGACGGCCTGGTGACGGAGGACTACTATAAGAAGGGGCTTGCCATCAATCAGGCGTTGGCCAAGGCCGACCACGCGCGCACGCTCGGGCTCGCCGCGCGCCTGAAGATCGTTTCCGGTGGCATCGACGTAATGCTGCAGAGCGACAAGTCCGCGCCGCTGCCCGAGCAGATCGTCGTCGTCCTATCGCATCCGACGCGGGCAGGAATGGATCGTAGCGTGGCGTTGAACGCGACGGGCGCCGGGCGCTATGCTGGTTCCCTGGACCTGCCGGCAGCCGGACGCTGGCAAGTCACGGTAAGCGACCACGCACAGACGTGGCGCCTGAGCAGTGTCATGCGTGTGCCGGAGGAAACCGACATCACTCTGTCGCCAGCGCAGCGACTCGGCGAGCGATAGCGGTGTGTAAGCAGCGTGGATTTGGGGAGGGTAGATGAAACGACTGATCTGGATTCTGTGGCCGTCCTTCGTCGTTGCCGGTATCGCCGAGGCCGTGTTCTTTACGCTCGTCGATCCGCAGGAACTGTACCTCTTCGGCGAGCCCGTCTATTTCTCGCGCATTGCGACCTACTCTGTCGGTTTTTTCGCCTTCTGGGCAGTCTGCGCCGCGTCGAGCATGTTCACCTGCTTCATCCAGCGCAGCGCGACGGAGATCAATCGCTGTCCCCTGCCACCTGGCGGGCGCCCCGACGGTTGCCCGAAGCAGGAAGGTCCGGGCTGCTGTTGAGCCGGGCATCGTCCTGACGACCCCGCCGGCGCAACATGCCGGCGTCTTTGTTCGCGGCGGCGTTGCGCGATGCGCCGTTGCGAATGCGGCCCGGGAATGCCGCGACTGCGAACTCAGCGGTAAACCAGGACCGGGATTTTTGAGTGCGTCAGCACCTTCTGCGTTTCCGATCCGAGCAGCAAGCCACTGATGCCGCGCCGGCCATGCGAGGCCATAAAAATCAGATCGCATTCCTTGTCAGTCGCGGCGCTGATGATCGCGTCATAGGGCACGTCGCTGACCGACGCCACGGAATCGCAGGCGACGTTGGCATTGCGGGCGGCCAGTTCCGCGGCGCCAAGAATGTCCCGCGCCTGCTGCTCGGCCATCTCGGCGAATTTCTCCGGCGTGGTCGGATCGACAAGGGCCCCTTCGCCGTAGAACGATACGGGATATTCCGGCTTGGCAAAGAAGAAGGTCAGTCGGGCGCCGGTTTCTCGGGCGAACTCGATGGCCTTGCCGACGGCACCGGTGGAGAGTTCAGAGCCGTCGGTAGGCACGAGAATGTGCTTGAACATGGTCGATGCTCCTTGCGGGATAGAATTCATTATAGTGAGCGCATCTCGGACCACCGCTTGACGTGCGTCAAACCGGCGGCCGTGCCTGTGCCCTGACGTTTGTAGCCATGCACATTACCTTTCTTGGCGCTGCCGGGGAAGTCACCGGCTCATCATTCCTAGTTTCCACCGGGCGTGAGCATTTTCTCGTCGACTGCGGGCTGTTCCAGGGCGGGCGAGATGCCTACGAAAAGAATATGCGGGCGCTCGCCTTCGATCTCAAGTCGCTGGGGTTTGTCGTGGTGACGCACGCCCATCTCGACCATTCCGGACTTCTGCCACGCCTCGTCGCTCTCGGCTATCGCGGACCCATCTACGCAACGCACGCCACCGTGGATCTGCTTGGGGTCATGCTGCTCGACTCGGCCCACATCCAGGAAAAGGACGCCGAGTGGAACAGCCGCCATCGGCGCGTGCGCCAGGGCAAGACCGGCAACGAGCAGGTGCCGCTCTATACGGTGGCACAGTCCCAGGCCTGCCTGACGCAGTTGCACGGCGTTTCCTATGACGAAGAATTTTGTCCGGTGGCGGGAATCACGTGCCGGCTGCGCGATGCTGGCCACATTCTGGGTTCCGCTATTGCCGAGGTCTGGGTCGAGGACGACGGGCATCGGCACAAGCTCGTCTTCTCCGGCGATCTGGGTCAGCCGGCGCGTCCCGTCGTGCGCGACCCGCAGCCGATAGAGGACGCGGACGTGCTGCTCATCGAATCGACCTACGGCAACCGGCAGCACAAGAGCCTTCAGGCGACGGAGGACGAACTTGTCGAGGCGCTCGAATCGACGCTGCGACACGGCAACGTCATCATTCCCGCGTTCTCGGTGGGGCGCACCCAGGAGCTTTTGGTTCTGCTCGCCGATCTGACGCGGCGCGGCCGTATCAAGGGGGTGGTCGTCTACGTCGACTCGCCCATGGCACTGGCGGCGACGCAGCTTACCTTGAAGCACGAGGTGCTCCTGGATGCCGAGACGCGCGCGCTCCTTGCCTGGCAGCGTAGCCATCCCGACGCGCTGAGGGTGCGCTTCATTCAGGACGTGTTCGAATCGAAGGCCCTGAATGACATCGCGCGCGGCGCCATCATCATTTCCGCGAGTGGCATGTGTGACGCCGGACGGATCAAATACCACTTGGCGCATAACCTCCCACGGCCCGAGTGTGCCGTGGTGATCGTCGGTTTCCAGGCCGCGGGCACGCTTGGGCGCCGACTGGTGGACGGTACCGAATCGGTGACCATCTTCGGCGAGTCGATACCGGTGCGTGCCCGGGTTCACACCATCGGCGGGCTGTCCGCCCACGCCGATCAGCAGGCGCTGCTCGGCTGGCTCAGCCGATTCCGGAGGCCGCCGCGGCACACCTTCGTCGTCCATGGCGAGAAGGAAACGGCGCAGGTTTTTGCCGAGGTGCTGCGCGCGCGCCTTGGCTGGACCAGGGTGACGCTGCCGCATGCAGGCGAGCGTTGCGATGTCGGCTGAGGCGCATCCGCCGGTAACGGAGTGAGGCGATGCGAAATGCAATCCTGTTGGCGCTGCTATTGTTGCCCGCAATGCCGGAGCAGGCAGCCGAAGTGTTGCCGATATTCGATGGCCATGTCCATTTCAACGCCGATGCCAGCAGGATGATTAGTCCTGTGGATGCGCTGGCGGCGATGCGGCAGGCGGGCATCCGCGGCGCGCTCGTGTCCAGCACGCCCAATGATGGTACCCACGCCTTGCATGCCCACGACCCCGGGCGCATCGTGCCCGCGATTCGGCCCTACCGCAGCGAGTCCGACAGAGGGAGTTGGTTTGCCGATCCCGAGGTTGCGGACTTCGTCGACCAGCAGTTGCGCCGGGGCGGCTACCGCGCCATCGGCGAATTCCATGTCTTCGGTGCGCAGGCAGCATCGCCTGTCATGGGCAGGATCGTGCGCCTGGCGATCGAGCGGGATCTGCCGCTGCATGCGCATGCCGACGCACAGGCGGTCGACATCCTCTTCGACCACGGCGCGCAAGCGCGCATCGTCTGGGCGCACGCAGGTATGAATGCCCCCGTCGCGGAGATCAAACGCATGCTCGATCGCTATCCGAACCTGATGGCGGAGCTGTCCTATCGCGATGACATCGCGCCGGCCGGGCGGCTGGACCCTGCCTGGGAGGCCCTGTTTCTGCGTCACCCGCAGCGCTTCATCTTCGGCAGCGACACGTGGACGCCGTCGCGCTGGCGCGAACTCGGCGCGCTTGCCCAGGCGGCACGGGGGTGGCTCGCGCAACTACCGCCGGAGGTAGCGGAAATGATCGCCTGGCGTAACGCCGAAAGGCTGTTTCCGCCGATGTGACGTGCCGGCCTGTCGGGCCGGCATGTCAGGCGGGCGCACTACGGCGCCGCACCCTCCTTGATGGCGGCGGTGATGCGATTCTCGATATTGCGTGCCACCTCCGCAGCTTTTTTGTGATTGTCCCGCGCCAGTAACCATGTCGGGCGCGTGGTCATGACCGTCACGTTGTCAGGGTTGGCCTTCATGTTGAATACGACCACCTTGAACGGGCACAGAATCGCCCAATCCATGCTCATGTTGAAGACCTGCTGGTTGAAGGTCAGCGAGCAGAAGTGCACCGCCGTGACGTTCTGGAAGCCTATCGTGTTCCACTTGTCCTCGCCGAAGACCTGGCGGTTGTTTTCCAGTCCGCGGGACAGATTCTCCTCGCCGAGGATCTGGAACTGCTTCTCCTCCAGGCCGGCCTTCACCCCTTGCAGGACCTTGGCATAGTCGCCCTTGACGTGATGCTTCCACAAGGCCGGATTGTCCGCCGCACGGACGGGCGCGAAACCGAGAACCCAGACGAGCGATACTGCTGCAAGTGTGGCAAGTGTGCGCATGATGATCTCCCAGTGTTGTCTGCCCGGGCCATCGGGGCGAGCCCGTCGCACAAGCATTCTGCAAAGCGCCCGCGCTGGTGGTTTTAACCTATGTCAAATTGCAGCGGTGCTGCGGCGCGGGACCGATCAGCGTTCCGGCGGTCTGCGCCTGCCGTGGCCCGGAAAACACGCCCCGGACGCACCAAGGTGGCGCGTGGCCGCTCGGCGAGGCTTCTTGACCGGCATCAATGTCAGCCAGCGTTGCTCCTGCGGACAATCGCTGAAACCAATATAAGACGAGGAGACTGGAGCATGAATCAAGTAACAGCGCCGCTTATCGCCCACCACAAATTGTGCGACGACGATTTTGCCACTGCGGAGGATGCGGCGCGCCGTAACGATTGGCAGGGTTGCAGTGCTGCCTTCACCAAATTCCGCGACGAGCTGGAAGCGCATTTCTCCGTCGAGGAGACGATGTTGTTTCCGGCGTTCGAGCAGCGTACCGGCATGAGCGCCGGCCCGACGCAGGTCATGCGCATGGAGCACGCCCAGATGCGCGGGCTGCTGGAAGAACTGGCCGAGGCCGTCAAGGGCCAGGACGGGGACACCTTCGGTGGCGTTTCCGAGACCTTGCTGGTGCTCATGCAGCAGCACAATCTAAAGGAGGAGAACATCCTCTATCCGATGTGCGACCGCTCGCTGGCGCAGAACGCCGGCGCTTTGCGGGAGAACATCGAGTCGGGTCTGACGGCAAGAACAGAACCGTGACCGCCCGAAAGGTCGTCGACGCCCGGGGTCTGATGCCGCCGGCGCCGCTGCAGCTCACGCTGGAGGCGCTCGACTCGCTTGAGCCTGGGGGCGAAGTGCTCTTGCTGCTCAATCGGGAGCCGTTCCCCCTCTATGCAATCCTGCAGGAGAATGGCTTCACGCATCGCACCGAATCGCGCGACGACGGTACATTCGAGATTCACATCACATCCGCTGCGCCGTAATGCAGGCTTCGCTCTCGTTCGAGCAGGCACCGCCCATCTCGGTGCCGTTCCGGTTTTTCCTTACGGCGCCGCTGTTCGGCGTTGCCGCGGGTGTGCTACTCATTTGTTTTGGCGCTGATGCACTGGCCTCGCGCTGGAACGGGACCACCCTGGCCTTGACCCATCTGCTCACCGTCGGCTTCATGCTGGAGGCGATGTGCGGTGCCTTGCTGCAGATATTGCCGGTGGCTGCCGGTGCGAATGTCTGGCGGCCACTGTGGGTTGCGTGGCTGACCCACGGCGGCATCACCGTGGGCGGGGTGTTGTTGGTGGCCGGTTTCGTACTCGAGGCGGCGGCACTGTTTCGCTTTGCTGTACCGCTGCTGGTCCTGGCGGTCGGCGTTTATGTCGTCGTGCTGTTGAAGAGCCTACTTTCGACGCCGGCCATGAGTGCAACGCTGGTCGCGCTGCGCGTCGCCCTGATCGCGCTGGGCGTTACCGTCGCGCTCGGAGCCGCGCTGGCGAGTTCCTTTGGCTGGAGCGTGAGCCTGCCGCTCATACAACTTACCCACCTGCACGCTGTTTGGGGGCTGCTTGGTTGGAGCCTTACGCTGACCGCCGGCGTTGCCTACCTCGTAGTGCCGATGTTTCAGCTCACCCCGAGTTACGACGCGCGGCTGACGAAGCACTTCGCCATCGGGCTGGTTACCGCCTTGTCCGTGTGGTCCGTGCTCTGGCTCGGCGGGGACGGCGTGCAGGGCTGGCGCACGGGTGTGGCGGCCGTGCTCGCGGCGCTGGCGGCGGGATTTGGCGTCGCCACGCTACGTCTGCAGCAGCGCCGACGCCGCAAGGTGACGGATGCGACGCTGTTGTTCTGGCGTGTGGCCATGGCCTCGTTGATTGCCGGCGCGGGGCTGGGCATTGTCGCGCCGGCTCTGTCGGAGCCCCTGCGCGAGCGTGTCGAGGTGGTCATCGGGGTTCTGATCGTGGTCGGTGTGTTCATCTCGGCGATCAGCGGCATGATGTACAAGATCATCCCTTTCCTGAACTGGCTGCACCTTCAGCGCATCATGACGCGGGTGCCGAACATGAAGCAGATGCTGTCCGACAAGCACATGCGCGGCCAATTCTGGCTGCATGGCGCGACGCTCGCGCTGCTGCTTGCTGCCGTCGTGCTACCCGTGCTCACCTACGCGGCTGGCGTAGCTATGATCCTGGCATCTGCGTGGCTGGAGTGGAATCTCATCCAGGCGGCCCGTTTCTATTGGCGGCTGGTCCAGGGCGAGTCGCCGGTGGCGGTCATCGCGCAGCGATGACCATCGCTGACGCGTTCGAGAGCGCGTCAGCGATGTCGAGTCCATCGCGACAAGCTCCGACATCGGATTTCGCAGCGCCGGTCCGCTCGTCGCGGAGTCACGGATCGTGCTTGCTGAACTTCTCCAGATCTGGAATGGTGACGTGCCTGCCTTGCACGTGGATCAATCCCGACGCGGTGAGGTCATGAAAAATGCGCGACAAGGTCTCCGGGGTGAGATTCAGACGGGAGGCGATGACCTGCTTGCTCGTGGGCAGGTCCAGTTCCAGGGATCCCTGCAACTGGTCCGTGGCTTCCCCGCACTGCAGCAGATAGCCGATGACGCGCTGGGTGCTGGAGCGCAGCGTATAGGACTCGACATCGTGCACCAGCGTGTGCAACCGCTGGCTCAGCCCGGCCAGCATGCGACGGGCGAAGGATGCATCGCGCTCCAGCAGGTCGAATACGGCGGCACGGCTGATGTGCAACAATAGGCTGTCAGACAGCGACTCGGCGAACACCGGATACGGCCGGTCCATGAACATTACCGCTTCGCCGAAACTCTGCTGCGGTCCGAGGATGCTGACGACCTTTTCGTTGCCCTGCGTCGATGAAAAGGCGAGCTTGACCTGGCCATACACGACCAGGAAAAAGCCGCGCGGCTGGTCGCCTTTGTGAAAGAGAATTTCGCCTTTCTGCAGGCGCTTTTCGCGGGTGGCGGAGGCAACGTCGCGGATCTGTTCCGGCAGCACTTCGTGGAACAGTGGTAGACGGGCCAGAATGGAGGCAATGTCGATTTTCTCGTTATGCATTGGCCTGGGCTCTCGTGGTTGGGGCGGAGCGCACACATGTCCGCGCCGCGATTACCATATCACGGAACACCGCGCTCCGGCGAGGGTGCCCGAGGCGCCGCGTTGTTACCCATGAACCGGCTCGCTTTCTTCTCGGCGCCCCATCGCGTCATGTTTCTCGCCGGCACCGTTCAGGCGCTGCTTGCCATGGCGTGGTGGACGGCCGTGCTGGCGCTGCGCGTTGCACCCGCTCAGTTTGCCGCGATGGCGCCGGCGCCGCTACCGCCCACCTGGGCCCACGCCGCGCTGATGACCTACGGCATGTTTCCCTTCTTCATCTTCGGCTTCGTCATGACCGCCATGCCGCGCTGGCAGGGCGCCGCAGCCGTATCGCAGCGCCGCTACCTTCCGGCATTCCTGCTCATGGTGATCGGTTGGGTGCTGTTCTATGGCGGGCTGTGGGCTTTGCCGCTGCTGCCGGCAGCAATGGCCCTGGTGCTGCTGGGCTGGCTCGTGGCCGTGGCCGATGTCTGGCGCGTGGTGCGCCACCCCAATCCCGACCGCCGCCATGCCCTGGTCGTATTTGCCGCGCTCGGCGCCGGCATCCTTGGGCTGGCGATCTGGGGGGCGTTGTTCCTCGGGGCGGACGCCCGGTGTGCCACCGTTGCCTCGGCGATCGGAGTGTGGTGGCTGCTGCTGCCGGTATTCGTCACCGTCGCCCATCGCATGATCCCATTCTTTTCCAGCGCCGTGTTGCCCAATTACACGCTGGTGCGGCCCTATTGGGCGCTGTACGTCATTCTCGCTGCTGCCGCGGTGCACGGCTCGCTCGCGGCAATGCAGGTACCGCAGTGGTCGTGGCTGGTCGACCTTCCGGCGGCGGCGACCGCCTTCTATCTCACGGCGCAGTGGGGGCTGCGGCGCAGTTTCGCGGTGCGGCTGCTGGCCATGCTCCACGTTGGCTTCGTCTGGCTGGGCATTGCCTTCACCCTGCATGGTGTGGACAGCATGCTGCGCCTGGCCACCGATGCGTCACCGCTCGGGCTCGCGCCGTTGCATGCCCTGTCCATCGGTTTCTTCGCGACCATGCTCATTGCCATGGCCTCGCGCGTCACGCTCGGCCACTCCGGGCAGCCCCTGGCCGCCGATCGCATCACCTGGTGGATCTATGTCGCCATCCAAGGTGTCGCGGTGCTGCGCGTGACCGCGGAGTTGTCCGGGGCTGCCTTGACGCACCTGTCCCTGCTGGCGGCGCTGGCGTGGCTAACGGTGTTCGGCGTCTGGTTCGGCAAATTTGCGCCGGCCTACTGGCGGGCGCGTGCGGACGGCAGGCCGGGTTAGCCCGATGTCCTATCTCGCGCTCAAATACACCCACGTCGCCTGCGTCGTCATCAGTGGTTGCGGGTTTTTCCTGCGCGGCGTCTGGATGCTCCAGGACTCAGTATGGCTGTCTCGCGGCTGGGTAAAGGTCATGCCCCACATCGTCGATACGATGCTGCTCGCGAGTGCCATTGCTCTGGCGGTAACGCTGCAGCAGTATCCATTCGTGCACGGTTGGGTGACGGCGAAGGTAGGAGGCCTGCTCGCCTATATCGGCTTCGGCATGATGGCTTTGCGTCGCGGGCGCACGAAGCGCCTGCGCGTGGCGGCATGGCTCGCCGCCCTGGCAAGCTTCGGTTACATCGTCTCCGTGGCCCTGACCCGCGACGTCCATGGCTTCCTGTCGCTCGTTCGGGGTGCTTGAGATGAGCAGCGTCGTTTCGCCCCCCGAGCCCGGTTTCGACGATCCGCTGCAGATGTTGTCAGCGTGCCACGAGCATATTCGCGGCCAACTGGAAACGCTACAGCGGTTGGCCAACCATCTGTCCATGTTCGGCGTGGACGGGCGGGCCCGGCAGGCGGCCGAGGATCTCGTCCGCTACTTCGACACCGCTGCGACGCATCACCGCGCCGACGAAGAGGAAGACCTTTTTCCGGCCGTGCGCGCCGCCGCCCAAGGCGACGTGCGGCAGCGCCTCGAAACCCTGATCGCCACACTGCGCCAGGAGCACGAGCGCATGTCGGCGGCGTGGGCGGGGCTGAGGCCAGTCCTGGTGGCGGTGGCGACGGGTGAGATGGCCGATCTGACGATCGAACATGCCATGGCCTTCGACACGCTCTATGACGCGCACATGGCGCGGGAAGAGCGCGGGATATTTCCCGTCGCGGCGAGATTGCTCGATGCAGAGCAGATACGCGCTATCGGCGCCGCCATGACCGCCCGCCGGGCGCCGCAGTCGGGCTAACGCACCGGCAGCGATCAGTTGATCTGGTTGCTGAGCAGCCGTTTGATGCCGGGGATGTCCAGGATGCGAACGTGCTTCTGCTGGACGCTGATCAGGCCGTCCTCCTGGAACTTGGAGAAGGCGCGGCTGACCGTTTCCAGTTTCAGCCCCAGGTAGGAGCCGATCTCCTCGCGCGTCATGCGCAAGTGAAACTCGGCCGGGGAGTAGCCCCGGGCGGTAAAGCGCTGCGACATGTTGAGCAGGAAAGCTCCCAGCCTTTCCTCGGCGCGCATGGTGCCGAGCAGCATCATCAAACCGTGATCGCGCACGATTTCGCGGCTCATGACTTTGTGAAAGTTGTGCTGCAGCGCTTCAATCTCGCGCGACAGCTGCTCAAGCTGGCTGTAGGGGATGATGCACACCTCGCTGTCTTCGAGGGCGACGGCGTTGCAGGTATGCGATTCGGTGCTGATGCCGTCCATGCCCAGAATCTCTCCGGGCATTTGGAAACCGGTCACCTGATCGCGCCCATCCTCGAGCAGGACGTCGGTCTTGAAGAAGCCGCTGCGTATGGCGTAGATGGCTTCGAATTTCTCGCCGGTGCGATACAGATGCTGGGCGCGGCGTACTCGTCGGCGCGAGCCGACCATGGCATCGAGCCGTTCCATCTCCTCGCCGTTCAGACCGTAAGGCAGGCAGAGTTCGCGCAGGTTGCACTGGGAGCAGGCAACCTTGAGATTGCGGATGTTCATCTGTGGGGCGGGTTTCTGCACGATTGCGTGTCTTTCTTATGGCATGCTAAGTGGCTTTGATTGATCCATGTCAACACGATCATCAAGCTGCCTTGGGACACTGCGCACTGCCCGAAATGGGCGAACGCGCGCGCAATGAGCAAGCTGCACAAAGATCTCGTTTTCGATCCAAGGCTGATTCGACGATTCGACATCAACGGACCGCGATACACGTCGTACCCAACGGCGGACCGCTTCGTCGAAGCGTTTGACGCCCACGCCTACCGGCGTTGGTTGGGCCAGCGCACCGTCGGCGGCATCGGCAAACCGCTCTCATTATACGTTCACATCCCGTTCTGCAATACCATCTGCTATTACTGCGCCTGCAACAAGATCATCACCAAGGACCACGGCCGCTCTGCCAAATACCTGAAGTACGTTGCCAAAGAGATGGCGATGCAGTCGGCCTGCCTTGATGGCACGCACAATGTTGTGCAGTTGCACTTCGGCGGCGGCACGCCCACCTTCCTCAGTCACGCCGAGATGCGCGCCTTGATGGCGTCGATTCGGCAGCATTTCAATTTGTTGCCCAATGGCGAGTACTCTATCGAAGTGGACCCGCGCAAGGTCGATTTCGAAACCGTCAAACTGCTTGGCGAGCTGGGCTTCAATCGCATGAGCGTGGGCGTGCAGGATTTCGACCCCGCAGTGCAACAAGCGGTCAACCGCGTGCAAAGCATCGAGGAAACGCGCGAGGTCATCGAGGCGGCGCGGGCGAACGGCTTCAAGTCGGTCAGTGTGGATCTGATCTACGGGCTGCCAAAGCAGAACGTCATCAGCTTCAATCGCACGCTGGAAGAGATCATCGAGCTGGGCCCCGATCGGCTCTCGGTTTACAACTACGCCCATCTGCCTGGCCTGTTCAAGCCGCAGCGACGCATCAACGAGCCGGAGCTGCCGTCGCCGGACGCCAAGCTGCAGATTCTGTCGTTGGCGATTCGCAGGCTCACGGAGGCGGGCTACGTTTACATCGGCATGGACCACTTCGCGAAACCGGAGGACGAGCTGACGGTGGCGCAGCGCCAGGGGCGTCTGCATCGCAACTTCCAGGGTTATTCGACGCACGCCGAGTGCGACCTAATGGCTTTCGGCGTGTCGGCCATCGGCAAGGTCGGGCCGTGCTACAGCCAAAATTACCGCACCCTGGACGAGTACTACGACGCGCTCGATCGCGGCGTGCTGCCGGTCATGCGTGGCCTGGAGCTGACGCCCGACGATCTGTTGCGGCGCTCGATCATCCAGGCGCTGATGTGCCACTTCGAGATCTCCATAGAATCGATCGAGATTGCGCACCTGATCGATTTCAAGCAGTACTTCGCTGCTGAGATCGGCGATCTGCGCGAGATGGAGAAGGCCGGCCTGATCAAGCTCGAGGACCGCTGGATTACCGTGCTGCCGGCCGGCCGCCTGCTGGTGCGCGCAATTGCCATGGTTTTCGACCGCCACCTGCGCTACGATCGCGAGCGCGCCAGGTACTCGAAAGTAATCTGAACTTGAGGAGGTCGGTGGCGGGGCGAGGAGTACAATCTTCGCCGTCATCCCGTTGCGCACCTCGCCCCGGCTCCTCGCGGTTCGTTCCCCATTGCTCACCCGCAATGCCTGAAACCGGCTACATCGCTGTCTTCGTCATCGGCCTGCTCGGGGGTACGCACTGTATCGGGATGTGCGGCGGGATTGTCAGCGCACTGACAGTGCGCGCGCCCAATGCGCCTCCGGACTGGCCGCTGCATCTTGCCTACAATGCAGGGCGCGTAACGAGCTACGCGCTGGCCGGGGCGCTCGTCGGCTCGATCGGCAGCCTCGGACTGATGCTCAACGACCTTCTGCCAGTGCAGATGACGCTCTATGTCCTGGCGAACCTGATGCTCATCGGCCTCGGCCTGTATCTCACGGGGGTGACGCAGGCGTTGTCATTCACCGAGCGCATCGGGCAGAAGCTGTGGGCGCGCATTCAGCCGCTCACTTCCCGGTTTCTGCCGGCGCGCAACGTTTCGCGGGCTTTCCCCCTCGGGATGCTATGGGGATTCCTGCCGTGCGGCATGGTCTACGGCGTGCTCGCGACGGCGCTGGTGTCGGGAAGCGCGGCGCGCGGTGCCGGGCTCATGCTCGCCTTTGGCCTCGGTACGCTGCCCAATCTTCTGCTCGCCGGCATGCTGCTGCGGCGTTTGCGCGAGGTCGTGCGCAGCCGCGCCCTGCGTCTTATCTCCGGAATCATCGTCCTCGGTTTCGGCGTGTTCGGCCTGGCCAACGCGGCGACACTCGGCGGACGATTGTGGCAGGGGATCGTATGCCACGTATGACACCGGCCTGATCGGCCGGCGACGTGGAGGAGATGATCGTAGCTGCGGCATTGGGTTGCGGATCCGTGCGGCAGGCGGCCCTCACCGAGCCGGCGTAATTGGAAACGCGGCGACGGACGCGCGCCGTAGGTCGCGAACGCCAAGTGCGCGCGTGCCGCTTGGCCAAATATTAGTGAAAGCTTATAGTAATGTTCGAAGCCTTTCATTGTCAGCCTCGATGAACCAATCCACTGCCCGCACCACGCTCGACCTGCCCATCGAGGGCATGACCTGTGCCGCCTGTGCTGCCCGCATCGAGAAGACGCTCAATCGTCTGCCCGGCGTCAGCGCGGCGGTGAACTTCGCCGCCGAGCGGGCGCATATCGATTTCGATGGCGGCGCCGTTGCCGGCGTCCAACTCGTCGAAGCCATTCGCAAGACCGGCTTCCAGGTACCCGTGCAAACCGTGGAGCTGGCGCTTTCCGGGATGACCTGCGCCGCCTGCGCCACGCGAATCGAAGCCGTGCTCAAGCGCCAACCCGGTGTCGAAACGGCGGCGGTGAATCTGGCCAGCGAAAAGGCGACAGTGCGCTACACACCCGGCGCCACGGACGTCGCGGTCATGGTCGCTGCCGTAGAGCGGGCCGGCTACGGCGCCCGCGAGCTGTCCGAGGCGGCGCGCCAGGAAGAGAAGGCGCGGCGTGCAGCGGCCTATCGCGCCGAAACGCACCGTTTCTGGGTTTCGGCGGCGCTCACCCTGCCGTTGCTGGCGCAGATGGGCGCGATGTTCGGCGTCGGGGCGGAGGGGCACTACGATCTTCTGCCGCGCTGGTTGCAATTGGCGTTGGCCACGCCGGTGCAGTTCTGGATCGGCAAGCGCTTCTATGTCGGGGCTTACCATGCTGTGCGCGGTGGCGCCGGCAACATGGATGTGCTCGTGGCCCTGGGCACCAGCATGGCCTGGCTCTACAGCTTCGTCGTCACCGTCGCCGGTCTGGATCATCACCACGTCTATTACGAGGCGTCCGCCGCCATCATCACCCTGGTGTTGATGGGCAAGTTGTTGGAGGCACGCGCCAAGGCCCGCACATCCGCCGCCATCGAAGCGCTGGTGCGGCTGCAGCCCCAGGTGGCGCTCGTGGAGGGGGAGGGCGGCCTGGTCGAGGTGCCGGTAGCGAGCTTGAAGCCCGGCGATCTGTTCATCGTGCGACCCGGTGCCAGCGTGCCTGTGGACGGGGAGGTGATTGACGGCCATTCCAGCATCAACGAAGCCATGCTCACTGGCGAGAGTCTGCCCCGGGCCAAGAGCGTGGGCGACAAGATCTTCGCCGCAACTCTCAATGGCGGTGGCCTGCTGCGCTGCCGCGCCACCGGCGTCGGCGCATCCACGCTGCTGGCGGGCATCATCCGCATGGTCGAGCAGGCCCAGGGCTCCAAGGCACCGGTGCAGCGGCTGGCGGATCGTATCGCCGCCATCTTCGTTCCGGCAGTGAGCGCGGTGGCGCTGATCACCTTTGTCGCGTGGTGGGCTCTGGTGGGGGACTTCACCCAGGCGCTCGTCAATGCGGTGGCCGTGCTGGTGATCGCTTGCCCCTGCGCCCTGGGCCTCGCAACCCCGACGGCGATCATGGTAGGCACCGGGCGCGGCGCCGCGGCCGGCATCCTGGTGAAGAATGCACAAGCGCTGGAGCTGGCGGAAAAGGTCCAAGTGCTGGCGGTGGACAAGACCGGCACGCTGACCGAAGGACGGCCCGTGGTCACCGACATCGTGCCGGCCGTTGGCGTGAACGAAACGGTGCTGCTGCAGGTTGCGGCCAGCCTGGAGCAGGGGTCCGACCATCCGCTGGCGGAGGCCATCGTGGCACGGGCGCGTGAGGCGGGCATCGAGTTCCTGCCCGTCGCGGCGCTGCAAGCAACAGCAGGCAAGGGGCTCCGGGCGCGGCTCGAAGAGCGCGAATATATGCTAGGCTCGCCGGCCTTCCTGAGGGAGCAGGGCGTGCAGCCGGACGGGACGCTGCTGCGATCGCTCCAGGATGCCGGGAAGAGCATCGTTGCCCTGGCGCGAGGCGGCGAGTTTCTCGGCGTCATTGCCATTGCCGATCAGTTGCGCGAGAGTTCCGCGGCGGCCGTGGCGCGGCTGCACCGGGACGGCGTGGAGGTGGTGATGCTCACCGGCGACAATGCGGCTACTGCTGCCGCCATCGCCAAGGCTGCCGGCATCGCCAGCGTGCGCGCCGACGTTCTGCCCCGGGACAAGGCCGAGGCGGTGGCCCAGCTCAAGGCCTCTGGCCGGCGTGTGGGCATGGCCGGCGACGGCATTAATGACGCCCCGGCGTTGGCGGCGGCCGACGTCAGCTTCGCCATTGGCGGCGGTAGCGACGTGGCGCTGGAGGCTGCCGACATCACCCTTATGCGCAACGATCTAATGAGCGTGGTGGATGCCATCGAGCTGTCCCGCGCCACGCTCGCCAAGATCCGCCAGAACCTGTTCTTTGCCTTCGTCTACAATGTGCTTGGCATTCCGCTCGCGGCGCTGGGCATGCTCAATCCGGTGATTGCCGGCGCCGCCATGGCCATGAGCTCGGTGTCGGTGGTGAGCAACTCCCTGCTGCTGAAGCGGTGGCAGCCGGGGCGTTGATGCCTCGCACGAATATTTCCACCGCCGGAAAGGCCAAGGTCAGCGAGAAGATCGCGGCGTGCGTGATCACGCAGTGCGTGGTGTCCTCGTACGTGCTCCTGCCGCCGCGTCGCACCGCGGGGGTGGGCGACCATCTTGGGGCGCGCCGGCGTCGGTTATTTGGTGGTGAGCTGATTCTTTATTCAGGAGGGATGGTATGGAAACGACCGTATTGAAAGTCGGCGGCATGAGCTGCCAGGGATGCGTCAAGAGCGTGACCAACGTCCTGCAGGCGCTGCCGGGCGTGACAACGGCCGAAGTGTCCCTCGAACGGGGCGAGGCACGGGTCGAGTTCGACCCGGCGCGGGTGGACCTCGCGGCGCTCAAAGTAGCCGTCGAAGGCGCGGGATTCGAGGCCGCGGCCGCGTGAGGCCGCATCCTCGCAGATGGTTCTTGTATTTTCAATCGAGAATAATTACCATTTCGACGTTTGCCCGATGCCCATGTGGCCGGGCGGACAGCCGCAGTTACCTGCAGCGCACTGACTGAACCTCAGCCAGCGATTCCGTATTTTCCGTCCGGATAGCCAGCCAGCGAACCCCGGGACCACGAGACGTGGCCCGCCGACCACGGAGAGTACGAATGAAGCGATGCGATTCGCTGGCGCGCCCCAGCTTTGCCCCCGATTCCAAGAATGGTTGTGCCGCCTCCGTTGGCCAGCAGCCATTGCTGCAACTGGCCGCAATGCTCGCAACACTGGCGTTCGCAACGCCGGCCACCGCCCAGAACACGGATGCCGGCGGTGCCCGGGACGAAGTAACGCTGCCGACGGTGAACGTCAAGGACACCCATGACCGCGAAGCGCAGAGCTACCAAGGCGGCACGACCAGCGTCGGCAAGGTCAAGCAGCTGCCCAAGGACGTGCCCCAGGCGCTGACCATCGTTTCCGAAAAGCTCATATTCGACAAGGGCAACGACACCCTCAAGGACGCGCTGCGCAACGTTTCGGGGCTCACCTTCAACGCCGGCGAAGGCGGGCGCATCGGCGACAACATGAACCTGCGCGGCTTCTACACCTTCGGCGACCTCTACCTGGATGGCGTACGCGACGTGGCGCAGGTCAACCGCGAGGTCTTCAACCTGGAACAGATCGACGTGCTGCGCGGTTCCGCCGCCATGCTGTTCGGCCGCGGCCAGGCGGGCGGGGTCATCAATCAGGTGAGCAAGCAGCCGGGGCTGGTGGATCGCGGCAGCGTTGCCGGGACCCTGGGCACGTACGACTACAAGCGCGTCACGGCCGACGTGAACAAGGTCGTGGGCGAGAACGCGGCGCTGCGCATCAACGCCATGAAAACCGACGCCGGCAGCTCGCGGGACGAGGTGACCACGGAGCGTGCCGGCATCGCGCCCGCGATCCGCTTCGGCATCGGCACCGCCGACGAGTTTTCCCTGTCGTACTACTACCTGGACATCCACAACGTACCGGACTACGGCGTGCCCTTCTTCGACAAGCGGCCGGTGGACGTACCGGCCAACCGCTACTACGGCACGGTGGCGGACTACGAGGACAACGTGGTGAGCATGACCACCGCCACCTACATCCACCGTTTCTCGCCCCAGACGGAATTCAAGACCGTGCTGCGCATGGCCGACTATGAGCGCGATCTGTGGGTATCGGCACCGCGTCTGGCGGCAGGGGCAACCGCCGCCTCCGTGGCCAACGGCACGGCCGTGGTGACCCGCAACCGCTCTGCCCGCGGCGCGGAGGAGCATACGCTCACCAGCCAGAGCGACTTCGTCACGCGCTTCACCACCGGCAGCCTGAAGCACGAGGCGCTGGTGGGACTCGAGCTGTTGGACGAGCGGGCCGGGCGCTGGAACTACACGACCTCGGCTGGCTCCGCGCCTACGACCACTGTCGGCAATCCCAACCCGACACCGCCGCTGCCGGCCGGCTATGGCGGCCAGCAGCGCTCGGGCATCAACACCTACGACGGCTTCACCGTTGGCTGGTATGCGCAGGACGCCATCGAGTTCCTGCCCGGCTGGAAGATTCTGCTCGGGTTGCGCCGCGACGACCTGAACGCCAGCTATAGCAACGGCGCGCAAGTCGATTATGGCGAGTGGAGCTACCGCACGGGATTATCCTGGCAGCCCAGTGATTTCCACCACTACTACGCCACCTACAGCGACTCCTTCAGCCCTACCGCGGATCTCTACCAGTTCACCTCGACGACCATCGTCTTTCCGGCCGAGCGCAGCAAGACTTACGAGCTGGGCGCCAAGTGGGAGTTGTATAACGGCGACCTGTCGCTGCGTACCGCCGTCTATCGCACCGAGAAGACCTACGAGCGCAACACCGACGTCGAATCGGCGCAGAACGCGACGCTGCTGTCGCGCAAGCGCCATACCGACGGCGTCGAGCTGGAGTGGGCAGGCCGGATCACGCGCCGCTGGGAGGTGTTCGGCGGCGTGGCGCTGATGCGCGCCCTGATCGACGAGGCGGCGACAAATCTCAACTCGGTGGGCATGCGGCCGCGCAATGCGCCGCCGTACACCTTCAACGTCTGGACCACCTACAAGCTGGACGGTCCCTGGCGCGTCGGCCTGGGCGTCGAAGGCAAGGGGGCACGCCTGGCCTATGGCCTGGGCGGCACGGCGCCGATCAACGCCAACGTGGCGCCGCGCTATGCCCGCTGGGACGCCATGCTCGCCTACGAGCAGCCGCGCTACACGGTCAAGTTGAACCTGCAGAACCTGCTGGACAAGCGTTACTACGAATCGGTCTACGAGAACGGCGGCCACGTCGTGCCGGGCACCGAACGCGCCATTCAGGTGACGGGCGAGTTCAGGTTCTGAAAGCGGCGGGTTATCCGACCAGCACCCAGTGGTTGTCCAAGGCCATTGATTCCGGCCAGGCCAGGAACCGGGCGTTGGCCGTGGGCAGCCAACGCACCAACCCGTAGGCAGTGGCCACTAGCAACCCGCCGTCCTGCGCCGGTCCCGGCCAGGCGGTCAGGGCATAGGCTTCCTTGAAGGTGATGATGGAGGTCAGCTTCTGCGCAGCCCCGGGGTGCCAAAGCTGGACCAGACCCGCGCGATGGCTGGAGACGGCGAAGCCGCCCTGGTAGGCCGGCGCGATGTCGCCGGCATAGCCGACGCCGTCGTTGGCCCGGGTCGGGATGCCGAGCGCGTCACCATCGAGGACGGCGAGCAGCGGCGCTGCGGCCCGGGCGGCAGGCTCGTCGTGCTCGGCCTGCAGGGCGATGCCGAGGTAGGCGTCGCCATCTGCGGGGTCATGGCTCCAGGCAAGGTGGCGCAGGCTCAGGCGCGGGTCGTCCAGGCGCCACTGGCGCAGCAACCGGCCGTTGCGCCCATCCAGCCGCACCAGCGAGGAATCCATGCGATGCAGGTCGTATTTCTTGTCGCTCAGGGTGCGGGGCACGCCGCCGTTGGCGACGAACAGTTGCCCCTGATGATCCAGAATCAGCTGATGGGGATCGATGCCATGGGTATCCCACTCGTCGAGCTTCTTCAGCGTTTGGCGGTCGCGCACGCCGATCCTGCCGCGCCCGCTGCGGAGGTCCGTTTCGGTGGTGTAGAGCACTTCGCCGGCGGTCGCGGCATGGCCGTTCAGGCGCGTGGTGGAGTTGTCGTCGTCCACCCGCAACTGTTGCATCGCCCGGCCTGCGCCGTCGCAGCGCAGCAGCCATGTCCCGGGGCGCACGCCGATGACCAGCAATCCGCCGTCGGCCTCGGCGGTGATGCCATGGGGACGGGTGGGTAGTGGCAAGGAATAGAGGATCGTCAGTTTTTCCTGCGCCCAGTCCGCGGCCAGCACCCCGGCATGATACGGATCGCCCATATTGGGTCCCCGCCAGGCGGCGCCGATCAGAGACTTCCCGCCGGCGTCCGGCAGAGGCGTCTGGCCAAGCCCAGCCTTGGGCAGAACGCCGAGCGCCGCGAGGATGCCCAAGGCCTGGCGACGGTTCATGATCATCTCCCTCCGGCACCGGGAGCGTGCGGCGCCAGCGGCATGACCGCAGCGCCGTCCGCGTCGCCCATGGTGGCCAGCATGTGCAGGCCGCGGGTGAGGGAGGTGAGCCCGGAGTTCGGCAGCATGACGCAGGGCTTGCCGAGCTGCTTGCAGGTTCGCTTCACCTCGTAATAGGCGCTGTGGCTCACGTGATCGGCGGGCACGATCACGGCATCGGCGCGGGCCAGCAGCGCATGCAGGCGCTGCGTGCGATGTTCCAGCCCGCCGTCATGGTAGGCGAAGCGGCCGTTGCAGCGCTCGATCAGTGCCTGGTAGCGCTCGGCGAGGTTCACCTGACCGCCGACGCACAGCACGCAGCGTCCGCCCATGTCGGGCAGTGCGCAAACCTCACCATCGCGCGCCGGACAATCCCGCATGCCATTGCCCAGCAGCGATGCCAGCGCCTGTTCCGCAACCTCCAGTTGCTCCTGTGCTTGCGCGAGGGCCACGCGCAACGACTCGGCCTGCGCTTCCGCCTTGTCGGCGCGAGCGACATCGCGGCCGTGGGCAGCCCGCGCCCGGGCGACGGCGGCCTGGAGTTCGGAAAGCACCGGCATCGGATGGGGCGTGTGGGACTGCAGCCGGCGCCGAAGCTCCGCCGCCTCGCCCCTGGCTTCGCCGAACTGCCGCTGTAGTGCGGCAAGACGCTGCTCCTTCGCCGCGAGATCCGACATGTGGCGCGCCTGGGTCCGGGCCAGGCGTTCGCGCAGTTCGTCGTTCTCCCGCATGACGGTGGCAAGGCGACGCAGGTCGGCCCGCTGCCCCGCGCCGACCTGGTGAGAGAGCATGTGCACGTCCATGTAGGCCTGATCGATCAGTTTTTGGTCGGCGTTGCCGGCGCTCATGATGGCCCAGAACATGCCGGCCACCTCGCCGCGCTGGGCATGTTCGCGCCAGCACTTCAGGCGTTCGTCATCATTGGCGAGTTTGGCAAACTGGGCCAGGACCAGTCGGTACTTGTCCTCGAGCATCTTGTGCACCTGCTCGGCAAGCCGGGTACGCTTCTGGGTGTCGCGCACGGCGCAGACATGCAGCTCGTAGTCGGTGTAGGTGTCCACATCGCGCACCCCGGCGCGTTTGGCGGCCTTGCGCAACTCGGCCACACTCAGGCAGGTGCCGATGATCGGGCAATGGTAACTGCTGCCCAGCTCCCACAGTTTGCGCCGCCGCGGCCTGAGCGGCACCTCAATCATCGGTTCGGGCAGCGCGACCGAGACGAACTCCAAGTCATCGTTGGGCGTCCGGGGCGGCAGTTCGAAAGGAGCATGTTTGGTACACATCGCCGTTACCTCCCTGCATCGGCCTCGGGCGAGACGGATGCCCCGCCCTCCGGCACATAAATCATGCTGCCGTCCTTGAGCCGGTAGGCCACACCGGCACGGGTACCGTCGCCCTCGCCGAGCTGCTGCGAGGCGCGGTAGCGTTGCACCTTCTCGCCCTTCTTGACGACGATCTCCATGTCGGGTTTGCCGGCGTTGCTGACGACGGTGACGTCGCTCCTGGTGAACGGGTTCAGGGGGTTCTGTGCCACCGTGATCAGCAAGGCCGCGATGATGACCAGAAAGATGTCGATCAGATTGACCACCGAAAGGATCGGATCGTCCGCTTCCAGATCGTCGAGCAGTTTCATGCTGCGGCTCCTTCCAGATTTTCCTGTTCCGTGGCGAGCAGCGCACGGGGTTCGGGCGGCGAGGCGTGCTCCTGGCGCGCGATGCGAACCGACTCCAGCTCCTCTGCCGACCAGCGCCGCTTGAGCGACAGCAGACCGTAAGTCAGCGAGGCGGAGATCAGGGCGAGGATGACGGCGGAAAAGGCCAGCGTGAGGTTCTGACTGACGCTCTGCAGATTGCCGTCCAGGTGTAACATGGCAGCGAGCGTGCCGTTGTCCATGGCCGGTGCATAGACGGGCAGAGGCAGCGCTCCGGCGGCCTCGATGCGGGCAATGAGATCGTCGATGAAAGCGGTCTGCTCGGAGGCGATGTACTGCTGATGCAGGAACAACGCCACCGTCGGCGGCCGACGGGACGGCTCGACGCCCTTCCAGCGCAGATAGGCGGCGGGGTCGGCGAACACCAGGCCCGGTGCCCGGGGGTGGTAGACGGCCGACTTGGGGAATACGATGGGATCGGCGATGCCGGTCGCGGGGCGGCCGGCGAGCTGGGCGGCGAGCGTGGCGAAAAAGCCGTCGAAGTTGGCCCGGCTGCCATTGACGTAGTAGGCGAGCAGCCGTCGCGCCGTGGCCTCGGGCATGCCGCCCCAGGCCGGGCTTGCCTCGTAGAGCCAGACATGGGGCGCCTTCAAGCCGGGCAGGGCGTGGGCCAGTTTGCCGCGCACGTAATCCTGCAGGTAGGTGTCGAAGAACACCGCATCCCGACCCTTGAACAGGCTGTCGTCGCTGTCGGCGGGCAGCTTGTCGGCGTAGCGCACTTCGACGGAGATGCCGTGGGACTTGGCGACCTTGGCAAGCAGATGGAATTTGCCCGGCGGCACGTTGTTGGTGGCGATGAAGAGCACGGACGCCGCATCGGCCGCGGCTGTTACCGCCAACGCTGCTATGGCCACCGCGCTGCGGATGGCAGGAAGAATCGAACGCCGCTTCATGCCGGGCGCTCCGCGAGCCGTCCCGAGGCAGGGGGCGATCGGTCCGGCCCGCGGCGGACTTGAATCGTCACGCGGCGCGCCGCCAGCCGGGCGGCGACCGCCACGAAGATCGCGCAGCGTGTCCATTCGATGAAAGCTGCCCGGGATGCCCACAGGCTGGACAGGCGGTACCGATGCTCACTGGTGCGATGCCAGGTCATGCCGATGAATCCCGGGCGGCGTTGCATCACCAGGAGCAGGTCCCGCCAGTCATGGTCGAAGTCGTTGCCTGTACTGCGGCAGACCTCGATCTCCTCCAACACCTCCACCGGCGCCGGTGCGGTGGCTAGGCAGGCGCAGTCGGGTGGCGTCACGCGCGGGAACCGGGCGTATGTTGGCCGCATCTCCGGTTCCTTCTTACAGGGCCACCTGCAGCGCCACACTGACTGCGCGGCCGGGCTGGCTGTAGAAATCCACACCCAAGGGGTTGCGTGCGTCGGCCTGGCGGATGTCGCTCCACAGCCAGTAGCGCCTGTCGAACAGGTTGGTGACGGCGAAGGTCAGGCGCGCCTGCTTCATCGGCTGCCACCAGGCGTAGAAATCGGCTACACCGTAGCCCGGGGTGCGAAACCACCGGTTGGGCGTCGGGTCGTTTTGGCTCGCCCAGTCGTTGATGCGGCTCTTGCGTGCGGCCGCCCGCAAACGTACTTCGCTACCCCAGACACCGGCGTCCCGTGCCAGCCCGAGGGTGAGGCGCGCCGGCTCGACGCTGTTCAGCGGCTGGCCGTTCGATTCGTCGTTGCCGTGGGCATAGGCGGCGGCGCCGCTCGCGTTCCAGCCCGGCGCGAACGCCCAGGCCGCCCGCAGCTCGGCGCCGTAGATACGCACGCGGCTCAGATTGACGTACTGGTTGGTGTTAGCCAGGCCCGTGACGCAGCTCGGATCGGTCGGACAGGTCAGACGCACGCTCTCGATGAAGTTCTTGTAACGATTGTCGAACACCGACAGTTGCCCCTGCGCCTTCTCCGTCGCGTGGCGCAGGCCCAGTTCGACGCCTGTGCTGGTCTCCGGCTCCAGGTTCGGGTTCGGGGCCACGGCGTAGCTCTGGGCGGCGTTGCGGAAGTGGCCGTTCACTTCCTCGTAGTTCGGGGCGCGGAAGCCGCGCACCATCTGGGCCCAGCCCGACCAAGCGGGGTCGAAACGCCACAGGGCCGCCAGCTTGGGCGATAAGGCGGAGTCGGTCTGCGCCACCGCCTGGCGGCGGATGGCGTTCAGCACATTCTGGGAAAGGGCATCCGGCTCCGGCTGCAGCTTGCGCCAGTCGTAGCGCAGGCCCGGGGTGAGGGTGAGCCTGCCGATGGCGATGTCATCCTGGACGAAGACGCCCATCGTATCGGTGTAGCCCGGCGCGAAGTCGCGCAGGGGGAAGGCATCGCCGGCCAGGGTCTTGGTGATGGTGCCGGTCGTCAGGTTGCGCACCGTGGCGTCGCGCCACTCCTCGGTGCGCACGCGGGAGGCGTCCAGACCCATGACGAGGAAGTGATCCAGTCCGCCTGCGGTGAGGCCCTTCTCCAACTGCAGGCCGCCGCCCGTGGTGCGCTGCTCGAATTCGAAGATCTGGTCGATGAGGCAGGTGCTCGCACCGGCGCCGCTGGCGGAGCAGGTGGCGGTGGTGTTGCTGCGCCTCTGGCGGTTGTCATTGCGGGTGTCGGCATCCTGATGGAACACGCGCGCCGTCAGCCGGTCGTAAAAAGCGCCCGCAGGCTTGTGCTCCCACTCCAGGCTGACGCGGGCGCGGCGGCTCTCATCGTCGCCCTGCATGCTGGTAATGCGGCTGAGCGAGGCGGGGATGCGGCGCACGTCGGTGTCCGCCTGCTGCTCGCGCCCTTCCAGTGTGAGGTTCAGGCGATGGCCCGCCGCCGGGCGGGCGATGAGCTTGGCCAGCAGCCCGGCATCGCGGGTGTCCTGAGGATTCGGTTTGCTGCGCGCCGGGCCGAAAATGTCGGCGTTGCCTGTGTTGTCCAACTCCTCGCCTTTGCGGCCGGTGGCGGCCAGCAGCCACTCCAGCGCCTCGCTGCGGCCGGCGGCCATGGCGGTGAGGCCGGTGCTGGCGTCCGCACCAGCGTAGTCGGCGATGCCGCGGGCGGCGAAGCGCGCCTGCTTGCCCAGCAGGTCGGCCGGGTCCAGGGTGAGGTAGCCCACCACGCCGCCCAGGGCGTCCGAGCCGTAGAGGCTGGAGGCAGGGCCGCGCAGCACCTCGACGCGCTTCAGGAACGGCAGCGACGGCACGAGCGGGCCGGACTGGGTGAAATTGGTGGGGCCGCCACCGTTGTAGAAGCTCGGCAGGCGCACGCCGTCCACCTGCTGGACCACCCGGTTGTCCTCGATGCCGCGGATGTTTATCCGCGTCGCGCCGAAGCGGCGCAGGTCCCGCGGCACCACCAGGTCGGGCTCGTCGCGGAACAGGTCCGCCTCGTCCCGGGGCAGGCGCTGTTGCAGCTCGCGCTCATCGATGGTCGTGATCGTGCCCGCAATCGCATCGGCGGGCGTCTCCACGCGGGTGGCCGTGACCACCACGGGGTTGAGCTTCGGCTCTGCGGCAGGCTGGCTCGACTGCGCCGTCGCCGACAGAGGGGACATGCCGAGCAGCAGGGCCGGCAGGTATGCAGATGGCATGTTCTTCTTTTGTTTGCTCATGGTGCTTCTCGTGATCTTGCGTTTCGGGGCGCCGGGTCAATGTACGGATGGGGCGAGATCGATGCCGGTCGCCTGGATGGCACGCCAGCGCTTGGCGAGCCGGGCGGCGGTGTCGTTCAGCAACGGATCCGCCTGGTTCAGCCGAACCAGCGCCGCGAGCTGATGCGCAACCAGCGCCGCGATCTTCGGACAGCCGGATTCGGCGTGCTTGGTCATGACCCAGAGCAGGGAGGGGATCTGCACCTGCGGGTCCACTGCCGCGATCCGCTCATCCATGGCAGCACTCCCGAACAACAGGGTTCGGCTCGAAGTCAGCGCCCGCTCTTACGTGCAAGAGATGGAGTCTTCGCCCAGCAGCCGCGCGCCGGGTGTGCAGCGGGAATGCGCCGGTCAGGAAAGGAAAGGGGCGATCGAAAGCGACGCCGGCACGGATCGGGTTTGGGGCCGTGGCGGGCCACCGCGCCGGGGCGCCCGCGTCCAGCGGTAGGGAGAGCAGCGTCATGTAGCCTCCGGTCACAAGCGTTGAGCAAGTCAAGCTGGCTTGCTGCAGTCTCGGGACCGTGGCTGGCTAGCGGGTTAAATGATAATGCGTCTCGTTTATGACGTCAAGTATCGTACTGGCTGCGTGTCGCATACTTCGCCGAGCAAGCGCTCCAGCGCGCTGCGGCTGGAACCTTCGACAAAGATGCAGCGCTTGCCGGTGCGTCTGCAATGGTCCCTGACGCGCCAGTAGGCATCGTGACTCAGGCATCCCGTCTGGCAGATCACCAGATCGGCTGCGGCAAGGCTGGCGCCCAACGCCGCGGCTTCCAATTCGGCCAGGTGCTCGCGCAGCAAGGCGATTTCCGTATCGCGGCGGATCACCTCAGCGCGCAGGCGCATCAACTCGGCCTCCGTCTGCTCGGCAAACCGCGCGAACTCGGCGGCCTGGCGCGTGTTTTTCCGCTGCGCGTGCGCCAGCTCGCGCACCAGGACGGCGTGCTCGCGGGCTATTGGTGGCAGGCGGTCGAAGCCCTCCGGCCGGAGCGGCAACACGCTGCGCTGCGGCCGATCCGCCTCGTCGACACTGCGAGCTTCTGTCCAGACAGGATCATGCCGGCGCATGGCGGCCACTCCTCGGCGGGTCAGTGCACCGGGCGGGAGTCATCATCGGCGGACCGGGCGCTGGCAGCGCCATGCTCACCGTCGAGGTGGCGACATGCCTGGACGAGCAAGGCGGACAGTTCGCACAGGGCCACCGGCTCCAGGCGCAGGCTCATGTAATTCATCGTCAGGGTGAGTACGCCGCACTCGCACAAACTGACGCTGCCAACGGCATTGTGGGCCACGGTGATGGTGAGACCGTGCGCTTCGGTGGGCATGTGCTTCATTGGTGACTCCCTGGGCAAGAGGTGGGAAACGGATCGATCGGCGCGACGGGTGCGGAAGGCGGCGCGCGTTGCCTCCAAGGGCTTGAAATGGAGGAAATACGCCGGCAAAAGGCGTACGCGAAGGCGGCCCGCAAATACCCTCGCTCGTCCGGGCGCGCCTATGCTTATTGCGCCATGGATCACGGTTGGGACGTCGGTGCGTTGGCGCACCGCCGATTTGGCAACCAAGTAGAGAAACGAAGTGAGCATTCCGCCTCCGTTCGCAAGCAATGGACAGACGGAGCTGGCTTGCTGGAGGCGCTGGGCCCTGGCTGGCGAGCGATGTGGATGATAATGCGTCGCATTCCCATTGTCAACACTCGCACCCGCTGACCAAGTTGCCTGGTGAGTGCCACCACGAACAAACCCCACCGTTTGCAGTTCTCGCCTTGCCTTCCAAGTCAACTCAAATGCGCCACTAAGTTGCAGGATGCCCTATACTTGCAGGCATGCTTCCTTCCCCTGACACCGACAAGCAGCCAAACCCGGTCGAAAGTTGCATCGTAGAAGTTGGTGGTCGTCCGACCGAAGCCCGAAAAAGGGTACTCGCCATACTGCTCGCCGCCGAACGCACCCTCACTCATACGGAAATCGAGCAGACGGCGCGGGACCAAGGCGTACGGATCGATCGCGTGACGCTGTATCGTTCCCTCGATTGGCTTGTTGCGAAAGGGCTCGCACACAAGATCGCGGGCCCCGACCGGGCCTGGCGGTTCAATGCCGTTCCTGGCGAAGGCCGTGGTCATGCGCACTTCCACTGTACGGTCTGTGGTCAGGTTTTCTGTCTCAATGAGCTAAATCCGGCATTCGCTGTCGCGCTGCCGAAAGGATTCCGCTTTGAGCGCGCCGAGCTTTCCATCGAAGGTACTTGTCCTTGCTGCACGAGTCGGTAGAGCAACTCTGTTGCACATCGGTAGGGGTGGCGTTAGACTTCGATCCTGCTGCATACGCACTGCCTTTCGCGACAGGTACAAGTCCAAACGATGATGCTGGTTTCGATATTGCTGGCTACACTGTCGGGAGGCGTGCTGTCCGTGCTGCTGGCGGGTCTGCTATCCCTGGCGGCTCTGGCGCGCTTAGCTCCGAAACTCATAAGCTTCGCTGTCGGTGTCTTGCTGGCGGCGACGTTTCTCGATCTGCTCCCGGACGCGGCGCAGTCGCTGCCGGTGAGCCGGGTCGGCGCGACCGTGCTGATCGGCCTTGCCTTGTTCTTCCTTCTGGAGAAGTTCGCCCTCTGGCGCCACGATCACGGCGGGCATGGCCATCCGACCGTGGCCTTCATCGTGCTCGGCGACGGTCTGCACAATTTCGTCGACGGGCTCCTGGTGGCCGCCGCCTTCCTTCAGGACCCGGCCTTGGGTCTCGCCACGGCAATGGCCGTGGTCGCCCACGAGATCCCCCAGGAAATCGGCGATTTCATGGTGCTTCTCGCCTGCGGCGTCAGCAAGACGCGAGCGATGTGGCTCAACGTGCTGTCCGGGGCGGCGATGATGGCGGGAGGTGTGCTCGGCTACTTCGCCTTCCGGGGCTTCGACGCGGCCATTCCCTACATGCTCGCGCTCGCCGCCGCCAGTTTTCTCTATATCGCCACTGCCGATCTGGTGCCGATTCTCCAGCGGGACCGGCAGGCGACGGATTTCGTTGTTCAGTTCTCGTTGCTGGCGGGTGGGGCCGGCGTCGTGGTGTTGGGGCATGGATAAGGGAGTCGATTACATGAGCAATCCGATCCCCGTGACCGTGCTGACCGGCTATCTCGGTGCCGGCAAGACCACGCTGCTCAACCGCATCCTGTCGGATGACCATGGTCGCAGGATCGCCGTGATCGAGAACGAATTCGGCGAGGTCGGCATCGACAACGACCTGCTGCTGGAATCCACCGAGCAGGTGGTGGTCATGAACAACGGGTGCCTGTGCTGCACCGTGCGCGGCGATCTGGTGCGCATCCTCGGCGAGTTGAACGCCAGGCGTGCCTGCGGAGCTTTCGACTTCGACCACGTCGTCATCGAAACCACGGGGCTGGCCGACCCTGCTCCCGTGGCCCAGACGTTCTTCGTCGAGCCCGAGGTCAACGCGGCGTATCGGCTCGACGCGGTGATTGCCGTGGTGGACGCCAAGCACGCCATGGCCCAACTCGATGCGCACCACGAAGCGCGCGAGCAGGTGGGTTTCGCCGACCGCATCCTGGTCAGCAAGCGGGATCTTGTCGATGACGAGGATTATCGGGAGCTCTTCCAGCGGCTGCGGAGCATCAACGGCCGTGCGCCGGTCGTTCCGGTGCATGCCGGAAAGATGGACCTCGCCGGCTTGCTGGACGTGCGCGGCTTCAAGCTGGATGACATCCTGGAAGTCGAACCGGATTTCCTCTCCGGCGGCGCTCACGAGCACGACGACGAAATCAGGTCATTCGTCATCCGCGAGGCGCGGCCCTACGACTCCGAGCGGCTGCAGGCCGGCCTGGAAGTGCTTGCGACGATCTTCGGCAAGGACATGCTGCGTTACAAGGGTGTGCTCCAAGTCGCGGGGAACCCGAGCAAGGTCGTCTTCCAGGGCGTGCACATGATCATGGGCGGGCAGGAGCTGCGGCCCTGGCGGGAGGGCGAGCTGCGCGAGAGCGTCATGGTCTTCATTGGCCGCAACCTGCCCGAGGCGCAATTCCGGCAGGCGTTCGAGACCTGCGTGGCGGCAGACGCATGACTGCGGTGCGCCATTCAGCCTTGAGATGGCGATGAACATCATCACGCTGGTGCTGCGCGCGACGCTTCGTGCGTACCAGTTCGTTATCAGCCCGCTGCTTGGGCCACGCTGCCGCTTTCATCCAAGCTGCTCCGAGTACGCACACGAGGCTGTGGGCATTCACGGCCCGCTGAGGGGATCATGGCTGGCCTTGCGACGCATCGCGCGTTGCCATCCCTGGCACCCGGGTGGTTTCGATCCGGTGCCGCCGGCAAAAGACGAGACCGGCCGATGAGGCTGCATTCCCCGCGCAACGGCGGTATCACTCGCCACCTGCTCCTCATTTTGCTGTTTCTCGTCGCGCAGAGCGCGGCGTCGGTTCATCCCCTGAGTCACCTCGATGGCGCGCACGAGGGCGACGCATCCGAGCCGGGATGCGAATGGTGCGTGGCCTATGCGCCTCTGGCCGGCGCCGCGCTAAGCCATGCAGCACCGGCGGTACCGGTCGTGCCCCGGGCGCCGGACGAGTCGTGCCTGCTCGTCTCCTCCATCCATCTCGCCCCGCGCCTCGCCTATTTCAGCCAGGCCCCGCCGGCCCTTTCCTGAAGCAACACCGAAAACCCGTATCCGCGCCGAGGCGGGTACGTCGATTTCATTTGCACAGGAAAGGAACGATGGTGAAAGCAATACCCATGGCGCTCGCCACTGCGTTGGCGCTGCCGCCGCCGGCATTCGCCGATGCGGAGATCGACAAGGTGCGAGCCGAGTTCGAGCAGAAGCTCAAGGCACTCCAGCAGACCTACGAAAGTCGCCTCAAGGACATGGAGGCGCGATTGGCCAGGACGGAGGAACAGGCACAGACTGCCCAAACGGCGGCGGACCAGGTTGCGCGGCAGCCCGCGCCGGCGTCCGCCTTCAATCCGGAAGTCTCCCTGGTGTTGCAGGGGCAGTACGCTCGCCGCAAGGATATCGAGGAGAGACGCATCACCGGCTTCGTCTCCGGGGCTCACGACCATGGCGGCGGCCGCGGCTTCAACGTCGACCATACCGAACTGGTTTTCTCTGCCAACGTCGATCCCTACTTCCGCGGCTTCGTGAACCTGGCCGTGGCGCCGGAAGGCGGCGCCGAGGTGGAGGAGGCGTGGTTCCAGAGCCTGGGGCTTGGCAGCGGTTTCACCCTCAAGGGCGGGCGCTTTCTCTCGGGCATCGGCTATGTCAATGAGCAGCATCCCCACGCCTGGGACTTCGCCGACCAGAACCTGATGTACCAGGCCCTCTTCGGCGAACATCTGATTCAGGACGGCGTGCAACTTAAATGGCTGGCGCCGACCGAGACCTTCCTCGAGTTCGGCCTGGAAGCGGCGCGCGGCCAGTTCTTCCCCGGCTCCGAGGAGGGCGGCAACCGCAACGGAGCCGGCACCTGGGCCGCCTTCGCCAAGATCGGCGGGGACATGGGAGCCTCCCACAGCTGGCGGGCGGGGCTCAACTATCTGTCCGCGCGGCCCAAGGCCCGCCATGGCCACTTCGACGACACGAACGGCGTGGAGGGGCATACCGACCTCACCGGCCGTTCGAAGACCTGGATCGCCGATTTCGTCTGGAAATGGGCGCCCGAGGGCAACCCGAAGGAGAGGAACTTCAAGTTCCAGGCGGAGTACTTCCGGCGCAACGAGACGGGCGATCTGTTCTGCGCCGACAACGCTGCCGAGGGTGGCGCCTGCACGGGACTGACCGATGCCTACCGCTCGCGGCAATCCGGCTGGTACGCGCAAGGTGTGTGGCAGTTCATGCCGCGCTGGCGCGTCGGCTACCGCTACGACCGGCTGGATTCGGGCAGCGTGAGCTTCGGCGCCAATCCGCTGGCGCGCGAGGACTACGCGCCGGTGAAGCACAGCCTGATGACCGACTGGTCCCTCACGGAGTTCTCGCGCTTCCGCCTGCAACTGGCCAGGGACAGGTCCATGCGGGGCGTGTCCGACAATCAGGTGACGTTCCAGTACATCCACAGCCTTGGCCCGCACGGGGCGCACAAGTTCTGAAGGGAGACGGAATCATGAAACGACTGTTGGCAATCGTCCTGTCACTGACGGCCCTGGCCGCGGCCCCCGCCTGGGCGGCGCTTAACGTTCTCGCCTGCGAGCCGGAGTGGACATCCCTCGTGCGCGAGATCGCCGCAGAGCGGGCCAAGGTCACCTCGGCGACCACGGCCCTGCAGGATCCGCATCACATCGAGGCGCGGCCGGCACTGGTCGCCCAGGCACGGCGGGCGGACCTGCTGGTATGCACCGGCGCCGAACTGGAGATCGGCTGGCTGCCGCTGCTCCAGCGCGAGTCCGGCAATGCGGCCATCCAGACGGGGCAGAAGGGACATCTCGACGCCGCCCAGTTCGTACGGCTGATCGAAAGGCCTGCGATCCTGGATCGTGCCATGGGCGATGTGCATGCCGCCGGCAACCCCCACCTGCACCTCGACCCGCGCAACCTGCTGCGTGTCGCCGATGCCCTGGCCAGGCGCCTGGCCGAGCTCGATCCGGCCGGCGCGGCGCACTACGAGGCCCGGCGCGCCGACTTCGCCGCGCGCATGCAGGCGGCCATCGCCCGCTGGGAGATGGAGGCGGCGCCGCTCAAGGGATTGCCGGTCGTCGTGCATCACAAGAACTGGTCTTACTTGGCCGACTGGCTCGGGCTGAAAGTCGTCGCCGACCTGGAGCCCAAGCCGGGCATCGACCCCTCGGCAGCCTATCTCGGGCAGTTGCTGGAGAAGCTCAAGGCGCAGCCGGCGAGGGTGGTGCTGAGGGCGAGTTACCAGTCTCCCAAGGCGTCCGAGTGGATCGCTGGGCAGGCGGGCATGCGCGCCGTGGCGCTGCCTTTCACCGTCGGCGGATCGGGTCGCGCAAGCGACCTCTTCTCGCTCTTCGACGACACCCTGGCCCGGCTTCTGGAGGCTGCCCGATGACGCTGGAGGGCCTGCAGGCCGGCATCCTGCTGCCAGCCTTCGCGGCCGGGCTGCTGGTGCTCGCAACCCATGTGCCCTTGGGCATGGAGGTGCTCAGGCGCGGCATCATCTTCATCGATCTCGCCATCGCCCAGATCGCCGGGCTGGGCATCGTCCTGGCCCATGTCCTGGGAGCGGAGGAGCAGGGCTGGCAGGTGCAGGCGGCCGCGGTGGGCGCGGCGCTCGCCGGCGCACTGTTCCTGCGCTGGATGGAGAAGCGGCTACCCGAGCGCCAGGAAGCGGTCATCGGCGTCACCTTCGCGGTCGCCGCCTGTGCGGCCATCCTGCTCATGAGCAAGGACCCGCACGGCGCGGAACATCTCAAGGAACTGCTGGTGGGGCAGATCCTGTGGAGCACCTGGGAGGGACTCATCCCGCTTGCCTTGGTGAGTCTCGCGGTACTGGCCGGCTGGTATGGCCTGCGGTTGCAGAGCTCGCCCCTGGGGTTCTATCTGCTGTTCGCGCTCACCGTGACCGCCTCGGTGCAGGTGGTGGGCGTGTACCTGGTCTTCGCCAGCCTGATCGTGCCGGCGCTGGCCGCCGGAAACCGCCCCGGCCTGGCCTATGCGCTTGGGGCGGCAGGCTATGGTGCCGGGCTCATCGGCTCGGCGGTGCTCGACCTGCCCTCGGGCGCGGCCATCGTCGTGGCCCTCGCGCTGGCCGCAGCGGGGTTTGCCGGTCCCATGGGCAAGCGGCGCGCTCCTGGGCGGGCGTAACGGACAGACGCACTTGGAGGACGACATGCAAGCTGAGTGGAAGGGACTGATCGCGACGGCCTGGATGCTCGCCGCCCCCGCGGCGCTGGGCGCCGAACCCCATGTGCATGGCGCGGCCGCGCTGGAGATCGCCGTGGACGGAAATACGCTCGTGGTCACTCTGGAAAGTCCGCTCGACAGTTTGGTGGGCTTCGAGCGGGCGCCGAGAAGCGGCGCCGAGCGGGAGCGCGTGCGGCGCGCGGCCGGGCGCCTGCGCGATGCGGCCGCAATGTTCCGGCCCACGCCCGAAGCTGGCTGTCTCGCAGAGAAGGTCGCGCTCGCCTCCCCGGTGATCGAGCCCGGCCTGCTGGGCGAGCCCGGCAAGCCGGCTGCCGCCGGTCATGGGGAAGACGGTCATGCGGAACTTGCCGGGGAGTGGCGTTTCGCCTGTGCGCGCCCCGGGTTGCTGAAAGGCATGGAGGTCCGACTGTTCGACGCCTTTCCCGGCATCCGCCGGCTCGCGGTGCAGGTGGCCGGCCCGCGCGGGCAATCCGGCGCGACGCTGACGCCGAAGGCGCGCATGCTTTCCTGGTAGGGCGGGCGCCATGACCTCGCCACGGCTCGCTGTCGACATCGCCGATCTGGAGTTCCGCTGGCGCAGCGGCGGACCGCCCTGTCTGGCGATCCCGAGCTTCGCGGTCGGCACGGGTGAGCAGGTGTTCCTGCACGGCCCGAGCGGCAGCGGCAAGAGCACGCTGCTCAACCTGGTGGCCGGAGTGCTGGCGCCGCAGCGGGGCGGCGTCGCCGTCCTCGGCCAGCCGCTCGGTGCGCTTTCCGCCGCGGCGCGCGACCGCTACCGCGTCGACCATGTCGGTTTCATCTTCCAGCAGTTCAATCTCATCCCCTACCTCTCGGTGCTGGACAACGTGCTCCTGCCCTGCCGCTTCTCGCGCCGCCGGCGCGAACGCGCCATCGCGCGCTCGGCCTTTCTGCGCGACGAGGCCGAACGCCTGCTTGGGTCTCTCGACCTGGCGCCGGCGCTGTGGGAGAGGCCCGCGGCAACGCTGTCGGTGGGGCAGCAGCAGCGCGTGGCGGCGGCGCGCGCCCTGGCCGGGCGGCCGGAGCTCATCGTCGCCGACGAGCCGACGTCGAGTCTCGACGCGGATCGCCAGGCCGCCTTCCTCGATCTGCTGCGGCGCGAGTGCATCGAAAGCGGTGCCGCCCTGCTGTTCGTGAGCCATGACCGGCGGCTGGCGGCACGGTTTCATCGCGAAGTGGGCCTGGCGGAACTCAACGGGGCGCCGGCCACGGAGGCGGCATGAGAAACCTGCTGCGCCTCGCCGCTGCCAGCGCCTGGAACCGGCGCGGCACCCTTTCGCTCACCGTGCTCGCCGTGGCCCTGTCGGTGACGCTGCTCCTGGGCATCGAACGGCTGCGCCAGGACGTGCGCGAGAACTTCATGCAGTCGGTGTCGGGCACGGACCTCGTCGTCGGGGCGCGCACCGGCCCGGTCCAGCTCATGCTCTATGCCGTGTTCCGCATCGGCGGCGCCACCAACAACGTCGGCTGGAAGAGCGTCCAGGCCGTCGCCGCCGATCCGGCGGTCGCCTGGTCGATCCCCCTGTCCCTCGGCGACTCCCACAGAGGCTTTCCCGTGCTCGGCACGACGCCGGCCTATTTCGAGCATTACCGCTACGGCGACGGCAGGATGCTGGAACTTCGCCAGGGACGCGCCTTCGCCGACAGTCCGGACGGACTGTTCGATGCGGTCCTGGGCGTCGAGGTCGCCCAGCGACTGGGATACCGGCTCGGCCAGCCCATCGTCCTCGCCCACGGGGCAGGGGACGTGAATCTGGCCGAGCACGCCGACAAGCCCTTCCGCGTCGTCGGCATCCTCGCCCGCACCGGGACGCCGGTGGATCGCACCGTGCACGTGAGCCTCGCGGCCATCGAGGCGATCCACCTGGATTGGCAGGGCGGCGCGCCCGTGCCGGGCATGTCGATTCCCGCGGAGTTCGCACGCAAGTTCGATCTCACGCCGAAGAGCGTCACCGCCGTCCTGTTGGGGCTGAAGAGCCGCGCCGCGGTGTTCCAGGTGCAGCGCCGCATCAACGGCTTTTCCGGTGAACCGCTCATGGCGGTGCTTCCCGGTGTGGCGCTCGACGAGCTGTGGGAGGTCGTGGGCGTGGCCTCCCGGGCGCTCATGGCGGTATCGGCCCTGGTGGTCGCGGTGGGCCTCGCCGGGCTGACGGCGGTCGTGCTCGCCGGCCTGAACGAACGGCGGCGGGAACTCGCCATCCTGCGCTCGGTCGGCGCCCATCCGCGCGACATCTTCGCTCTCCTCGCCCTCGAAGGCATCCTGGTGACGCTGGCGGGCATGCTGCTGGGGATGGCGTTGCTGGCCACGGCCGGGGCTGGCTTCGCACCCTGGCTGGAAGCCCACCATGGCATCGTCCTGCGGCCGCTGGCCATGGGCGCGGGCGAATGGCAGCTGCTGGCCGCCGTCCTGGCGAGCGGGGCGGCGGCGAGCCTCGTACCCGGCTGGCGGGCCTATCGGCTGTCGCTCGGCGACGGGCTCGTACCGCGCATCTGAAACCTTCCGGAGAGCGTGCTCATGAATCCGCGTGTCCTTCTGCTCGTGCCATTCCTGTTGCTGCCCACCCTGTCAGCCTGCGGGCAAGCCGATTCGCCGGCTCCGCGCGCGCAGAGCGATTACAGGATCGGCGATCGCCTGCCGGCGGCGCCGGCGCCTGCATCGCCCCAGAATTTTCGCACCATCGGTTGGGACGATCTGATCCCCCCGGACTGGAATCCCATGGAGGTCTTCAAGGGACTCGACCTCGGCAGGATGCAGGACTCCGATCCGCGCACCATGGAGGCGCTGGAGCGCATGAAGGCGGAATGGAACGCGGCGCCGGCCAACCGGAAGCTGAATGGTGCCGCCATCCGCATCCCGGGTTTCGTGGTGCCGCTGGACAACGGCGGCGGCAAGGTGCGCGAGTTCCTGCTGGTCCCCTATTTCGGGGCGTGCATCCACGTGCCGCCGCCGCCCGCCAACCAGATCATCCATGTCGTTCCCGACAAGCCGCTGAACAAGGGGCGCACCATGGATGCCGTGTGGGTCAGTGGTACGCTGGAAATCGCCCGCACCGACAGCTGGATGGGCAATTCGGGGTATCGGATGAAGGCGGTTCGGGTCGAACCCTATGAGACGAAGCCGTGACCCGCTCATTGGGCGGAGATTTTGTACTGGCGTCAGGGTGCGTCGGCGATGCGGTAGGCGGCGTGACAGGCCAGGCACCGCCCAAGGTTCTCGGCCAAACGACGCTGCACGGTCTCCCGGTCTCCGATCTGTACTGCGATGTCGGCGATCTCGTCGAACGCAGCATGGGCGGCCTTGCCCAGAGGCAGAAACTCTTTCGGTGCCTTCCGGCGTATGCCATTTACGATCGAATCCTGATCGGCGAAGTCCGCTCGATGGGCGGCCAGTCCGACGGAACGCGCGGCTTCGGCCACCGCTGGCATGTCGTTGTCCAGACTCGCCTGCAGGATGCGTTGGGTGGCGCTCAGGAACTGCCGCATCTCCGTCAGGATGAAGTTCTTCTCCCTGGCGCTGAGGGCGAGGGCCAGACGCCGATCCTCCTGCGCATCGCGGCCATGCCCGCCGTCAGCGTGCAAGGCGGCCGTCCATGCGGCCAGCAATCCCGCCAGCGCAACCATCCGACGCGTACTTCTCATCCGCTTCATCCTCGTTGTCACCAATAGAACATGCCCTTGGCCAGGACGACGATGCCCAGAACCAGGACAAAAACCGCCAGATGCAGCCCCCTGAACAATGCCGGACGCATCCTGCCGCGCCAGAACAGCGTCAGTGCCGTGACAAACAGTCCCAGGACCGCAGTGGCCAGTCCGATCTTGACCAGCAGCAGCCGGCCGAAGCGAGTCGTGGTCATGCCCTCGTGTCCCGGGAAATGCACATGCAGCATGATGAGGCCCGTGATGAACAGGGTTCCGACTACCCATGGCATGATCTTGCGTGCGCGGGTCACGATACCGGCCTCGATGGCCTGCATGGTATCGGCAGGAAAGCGCGCATGCAGGGATTCCAGGATCAGCACCTCGAAGATCACGGCACCGCCAAAGGTCATGGCGCACAGCAGATGCAGCGTCAGCCAGACGCCGTAGTATTCCGCTAGCATCATTACTCCAGTGCTTCGACGGGTTCAGAATCGGCCCTGCCAGGCGACCAGCAGACTGCGGCCCGGGGCGTGTATTTCCTGGCCGGAGACGCCCTCGGACAGGTGCTCGTGGTAGGCTTTGTCGAAGGCATTGCGCAGCGCCAGCCGCACGCGCTGCTGCTGCCAGCGGTAGGTGAGACCGAAATCCGCAGTGGCGAATCCCGGTGTGGCGTTCTCGGTGTCCCGCGAGAAGACGCGTGCCACGCGGTCCTGGCGTCGCACCAGCCGGAAGGCGGCGTCCGCCGTCCAACCCTGCGCCACGCCGCCTTCCCAGCCCAGCGACAATTCGTCCGCGGGCGTCTGGAACAGCGGTTCGTGGAGGTCTTCGTTGGTGCCGCGTACGCGGGAGTAGCCCAGCGTGGCCCACTGGCCGCCCAGGAACTGCCAGCGCCCCTCGGCCTCGATGCCTCTCAGCGTCACCTTGCCGATGTTCTCGGTCTGCTTGACGGGCAGCCCGCTCTGGAACGCGCCCGTCACTCGCCCGGTGATGTAGTCGGTGATGCGATTGCGATAGGCGGCCAGCGCGAAGACGAGATTCTCCGTGGCGCCTTTCAGACCGGCCTCGAACTGTGTGGCGACTTCAGGACGTATCTGCGGATTGCCGAGGTAGAAGAAGCCGTCGCCGCGAGGCGAGGATTCAAAGCGCTCGCGCATGTCGCCGGCGCGAAAGGCACGCGAGACGCTGGCATAGGGCCGCAGCAGGGGAGCGATCTCGTAAATGGCGCCCAGGCTGCCTGAGGTGGCACTGTCACTGCGGTCCAGCCCGGTCGTGACGGCACCGTTGTTGAGCGACGCGGCGCTGCCCTTCACCGTGTCCCGCCGCAGTCCCGCCAGCACGCCGAGGGCGCCGAAGCGCATGTCGTCCTGGAGGTAGATGCCGAGGGCATCGATACGGCCGTCGCGGAAGGGGTCGTTGCGCACGCGGTTGTCGAACAGCGGCGCATTGGTGTTCAGGTAACGCTCGGGGGAGGCCTGCATGCGCCAGGCATTGACACCGAAGGACAGCAGGTGCGCGGAGTGGACGAGCCAGTCGGCCTTGGCGTCGATACCGTCGGTCTCGAACGTCACGTCGGTTTCCGCCTGGTCGCGCCCGAGGGCGCTGGAGTAGGCCCGAATCTGCCGTTGCAGCTCCTGCCGGTAGGCACGTACGTCGACATTGACCGGCCGATCACCGCCCCCCTTTCGGCTGTAGCCAAGTTCCGCCAGGCGCCGCGCCTGATGGGGCGAGCGCACCGTGACGATGCCCAGAAGCGCCGGTGTGCCCGGCTTGGCCGAGCCGGGGTACCACACATCCCGATCCGTGTGCTGTTGCAGGGACAGGCGAAGCTGCTGCGCCCCGTCGAGCCGGAAGCGATGTTGTCCAATGAAGCTGTCGGAATCGTAGTCGGTGCGCGCCACTTTTCCTTCCGGGGAGCGGTAGTCGCCGATGCGCGAGGCGGCAGCGCCAAGCATCAGGGCGTGATCCCCCGCCGAAGCATTTATTACGCCGCTGCCGTCCGTGCCCCGGCTGGCGCTGGCAAAGCCAGCGTTGGCGTTCAGGCGCACACCGGGCGCGAATTGCGCCTGGGGCAGCAGGACGTTGATGGCTCCGCCCAGCGCCCCGGTACCGTAGAGAACCGACGCCGGTCCCTTGACGACTTCGACGCGCTCCGCCAATCCCAACGACATGAATGAGGCAATGGCTCCCGCCGGCTGGGCCGAGTTCAGCCGCATGCCGTCGACCAGCAGAACGACGCTCTCCTTTTTCAGACCCCGGATGACGGGGTTCTGACCTTGGGCACCGTCGCTGGCCACCGCCAGACCGGGCCGGCCCCTGAGGGCGCCGCCGACGTTCTGGGCGCCGGCGTCGAGCCAGCTCTGCCGGTCGAGCACCGTCACGGCAGCGGGAGTTTCCATGTTCTCCGATGCGTAACCCTTCGCGGTTACGGTCACGGTCGGGAGCGTGCTCGTCTCTTCAGCGTGGGCGAGGGGAAAGACGCAGGCGAGCGCCAGCGCCAGGGGATGCATGTGACCAGAAGCCATGAGCCGGATCCTTCGAAAGATCGCTCTGGCTGGCAGCTGGCTGGCTGAGCGGGAATGTTCATCGTCAAGTTGTGCAAATTGGATGAGCCGGTAATCGGTTGATCCTTTGCGCGCTGTCGGCGCCCAGCAGGGCGTAGCCCGTAGCGGCGCCGACAGCGCGAGACCGATGCTACCGCCCAGAAATGCCGTCCAGCCGACCAGCCAGACAGACAGGCGAGGGCGTCGAGCCGGATGAACTGGCTTTCGCCCGGCGGCCAGCGCACGAACCACGCTTCTTCCAGCCACTGGTACAGACCGACGAAAGCCGGATTGACCGTCCAGTGGAAATAAGCAGGGTCCATGCCGAGCAAGTCAAAAACCAGCAATGCCGGGTGACGGGCGCCGCCTTGGGGATGGAAGGCGATCCGGAGCGCTGCGGCCGGCGGCAGCAGGCCCCAGACAAGATAGTGCGTGGCGAGCGAGAGCCGGTCGGACCATTGCGCGCTGCAAGGCGCCTTGTCGAACAGGGCCAGCCGCGGCACGCCGCCTACCGGCGCCAAGCAGAAGTTCGGATCGGTGGCGCCCGCCGTTCCCCAGCCGTTCGAGAACAGCCGCGCCTCGGGATGCGGCGTCGGCAGCGGCAGAAAGGAAAGCACTGCCAGCGCGATGCCAGCCCCGACGACGATACGGAACCTCAGCGCAGTCGCCACCATGCATAGGCCCAGAACAGAACACTGCCAGCGACCAAGGTGCCGGCCGGACGGGCGCGATAGCCGGTGAAATCGGCGAGGAAGCGGCCCAGTCCCTGGCCATCGGACAGTAACCCGGACATATCCCACGCCGGATCGAGCAAGGGCGGCAGCCACTCCAACGCGATCATGCGGTCGATGCCATTGGCAAGCAGGGCGTTGGCGATCAGCAGCAGCATGATTTCGCTGACCAGGAACACCGTGCGGTAGTCGAGGAGCCTGGCGCCGCGCGCCACCGCGCCGGCCGTTGCCACGGCGAGAAGGAGACCGGACGCAGCGGCGGCCAGCATTCCTGCGAGTGCGCCGCCCGTTGCTTCAAGGCCGAGACCGTAGAGAAAAATCACCGTTTCCGCGCCTTCGCGCGCTACCGCCAGCGCGGTGATGGCAGCGATGCCCCAGGCGCCGGAATTCTTCTCGGCCTGGGCTTCGAGCTCACGTTTCATATGCCGGCCGTGGCGGTGCATCCAAAGCACCATTTGCAGGATCAAGCCGGCGGCGAAGAGCGCCATGGCGAGCTGGAATTTTTCCAGCGCTGCGCCGGCGAATTCGCTCTGAATTGCATAGGTCGCGTAGCCGAGGGCCAATGCCAGACCCAGCCCTACGCCGGTGCCACCCCACACGCCGCGCTTGAGCGAGGACTGTCGGGCGCCCGGCTGGCGTGCAATCCACGATAGGAGCACGCCGATGACCAGCATGGCTTCGAGGCTTTCGCGCCATACGATGACGAGGGCGTTGAGCATGATAGCCTCCTACTTGGCGATGACTTTCATCTTGCCCGTGTCCATATGGAACTCGTCGATGAACTCGTATTCGCCCGGTTTGAGCTTCGGCAGGACGACGAAGGAACTGGCCCCCGGCGCGAGTACTTTCTCGACGCGCATGTCGAGATTTTCGAACTCGATCGGACCCTTCCCCTGATTTTTAATGACCAGCTTGACGCGCTGACCGGCGGGTACTTCCAGACGCTCGGGGTACAACCGACCTTCTTTGGCAATGACCTCGAAGCTCGGCAGTTCCTGCGCACGGCTGTTCGCAGTCCAACCGAATGCGAGCAAGAGCGCAGCGACAAGCATGAGGCGAGACAAGACGGAACCCATGGCATACCCCTCTCAGAAGCTGATCTTGGCGCGCATGCCAGCCACCTTGATGCGCAGCCTCATTGCGAAGCCGGGTTGGTGACGAACCCGATGCGCGTCAGACCGCGTCGCGCCGCCTCAGACATCAGTTGCGCCACCCTCTCGTAGGCCGTGCTGCGCTCGGCGCGGATGTGCAGTTCGGGTTGGGGCTGTAGCGCCGCGGCGGCGGCGAAGCGCTCGGCCAGCGCGTTCGCATCGACCGGCTCGCCGTTCCAGAACACTTGGCCGCCCTCGTCCAATGCCAGCTGCACGTTTTCCGGCTTGGTGAGGTTGACCGAAGAACTGGCGCGCGGCAGGTCTACCTTGACGGCGTGGGTCAGCAGCGGCGCGGTGACGATGAAGATCACCAGCAGTACCAGCATGACGTCGATCAGCGGAATCATGTTGATCTCGGCCAGCGGCGCGTTGTCGTCGCCGGCATCCAGGCTTCCGAAGGCCATGGGTTCTTCTCCTGTTCAGCGCATCGCCAGGCCGGGGTGGGAGGGCGTCGGGTCCTCGCCCTCGGTCAGCCCATGGGCGCGCGCCAGCGCGATCACCTTGTCGCTGGTGGAACGGGCGTCGGCGCGCATCGGAGACGCCTTGGTGCCCGTGGCCAGGAAGTTGAAGACGTCATAGCCGAAAGAGTTGAGCTTGGCCAGCGTGTTGCGATTGGCGCGGGCGAAGGCGTTGTAGGCGATGGCTGCGGGGATGGCCACGGCCAGCCCGACGCCTGTCATGATCAGCGCCTCGCCCACGGGCCCGGCCACCTTGTCGAGCGTGCCTTGGCCGGATAAGCCGATGGCCAGCAACGCGTGGTAGATGCCCCAGACCGTTCCGAACAGTCCGACGAAGGGTGCCGAGGATGCCACGGTAGCGAGGAAGGTCAGGCCGAATTCGAGGCGTGTCTTGTCTTCCTCGATGGCGCGCTTGAGCGCCCGGGTAAGGATCTCGTCCGGCGCGCCGGCGTCGATCAGGCTGGCGGCTCTGCCTTGACCTTCGCCGCGATAGCGGTTGATTTGCTCGATGGCGGTGAAGCCGTGGTGGACGAGATGGGAAAACGGCTCGTTGGTGCCGCGCTCGCGGATGTTCTTGGCCACGGCTTCCAGGGTCGGCGCCTCCCAGAAGGCGGCCAAGAAGGCGTGGCTGCGCCGGCCCATCCACCAGTATTGCAGCCCCTTGACGACGATCAGATACCAGCATCCGACCGAGGCGAGCAGCAGGAATCCGAGGACGAAGCGGGCGACACCGTCGGCCTGGGCAAGGAAGTGGGCGAAACCGAGGGATTCGTTCATGTTATTCCTTCAAGCTGAACACGATGGGAACCAGAACCCAGGCGCCGACGGCGGTTTCGTCCTGGCGCGCCGGAATGAATTTCCATAGTTCGACGGCGCTGCGTGCCGCCTGGTCGAGGCGCTCGGAGCCGGCGCTCGTCTTGATCTCGATCTGACTCGGCCGGCCGGAGGGCTGGACGAACACGCGCAGGACGACCCGGCCTTCCTCGCCGAGGCGGCGGGAGATGGGCGGATAGGCCGGCTTGGGGTTGTCGAGATAATCGGCGTCGAAGCGCGGTGCGGTGATGGGTGGCGGCGGCGGGGCAGGAGCCGGCTGCGCGGCCTGCACCGGCGGCAGGGGTTGCGGTTCGACGACCTGCGGCACCTCGGGCGCGGGCGCCGGCGCGGGCTGTTCGGTCGCCAGGATCTGCGTTGGCTGCATCGGCGGCACGGGCTGCGGGCGGGGCCGCACGGTCTGCGGCCGCGGCTTGGGCGGGATGATCTCGGGCGTTTCGAGCGGCCTGGGACTTTCTTCGCTGATCACCTGCACCATCAGCGGGGCCAGAGGTGCGGGTAGAGGTACCACATCCGCCGAAACGAGCAGAGCCAGGACAGCCGCATGCAACAGCGCCGCGACCAGCAGCCCGGGGGGCGAAAACCTCGTCTGGCGGCCGTAGGCAAGATGGGGCAGGCGATCGGGTGGTGCGCTCATGGATGGTCTGTGGTCTGGAGGCAGTCCGGATGAGGGTGGTGCGCCCGGGCTTAGATCCTGGCGGCGCCGCCGTGCGCCGCTGCCTGCCCCTGGGCGTCGAGTATCGCCTCACATAACTCGGCGCAGCGCCGCGCCAGGCCGGCATCGGCGCCCGGATCGGCGACGAGCCGGTCGACCAGCAGCAACGCGATTTCCGCCGAGCACGGACGCCCGGTCCGCAGGTAGCACGTCAGATGATCCATCACTGCGCAAAGCAGTACCGAAGGAGCCGATTCCTTCACGGATACGTTTGGGCCGGTAAGTGTCGCCATGTTTTTCTCCAGTCGATCGGCCAGGTTTCCCATGTGGGCACCCGCGCCACCACCTGCTACTTGGTCAGGATCAGCTTTCCCTGTTTCGTCACCCGAAGCCGGTAGAGCTCGCCGTTGTGCACGATGTAGGCGAGGCTGCCGCCTTGCAGCAGCGCTTGGCTGTCTATCGTCACTGCTGATGACGGTTGTGCTTCCCGCGTCTGGGCCGTTGCACCGCTTGCATCGTTGCCGTCTGGGGGAACGGGCCGCGGTTTGTTCATCCGCGCTCCTACCAAACGAAAAACTGCAGGTACCACGCGCCCAGCGGCGCCGCGGCGGCCACCGCAGTGCAGGCGACGGCGCCGATGCGTCGGCCCTGCGTGGTGCCGGCACCCATGCGCCAGACGAGCCAGGTGCTCCACGCGGCCGCGAGCGCGAGCAGCACCATGCGCGCCAGATTCGCTCCGGGTACCACGATACGCTCGGCGGCGAGTTGGGTCGTGGTGAGCAGGGACAAGCCGACGAAGGCGGAGAATCCGCCCAGGGGCACCAGGGCTAGGGTGGGGCGCCAAGGCTGCATCGCCAGGCTGTGGGCGGCCAAGGCAATCCAGCCCCGGATCCAGCCGCCGATCGTCAGCGTGACGGCGCCGATGTACGCGAGCAGAGCGCCGCCATCGAGCCAGGTGAACATGTCGTTCGCCTCGGGATAGTGGGTGAGCAGCCACCAATGGCCGGGACGTTCCAGCGGCCAGAAGATCTCTCGCTCCACGAGCCATTCGGCGGCGGCTTGCTTGAGGCTGACGAACCATGGCGAGGCGGTCCATTGAAAAGCGCCTAGTGCGACGCCCAGCAGTCCCCACACCAGAAGCCGCGCCAGCCAGCGCTCGCGCGCCTGGGCGACGGCGGCAAAGCGCGAGGCGCTCGGCAGCGCCAGGACCTCGGCGCCCGGCGCCCGCAGGGCGAGCGTCACCGCACCGCGGTGGCCGGCGCAGCGGCCGCACATGTGGCAAGACGAGGCGCTGTCCATGCGCCGGATGTCAATCAGGGGCGCGCAATTGACCAGATGGGTCGCGCTGGAGCGCTCGCCCGGCAGCGCCGCATCCCAGCGATCGAGATCGACGCGGAAGTGCACCGGCGCCACCTTTGCCAGCAGGGCGAAGACGCCGGAGACTGGACACAGGTGGCGGCACCACACCCGCTTGTCGCGCCCGTATGCCAGACCCACGGCGACGGCGGCGACGGTGGAGCCGCCGAGGATGAGCAGTGCAGGCTTGGGGTACTCGTAGACGCTCACCATCTGGCCGAACACCGTGGTGCACACGAAGGCCACGAAGGGCCAGCCGGCCCATTTCATCCAGCGCGGGATGCCACGACCCAGCCCGTGGCGCGAGACCCATTCGGTGAGCGCGCCTTCCGGGCACAGTAGCCCACACCAGACCCGCCCCAGCGCCATGATGGACAGGATGACGAAGGGCCACCAGATGCCCCAGAACGCGAACTGGGCGAAGCGGGTGAGGTCGCTCAGGATGGTGGCGCTCTCCGGCGGCAGCGGCAGGAAGGCCGGCGCGCCCACCAGCACGGTGTAGATGACCACCACGGTCCATTGCAGGCCGAGGATCGCGCCGCGGTGCCGGCGCAACAGCAATCCCAGCCGCGCAGGCCATTCGGGCCGGCGCAGGGGCGCATCGGATGCCGGGATCGCGTGGAACATGGGGTTCACTTCGCCTCGATGACCAGTACGCCCGTCACGGGGTTGAATTCGTCCACGAACTCGTGCTCGCCCGGTTTGAGCGGCGGCAGGACGACGAAGGATGTCGCACCGGCCGAGAGCACCTTTTCCACGCGCAGCTCGTCGTTCTCGAACTCGAGCGGACCCGGTCCTTCGTTCTTCAGTACCAGCTTGATCCGGGCGCCGGTGGCCACCTCCAGGCGCTCGGGGCTGAACCGTCCATCCCGGACGACGATTTCGAAGGTCGGCAGCCCCTGGGCCGGCGCGCCGCCGGCCATGCCGGCGAGCAGAACGAACATCGGCAGGCGGCGCATTACACGCATGGCGCGACTCATCAGAACCCGACCTTGGCGCGCAGTCCGACGATCTTGACTGTCGGGGCCGAGCCGTCGCCGCCGGCGCGCTGGATCAATTGGAAGTCAGGACTCAGATCCAGCCGGCTGTTGACCCGGAAGCGGTAATAGATCTCGGCGATGCGCTCCGAACCGGAAGCTGCATAGCCCAGCAGATCCGGCACGCCGTCGCCGTCGGCATCGACTGCACTGGCGTCGCGGTAAGCCTGGCTGGTGCGCAGCAGCCCCCCGGCAATACCGATGGCATCGGCGGCACGGCCCCAGTAGCTGCCGGCGAACTCGGCGCCCAGGGTGAGTGCGCGGTCGAAGCTGGTCCGTCCGGTCATGCGGTGGCCGTAGCGGGCGAACGCGGTGACCCCGTCGCCCAGGCGCTGGTCGGCGGAAATTCCCCAGCCGGCGTGCCGGGCAATGTCGCCCGGGGCGCTGTCGAAGTTGCCGGTGCGGCCATTGCGCCAGGCGTAGAGCCGATAGTTGCCGGCCAGCCCGCCGAAGAAGCGGCGCGACGTTTCGAGCTGGGCGATGACGAACGGCTCCGACAGCGAACCGGAGAAGTTGGCGCCCGGGCCGGAGCCGAACACACCCAGCGAGACGCCCCAGCTTTCCGGCCTGGCCTGTTCGCTGATGTATGCCATGCGGATGCCTGGAGTGAATCCGTAGGCATCGACGCCGATGTCACCGCCGGAGTCGAGCAGCGGATTGTGCACGAAGGCGTTGTTGAGGAAGCGCACCGATTCGTCGTCGGCCGCGGCGTTCTGATCGAAGAAGATGAAGGGATCGATCTTGCCGAAGTTGAGTTCGACCCGCTCCCGGGAGTGGGGCTTGTGGCCGTCGAGCGGCAGGGGGATGTCCAACTGGTACCAGGCCTGGGCCAGAATGCCGAACGAAGAATCGGGATCGCTGACCCCGGTGACCTGGAACGCCGTGGTATTCGGCGTGCTGGTATAGGTGGGACGCAGGCCGACGCCGTTGCCCTGGCCGAAACGGAAGTGGGTGAAGATCTTGCCCTCCATGTTGCCCATTTCCCCGCCGGGGAGCGTCACCGACACGTCGCCGCGGTAATTGGCGCGGGATTCGCGCACGCCGGTGCCGGCGCCTTCGCGGTTGACCTTCTGCACCACGCCCGTGAGGCTGGCGCCCACGGTGATGCCTTCCAGTGCCTCGATCTGGCGCGCCTGTTTCTGGATGTTGAGGGTCTGGAACTCGACCGCCTTCAGCCGCGTCACCAGTTCGGGTTCCTTCTCGCTGATGCGCTCCGACTCCAGGGCTTTCTCCGTCTTGGCGCTGGCCTCTTCCAGCGCTCTGACGCGTTGCTGAAGGTCCGCGGCGGGTGCCCCGGCCGGGCGCTCTTCGAGCCGTTTTTCCAGCTCCTGGTTGCGCGCCTCGAGCTTTTCGACGCGATCGGCGAGCCGCCGCAGCTCCTTTAGCAGGGCATCGTTGTCCGCGGCCGCGGCCGCGTGGGTGAAGCCGGCCAGGGACAGCGCCAGAGCGAGCGGTGTCAGGCGGCCGAGATTCGGCCGCTTCGTGGTTGCCGCGTGCATCTCAGTACCCGCCCTTCTTGCCGACGCCGGCGAAGGTGAATTCGTATTCGACCTCGAAGGGTTTGAACCACGGCCGCACGCCGGTGGCGCGATCGGTATGACGGCCGAAGTGGGCGTGCTTGTTCGCGCTCGGTGGGGCGATCATGAACTTGAGCTTGTACTTGCCCGGACCCTGAAGCTTGACGTTGAACCTGTAGAAAAACCTCGAAGATTGGCTAGAATGGTTGTATAGGGTT
>DAITBA010000048.1:0-1939 GCA_036824005.1 Rhodocyclaceae bacterium
AGAGCGCCAACGCCCCGACCATCGGCGGCGATGACGAGTGGGAAGAGTTTTGAGCGGTTCGAGACATCGAGCGCCGCATACTGACTAGAGAGATCGAACATGCGAACCAACCTGCCGGTTACCAATGTCGAGGTGGAGCTCCGTGAGGAGCAGACCATCGTTTCCAAGACCGACCTCAAGGGCGTGATTACCTACGTCAATCGGGACTTCGTCGAGATCAGCGGGTTCTCGGAAGAAGAACTGCTGGGCAAAGCGCACAACATCGTGCGCCATCCCGACATGCCGGAGGATGCGTTCGCCGACCTGTGGCAGTTTCTCAAAGCCGGCCGGCCGTGGAGCGGGCTGGTCAAGAACCGCTGCAAGAACGGCAACTTCTACTGGGTGCTTGCCAATGCCACGCCGATCCGCGACGGCGGGCAGGTCGTCGGCTACCTGTCGGTACGCACTAAACCTACGCGCCAGCAGATCGAAGCGGCGGACGCAGCCTATCGTCTGTTCAAGGAGAACAAGGCCAAAGGGCTAAAGATCCATGGCGGCAAGGTCGTGTCGGCCAATCCGGTGCGCGCGGTGTGGCGCAACCTTACCATCAAGGCACGGGTGGGCGGAGTCATCGGCGTGATGGGACTGGCGATGCTCGCCATCGGCGCCATCGGGCTGAACGGCATGCGCAGCGCCAATGACAGTCTGAAGACCGTTTACGAAGACCGTGTCATGCCTCTCGAACAGCTCAAGGTCGTGTCCGACATGTATGCGGTAAACATCGTCGATACGGCCCACAAGACGCGCAACGGCAATCTGTCCTGGGCCGAAGGCCTGAAGAACGTGCAAGTGGCGCAGAAGACCCTGGCGGACAAGTGGCGCGCCTACACATCGACCTATCTCGTCGAGGAAGAGAAGAAGCTCATCGCCGAAATCGAACCCCTGATGAAGAATGCCGACGCGTCGGTGGAAACGCTGAAAGGAATCATGCGCAGGCAGGACGCCAAGGCGCTGGCGGAATACACCATCGGCGAGCTCTATCCAAAGATCGATCCGGTCACCGACAAGATCTCGGCACTGGTGGACCTCCAGCTCAAGGTGGCCAAGGCCGAATTCGACGGTGCGCAGCAGCGCTTCGGGACGGTCCTGATCGCATCCATTGTTTCGATGGTGGTCGGTGCGCTGCTGGCGGTGTGGATGGGGCTCATGCTGCTGCGGGCGGTGTTGCGGCCCATCGACAAGGCCTATGGCTACTTCCAGAAGATGGCGGAGGGCAACCTCAACGTCGCCATCGACGTCGAGCGCGAGGACGAGCTGGCAAAGATCCTGGAGGCGGCGAAATCGATGCAGCTCTGGCTCGGGTTCGATTTCTCCGAGGCTAATCGTGTTGCAAACGAAAATCTTCGTATTCGAAACGCACTGGACTGTGTAAGCGCCAACGTCCGAATCGCCGACAATGATGGACGCGTCATTTACCTCAACAAGTCGATTAGGGAAGTGCTGCACAAGCTCGAGTCGGCAATACGTAAGGATATGCCGCAGTTCGAGGCGAGCAAGTTGATCGGTAGCAGCATCGGCGTTTTCTACAAAGATCCCCAGGCTGCGTTGCAGCGATTGGCAGCGCTTCAGGCCACCACGCGTACGACAATGGATATCGGCGGCCGTACATTCGATGTCGTCACCAACCCGATCATCAACGAACGCGGCGAACGCCTCGGTACGGTTGGTGAGTGGCAGGATCGAACGGCGCAGCTCGCGGCGGAGCGCGATATCGCCGCGGTAATCGACGCAGCATCGAATGGTGAATTCGGTCGGCGCGTGGAATGCGAGCAACTCGACGGCTTTTACCGCGATGCAGGCGCCGGCATAAACAAACTACTGGACATTGTTTCCAGCGGTCTTGGAGACGTTGCCCGAGTTCTGAACGCTGTTTCGCGGGGCGTGTTGAGCGAGCGGATCA
>DAITBA010000025.1:0-46363 GCA_036824005.1 Rhodocyclaceae bacterium
CGGCAGTGGGGTGCTTCACCACCGCGTCAGCGGTTTAGTTCAACATGAAGTGAACCGCATGATTACATGCCTACATCCAGCCATTTCTTTCCAATAGTGGAAACACCTATCCACAACTGGATATCCATATCTGTCCAGTTCCACCGACTGTGGCCGCGTTTTCCAATCCGCCGGCACCACCGCCGCCGCTGACCCCGCTCCGCCCGCTTGATCCCTCGTACAAACGCGCCCGCTTCAATCACGTGAGCATACGGCCAAGGCGGCACGATGTCCATGGTCTGGCATGTCGTCGCGATGTGTCCTCCGCTACCCGGAAGTACAAGCCACTGCCGGTGTGACGCGCTGCGCGGCCAGTGGCACCGCCGGGCCGGGATGACATTCCGCGGCGGGGTTGGCTACACTGAAAGTGTCGCAGCGTTTGGGCCGCGGCGCCGGCGCCGCCGGGAAGCGGAGGCGGTTCTGATTCCCGCCCCCTTCGAGCCGGAGGCAGCCTTTCGCGGCAATGACGCAACGGATAACGACATCGCACAAGCTCAAACAACGGGAGGCACACGACCATGAGACTGTATCTCGTCCAGCACGGGGAGGCGTTGCCCGAGACGGTCGATCGCGAACGGCGCCTGAGCGAGCGGGGGCGTGCGGACGTGGCGCGCATGGCGGCGTTTCTCGGCGCCGCGGGCGTGCGCGTGGCGCGCGTGTACGAGAGCGGCAAGACGCGCGCCCACGAGACGGCGACGATTCTCGCCGAGAAGATCGCGCCGGGCGTGCCGCCGAAGGCGGTGGCCGGGCTGGCGCCGAGCGATCCGATCGAGCAGACGCTTTCGGAGCTTGCCATCCGCGACGAGGACGTCATGCTCGTGGGCCATTTGCCCTTCATGGGGCGGCTGGCGAGCATGCTGGTGTCCGGGCGCGACGATCCACCGGTGTTCGAGTTCGAACCGGGCACGGTGGTGTGTCTGGAGCGTATCGAGGAGGGCCTGTGGGCGGCGGCTTGGATGCTGCGGCCGGAATTGCTCGGCGAACAGTGAAGCAGTGTTCTTTCGCGCAGCCGCGGCCGCGGGCCCCGTACCCAGCCGAACCGCCCACCCGGTGAGCCATGGCCAGGGTGCGCACACTCACCACTCTGCTCTGGGTCGTGCTCAAGCCCGTGCTGCTGCTCGCGCTGATCGTGGCGGCACTGGCGGTGGCGACCCACCCCTGGGCGATCCCCTTGCCGGGGCGCAACACCCTCAGCGGCACGTGGGTCGGCGAGCTGCGCTCGAGCGCCGGGCCGCGCGCCTGGTTGTTCGTCTCGCTCGAACCGGGCAGCTCGCTCAAGTCGATCACGAGCTACGTGCTGCCCAACCCGCGCTACAACACCCCGCCCAGTGCGCCGCTGGCGGGCATGGCGGCGGTATGCACGCGGCGTGCCGGGCGCATCGATCTCGACCTGCGCGGCTATACCCGCGCCTGGAGCGGCGAGCGGCTGGAACTGTTGCTCACGCCCGTGCGCCAGAGTCCGCCGCAGATGCGCTTCGACATGACCGGTGAATGGAGCGGTGCGACCGTCGAACTGCTCCAGGACGGCAACTCCCTGGCGGAGATTCTCGGCGACCCCGGCGACCGGCCGGGGGAAACCGGGCCGCGCCGGGTGACGGCGACCATGGCCAAGGCCACGCCGGAGCAGTTCCGCAGCGCCTGCGCGTCGCTGCGTTGATGGCAGCGTCATCGGGCCCGCGGCGCAAGTCCACCGTGCCGGTCAGCCGGCTCGGGCGGCTGGTGAGTGTCGGTCTGCTGGCGGGCGAGATCGCGCTGGGCAGCGCAGTCGAGGGGGTGCGGCGGCTGGCCGGCATCCTGCCGGAGCCCGGCACCAATGCCCTGTTCAACGTGCGCAACGCCCGGGCGCTGGCGGAGCGGCTGGCCAAGCTGCGCGGTGCGGCGATGAAGCTGGGCCAGTTGCTGTCGATGGAGAGCGAAGACCTGCTGCCGCCGGAACTGGCGCAGGCCCTGGCGGTGTTGCGTTCAAACGCCTATGCCATGCCGACAGCGCAACTGAAGGGCGTGCTTGGCCGCGAGTACGGCAAGGGCTGGCAGGCGCGCTTCGTCGATTTCGACTTCGAGCCCATCGCCGCCGCCTCCATCGGGCAGGTGCATCGCGCGCGCACGGCCGACGGCCGCGAGCTGGCGCTCAAGGTGCAGTACCCGGGCGTGGCGCGCTCCATCGACAGCGACGTGGACAACGTGGCGGTGCTGCTGCGCCTGCTCAACTTCCTTCCCGTCCAGCTCGACGTCGCCGGGCTGGCGGCGGAAGCGAAACGGCAACTGCGTCAGGAAGCCGACTATCTGCAGGAGGCGCGCTATCAGGAGCGTTACGCGAAGCTCGTGGCAGACGACGCCAAGCTGCTCGTGCCGCGCGTGCACCGGGATCTGACCACCCGGCGCATCCTCGCCCAGGACTATGTCGCCGGCGTTGCACTGGAGGCCCTGGGCGCCGAGGGTGTGCCCCAGGCGCGGCGCGACCGCGTCGGCGCCGTGCTGGAACGGCTGCTGTTCCGCGAGCTGTTCGAGTTCCGGCTGATGCAGACCGACCCCAACCTGGCCAACTATCTTTACGAGCCGCGGCGCCGGCGCGTGCTGCTGCTCGACTTCGGCTCGGTGCGCGAGTTTCCCGCGGCGTTCGTGGCGCGCTACGCGCGCATCACGCGCGCAATTGTCGAGGGCGATCGCGCCGCCGTGCGACGGTATGCCGTCGACATCGGCTACCTGGCGCCCGATGACGGCGGGGATCGGGTCGAGAGCACGCTCGACCTGCTCTTTCTCGTTTGCGAGCCGCTGCGCCATCGCGGCCCCTATGACTTTGGCAAATCCAATCTCGCCTACCGCGCCAGCGAGCTGAGTTTCCTGCCGGCGCTGCGCCGCGGCGAGGTACGCGCGCCGCCGCCGGACACCGTCTTCCTGCACCGCAAGCTGGTCGGCTCCTTCCTTGCCTGCGCCCGCATCCGTGCGCGGGTGGACGTGCGCGCCCTGATCATGCCGTTGCTGGACCGGTATTGAGCACACCTGCGGCCGGACTCAGTTGCGACGCAATGCCTCCTCGCCCGGCCGGCCGGCGAACAGTTTTTGCCACAGCCAGCCGCCGGTTCTGTCGCGCCCGGTGAGCACGTAGTCGAGGACGTTGGCATTCTGCAGCGTCAGGTCGAGCTGGCGCTGGCTGCCGGCGCCGCCGGCGAACAGCAACTGGTCGCCGGCCAACAGGAGCGCCGTCCCGGCGGGCTGCAGGTGCACGCGCTCGTCGCGCAGCAGCAGCAACGGCAGAACAGGCAGGGACTCGTCGCGCGATGTGTTGTCGCGCAGCAGGTCGGCAAGCCGGACGGGCATATCCCTCGTGAGGGCGCGGTGGGCAGCGGCAGCTTCGCCGGCATTCAGGCTCACGCCCCAGATCTCGGGCACACGGTCGTCGCCGAGGGCCTGGAGCTGACGTGCGATGTCCCGGCACCAGGGCTCATCGAGCCCGCGCACCTGCTCCAGAAAGCGGCTCAACAGCGGCGTGGTCAGGATGGCGATGCATTCCTGGGCAATGATGCGACTGGGAACCATGCAGAAGTCCCCTTGGAACGCGTCGAACAGGGCGCCGTTGGCGGCGAGGTTCTGCCGCGTTACGACGAACAACCCAGGGTTGAGTTCCTTGGCCGTGACTGCGATGGACAGGTTGCTCACGTCGTTGTCGCTGCCGGCGACGATACCCGCAGCTTCGCGAACGCCGGCTTCGATCAGCGTTGCCGCCTCGGTGCCCAGGCCGCGCACCCAGCGCGGGCCGCTGACATCGGAGGCCTCGGGGCAGACGACCGTGAGATCGATGCCCGTGGGCGCGAGATGCTTGACGACGGCGCGGCCGAAGCGGCCATAACCGCAGACGACCCAGCGACCCCGCGGCGGGCGGTGCGACTCCGGCAGCTCGGAGCCGGGCAGTCCGGTCAGGATCTCGATAAGACGGAAGCATTCCGGCGCGGCCGCCGCCAGGGCGAGGTACTCGGCAAAGCGCTCGTAGGCATTGATGATGTGGTCGGTGCCGAAGGAAGACATGTTGGCGGCGATGAGCGGGCTGCGCGTGCGGGCGAGGACGGGGACGTCCGGGTTCAGCAGGCGCGTGGCGATCGCGATGCCGAGATTGCTCTCCTCGTCGTTGGTCAGTGCCAGAACGCCGCGGCATTTCGTGTGCTGCAGACCGGCGATGCTCAGCGTCGCGGGCTGGGCAGCATCCGCGGCCAGCGTAGGCGTGTCGGTCTTGAAGTCCTCCAGATCCAGTTCCTGCACCCGCAGCTCGTCCTTCTCCAGAATGACGAACTTGCGATTCAGGCGGTCGAGACTGCGACAGACGAGGCTGCCGGTCTCGCCGCAGCCGCAGACGAGGTAAAAGGGCTCGTGGATCTGACCGACGCGCCGCGCGAAGCGGTTGGCCACGAGGGTGTTCTGGAAACCCTTGTCCTGGAAGAGTGCGAGCAGGGTCAGGATGGAGTACGACCAACCTATGACGGTCATGTAGATGCTGGCCGTGACCCACATACGCTGGGCGTCGGAAAATGCGATCGGGATTTCACCGAAGCCGATGGTGGTGGCGGTGTAGCTGACGAAGTAGAAGGCATGGAAGAAGCTCAGCGGCGGCGCCGGCCGGCCTTCGGCGTCGACACCCGGCACCAGGGTCAGGCCGAGCACCGACACGGCATAGATGGCGACCAGCACGATAAGGGGCGCACGCATGCGCCGCAGGATGATGAAGAAGACGTTGTTCATCGCCCGTGCCTCGCTCAGCGGCGCATCATCACCGTCTCCGCGATGAGTATGACGACCGAGACGACGTTGGCGAAGAGCGCCCCGCCCGACAGCGACACGACGCTGGAAGTGACGTGCACGGTCATGCCCGTGCCTGTCACGTGCTCGGCGATGCCCCAGATGATGGCCGCGGCGATGAGCTGGAGATCCGCCACCAGGCTGGTGGACAGATGCACGGCGCCGATCTGCGTGCGATCTCCGAACTTGAGCACGGTGGCGATCACATTGACGACGATCGCGGCAAATAGCTCGTACACATTGTGCAGTTCAGGGCGGTCGATATCGCCGATGAAGAAGCCGAAATTGAGCGTCGCCGCCAGAACGATGAAGAAACCAAAGATGACTTTTTCGAGATTCATGTCTTCTCCCTGCCGGGCCCCGATGGCCCGGATGTGGCCATAGTTTAGCGCCGCTCCCGCCAGCGAGCGCCGGGGCGGGTGCCGCGCGGGTCCTTCGACACCGGACGGCCTGCCTGCGATAATCGGTGCAACGATGCACCGAACCAACTTCAGGACATGATCGGCACGACCAAGATTTGCGTTTCGCGCCATGGCGAGACCGACTGGAACAACGAGGGCATATTGCAGGGATGGACAGACGTTCCCATCAATGACAACGGCAGGCGCCAGGCACGGGAGCTGGCGGATACGCTCGCCGGCGAACGGCTGTCGCGCATCTACACCAGCCCTCTGCGCCGTGCCGCCGAGACGGCCGAGATCATCGCCGGGCTTTGGCATATGGCGCCGCCGACTGGCCACGAGGGATTGAAGGAGCGCAACTTCGGCACCGTCCAGGGCAGGCCCAAGCGCGAACTGGCCGAGACCAATCCCCATCTGCTGCACGAAATCGTGCGGCGGAACCCGGCCGCCCATTTCGACCAGGGCGAGACGATGAATCACTTCGCCAAACGGGTGCTCGGCGCCATCGGTGACATCGGTCGCGACAATCCCGGCGCGCGCGTGCTGGTCATCACCCACGGCTGGGTGATGGACGTGATCACGCGCCACATCAAGCACCTGCCGCAGACCGCAATCCTCAACATGAAGCGCAAGAACATCGAGTCGGTGTGGCTCGAAGTCGTGCGCGGCGAGGTGATCAAGGAGAGCGATCATGGCTGATCGTGGCGATGGACATGCAGCACTGTGGCGTCGTTGCCCAGTGCTCGTCACCGGCTTAGGCGGCGGCCGGGAGCCGGCGCACCGCGACATTGCGTGGCATTCGATTGCCGGGCGTCGGGCGCGGCCATGAACCTGCGCTTCGTCGAAGCATTCCTCTGGGTCGCGCGCCTGAAGAGCGTGACGCGGGCGGCGGAGAAGCTCTGCCTGACCCAGTCCGCCGTCTCCAGCCGGCTGTCGGCGCTGGAAGAGGAACTGGGCGTGCCGCTCATCGACCGGCGGGAACGCCACTTCCGCCTGACCAGCTCCGGCAGCCGCTTCCTGGTCTATGCCGAACGCCTGCTCGATGTTCAGCGCGAGCTGAAGAACGAGATCGGCACGCCCGAGCCGGAGGCGCTGACGCTGCGCATCGGTGGCATCGAATCGGTGCTGCACACCTGGCTCATTCCGCTGGTGGAGCACCTGCGGCGCACCAAGCCCCACGTCGAGTTCGAGCTGACGGTCGAAATGAGCACCGTCGTCACGGAACAGATTCGCCGCGGCAGCCTGGACCTCGCCTTCGCCGCCATCCCGGCCGGCGGGGAGGGCGTGCGCGTCGAGTCGATGCCGTCCATGGAGATGGTGTTCGTCGGGCGGCGCGCCGATGCCCGCAAGAAGAAGTGGCCCCTAACCGAGATTCTCGAGCGCGACGTGCTCACCTTCCAGCGCGGTTCCCAGCCGCATATCGCGCTCGTGGACTTGATCCGCAAGGCCGGCCTGGAAAGTCGCAAGATCCACACCGTGTCTTCCATCTCCGCGCTGGTGCGGCTGGTGGAATGCGGCTTCGGTTTTGCTACGCTGCCCAATGCGGCGGTGGCCAATCTGGCGCGCAACGCCGACCTTGCCGTGATCGACTGCGACCGGCGGCTTGAGCCGTTGCCCATTCATGCGTCCTACTGGACGTATCCCGGGGCCCCGCAACTGGAGGAGGCGGTACGCGAGGCCATTGCCTTCGTGCGCCAGTATTCGCACGCCTCCCTGGCGCGGCCCGGCGCCGGCGCGCGGGCGGCGGCACGGCGCGCATAGCATCGAAAAAATCGATGCGCTCACCACGAAATTTCCCGTTTGTGTAGCGGCTGGCGCGCGACCATACTGCCTGCGCGACGCATCCAGAGCGTCGCACAGCGCAAGGAGGAGGCGCAATGCAAACAGCCGAGCTCGCAAGTCCGCCGGCGGCGGACCCGTACAGCCTGACAACGGGCGCCGCGGCGCGTCAAGCCATCCGCGCGGGGCGATGGACCTCGCACACCAGTGGACTGGCACCCGGTTACGTGCAGGGCAATGTGGTCATTCTCGTCCGGCGCGATGCCGACGATTTTCTGCGCTTCTGCCAGCGCAATCCTAAACCCTGTCCGCTGCTGGCGGTGTCCGAACCGGGCCAGCCGCTGCTGCCCGATCTTGGTCATGACGTGGACATTCGCACCGACGTGCCCCGCTACCGCGTGTGGCAGTCGGGCGAGCTGATCGCCGAGCCGACCGACATCCGCGAGCGGTGGCGGGACGATTTCGTCACCTTCGTCATCGGCTGCTCATTTTCGTTCGAGCAGGCGCTGATCGATGCCGGCATCCCGCTGCGGCACGTTGCCTGTGGGCGCAACGTTGCCATGTACCGCACGAATGTTCCCACCCGTTCGGCCGGCCGGTTCCACGGACCGCTGGTGGTGTCGATGCGGCCGATGCGCCCGGCCGACGCCATTCGCGCCATCCAGGTGACCTCGGCGTTACCGCGCGTGCATGGCGCGCCGGTGCACATCGGCGACCCGGTGCAGATCGGCATTGCCGATCTGAGTCGCCCCGACTTCGGCGATGCGGTCGACATCCTGCCGGGGGAAATTCCCGTCTATTGGGCCTGCGGCGTCACGCCCCAGGCCGTGGTCATGGAGGCGCGTCCGGAGCTGTGCATCACCCACGCGCCCGGCGCGATGCTCGTCACCGATCTGTTGAACCATCAGTTGGCACACGACTAGGAGGAGAGATGAAGATAGCATTGAACCTGTTCGCGGCGGCCTGTCTCGCCGTGTCCGCCGTCGGCGCCGAGGCGGCCGAGGCCCTGCCCAAGACCCACCTGCGTGTCGTCGGCAGCCTTTCCAACCTGAGCCCGTACAGGGATCACGAACAACCGTTCTGGACCAAGCACGTGCCGGAGCGCTCGGGCGGGGCGATCACCGCCGAGTTGCGCGGCTTCGACCAGATGGGCATGAAGGGGCCGGAGGTGCTGCGGCTGCTCGGCCAGGGAGTGATGGAGTTCGCCGGCGTACCCATGTACTACCTGGCAGCCGACGATCCGGCGATCGAGATGATCGACATCGCCGGACTGCTGCCCGACGTGGAAACGGCGCACAAGGTCACCGAGGCAACGCGGCCGTTCTACGAGAAGCTGCTGCGCGAGAAGTTCAAGGTCGAGTTGATCGGCATCGGCTCGTTCCCGGCGCAGGTGCTCTACTGCAACGGCGAGATCAAGAGCCTGGCGGACATCAAGGGCAAGAAGGTCCGCGTCGGCGGGCGTTCGCAGTCGGAGCTGGTGGCGGCGCTCGGCGGCACGCCGGTGACGATCGCCTTTGGCGAGGTCGTGCCGGCGCTGCAGACGAAGACGGTGGACTGCGGCATCACCGGTTCGATGTCGGGCAACCTGGCCAAATGGCACGAGGTGACGACCCACCTCCTGGCGCTGCCCCTGGGTTGGGCGCAGATCGCCTACGCCGTGAATCTCAAGACCTGGAACGGGCTCGATCCGAAGGTGCGCACCTTCATCGATCAGGAGATGAAGGTGCTGGAGAAAGGCTTGTGGTCCGACGCTGCCGCGGTGACGGAGATGGGCTATGCCTGCAACGCCGGCAAGCCGGAGTGCAAGGGCGGCGTGCCGGGCAAGCTGAAGATCGTACCGCCGACCAAGGCCGACCAGGAGCTGCTGCGCAAGATCGAGGCCGAAGCCATGCTGCCCAAGTGGGCGGCACGCTGTGACGCCAACTGCGTCAGTGAGTTCAACGCGGCCGTGAGCAAGATTGTCGGCCTGACCGCCAGCAAGTAGTCTGCATTCCGCAATCCGGTTGCCTGCCGTCCGGCTGGTGGCCGGGGACGCTGCCGCCGGCGGTGGGCGTCGGCGGCGACGCACCGGTTCCGCATCCGAGGGGGAAGCATGCTCGTCAAGCACCTGTTCCAGGCAAGTGACCGGCTGGCCGTATGGACGATCCGTGGCGGCGGCGGCCTGATGTTCATCGCCGCTCTCATGATCGCCGTCGATGTCGTGCTGCGCAAAGTCGTCGGCGTGACGCTCGGCGGCGCCGACGAGCTGGCAGGCTATGCCATGGCCATCGGCTGCACCTGGTCCTTTTCCTACGTCTTGCTTCGCCGCGGCAACGTGCGCGTGGATGCGCTCTATAACCACCTGCCGCCAAAGGTGTGCATTGCGCTCGACCTGCTTGCCGTCGTCGCCATCGGCGGCTTCGTGGCGGTGCTCGCCTTCTACGGCTTCGATGTCTTCAGCACATCCTGGGGCCTGGGGTCGCGATCGAATTCCGAACTGAAGATGCCGCTCTGGCTGCCCCAGGGCCTGTGGTGGCTGGGCCTGGTGCAAGTCGTGCTGACCGCCGTGATCCTGCTGCTGCGCGCGCTGGCGTTGCTGCGGGCGGGGAAGACATCCGACTTCAGGGCGCTGGTCGGCGCCCGCAGTATCGAGGAGGACGCGGCCGCGGAAGCCGCATACACGCGCACCCACGAGGGCGAGTGCCTGAAGGAGACCACGTGATGGTCGCCACTGCCCTGCTCATTCTGCTGGTCTGCATGGCGCTGGCCATTCCCGTCGGCGCGTCCCTGGGCCTGATGGGCGTCGCCCTCGACAAGCTATACGGCTTTCTGCCTCTGACGCGGGCCGCCGGCGAGGTGGCCTGGACCGCCAACAACGAGTTCCTGTTGGTGTGCCTGCCGCTGTTCATCATGCTCGGTGAAATACTGCTGCGCTCGGGCATCGCCGAGCGGATGTACGAGGCGCTGGTTAAGTGGATGTCATGGCTGCCGGGTGGACTGATGCACGCCAACATCGGCGCCTGTGCGCTGTTCGCGGCGACTTCCGGCTCCAGCGTGGCGACGGCCGCCACCGTCGGCACCGTGGCGCTGCCCCAGGCCAAGCGCTTCGGCTACAACGACCGGCTGTTCCTCGGCACGCTTGCCGCCGGCGGCACGCTCGGCATTCTGATTCCGCCGTCGCTCAACATGATCGTCTACTGCGTGTTGACCAATACCTCGGTGCCCAAGCTCTATCTGGCCGGCATCCTGCCGGGGCTGACACTGGTGTCGCTGTTCATGGGCGCGGTCTGGGTCGCGTGCATGGTGTTCCCGAAGTGGGGCGGGCAGCGGCGCAGGGTGGGCTGGGACGAACGCATGGCCGTGCTGCCCGATCTGCTGCCGCCGCTAGGCATATTCCTGGTCGTGGTCGGTTCGATCTACGCCGGGCTCGCTACGGCCACGGAAGCCTCCGCCCTCGGCGTGGTCGCTGCCCTCGCGCTGGCGTGGTGGACCAAGCATCTGAGCTGGACCATGCTCAAGCAATGCCTGGAGAGCACGATGAAGTCCACTGGCATGGTGATGCTGATCATCGTCGCCGCCTTCTTCCTAAATTTCATCATCACTTCCATCGGGCTCACCGACAAGCTCACCGAAGCGCTCAAGGGTCTAGGGCTGTCGCCGGCGATGATGCTGCTGGCAGTGATCGTCTTCTATCTGATGCTCGGCTGCTTCATGGAAACCATGTCGATGATGATCACGACCGTCCCCATCGTTGCGCCCGTGATGTTCGCGCTTGGCTACGATCCGATCTGGTTCGGCGTCGTCGTCATCATCCTGGTCGAGGCGGCACTCATCACGCCGCCGGTGGGGCTGAATCTGTTCGTGGTGCAGAATCTGCGCAAGTCGGGTTCGCTCAACGATGTCATCGCCGGCGTCGTACCCTTCGTGGTCGGTATGGCGATCCTGCTCCTGCTGTTGGCAATGTTTCCGGCGCTTGCTTTGTGGCTGCCGTCGGCGGTGGAGGCGGTGCTGTGACGGCGGCAGCCGCGCGCCGCGACACTTTGCCCCGATCGGCACAGTCACCGCGCTGCTGATGTACTCCCAACCTCGACTGCTCTTGCTTGGCGACACTGCCGTGACTGTGGAGTTCGGCGATGCCATTGCGCCGGACATCCATGCCCGCGTGCTCGGCTTCGTCCACTGCCTCGAGCAGGCGCGTGGCCGCGGTGAGCTCGAGGGCGTCGTCGAGTGGGTGCCGACCTTCCGCTCGGTGAGCGTGTATTTCGGTGCTCGCGCGGACGATCCGCTGGTCGAAGGACACCGCCTGTTGGCGCTCGCCGCGCAAGCGCTGCCGCGATTCGGGGCCGGACGTCGCTGGCGCCTGCCGGTGTGCTTCGATGCCGAGTTCGCGCCGGATCTCGAAGCATTGGCACGGGCGAAGGCGCTCACGCGGCAGGCCGTCATGGAGTTGATCACCGGCACGCCATTGCGCGTCTACATGCTCGGCTTCCTGCCGGGCTTCGCCTATCTGGGCGGCCTGCCCAGCGCCTTGGATGTGCCGCGGCGCGCTACGCCGCGTAGGGCGGTGCCGGCGCGATCGCTGGCGGTTGCCGGTGGCATGTGCGCGGTCTATCCCTGGGAGAGTCCCGGCGGCTGGCACCTGCTCGGGCGCACACCGGTGCGCCTGTTCGATGCCGCCGACTGCGAAAGTCCGGCGCTGCTCAAGGCCGGCGACGAAGTACGCTGGCAGGCAGTCGATCGGGAAGGCTACGAGCGGCTCGACCGCCTGGCGCAAGCCGGCGCGCTCGATCGCGCGATGCTGCTGGCGCGCGAGGAATCGTGATCGTGAGCGGCGTCGTCGAAGTGGTCGAAGCGGGGCTCGGCAATTGCATCCAGGACGCCGGCCGGCCGGGTTACCGCAGCATCGGCGTGCCGCTGTCCGGCGCAGCCGACCGCATCCTGCTCGCCTGCGCCAATCGGCTCGCGGGCAACGAAGCCGAGCAGGCAGCGATCGAGGTCAACCTGGTCGGACCGCGACTGAAAGCGGTGTCGGGCATCGTGCGGATCGGCATCGCCGGCAATGTCGCGGCGCACGTCACGGGAAGCAACGGCAGCGCCGCCGACATACCCGCCTGGCGCACGACCACGCTCTTCCCGGGGGATGTCATTGCCATAGGCGCGACGCGGGGGCCGGCCTACGTGTCGGTGTGCGGTGGCTTCCGGGTCCCGCGTCAGCTCGGCAGCCGTTCCACCTATGCGCGCGCGCGCATAGGCGGCATGGCCGGCCGGGCCTTGGCGCCGGGCGACAGTCTCCCCTGCGGCGAGGTGCGCGGCGACCCTTGGCTGGAGTTCCGCGCTGCTGCGCCCTTTGTCCACGCCGCGGGTCCGATTCGGATCATTCCCGGGCCGCAGGACGACTACTTCGATCCGGCAGCGTTCGATGCGCTTCTCGGCGAGGAGTTCACCGTCTCGCGCGATGCCGATCGCATGGGCATGCGGCTGGACGGTCCGGCACTCGCGCACCGGGCCGACAAGGGCGCCGACATCGTGTCCGACGGTATCGTGCCGGGCGCGATTCAGGTGCCGGCCGACGGCCGCGCCATTATCCTGCTTGCCGATGCGCAAACGGTGGGCGGCTATCCCAAGATCGCGACGGTGATCGCCGCCGATCTGCCGCGCTTGGCGCATCTTGCCCCCGGCGCCGGCCTGCGCTTCCAGTGCGTGTCACTCGCCGATGCCCGCGCCGCCCGGCTCGCCCAGGAGCATGCGCTGGCGGCGTGGTGCGAACGGATCGCCTCGTTCCGGCCGCCCGGTGTGATCGACGAGGCGGCGCTGTTTTCCGAGAACCTGATCAGCGGCATGATCGATGCGCACGCCTATCGCTGCGCGGCCGACATCGATCTGCCCTGGGAGAAATGACTATGGCAAAACGCATCAACCTCAACGCCGACCTGGGCGAGAGTTTCGGCGCTTGGAACATGGGCGCCGACGCCGCGATGCTGGAGATCGTCACGGCCGCCAACGTCGCCTGCGGCTTTCACGCCGGCGATCCCCTCGTCATGGAGCGGACCGTGGCGATGGCGAAACGCTGCGGCGTCAGCATCGGCGCCCACCCATCCTTTCCCGATCTGCAGGGCTTCGGACGCCGGCGCATGGACATTCCTCCGAACGAGCTGGAGGCGATGCTGATCTACCAGATCGGCGCGCTGGCGGCGATCGCTCGCGCCCAGGGCGTCGCCGTGACGCATGTCAAGCCGCACGGCGCCCTCAACAACATGGCGTGCGTGGACAAGGCGCTGGCGGACATTGTGGCCCGGGCTGTGCATCGCTTGGACCCGGCGCTGATTCTGCTGGCGCCCGCCCTGTCGCAGCTCGCCTGCGCCGGGCGCGACATCGGTCTGCCCGTGGTCGAGGAGGTCTTTGCCGACCGTGCCTATATGGACGACGGCACCCTGGTACCCCGTTCCCGGCCGGGTGCGACGATCCACGGCGCCGAAGCCTGCCTGGCGCACGTGCGGCGCATGCTTGATGCCGGCGCCATCGTGTCGGCCGGCGGCAGGTTCTTGCCAGTGCCCGTGCAGAGCATCTGCGTGCACGGCGACAACGCCGACGCAGTGGCTACGGCCCGCGCCATTCGCCAAGGGCTCGAATCCGCCGGTTACGAAGTCGTGCCTCTGCCGGCCCTGGCCGCGCCGCCTGGCACAGGTTGAGCGGGCGTTTCGGCCACGTTTTCGCGCAGTTTCCTGTCGCTGCCGTTCGCCATCGCGACGCGGCGAGGGAGCGGTTTCGCCGCGCCGGAGCGGCGGTGCGCACAACGCAACCACGAATCAGGAGCAACGATCATGAGCACCAAGCAATTGCCCTCCTATCTGCACAATGACAGCGTCGGTCCTTGGGCCGTCTTTCTGGAGCAGGTGGACCGCGTCGTTCCACACCTCGGCCGCCTTGCCGCCTGGGCAGACACGCTGCGCCGGCCGAAGCGCTGCCTGATCGTCGACGTGCCGATCCACATGGATGACGGAAGCATTCACCACTTCGAGGGTTACCGCGTCCAGCACAACGCCTCGCGTGGGCCAGGCAAGGGCGGCGTGCGCTACCACCCGGAAGTGACGTTGTCGGAGGTCATGGCGCTCGCCGGCTGGATGACGGTCAAGAACGCGGCGCTCAACCTTCCCTACGGCGGCGCCAAAGGCGGTATTCGCGTCGATCCGAAGTCCTTGTCCGCGGGCGAGCTGGAACGGCTGACGCGGCGCTATACCAGCGAGATCGGCATCGTCATCGGACCGGACAAGGACATCCCGGCGCCGGACGTGAACACCAACGACAAGGTCATGGCCTGGATGATGGACACCTATTCCATGAACGTCGGCGCCACCAGCACCGGTGTCGTCACCGGCAAGCCGATCAGCATGGGCGGCAGCCTCGGCCGGCGCGATGCCACCGGCCGCGGTTGCTACGTTGTCGCGCGCGAGGCGATGAAGCGTCTCGGGATGGAGTTCGCTGGCGCCCGTGTCGCCATTCAGGGCTTCGGCAATGTCGGCAATGCCGCCGCGCGCGTCTTCCACGAGCAGGGTGCGAAGATCGTCGCCGTGCAGGACGTTGCCGGCACGATCTACAATCCCGCCGGCATCGATCCGTTCCGGCTGACGGACTTCCTCGCCGACGGCCGCGTGACGTTGCGCGATTTCCCCGGCGCCGAGCCCATCGGCAACGAGGCTTTTTGGACGCTCGACTGCGACGTGCTGCTGCCGGCGGCGCTCGAGAACCAGATTACCACTGCCAATGCCGGCGCCATCAGGGCACGGCTCGTCGTCGAGGGCGCGAACGGCCCAACGACGCCCCAGGCGGAGGACATTCTGCTCGCGCGCGGCACGGTCGTGTTGCCGGACGTGCTCGCCAATGCCGGCGGCGTGACGGTGAGCTACTTCGAGTGGGTGCAGAACTCGTCGTCGTTCTTCTGGACGGAGAACGACATCAACGGCCGACTCGACCGGGCGCTGTCGGATGCCTTCCGCACAATCTGGGAAGTGGCGCTGGAGAAGAACATCCCACTGCGCACGGCCGCCTTCGTCGTCGCGTGCTCCCGCGTGCTCGAAGCGCGCGCGTTGCGCGGGCTGTATCCATGATCGCGGGCGGCGGTGCCAGGTGCGGATCTGTTCGGCCGGTCGTACCGCAGGTGCGGAACCACGGCGCACCTTACGGCGAGATCTCTGTGCTTACTTCTGTGTTGCGGTGGTGGAGAGGTGCAGCGTTATCCGCTCTTGCTGCCGGTCTCCCGTGCCCGGGCGCTCGCCGGGTCGCGATTCACCAGCACGGCATTGAGTTTTACCAGCGCCGGATCGAGCGCCGCCGGCGTGAGATGTCCGCCGACCGACACTGCGGTTAGCGACAGGCGCTGATTCTCGACGTGGAACAGTCGGCACAGGACGATCCGGTTCGCGGAGTCATGGACCATGAGGGACAGGGGCGCCGGCGAGCCGTCGCGGCCCATGCGGTCGGCAAGCAGAAGCATGAGCGACGAGGTGGCGCCCAGCTTGTCGAGGTCGCGCGAGCCGCTGCTCGAGGCGAGCGGCCAGCCCTGCTCGTCGCTGAGCAGGACCGCCGAGAAGTTGCCCTTCTCCGCCACCTGGTCGAGCAGCGCCGTCAGGTCGCGTTGCGGCCCGCCACTGCCCTCCAGGCGCGACAAATCGTAGGAAATCTTTTCGCGCTGCACGAGAGGGGAAAGCACGCTCTGGATGGCGGCGCGCAGTTTCGCGTCCTCGTTCTCCTGCTGCACCACGCGCTCCCGCAGCCGGGTCAGTTCCTCGGCATTGGCGGCGGCCTCATCTCGCAGCAGCGTCCGTGCCTCCTGCCCCTTTCTTGCGCCGAGCAGGTAGCCGGCCGTGAGCAGGAAAATGGCGGCCGCGATGGCGATGATTACGGATAGGAATATCACTGTCGCTCACCGGTTGGTTTATGGGCAATCCTTGACGCCGACCACCTGCATCGTGGCGCGGCGGTTCTCTGCGGCATCGCCAGGGATGCCGTCGATAGGTTCATGGCTGCCGGCGGCGCGGATACTGATGCGCTGCGCGGGTATGCCGGCCTTGTTCAGCACCGCCACCACGGCCTTGGCGCGGCGATAGCTCAGCAACAAATTGTACTGGTCCCAGCCGACGGAGTCGGCATAACCTTGCACCGAGAGTTTTGCACCGGGTTCGTCGTTCAGCCACTTGGATATTTCCTCGACGCGGGAGGTGACGTCGCTGGCCATGACGATGGCACTGTCGAACTTGAATGGCACGACCATCAGCGCCGGGCATTCCTTCGGCATTGTGGGCGCGGCGACAGGGGCCGGCGTTTCAGCGGGCGGGGCGGCGGATGGAGTGGCGGCGGGCGAGTCGGCCGCCGCGGGTGCGCGCGCCGCATCGGCGGTGGCCACGGGAGGCAGGGCCGGCGCTGCAGCGCCAGCCGGCTGCGGTTCTGCCGCCGCCATCGGCTTGGGGGCATCGGCGGGCGCCGGCGCCGGGCTCACCGGTGCGGCGACCGCAGGCGGTAAGGCGGGTGGCGCGCTCTGGGCGACGGGCGCTTCACTGCGCGGGGGCACGTCCGGTGCGGGCGCCGCGCGGTTCAGCCACAGCCAGGCGGCGCCGGCGGCGATGACGGTGCCCATCACGGCAAAGGCCGCGGTGAGCCAGCGCGGGATGTCCTCGCCGACGATGCGATGCTGATTGGATGTGTCTTGCAGTTTCGGCTCGTTCATCCGAAGTACTCACTTCACCGCAGGTGGCGCGGCGAACGCAGAGGGAAGACGAACAACGGAGAATCGTTCGCTGGTCGTTCGCCGCGCGGGCGATCGGTCCTCGCAGCTCGTCGGTTTGCCTCTGTGTCCTGCGCGCCCTCCGCGTGATGGGCTGATGCCCGTCAGGCCGCGGGCAGTTTGAACAAGGGCGCGATCAGGTCCACGCCGCACTGAAGTCCGGCGCACCAGTCGATGAAGCGGTTGACCATTTCCTTGCCCTGGAAGTACGCGCCGTGCTGCGGCGCGATGATGTCGATGTCCAGCGGACGGATCATGTCGGCCCAGGCCTTCATGACCTTGTTCGATGCCATGTAGCGGCGGTGGAATCCTTCCATGTGTTTCAGATGCGCATCGAAATCGGGAACGCGCGTGTAGTTCGCACCGAGCGAAGCGCCCAGATCGCCGGAGTATAGGATCTTGGCGACCGGATCGTAGAGCTGGAAGTTGCCTTCGCTGTGAAGGAAGTGCGCCGGCAGGATCATCAGGCGGGTGTTCCCCAGGGGCAGCGCGCCACCGCTGTCGGGAATCGGCTTCAACCGGTCCGCCACGAGATGATCGAAGCCGAAGTGGGGCACGAAGCGGATCCACAGCTGGGAGATGTACGCATCGGCGTCGGTGGTCATCAGCCAGCCGTTGATGGCCGCGACGATGTCCGGGTCCTGGTGGGACAGAAATATGTAACGCAGTTTCCCCCCGCCGAGGGAGGAGAAGGTTTCCGACAGCACGCGGCTGTAGACCTTGTGGCCGCCGGGGTCGAGGATCATCCCCGAATCCCCGTCTATGATCATGTGCTGATTGGCCTGCACGGCTAGACCGCCGAGCCCGAAATCCTCCATCAATATGTTGCGGTGCTTGCCATTGTCAAAGAGCACTGTATTCGGCATTCGTCATCTCCACTCAATCGAGGGGGCGCCCGCCAGCGCCGTCACGGGCGTGCAGACTACAGGATGTTCTTGATGTTCTTGATCGCCTCGCGCATGTCGAAGAATATCAAACCCAGCGGCGTCGTCTCGCTCGCCAGCACCAGCAGCACTGCGCCGCGCCCGGCGTGAATCATCACGGCATAGCCCTGCTCGCCGCGCACGATCACCTCCTTGACCTCGCCTCGGCGCAATTCCGTTGCCGCCCGCGTGCCAAGGCTGAGCAGCGTTGCCGTCATGCCGGCGACGCGCGTTTCGTCAAAGTCCTGCGACAGGGCGCTGGCGATCATCAAGCCATCTTCCGAGATCAAGGCGCTCGCCTCGACGCCGGGGGACTCGCTCTGCAGATTCTTGAGGACCCTGGTAAGGCTATCGAATCGGGACATTTGATTCTCCTGTTCAGGATTGGGGGTGCGGAGTGGGACGACCTGCGCCGTCGTCCGTTCGTTCTTCGGCTCGCTGCGTGCCTTCCGGGCAAGGATGAGGCTCGTTTCCGTCAGTTCACGCGGCACGCGCGCCGGGTCGAAGATGGTATCGAGACAAGTCGAAAGTTCCGTATTGCCCGTGCCCTTGCTGATGAAATCGGTTGCGCCGAGCGACTTGGCGAGGGCGCGAGCGGCGGGATTGGCGTCGCCCGACATCATGATAACCCGCAGACCGTTGATGCGGGGAATGTGCGACGCGCGCACCCGTTGCAGCAGCGCGTATCCGTCCAGCTTGGGCAATGCGACATCGGCCACGACGGCCTGAATCGACGGATCGACCAGCAGTGTCTGCCAGCCCGCCTCGCCGTCGCTTTCCTCGCGGACTTCGAAGTGGTTGGAGATGCTTTTGCGGATGGCTTCGCGCACCGTGCGCGAGTAGTCGATAACCAGCACCCGCGGCAGCACCAGGGTGTTGCTTTCAATCATTTGCGCTGCTCCGAAGTCCGTTGGGCGCCGGCGCGGCACAAGGCTGGGACGGCCGGCAGGGGAGCGTCGTCCGTGCGGGCGGCGACATCCTCATCCACTGCAAACGCCAAGTCATGGTAGCGCGGGTCCCGAAGTAGGGGTTGAGTCGCGACAATCGTCTGCCGTTCGCCTGCGTCGAATGGCTGCCGGGCGGGAAAGACATCCGCCGGTACGACGTCCGCGAGGGGCAACAACCTGCATGGCATTGTGGACTTTCCGACGATGCGACGGCAATCCTTCGAACGGTGTAGTTCGAACTACACTGTGCAAACGCTTGTATGTCGGGAGGTAACGACAGCGCATGCATCCATGGCACGTTGCCTCGGCGGTTCGCCGGCAAAAACGGCGACCGAACCATACCGTTATCGTTGCAGGAGAACCAGCTCGGGGTCATCGGCGTGCTCGATCAGTATCTGGCGCACCCGCTCCTGCCACAGGCGAGCGAACTCGCGCCGCTCGGCATCGGACGCGCTGCCGCTGATTGCCTTCTGCATCAACGGCGCCAGCTCCGGCGGCGCCGGCACGCGCTGCGGCTGGTAGTCCACCGCGCAGCTTGCTTCGCTGTCGAGACGGGTAAAGCGCATCGTCGCGCGCATGGTGACATTGAAGAAGAGCAGATTGCGCCGGTCGAAGCGGCCGGCGATGCCCTTAAAGCCGCTGTTGTGGGTGGCGCCGGTGAGCAGGCTGACGACATTGGCGATCACGCCCGTGACGCCGGCAAGCATGTCGTCGCGAAACTCGACCTTGATTGCACCGCGCTCGGGCAGCGGCTCGCCGTACAGGTGGGTGAGGGCGCGGCGGGTCATGAGCCAGGCGCCTGCCACGGTCGGGCAGGAGTGCCCGGCCAGCCGCACGGCGTCGGCGTACCCGTATTCGATGATGCCGCCGTCGGCGGCGCCGAGGAAATCGGCCAGCGGATCGCGCAGGCGAATCCGCGGCGCCTGGTCGAAAAACGCCGGGAAACTCTCGGCCGATGTGCCTGTCGTGTTCATGGCGGGATGGCCTCGCGCCGGTTACGCCGAAGGTGCCGGAGTGTACTGCGACGCTCGCGCCGGCGGGATAATGCAGATCAAGAAAACGCCTCGGCGCGCAGGCCGAGGACGATAGGCCGGCAATCTCTTAGTCGAGGAGGACGTCATGCTTCTAGGCGTGCCGAAGGAAATAAAGACCCATGAGTACCGTGTCGGCCTGACGCCGTCGTCGGTGCGCGAGGTGGTGGCGAACGGCCACCAGGTCGTCGTCGAGCGCGGCGCCGGCGCAGGCATTAGCGCTGCCGACGCCGTCTATGAGAAGGCAGGCGCCCAGCTCGTGGATACGGCCGAGGAGGTGTTCGCCCGGGCCGAGATGGTGGTTAAGGTCAAGGAACCGCAGTTGGCCGAGCGCGCCCGGCTGCGCCCGGAGCAGATCCTTTTCACCTACCTGCACCTGGCGCCCGACCCCGACCAGTGCCGGGACCTGGTGGCGAGCGGCGCGGTGTGCATTGCCTATGAGACGGTCACCCAGCCGGGCGGCGGCCTGCCCCTGCTGGCGCCCATGTCCGAGGTGGCGGGCCGCATGGCGGTGCAGGCGGGTGCCAAGTACCTGGAGAAGGAGCATGGCGGTATGGGCATCCTGCTCGGTGGCGTGCCGGGTGTGCCGCCGGCCAAGATCGCGATCCTCGGCGCCGGTGTGGTTGGCGCCAACGCCGCGCAGATCGCGGTGGGCAGCGGCGCGCTGGTCGTCGTCATCGACAAGAGCCTCGATGCGCTGCGGCGCATGGACCGGATGCTCGGCGCGCGCGTTATGACCGCCTACTCCAACCGCGACAACATCGAGCACCACGTACTCAGCGCCGACGTGGTGATCGGCGGCGTGCTCATTCCCGGTGCCGCGGCGCCGAAGCTGGTGACGCGCGAACTGGTGCGTGCGATGAAGAACGGATCGGTGATCGTGGATGTGGCCATCGACCAGGGCGGGTGCTGCGAAACCTCACGTCCGACCACCCACGCCGATCCGACCTTCGTCGTGGATGGCGTGGTGCACTACTGTGTTGCCAACATGCCCGGCGCCGTGCCGCGCACCTCGACCTACGCCCTAAACAACGCCACACTGCCCTTCGTGCTGCAACTGGCGAACCAGGGCTGGCGCCAGGCGCTGTGCGTCAACGAGCATCTCAAGAACGGGCTCAATGTCTGTCGCGGCAAGGTGACCTGCCGCGAGGTGGCGCAGGCGCTCGGCCATGTCTATGTCGCGCCGGAGACGGCGATGGCATAGGCTTGGCGGAGTCCCCCGCGCGCCACGGTTGGTGGCAGAATCGGCTAGGGAGCAGAACGGACGGGAGCCAAATGACGCATCACCAACGCTACAGCGGGCCGGCGGACACGGCCGAACGCGCCGAGTTCACACCCTTCGTGCGCGAACTGGCGGCGGTGAGCAGCGCCGTCATCCGCCAGTACTACCTCGCCGGCGTGCAGGTGTTGACCAAGGCCGACGCCACGCCGGTGACCGTCGCCGACCGCCGGGCCGAGGAGGTGATGCGGGCGCTGATCATGCAGCGCTACCCCGAGCACGGCATCATCGGCGAGGAATTCGGTGAGCACCAGCCGCAGGCGCGTTATCGCTGGGTGCTCGATCCCATCGATGGCACCAAGGCTTTCGTCGCCAACTGCTACATCTTCGGCACGCTGATTGCGCTGGTGCGCGACGGACGACCGATCGTCGGTGCCATCGCCAGCCCCCTGGTCGGCCACGTGCTGCTCGGCGACGGCGCGGCGGCCTGGGTCGGCGAGCAGCGCGTGCGGGTGCGCTCCTGCGCGCGCATCGAGGACGCAGTGCTGCTTACCACCGATCACTGGGAGGTGTTCAGGCACCAGAACGGCGCTGCCTTCGAAGCGCTATCCAAGCGTGCCCGGGTCTATCGCAGCTGGGGCGACTGCCATGGTTACTTCCAGGTCGCCACGGGCGGTGCCGACATCATGCTCGATCCGGTGTTGAGTCAGTGGGACATCATGGCCCTGGTGCCGGTGGTCGAGGGCGCCGGCGGTCGCATCACCGACTGGCAAGGCCGCGATCCGGTCGGCGCCGCCTCGCTTATCGCCACCGGCGGCCCCCTCCATGACGAAGTGATACGCCTGCTCAACCCTTGAGGCGCAGCGCCGCGCGGCGCGGGAAAGGGAACATGGACGACGGCAAGGTCGAAATTCTGTCGCGGGAAATCTGCTTCGAGGGATTTTTCCGCCTGGAACGCATCCACCTGCGCCACAGCCTGTTCGCCGGCGGCATGAGCCCCGTCATTTCGCGCGAACTGGTGGAGCGGGGCGATGTGGCGGCGGTGCTGCTCTACGATCCGGCCGCCGACAAGGTGGTGCTGATCGAGCAGTTCCGCGTCGGGCCGATCGCCGACGACGACGGGCCGTGGCTGATCGAGATCGTCGCCGGCCTGATCGAGCCGGGCGAAACGCCGCAGGACGTTGCGCGGCGCGAGGCGCTCGAAGAGGCCGGCTGTGTCGTCGCCGAGCTCATGCCCATCACCACCTTCTATGCCAGCCCGTCCAAGACGACCGAACGTTCGTTTCTATTCTGCGGCCGCGTCGATGCCTCGAAGGCGGACGGCATCCACGGCTTGCGCCACGAAGGCGAGGATATCCGCGTTCTGACGCTGGCCACGGACGAAGCCCTGGCGCTGGTGGATTCGGGGCGCATCAACTCCGCCTGGCCGATCATCGCCCTGCTCTGGCTGGCGCGCGAGCGCGAACGGGTGCGCATACTGTGGCTGGGCTCCGGCCCGCGGAACGTGGAGGGCGACTAGGCAGGCCTTTTCCGCAGATGTCGCAGATTGGCACAGACGAACAAGGACACGGCCTTCTGTTGCGTAATTATCGCAATGGCTGCATTCGAACGCCAAACTCCGTAATGACTTGAAGCGGGATTGTCTGCGTCGTCTGCGGGCTAGGGACTGGTCGGAACAGAACCGCCCTCGCGCTATGCGCGCACCTCGATACGGTTGATCACTTCATTGACGCCGGTGACATACCACGCGTCCGTTTCTGCCGTTCTTTTCTCCTCCTCGCGCGTCACGAGTCCGTCCAGGCTGACCACGCGCAGTACCGTGTGCACGCTGACCTGGGCGGCATGCACATGCGGGTCGAGTTCGAGCACCAGGCGCACGGCGTCGGTCACCTCGTCGTCGTTGTCCTCCTCCGCCGGTTCGACGTGAAGCCGATTGACCACGTTGCGGCAGCCGGGCACCCACCATGCCATGGCCCCGACGATGCGCTTGTGCGACAGGCTGATGACATGGCCTTCGAGGGTGATCTCGCCGTCGGCGACGCTGAATTCCACCTCGCCGCAGGCATCGTCGCCGATCGCCTCATGCAGCGTTTCCGCCTGGCCCTTGTTGCGCTGGCGCAGCGTGCAGTTCTTCAGGTCGCATTCGTTGAGCAGGGCGTGCGCCAGCGCGTCGAGGATGGCGCCGTCGCCTCGCTGCTCCCGCGGCACGACGCGCAGATGATCCACAACGCCGCTCACGCCCGGCACACCCTTCGTCAGGCGCACCGCGAGCTTCTTCGCTGCGATGCCGTCGACATCACCCGTCAGCGCGACGGTGCCGTCGCTGAACTCCATGTGAATCGGGAAAGCATGAATGTTCACGCGGGGCTCATGTTCGAGCGCCGCGTGAACCTGCTTCAGGATCTCTTCCTTGGTCGTCATGGCTCGCTCCCTCGGGACGGTTCGTGCGGCTTCAGCGTCGCGCAACGGCGCGCTGCTGTCAACCGCGTCCGTCGAATCGCACGCTCCTTTGTGGTGTAATACCGCAGGCGCGCCAATGCGCGGCAGGCGCGCCGCCGAGAGGACAACCGCATGCACAGGCACGATATTTCATTCGTTATCGAGGTTGCCAACCGCGTCTTTGGTGAACCCGCCAAGGCGCAGGCGTGGCTCAACCACCCGCGGCTGCAACTGGGCGGGCGCACGCCCATGGAGATGCTTGCCACGGCAGACGGTGCCCGCCGCGTCGAGGAGCTGCTGGCGCAGATAGACGACGACAATCGGCTCGGCCTCGACTAGCCGGCTGATGCAGCGCTGCTGCGCAGCCCGCCGCCTTCCTCGCGATGCCGCATTCTGCCGGCGGGCGGGTCTTGGAAATTCCGCCATCCGGCCCAATGTAACTGTCCGGAGACACGTGCCACGGGAGCAGGCGATTCATGACATCGCGCGATCCAAGAACCATGATGTGGGAGCAGGCCCTGGAGCTATGGGAGCGGGCCGATCGGCTGCACCGGCAGTTCTTCCAGTTGAGCACGGCCCAGGGCCGGCGTCCGACGTGGGAGCCGCCGGTGGATATTTTCGAGACCGAGCGCGAACTGTCGATTCTGGTTGCGCTGCCGGGGGTCGCGCCCGGGCAGCTTGAAATCGTCATCGACGGTGCCAACTTGCTGGTGCTGGGCGAGCGCCCCATGCCTGTCACCAGACGCGATGCCATGATCCATCGGCTGGAAATTCCCTACGGCCGCTTTGAGCGGCGCATCGAACTGCCGACAGGCAGTTATCGCATCGGCGAGCGGGCGCTGGTAGACGGCTGTCTGACGCTGATCCTGCACAAGCTGGGTTGAATGCTGGACGAAACCATGAAGACCGAGCAAGACCGGACCGACAATGCCCAGGCCGCGGAGAGCGGTCTGACCCTGGTGCCCAAGGACACGCCGCGGCGGCAGATCCCCGAGCTGCCCGCGGATGCCATCGTCGTGATCCCGGTGCGCAATGTCGTGCTCTTCCCGGGCATGGTGGTGCCGATCGGCATCGGTCGCGAGCGCTCCATTGCCGCCGCCCAGGAGGCGGTGCGCGGCGAGCGCCAGGTGGGCATCATCCTGCAACGCAATCCAGAGACCGACGCCCCTGTTTCCGACGAGCTGTTCCCCGTCGGCACGGCGGCCAGCATTTTGCGCTACGTCACCGCGCCGGACGGTTCCCATCACATCGTCTGCCAGGGCGAGCAGCGCTTCCGCGTCCTCGAGTTTCTCGACGGCTATCCCTTTTATGTCGCCCGCATCGAGCGTTATCAGGAGCCGGAGACCGAGCCGCATTCGAGCGATATCGAAGCGCGCATGGTCCAGCTCAAGGAGCGCGTCGCCGCGATCCTGGCTCTGCTGCCCCAGGTGCCGGCCGAACTGGTGACCGCCGCCCAGGGCATCACCTCGGCATCGGGCCTGGCGGACTTCGTCACCGGGCTGATGGATCTCAAGCCCCAGGAGAAGCAGGATATCCTGGAGACCTTCGACCTGCAGGAGCGGCTGGACAAGGTGCTGCGCATCATCGGCCATCGCATCGAGGTGCTGCGCCTGTCGCGCGAGATCGACCAGCAGACCAAGGAGCGCATGGACGAGCGCCAGCGCGAGTTCCTGCTGCGCGAGCAGATGAAGACGATCCAGAAGGAGCTGGGCGAGGTCGAAGGCGGCGTGGAGGAAATGGCGGAGCTGGCCGAGGCGATCGCCAAGGCGAAGATGCCGGAAGAGGTGGACACCCACGCGCGCAAGGAGCTGAAGCGCCTGGAGCGCATGTCCGAATCGGGCGCCGAGTATTCGATGCTGCGTACCTACCTGGAATGGCTGACCGAACTGCCCTGGGCACTCGCCACGGAAGACCACATCGACATCGGTGAGGCGCGCCGCGTCCTGGACGAAGACCACTTCGGTCTGGAGAAGATCAAGCGCCGCATCCTCGAATACCTTGCCGTGCGCAAGCTCAATCCCCACGGCAAAAGCCCGATCCTGTGCTTCGTCGGGCCGCCCGGCGTGGGCAAGACTTCGCTCGGCCAGAGCATCGCCCGTGCTACGGGCCGCAAGTTCGTGCGCGTGAGCCTGGGCGGCGTGCATGACGAAGCGGAGATCCGTGGCCATCGGCGCACCTACATCGGCGCGCTGCCGGGCAACATCATCCAGGCGATGCGCAAGGCCGGCGCGCGCAACTGCGTCATGATGCTGGACGAGATGGACAAGCTCGGCACCGGCATCCACGGCGACCCGTCGGCGGCGCTGCTGGAAGTGCTCGATCCCGAGCAGAACTCCACCTTTCGCGACAACTATCTGGCCGTACCCTTCGATCTGTCGAAGGTCATGTTCATCGGCACCGCCAACATGCTCGACACCATTCCCGGCCCGCTGCGCGACCGCATGGAAGTGATCCAGCTTCCCGGCTACACGGAGGAGGAGAAGGTGCAGATCGCGCGCCGCTACCTGGTCAAGCGGCAGTCGGAAGCGAATGGCCTCGCTGCCGAGCAATGCAGCATCGACGACGACACGCTGCACGCCATCATCGCCGACTACACGCGCGAGGCCGGCGTGCGCAACCTCGAGCGCGAGATTGGCAGCGTCTTCCGCCACGTCGCCATGCGCATTGCCGAGGGCGCGGCGCAGCAGGTGAGCATCGGCGCCGGTAATCTGCATGGCATACTGGGGGCGAAGAAGTTCGAAGCCGAGCTGGCCATGCGCACCAGCCTGCCCGGCGTTGCCACGGGCCTGGCGTGGACGCCCGTGGGCGGGGACATTCTGTTCATCGAGGCGAGCCGCACGCCCGGCAACGGCCGGCTGATCCTCACCGGCCAGCTCGGCGAGGTGATGAAGGAGAGCGCCCAGGCGGCGCTGACCCTGGTCAAGGCACGCTGTCCGGAGTGCCAGGTGACGCCGGACTTCTTCGAGAAGGGCGACATCCATGTGCACGTGCCGGCGGGCGCGATACCGAAGGACGGGCCGAGCGCGGGCGTGGCCATGTTCCTGGCATTGGCTTCGCTGGCCATGAACAAACCGGTGCGCAGCGACCGCGCCATGACGGGCGAGATCAGCCTGCGCGGCCTCGTATTGCCGGTGGGCGGCATCAAGGAGAAGGTGCTGGCGGCGCTACGCGCCGGCATCCACACCGTCATGCTGCCGGCACGCAATCAGAAGGACTTGGAAGACATCCCCGAGGACGCGCGCAGACAGCTACAGTTCGTCTGGCTGGAAACGGCGGACGACGCCTTGCGCGCCGGCATCGACGAGCAGCCCATGGGTGCGTAGAGCGAAGCAGTGATCGGTGCGTGCGCTCAGGAAGCGCCGGCGCGCCGGGCGCTCTTGCGTCTCGCCGGCGGCTGAACAGCGGGTTCCGGCCGGGGCTGCTCCTTCGCCGGTGCCTCGGGCAGGGGTGCGACGCTTGTCGCCGGCTCGGGGGCGAAGTTCATCACCAACTGGCCGCTCGATTCCATGCGGTAGCGGCCGGTGTCGAAGACCAGCATCTTGGGATGCTCGGCGACGATGCGCAGTTGCGCCAGCGGGCGCTCCGTGCCCGGCAGCACGCCCGCGAGCGCGTGCAGACTGCGGCTGATGGTGTCGGCGCGCACGCCCTGGTGCATGAGCGCCAGCAGTGTGCGCAGGGAAACGAGATCCTGGAAGTCGTAGCGCCCGCCCTCGGGGCGCACCAATCCGAACTGTACCCAGCGCTCCAGGGTTTCCGGCGCGATGTCCAGCAGGCGGCAGACGGCGTCGGCGGGGTGACTCTTCGTCATCTGCGCCTGCCCAGCCCTCAGCCGTAGCCGCTCGAGAAACACGCTCTCCGGCACGATTTCGATGCGGGCACCCTGCTTGTTCAGGGCCTCCGCGCGCTGTAGCTTGCGGCTCACCGTACCGTCGGGTAACAGCGGCCAGCCGGCCGCGCCCACCACGAGCATGGTCAGGCGGCGGCCGACGTGCTCCTGGGGCAGGGCGCCGGCCTCGATCACGCGATCCCAGGCTTCCCGCTGGGTCATGGAGGCGAGCGTGCCTGTGAAGGCGACGCGCGCGCCGCGCAAACCGTACTCCTTCATCATTTCAGCACCCCTTCCGTGCGCGCATTTTTCTGTGCGGCTGGCTGCCGCCGGCCGAACGGCAGCCCCGATCCTCAACGTTTCAAGATAGGTTATACCTCGTCCCACGCCGGACGCAATGGATATCGGGACGCGACGCTACCCGAACGTCGCCCCCCTATCGGTCAGCAGTGCCCGCAGCACCGAGCGGTGGCAGTGGGCTTCGTCCTCGCAATAGCAGCCGACGGAGAAATCGGCGTGGTGCGACAGCGCGGCGAGCAGGTCGAGTAGGTGGCGGTTCTCGGGTGCCGCCATCTCGGTGCGGTACTTGCGGCAGAACGCGGCCCACTGGGCGGGCGTCTTCGCTGTCTGCGCCAGCTTCACCGTCGCCGCGCTCGGCGCCAGGTTCGGCAGCCAGACGTCGTACCAGGCACGCGCCGCGTACTCGGACTTGGGCACGCCGCGCGGCGGACGCCGCACGGTGCCGATGCGCAGTCCCTCGTCCCGACCTCTGGGGCTGCCCAGCCTGACGACGCGCACGACCATAGTCACGTCCTCCGAAATGATCTTCGCCGCGACACGGATCGTCTCCTGCGCGGCTACGGCACGATGATCCTTTCCATCCGCAGATTGCGCAACCGTACGCCCCGCCGCTCGACCACCCGCTCCGCCACCACGACGAACCCCTGCGCGGCGAAGAATGGCCGAGCGGTCAGGCTGGCCTCGGTCCCCAGGCGCCGGCAGCCGCGCTTGCGTGCCAAGCGGATCATCGTCTCCATGAGCATTGCGGCGATGCCGCGGCGCTGGAATTGCGGATGCACGTAGAGCAAGTCGACATGACCGCTCTGTTCCAGTCGCGCGATGCCTGCCAGCCGGCTCTCCGATTCGGCCACGAGCACGGTCTCCGTGGCGAGGCGCTGCACCCAGGCTTGTCGGTCGGGCAAGGCGGGCGCCCACGCTTCGATCTGATCGGGATCGTAGTCGAGGCACGCGATCTCGCGCACCGAACGGCCGATCAGCTCGATGACGGCGTTGAGATCGTCTGCGCGGTATTCACGAATCATGCTAATCTTCGCCCCGACGGCGCGCGCGGACATGACAACCGGCGCCAGTGGACGTTCCGGTTCTCCGTCGGCGACAGGTGTGATGTCGCCGCGCAACAACGGTGCGTCGAGATTTGTCTTGCATTCTGCTCCCGCATCTACTAATTACCTAGTGGAAGGGACTACGTAGCAAGGCAACGCCGCCAACGGGTTCCGCCAAACCACGACAGATCATGGATGGCCCGGGCACGCATTCGGGCCCCTTTTCCGGCGCACAGGCAAGCGATGCCGAGATCATGGTGTCGGCATGACCTTGGGCCCTACAGGGAGAACACGATCATGAAGTCAATGTCACGCGCAGCGGCGCTTTCATTGCTTGGAGCGGCAGCCGCCTTTTTGTTTGCGCCGATCGCATGCGCGGTCGACATCTGGACCGTCGGCGTCGACAACACGCGCCAGGGCTGGAACAGGTTCGAGACGGTTCTGACGCCCGCGAATGTTCCCAACTTGAAGAAGACGCGCGAATTCGTTGTCGATGAAAAGATCGACGTGTCGCCGCTCGTCGTCGGCAACAAACTTTACGTGTTCACGATGAAGAACACGGCCTATGTCTTCGACGTGAATACGGGTGCCCAACTGGTGGCACCGCGCCAGCTCGCCGCGCCTTTCGACCCGGCCGATATTGCCAATCCACCGGGCATGGGCATGGATCTCCACAACATGTACCGCAGCTGGGGGATTACCGCGACACCGGTGATCGACGTAGCAACGAACACCATCTACGTAACGACGTTCGGCAAACCCGATGCCAATAGCAGCAACCAAGAGCGCAACAACATGCTATGGATCCTCGACGCCGACACCCTTGCCGACAAGCAGCCGCCGGTGTTGATCGCGGGCGATGCGGACAACGGCGGCGGCGGGATCACGAACGGGATCGCGAACGGCGTCACGACGCTGTACCAGAAGATGCGCGCTGGCCTGGGGCTAGTGACCGATGCCGGCGGAAACAAGGCGGTCATAGTGTCGTTCTCGATCAACGGCGAGAACCCGGCCGGTCCCGGGCACGGATTCGTCGTTGCCTACGACGTGCGCGGCCTCAACCGCGAGGCCGGTTTCACGCCAACGCCTGCGATATGGAACGTCACGCCGGGAGGCGGCGCAGGCGGAGTTTGGATGTCGGGCTCCGGGCCTGCCATAGACGGTGACAACATCTACCTCGCCACGGGGAACGGAATGGATCCCGGGACGATCCCCGGGAACTTCGCCGAGTGCTTCGTCAAGCTCCAATATACAGCCGGCGTCGCCAATGTGGATGGCGGCAAGCCGAAGCTCACTGTCGCCGACTACTGGAATGCATTCAGCGATTTCACGCGCAAGCAGCAAAGTACGCCGTGGGACGCCGGCGCTGCCGGCGATCAGGACCTCGGCTCGGCAGGCGTGTTCCTGATCCCCGAACGGGGCAACCTCATCGGCGGCGGCAAGGACGGCATCCTCTACAACCTGAACAAGGACAACCTCGGGAAACACTCCTGGGATCCCCAATTCAACCTTCCCTTCGTCGCCACCTATCTGCCCAATGCCCCGAACGGTGCGGCAGGTCTGCCGACAACGACGCAGGCGAATCCCGACTGGCCCATCGTCAAGCTGAATCGAAACCTCCATACGCAAACACCGACCGGGAAGAGCATTCACATTCACGGGACGCCCGTGTACCTGGAAACGGCGGCGCAGGGGATCGTGTACCTCTGGGGCGAGAACGAGCGCTTGAAAGCCTACAACTACGACTTCGCCACGAAACGCATTACCGGTTTCCGCGGTCAAGGTACGCAGTTTGCGTCGGGCAAAGACATGCCTCCCCCGGGCGGCATGCCCGGCGGACGTCTCGTTGTCTCCTCCAACGGCACGGTCGCCAATACCGGCGTGGTTTGGGGCACGTATCCGGTGCAGGGGGACGCAAATGCCAACGTTGTGCCGGGTGCGCTGGTCGCCTACGACGCGACGAAGCTCAACAACGGCATGCTCAGACAACTCTTTCACAGCGACGCGAAGCCCGCAGACAAGATGGGGGCCTTTGCCAAGTACTCCACGCCGGTGGTTGCGAACGGCAAGGTCTATGTCGGAACGTTCAGTAACAAGGTCGTCCAGTACGGTCTTTGAACGACCGATGATCCGGCTCGTATCGGATCTGGGCGTCCGAGCAACGGACGAAACGAAATCGCCATGACGCGCGCTTTGCTCCTGTCTGTGCCCGTTCAACGCCAACTACGCTGGAGCCCCCGATGAAGAACATCTTGACACTCACGACGATCGTGCTATCCGCCTGCAGCACGGCGGCACCCCAGCCGAGCGGGGGACGGGACGAGATTCCGGCGCAGACGGCGTCCTCGGCGCAGCCCGAGGCCCGCGCGCAAGCGCCAACCCCGCCGCCGGATCAAGCTGCGCCCAAGGCGGCGCCCGCGGCGGCGGAAATCAACCTGAACGATCTCAATGCCATGACGTTCGGTTGCACCAAGGCCGGGCTCAACGCAGCCGCACGCGAGGCAGCCAAAGCACCTGCGCAAGGAACCTACCATTTCTCCTACTTCAGGCTCGTCAGCAGCTCCCACCACTCGACTTATGAGGTCCATTTCAAGAGCAACAACTATGAAGACCAGGAGTTGAGGTACTGCGTCTCCGTCTATTGCCAACAGGGGTGGGATCCAAAGACCGCCCATCTTTCCGTGAGCTTGATGGGCAAGGCAGCCCGGCCAACCGGAGCTAAAGTCCCAGCCGCCCAACACGGAGCAGATTGCAGCGAGCATATGCCGCGCGCAACGCGGCGCGCACGGCGGTAGGCGGGGTGGACGCCGTGCGCTTTGTGCTGGACGACATGCAGCAGTTCGACACCAGGCTTCCCCCGAGGTCTCCGCCGTAGCCTGCGGCGACCGGGCGGTGAATGCGCCCCGTGACTGAACGGGGGCGCGGCTCGCCATGGTCCATGCCCGCCCGTGCAGACTCCAGTCGCTGCGGGTACGCGAATGGGTCGCGCCTTCTTGGTCCGCGCGGCGGCCTGCCGTTGGTGGTCGGCGCCGACGCGAAAGGGTTGTCGGGCCTAGCCGCTCTTGCGAATGCCTTCCTCGAGCACGAAGTACTGCGGATTCAGCGCTTCCAGGGGACCACGAAGCTTCTCGATCTCCGCCGCCGGCGCATGAACCTCGAGTCGGATGATCTTCGCGATTTTCAACGCCTCGCCGAGGAGCTCGCCGACGTTCTTCAAATGCGCGAGGATTCCGTCCGCGTTCTCATATCCCTCGCGACAGTGGGCGATGTTCCCGCTGAAAGAAAACGCGTAGTGGATGCAGCCAGATTCGGTACTGGTCTTGGCAACGAACTTGGGTCCGAGCGCTTTGAACGCGGCCAGGTTTTCTTGCGGAACTTCGAAGTACGGAACCAGCGTGCAGCAGGTATCGGGTTTGAACATCGTCGCCTCCTGGAGTGGTTGGGGACTCATACGCGCGCCTGGGGGAACCCAGACGCCAAATTGTACGCGACGCGAAAGCGCTTGGCACGATACGGCATGAGCATGCGGTGGGCATTGGTCGGCCATTGGCGGCACGTGCCGGCCATGACTGTGCCGGGCGCCCGCGGCACTGTTCAACTGCCGCCCGTAGCGCCGTTCAATGCCTTCACCTCTGCCTGCATCCGCCGCCAGTGGGAGCCCTGCCAGTAGATGTGCGCGCACCCGGTGCACTGCCAGTAGTTGTCATAGTAGCGGCGCGTTGTCGGCGGGATGCGCTCGGCGATGGCGCTCTTGTCCACAGGCTGCAGCGGTGCGTTGCAGCACAGGCAGCGGGTGAAGGGGCGGATCGCCCGGCGCAAGTCGAGGCGGTCGAGCACTTCCGCCAGCTGGCGGCGCGGGTCGATGGCGTGGATGTAGCTGCCGTGGGTGATGGCGCGATGCATGAGCAGGTTGCGGTCGCGGGTGAGGACGACGCGGCCTTCGTCGCGGGCGATGCGTGCCACTTCCGCGTCGTCGTAGCTGTTGCGGTACAGCACGTCGAAGCCGAGCATGCGCAGCCGCCGCGCCAGCCCGCCGAGATGAGCGTCGGCGATGAAGCGCAACTCGCGCAGCGGCCGCTCGCGCACCTTGAGCAGCGGCGCGATGTCCAGCCGCTCGAACTTCGGGTACACGCTGACGCGGTCGCCCGCGCGCACGCGGTAGGCGAAGTCCACCGACTCGCCGTTTGCGAGGATCAGCTCCACTTCGGTGTGCGGCACGCCGAAGGCCTCGATGACATGCTTGACCGTCGCCTCGGCCGGGGAGTCGCGGCGCACGGCGCGCTTGCGGTGCTCCGGGGCGAGAAAGTCGTTCAGCTCTTCGTAGAAGCGGAATTCGGCGAGGGCCATGCCGCATCATACGCCCGCACTCAAGCGCGGGTGCGGGCGATGGCCGTTCAGCGGTAGGAGGAGGGTGGTGGCGGCGGCGGGTAGTTCTGGCTCGACGGTGGGGGCGGTGCCACATGCTGACGGGCATAGGCGCCCGGCACCTGGTTGCCGCTGGCATACATGCACTGCTCGTAGGCGATGTCGTAGCGGCGCTGCGCCTGGTAGCCGGACGAGGACCCGGCGCCGGCACCGACCATGGAACCGACCACGAGACCTGCCGCGGCACCACCGGCGGCACCGGACCGGCCGTTGATCAGTGCGCCGGCGGTAGCGCCGATGGCCGTGCCCGCTGCCGCCGTCCCGACCGCGCTTTGCGTTGCGGCCTGGTTCGGCTCGATGCCGATCTGGCGCGCGGCGTACTGGCGGCAGGTTTCATCCTCGCGCACGAAGACATCGAAGGGTTTGCCCGGCGCGGGCATGACGCGCGAGCTTGGCCCCGTGGGCACCGTGGCGCAGCCGGCCAGCCCGGCGAGCGCGGCGATGACGAGAATTGCCGAGCGTTTGTTCATGATGGATCACCTCGATTCGGCTGGCCGCGCCGAGCCGGAGGGCGGCGTTGCGGGGACCTTCTCCCAGCCGCCCGGACATTGCGAAACATAGGGGTAGTAGCCGTTGGCTTCGCGGCAGAAATACCAGTAGGCCGGTGGCGCTTCCACGGGCGCGGTGTATGCCGGCGGCGAGTTGTAGATGATGGTTTCGCGCGCGTAGGGCGGGTACGCATAGTATGGATAGGGATGATAGTAGGGCCAGAACAACGGCACTCCCAATCCGAAGTAAACGCCGACGCGGCCACGGCCATGCACGTGACGGAAGCCGCCGCCATGACCGACATGGGTGGCCACGACGACCGATCCGCGTGGTCCGCCGTGTCGGTAACCGTGCGCCCAGGCCTGACTCGTGAAGAGCAGGGACGATGCCAGGAGCACGGCGTGGACCGCTCGAGTTTTCATGGCCCGCTCCTTCTTACGATTCAGTTAATGTTCGACCTTGCCGCGCGCTGACGCAGCCGCGATTCGCAGCCGCCGCGGACGACGGTACTATTCCTCCCTTTCGATAGATCTAGTGTGCGCTCGGCAGTGCCGCGAGACACGCGGTTTTTGGTAACAAAATGTAAAGCGCCACGGGCGCGCCTGCGTCGCTCCCTCCCGGACGCTCGGCGCGTCCGCGGCGCCTCCCATCCGCACGCGCACCGCCCGATCTAGTGGGTACGCCGCCGGGGCGGCGCAACGACCGGCATGCGGGTTTCGATGTGGCGGAACGTGATACGCCCCTTGCTGATGTCGTAGGGCGAAACCTCGAGGGACACCTTGTCGCCCGCGAGGATGCGGATGTGATGCTTGCGCATCTTGCCGGAGCTGTATGCCACGAGTTCGTGGCCATTGTCGAGCGTGACGCGAAAGCGGGCGTCCGGCAGTACTTCGGACACCACGCCGTTCATTTCGATGAGTTCTTCCTTGGCCATTGCTGCATCTCCTGGGGAAGCCAAAAAGGGAAAAGCCCGGTCGGTGCCGGGCTTTTCCGGTGGAGTTGTGATTCGAGTGGCAGCCCGGGTTCACCACCCCGGGGTGCGATGCGCACCCGGCAGGCAAGCGCCTGGCGGGTGCAGCCGGATGTTTCAGTCAGCAGGTCGGATGTTCGAAGCCTGCTGTCCCTTCGGACCGGTGGTGATGTCGAAACTGACCCGCTGGCCTTCGCGCAGGGTCTTGAACCCTTGACCCTGAATCGCTGAGAAGTGTGCAAAAAGGTCCTGGCCGCCACCCTCCGGGGTGATGAAGCCGAAACCTTTGGAGTCGTTGAACCACTTTACGGTACCTGTCGCCATGTCTTGTACTTCCTCGAAGAAATGAATTGAAAACGGGATAGCCCCGCGAGGGCGAAACTCAAGACGGCGGGGTGATGGCAGGAGCAATACCGGAAAACTGCAGGTACTAGACCGGACAACGACAACACTTACTTGAAGATCGCTCGGCCGCCACTATGCACGAATCGGCCGGAATCTGCAAATCGGGCGCATGACGGCAGAGGTCGTCGCATGCCGTCATCCTGCGCGATCCGGCGCGGCGGGCTGCCCGGGTGCTCGCCGGTTTGCGGCGCGGCGCTCATCCGTGGCAGGCCCGGATGAGCGCGGCGAGTCGATCGGTGGTCTTACCCCGGCCGCGGCCCACGTCCGACGCCGTCAGTGCGGGCAGAGCTCCGGCACCGCCTGTGCGAACGCCTGCGGGGATTGCTGCGGCGGATTGTGGCCGACGTGCTCGAGCACCCGGTCGGACACATGCGGCAGCGCGGCCTGCCCGAACGGATTCGGCGCCGGAACAACGGCGCGCATGTGGCGCTGGAAGCGGGCGTCGAAGACCTTCCCGGGCGTCATCCCGGGTTGCCGCCCTCTCCTGCCCAGTAGTCGATCTGCAGTTCCTCCCGCCCCATGAAATAGAAGAACCCGGGCTTGCCGTCCTTGTCCGGCGCCAGTTCCGCATACACGCCGAACTTGCCGCTGTCGGGGTATTCGCAGATCTCGGGGCTCAGCCGCGTACTCACCGAAAGGTAGCGCACTTCTTCCCTTCCCGTGTTCCTGATCTGGTGTGCTGTCTCGACACCGCCGGGCGGACAAGCGATGACGTCGCCCTCGCGGATCGGGAAAGTGCTCTGGCCGATCCGCACTTCGCCCGCGCCCTTGAGGATGAGGAACATCTCCTCGTTCTCGCGGTGACTGTGGAACGGGTAAGCGGCCTTTCCGGGCGGTACGGAGCAGATGTTGTAGCCGAGCTTCTTCGCTCCGAGCGGACGCGCCAGTTGCGCCGTGCTGACCGCGAAGTGCTCCGCGGCCGGACCCTCGGGCGCGAACTCGGCAGCGCGGGGGATGAGCGGAACGTCGTGGATGTTGAGGATCGGTCTGTTCATTGGTGTCTGCTCCTGCGGTGGATTCGTTGCCCTTGGCATCGATCGCAAGCGCACCCGCGACCGCTTGAACGGTCAGGCAGCGGCATTGAAATACAAGGGACTGATTCTTGCGTTAAAGGCGCAATCCATATCGAGACGGCTAGGCCTCGCTCTTTGCATGCACATGATCTGCGTAAGCAACACCGAGGCCGAGTGACCAGTCCATGCGCGAGTTCTCCGTGAGAGCGATCATTACATCGTCCGGCCGGAAACCGGCAGCGACAGCACCTTCGACAATATGACGGAACAACTGTCGTTTCTGTTCATCCGTCCGTCCTTGCAAAAACGTGATTTCCGCTATGCACGCATCGCGCGAGCGACTCACGCCCCCGAAGTTTGGATCAAGGATCATCTCTTCGGTCTCAAAGCGCGAAATAAGCTGAAACAGATCCTTGGGCGGAACCTTGCACGTCTTGACCAGTCCGTCTTGAACGGCATCCGCGAGGGCCTTGACCCTGGCGAACTCGACGTGCTTTGGAGCCGATATCTTGGTAAGTGGCATGGGGTGGGTCCGGTGGTTGATGAGGATGAGCGCTGCAGCGCAGTATGCCTGCGACGCCTGGCGAAAGTGTAGAGAAACTCCCCGTGAGGTGGGGACATGCCATCTTTCTGGGCGCCCCGCCCCTGCCGACGCTCCGATCGTCGATCGTGGGCGATTCTGACCGGTCGTCGTTGAACGGCATGTACAAGTCATCTCGCTGATCGGGTGTTCTACGGCTGCAACGTCCAAGCTCAGCGGCGCGGCATGTCCGCGTCCGCTGGACCGCCTTGTTCGAGCGCTTCATTCCGTCTTGCGCTCCGAGTTTCAATGGGGCGGCGTGCCACGAAGAACTCATAGGCGTAGAAGTCCGCATAGCGGCGGTGCATCTCGGGCTCCTCGGCGAGCTGGTCAACGACGGCCAAGGCTTCAGCATCGCCGGCGTATTTGCCGCGCAACTCGGTGAGGCGCGTTTCCATGGGCGTGTAGAAATCGTCCCACCACGCTTCATCGGGCAGGGTGAAGTGTCCGACGAGTTCAAATCCGCAATCCTGGATCGCTGCCATATCGTCATCCAGCTGTCCCATGGTCGGGTAATCCGCATCGAACACGGCCTTGACGGCGGGCGGCGGATTCCTCCGGCGCCAAATTGCATCGGTGAAAGCCAGATAGCCGCCGGGTCGCAGCAAGCCATGGCAGACGCGAAGGGCGTCCCGAAGCCCGATGTTGTAGAGCGCGCCTTCCGACCAGATGAGGTCGAAAACCCCGAGCGGCTGCTCCGGGCGGGCCATATTCCCAACGATGGCACTGACGCGTTGCGAAAGCCCACGCTCGGCGATGGCCGCCTGCAACCGTTCGATGCTCGGCGCATGGCGGTCGATGGCCACGATGGAACCGGACGTCAGCTCGGCGAGCTGGAGGGTCTGTCCCCCGACACCACACCCCAAGTCGAGGATCGCGGGACATTCTCGAAGTTCGCCGCACAGACCAAGGGCTCTGCTGGCGCAAGCGCGGTTGCCGGGCCCCTGACGGGGCAGGCTTTCGTAGACCTCGAAGAAAATCTCCCGGAAGCGGGCACCGGGCTGGTTCATGCGATCTATGCTTCCTGACGGTGACGCACCATGAGCACGTGCAGCCCGTCCGGGACGTCGTCGAACTCCCTGTCCTTGCGGAAGCCCGCCTTAGCGAAAGCCCGCTGCGAGGCCAGATTGTCCAGCCGGGGGCACGCCATTACCAACGGCACCGTCGGGTCGGACAGCGCGACCTCGGCGACGCGATTGATCGCAACCGACCCCAACCCGCGTCCCAGCGCATCGAGCTCACCGATCATGACGTCGATGTCGATCACGCTCGTCGGAATGTCGGCGAGACCGGCCACGTCGAGTTCCTCGCGCGTCGGGTGCTGCCACAGCACGATCCCGACTTGACGGCCATCCGCCTCGACGATGGCACGCCAATTCCCGTTGGCTGCTGGCTCGTTCATCAACCTGAGGTTCGCGCCGGGATCACCCCAGGTACTACGTACGTGATCCGCATGTAGCCACCGCTTGATGAGCGGCAGGTCATCGTCCGTGACATCGCGGAGGCGCAGGTTCATGACGATCAGCCTCCCCTGAGATGGGTCGTCCTCGCAAGGTCAGTTGTCAGCGTAACCATTACCCCAAGACCTCGATTCGTCGTGGTTACGAAGGTCCACGCCATGGTCCACCGCAGCTTTCATCGCCATGAGCACGGACACCCACCCCGCGGCCATCTCCATGCGAATTGCTTCATCAACCTGTGTAGCAACCAACGAGAGATCGGTTCCGCCGCTGCCATCGTCGCGCAGCGAGAACTCTACGATCGTCCCGAAGTACTCGAGTGCGAACAGCGATGGGGCGTTCTTCTTCAGGACGCGGCCGGAAAATGGCTCGTAGCCGAGAATGTGAAAAGTGACCTCTCCGTCGACCTCCGGCGCCGACTCTGCCCAGTAGCGTGCCCGACCTTCATCCGTAGAAAGGGCCGAGAAGACCTCGGCCCTCGGCGATGTGAAATGCATGTTCCAGCGGATGATGCCGATCTCGGTCTGAAATGACACAGGTGAACCTCCGTGCTATGTGCTTGTGCTGCCAAACGTTGGATTTCTCCCGCATGCGACAGACGGCGAAGCCGGCTGGCGAACGTCGGGTGCAACGTCGCGGCCTGATGGCTTGCAGGAAAGGGAACTGATGTACTTCTGCCCGCCGCTGCAACGAGACTGGTCGCCCATCCTGGCACACCGGGTCGCACCCGCGCGGATCGACGCCGATAACCCTTCCGGCCGCCTCATCGCTGCGGCCATCCCGATCGGTCGGTGTCCTGCGTTGGGGGAGGAGTCCATATGCGAAGGGTAGGGCGGCACTCCGCGCCGCGCTACCTTCCGGGCGCGGGACCGCGGCACCACCAGGCCCAACCGAACAGCGTGAGCACAAAAACGGGGTAAGCAAAGAAAGGCAACGGCTCGGACAGTGGAGTCAGGCTGCGACCCGCGAAAACCTGTAGTGCGGTGAGCGCAAACAGCAGGGCCGCGACGCCACCCAAGGCGCGCACAGCCAGTGGCATGACTTTCGCGGCACTGACGAGAACGAGAGCCGCGGCCCAGAGCGATGCCCCGGCAGCGAATAGCGGGCTGCTCGCCTCAAGCGACATCGCGGATCCCGAAAGCACCAGCGTTTGCCCGGCGATGAAGACCAAGAATCCAGCGGCAACGGACTGGTGGCCTTGGCGAAGGCAGTGGACCGCCAGCAATGCTGCCGCCACGACGAGGGCGGTGCCATCGATACCCCAGGCCAGCCCGCGCAAGGAAGCGGACGGAGCGAAACTGCCGGCCAACCCAAGAAGTGCCCCGATAACGAGACAGACGGGTGCGATCGCGGATGGACGTTCGGTTGGCATGTGCATCTCCGTACGAGCAAGTCTGTGTGATGCCGCCTAACGAGGGTCTATGGACTCTCCCTGACTTGCAAGATGATTGTGAAGACAAGTGTGCTGGACAAGCCTGCAAAAAGTGGAAAAACTCCCTGCGGGGTGGGCGCACACCATTTTTCGGGGTGCCCCGACCCCTCCCGACACTCCGATCGTCGATCGTGGGCGATTCTGAGCGGTCGTCTTCGGACAGTATGCCTCAGTAATCGCCGTGACCGGGTTTTTCTGCAGCCTCAACATTCCCAACAACCGGCGCGCGCCCACTGACCTATGCAAGGCACGGCGCTCGCGCGCGCGTCCGGGTTGGTTGGGCGGTTAAGCATCAGCTTTCTCTTCCTGCACTTGAGATTCGCACTTGGCACACCGCGGAGACTCCACCACGAGCCAGATGCTTGCAGCAACCAGACCCGCCAGCGACACCTGTAACAGTATGCTTGATGGGAACAGGTAGTACCCCGCGAACAGCAGCACCGTCGTCGCGGCGGACAACGCGAGTAGCCAGCGATTACGATGGCGCGGAAAGGCAATCACTTGGCCAACAAGCGCGAGAACAAAAAGGATCTGCACCCCCACCGCAATGTAGCCCTCGAACGGAGCAAACGCGCCGAAGCCTACAGCCGCACCGACGAGCGCAACCTTGGGGAAGCATATAGGGCACGCTGCCGCTGCTACCACAGCCCCTACGGTCCCGAATCTCTCGAAGATTGAGCGGTCCATCGCCTTTGCTGATGCTTAACGAATAGCGTTTATCCGCCGCAGCGGAAGAGGCAGAGAAAGACCGTGCGGCATGGCGGCGGATAAACCTCGTTGGACTGAAGCGGTGCAGCGGCGAATGCTATGGGGATTGTAAGCGGCGCGCGTGCCAAGTCAATACTTTGGCATGGCCGATGGCGATGACGCGGGGGCGCGGCGCGAGCGCGAACGCTGTCGATGGCGTGCCTGCTGCCGGCAAGCGCCGATGTGGGCGTGGCAAGGCGGCGCGACGTCCGGCGTCGGAACGAGCCGCGCCGCGGGCGTCGCGTGCGGCGCCCGGACGACAGCCGGTCGTTGCCTGCGCGCGTGCGATCACGGTGGCCCGCGCACGTGCGGTGTGCTCGGCGTTGGCGCAATCGCCGCCACCACACGCAATACGCCACCGCAGCACGGGCAACGCGCCTGCTCGATGCGCGCCACGCGGCGCAGGAAATCGGCGACCGATTCGATCAGTGCCGGTGGCGGCGCCGGCGCCTCGAGCGCGGCGCGCGCGCCCGCCAGGCTGCGCTGCTTGTGCGCCGGCGCAAGCAGGCCGTAGTGGCGGATGCGCTTGAAGCCCGACGGCAGCACGTGCAACAGGAAGCGCTCGATGAACGTGGGACCCGGCAGGCGCAGCGTGCGCTTCTTGCCGCGATCGGCATCGGCGCGCACGCGCAAAGCGACTTCATCACCGTCGATGCCGACGATGCGCTCGTTGGAGATCGCCACCCGGTGCGTGTAGCGCCCGAGATAGTCGAGCACGGCCTGCGCGCCGCCCAGCGGCTGTTTCGCATAGACCACCCAGTCGTGGGCGTACAGGCGTGCGCTGAGTGCAGTCCACGCGGGCCAAGCCTCGCGCGGTGCGCGCGAGAGCCGATCGCTGCGGACCAGCGCCGCGAGCCCGGCGACGAACTTGCCGCGAAACACGCGCGAGAGCGCGCGCACCGGAAACAGGAACCCCTTGCTTGGCCGCACCCACGCGCCCTCGGGCGTGAGTGCGCCGCCGGCCACCAGCGCATGGACATGGACGTGCCGGCGCAGATCCTGCGTCCAGGTGTGCAGCACCAGCGAGAACGCCGGCATGCCGCCCAGGTGGCGCGGGTTGGCTGCAAACGCGTTGAGCGTGCGGACCCGCATGCCGGGTGGTGTGGGGAGGGCCGGTTAGAAACCGCTCCTTACCCGATTGCGCCGCACTCGGCTACGAGGCAAGCTCTTGCAGTACTTCGGGATGGCGTTCCGCGACTTTGATCAGCGTCTTCGCAGCGCCGGACGGCTCTCGGCGTCCTTGCTCCCAATCTTGGAGTGTCCGAACCGACACACCTAGCAATGCAGCGAAGGCGGACTGGGAAAGCCCGGATACAAGACGAGCGTGTGCGATTTCCGAAATGTTCGGACGGTGAGTGCGAGCACGGATGCCGGCTTTCATCTCGCGTACAGAGGCAAGAAGATCGGCACCAAGATTGACTTTCTGTTTGGCCTTAGCCATTTTCAATTTCCTCCTTGATCTGACGAAGGACGTGAGAAGGAATGTTGTCCTTCACCGACTTCCCGTAGATCAGCAACAGCCAGATTTCTCCATTGGCGAGACGGTTGTAGTAGATGACCCGCACCCCACCACGTTTTCCCTGGCCCGCACGACCCCAGCGAACTTTTCGCAGGCCGCCAGACCCCGGCACGACGTCGCCAGCGTCTGGGTTTGATGCGATGAACGTAATGAAACCTGTTCGATCTTCATCACTCCAGTAGTCCGCAGAAAGGCGAACGAACGTAGGTGTTTCGACAACAGTGAACATAGATCTGACTATACGGCAATGCCGTAGTTTGGTCAAACACTGGAGGATGGGCTACTGAGAGGCCCAACCGTGGAGGTCACCGGCGCTGCGCGGCTTTATCGCGCAGCGCCCGGTGGACCGCAGGGTTATGCCACATGGGACTCTCGATCAAGATATCCTCCCGCAGCAATGCTTGTACTTCTTTCCGCTCCCACATGAGCATGGGGAGTTTCTGTCCCGGCCCTTAATTACAGGCGCTCGGATCACAGGGGTGTTGGCAAGGACTGCTTTCGCCTGACGCATGAAGAGACGAGGTGAGCGGACAGGAAACCACTTGCTGAGCAGAAATGTGTCCGCTGCGGCGGCGACGGCCCCTGATATTGGTTCGATTGCTCCCCAACCAGTAGTGGCGGCAAAGCGCATTGCCTTCACCGGGAGCTTCTCAATGAGGCCGGGGTTTCCAATTGTCTCGATATACCTAGCCACTGTCTCGGATGCTGTTTCGTTGGCGGCGCCAGCTCCGAGCCAGTCTCGTAGCGCTTGCGTATGCTTTGAGGTACGAAGGTCAAGGATCTGGGATGGAGAAATTCGCTTTGCGGCGAACGCGGCTCCGAGTTCAGGCACGCCATTAACTTTCTGCAACTGCGCGAAGGCCTGCCTACCATGCGGCGAGTACCCTATACGTTGCCCTTTGGCTTGGAGAACGGACAACGTGGAGGCATCTCCGGTAATCTCGGAGGCCGCCGTATGGCCGCCAAGGCTAAGGAGAAAGTTTTCAAAAACCACTCGCAATACCGCGCGAATTTCTGGCGGATCGTTTCGCTCAGCGGGCACATGTGCGTTGAAAATCGTAACCGTATCCGGCTTGCTACCAAACAAGTTGTCGATTGAGCGTCCGGCGTTGCGAAGGGACAAGAATTCGCGGAGATACGCGCTGTCGCGGATATCTGCGTAGGCTTCGTCTTTGACTCCAGAAAGCATTGACTCAGTGGGGAGAGCAATGATGTTGTCAAGAAGCAGGTTCTTGATCAATGTCCTGCGCTCGCTGCTTGAAGGCGGATTGGTGGCAATGAGCGCGTCGTCAATCGCTTCGTCTAGCTGCTTGAAATGACTTATCGCCAAATTGGGAAAGCTCTTTGGCAGATCCGGGTTATCACCAGCTTTGTAGAAGACAACGCCGCCAGTACCAACATACCCAAACCACTGGTCAAATCGAGCAAGGACGATTGCCTTTGTTCGTATCAGCTCGTCGAAGACCTCCTCGCCAAGCATGAGACGTAGCACTGGCAAAATTTGAAGATTGCCAGTAGGAATGACTATCTGGTCATAGAGAAGGATGTAATCCGCAAGTCGTGCCCAGTATTCCGGAGACGCGATCATCATCTCCGAGGGCCATTCCTGATTCTTGATCATTGGCCAAATGCCAAGATCAGTAGCGAGTACTCGTCTCATAGGTATGTGGCGGCGTTTCTATGGGGCATAACGAAGGTGTAGAAAAACCCGGTTTTCGGCCAGGCCGTGGCCTTGCGGACACTGCCGCTGGAATTGTTCTGTCATGATCGTCGCGTCCTTCAGTCGTTCATGCCTGCGTTCTGCTCTGCGTTCGGGCTGTTTAGCGCCGTCATTTCGCCCGCGTTTTTGCTTTACCTCGCCGCTTCTCACTGCGCATAACCATGATGCGCCAGTTTCTCGATGTTGTGCACCAGGCAGTACAGCTTCCACTGACCATCGACCTTGTCGCGTCCTCGCAACGTGAAGCGGTTCAGCCGTTTGTTGTGCCGCAGGTTGGCGAACACCGGCTCCACGGTGGCAAAGCGTCGGGCAATCATCCGGCGGCCCGTGGGGGAATCGATGCGCGCCTTCATCCGATCCGAGTGGCTCGGGGTGCGCCGGCCCTGGAAGAAGGCCACCTGACGCACCGTGGTCCGGTCGGGAAAGCGCAGGCAGCGGGCGCGTTGTGCGCACGGCACACAGTCGCGTTGCGCGCCGCAGAACTTCATCGCGGCGAAGCCGTTTATGGTGCAGTGGCTCCCGTTCGCGTACAGCCGCTTGCCCGCCGGGCAGAGGCAATGCGAGCGGTCGGCGGCGAGCTGGAAATCCTCGGGGCGGTACAGGCGAATGCGCTCGCTTCTCGCGGACGTGTCGTACAGGGCGTCGCCCTTGGCCTTGTGCTTCGCCTGGTCCGCAAAGCGTGGGTCACGCCGGCGGTAGTCGTTGTCGCAGATGTAGGCCTCGATGTTGTGTTTGGCCAACTGCTCCAGATTGGCCTCGGCGTGGTAGCCGGCATCGGCACATACGGCGGTCTGCGCTTTGCGGTAGTCGGCTACCGCCTCCACCGCCGGTAACAGCAGCGCTTGTTCGCTGCCCGTGCCATGGGCCTGGGCGTCGAGGACAATCTGGTGTTTCTCATCGACGACAGCCACGCCGGTGTAGCCCTGGATCACCCCTTTACCCGTGGCCAGCTTGGCCGAGTCGGCATCGGTGCGGTTGGACAGCACGACCGCCCCGCGCGCGCCGCGGCGATCGTTTGGGTTGTCCTGCAACCAGCGGCGCAGTCTCGTCGCTTCCCTTCTCAGTCGTTCGAGCTTGCGCTCAGCGGCTTTGTTCTCACCGACGCCGCTCGCATCGTGCTCGTCCTGCACCCGGTGCCGCTGGAGCATCTTCGCCACCGCCTGCTCCATCTTGCGGGCTTCGCGCTGGAAGTCCTTGCGCGTGCCGCTCTTCGCCTTCGAGGCGTTACTGGGCAGCTTCACCCCGTCGATGGCGAACATCTCGCGCCCGATCAGCCCTTGTCGATCACGAGAATCATGAGCACCTGGGTGAAGATCGCCTTGGCCTCATCCCCGAGTTCGGCCACAAAAGCAGCCACGGTGGTGAAATGCGGCGCGCTGTCGCCGGACACCGCCATGAACAGCACGTTGGTGCGGCAGGCCGCTTCGATGGCGCGTGAGCTGACGATGCCCCGCGAGTAGGCGAGCAGCACGATCTTGAGCAGCACACCGGGCGCATAGGCCGGCGCCCCGCCCGCGTCATTGCGAACCCTGCCTACAAGGCCCGTCAAATCGACCTCGCCCGAGTCGATGAGAAAACACAGCGCGTGCTCGAAGCTGCCGGGCAGGATCTGCCGCGCGAAATCGACCGGAACGAATTTCAAACCGTAGTCGGTGCGCTTGAATCGGGGCATCGTGGGCGTCCGGTCGGGAGATGCTCAATTATACCGAACGCATGTCCACGGGGAAAGCGGAAAAGGGGTATTTCTACAGCTTCAACGACGCACTTCAGCCGCCGCCGAGGCGCAACGCGCCGAGGGTACCGCAAGCAACGCTTGCGGCGGTCGGCTGCAAGTGCTGGTTATGTCCCTGCAATCTTTAACCCCGCGGCCTGAAGCCGCCGCAAAAGTAACGAAGCGAGCGCCAGATGATCGAGGCATTCGTCAGGCGAGTCGTGAATCGCATACTCGTGCCCTCGTGGATTTCGGATGGCCAGGATTGAGCCAGCGAACAAGAACTGGAAACCTTTCTGTTCGTCCTTCTCGGAAGTACTACTGCAACCGTTTAGCTTGAGTAATGGCGATGTTTCCGAAAAAACCGTCATCATCAGTTTGAACCCGCTTTCACTGTGCGTCGCTAGCCGCGCGACTTCCTTGTCTACGAACTTGAATGCCTCGAATGTAGCCTGCGAGTAGTGCCCATCATCGAAAAGCTTCTTTACGTTCGGCGGAAGTGCGGGGTGAATGTTTCTCGACTCAAACGGATGATCGGGCAGTGCGCGCACCTCCTCGGCATAAGCGAGTTGACTGGCGGATCGGGCGATCCGCTCAAACATCTGCCACGGATTAGCCATTCAGCAGATTCTCGCGGATGCTCTTAAATATCTTGTCGTACGTTTCCTGATCACCCGTGGCGGGAAGGTTGATTTCGATCCGAACGGTTAGTCCTAAATTTCGGTTTCCTGCACCTGCCGCGCCTCCGCTCGCGTCGGCACCCGAAGGAACCGGCTGTGAGACGGAGGCCGCTGCCGCTCCCTTAGAGGTTGGCTTCGCCTTCTTGGGAAGACTCGGTTTGGGCTTGGCTGTTTTTGCCTTAATAGACGCGGAAGGGCTTACGTGGCCCGCATAGGTAGCCAGCGCCTTGAACGTGCCTGCCTGACGGGAGCCTACCAGTTGCGACGATTGGTCCGTCTGGCGAAAGAAGGTTATCAGCTTGGAATCGTCAAGGTTCCATGCGCCATCACCATGTAAGGAGAAGAGATCCGAATATGCAGCCTTTACGATCTCGGCAAACGCTTTCTGAAACGAGCTTTCGTCGTGAAGCGTGAAAGTTTTTTGAGCTTTGTCGGTTCGAGCGCCCTCGTCATCAATCAACTTGAGAAAGCGGACGGTGTTGATGATGTAACTTTCGTTCTTTGGTGCGAAACCGAGCTTCTTCAGAACCTCAGCGTTGAGATTGGCCGGGAATGACTTCCTTAGATGATCGAGCACCTGAACGAGCACACCGGTACCGCTGACATACGGATGTTTATCTGCCATCGCTATTCACTCCCTGCGTTCCAACGTCTGGTGTTTGGGACATAACGAATAGCGTTTATCCGCCGCAGCGGAAGAGGCAGAGAAAGACCGTGCGG
>DAITBA010000005.1:0-185446 GCA_036824005.1 Rhodocyclaceae bacterium
AACGCGGCCGCGGCAGTGGGGTGCTTCACCACCGCGTCAGCGGTTTAGTTCAACGGCACGTTCGTCTACACGCCGAACGCGGGCTACTCCGGCACGGATAGCTTCGTCTACAAGGCAAGCGACGGCGTACTGGAATCCGCGCCGGCGCTCGTCAACCTTACGGTCACGTCACATGGGATCACGGTAACGTCAACCGGTGCCACCACGACCGAGGCGGGTGGGACGATCCAAGTCGCGGTCGTCCTGGACTCACAGCCGACGGCTAACGTGACGATCAGCGTTGCCTCGAGCGATAGCAGCGAAGGCAGCGCGTCCGTCGGCAGCCTGGTCTTCACCTCCGCCAACTGGAACACGCCACAGATCGTTACCGTCACCGGCGTCAACGACTCGGTCGATGACAGTAACATTGCCTACGCGCTGGTGCTGGGCACGGCGGTCAGCGCTGACGCCAGTTATTCGGGGCTCGACGCCACCGATGTGGGCCTCGTCAACACAGACGACGATCTCTACAGCACAGTAACCGTTGACACGAACAGCGACGTGCTCGACGGCGACACGCTGACAATCGAAACGTTGCTCGCCAACAAGGGGGCCGATGGCAAGATCTCTCTGCGCGAGGCCATCCTCGCCGCGAACAACTCCGAGAACTCGGCGGGCGGAGTCGACCGCATCCACTTCAACATCAGCGGTGCGGGGACACACACGATTCACCTTTCGAGCGCGCTGCCCACGATCACGGACCCGGTCGTCATCGACGGCTATACGCAGCCCGGGGCCTCGGCCAACACGCTGGCGATGGGCACCGACGCAGTTCTGCGCATCGTTCTGGACGGCATCAACGCCGGGGAATCGACGCCGGGCTTGGCGATTACCGCGGGCGGCACCACCGTGCGGGGACTGGTCATCAACAACTTCACCTGGGCCGGTGTTCATCTGGACGGCGGCGACGGCAACACCATCGCCGGGAACTACATCGGCACCGATGCCAGCGGAACAATCGCGACGCCGAATGGCCGTGGCACAGGATATGACGGAATTCTGATCGGTTACACGGCAGCGTCGTCGAACAACACCATCGGCGGCAGCACGCCCGGCGATCGGAACGTCATTTCCGGGAACAGCGGCGGCGGCATATGGATGGCTTCGTCGAACGGCGGGAACCTCATCCGCGGTAACTACATCGGTGTCGACGCCACCGGCAATACGGGCATGGGCAACGGCCAGCACGGCATCATCCTGTCCGGCGCGGCGAACTCGGTCATCAACAACGTCATCAGCGGCAACGGCCAGAGCAACTACTACGGCCTCTATCTTCCGAGCGGCGCCGACGGCACCACGGTGCAGGGAAACCTCATCGGCGTCGGCGCCGACGGCACGACGGCGATCCCCAACTCGCAGCACAACGTCTACATCAGCTCCGACGACAACATCATTGGCGGGACAGCGGCAGGCCAGGGGAACACCATTGCCAATAGTACGGGTAAGGGAATCGTCGTTACCAATGGCGCGACCGGCAACGCCATCCTCGGCAACTCGATGTACGCGAACTCCGGGGTCGGCATCGACCTGCGCAACAACGGTGTGACAGTCAACGACGGCGCCAAGAACGCGGCACGCGCCAACTATGACATGGACTTTCCCCTTCTGACGTCAGCCTCGCTGTCGGGAACGACGCTCACCGTCGCCGGATTCGTCGGCGCCGCCCCCAACCAGGCGACGTTCGCAAGTGCGCGGCTGGAGGTCTTCAAATCGGATGGCGACACCACCGGGTACGGAGAGGGACGGATCTATCTCGGCTTCCTCACCAGCGATGCCAGCGGAAACTTCAGCGGAACCCTGGACGTCACCGGCAAGGGGCTGAGCGCGGGCGACAAGCTCACGGCGACGGCCACGGACGCCAGCAACAACACCTCGGAGTTCAGTCTGAACATCGTGGTGAACAACAGCGCCCCGGTGCTGGCTGGTGCCAACAACCTGAGCGCGATCACTGAGAATCCGACTAGCAACCCGGGCACGCTCGTTTCCAACCTGATCGCAGGCCAAGTCAACGACGCCGACCCGGGTGCGTCGGTAGGTATCGCGGTGGTCGCGGCCGACAACACCAACGGCGTCTGGCAGTACTCGACTAACGGAGGGTCCAACTGGACTAACTTTGGCACACCCTCGGCGACAAGCTCGCGGCTCCTGGCGGCGAACGCCAGCACCTACGTACGCTTCGTTCCCAATGCGGGCTGGAGCGGAACCGTGGCTAACGGCATCACCTTCCGCGCCTGGGATCAAACGGAGGGCAGTGCGGGCAGCGCGATCAACACGAACGCCAACGGCGCAAACACAGCGTTCAGCGCTGCATCGGCCGGTGCAAGCATCACGGTCAATTCCGCCAACGACGCACCGGTTCTTGACTCGACGAGGAGCCCGGCACTGACGTCGATCAGCGAGGACGCTGCTGCGCCCTCGGGTGCTGTGGGCACTCTGGTTTCGGCGCTGGTGGATTTCGCCTCACCCTCAGGTCAGGTCGACAACGTCACCGATGCGGACAATGGCGCGTTGCTCGGCATTGCGGTCACGGCGGCCGACACGACCAACGGCGGCTGGTGGTACTCGACCGACGGTGGAACCAACTGGAATGCACTGGGCGTGGTCGCCAACAACAATGCTCGTCTGCTCGCGGCCGACGCCAACACGCGCCTGTACTTCCAACCCAACGCCAACTACAACGGCACGCTGTCGAGCGCCATCACCTTCCGCGCCTGGGACCAGACGAGCGGGAGCAACGGCGGACTGGCCGACCCCACCACGAATGGCGGTACCACCGCCTTCTCAACGTCCACCGACACGGCATCTCTCGTCGTGAGCGCGGTCAATGACCCGCCGGTTAACACGCTTACCGGTGCTGGTGCCGTGATTTCTGAAGACACGGCCACGCAGTTGGTGGGCGTGATCTCTATCGCAGATGTGGATGGCGGCTCCGGAAGTTTCACGGTCACGCTCTCGGTGAACACGGCCGCCGGTACCTTCTCTGCCAATACTGCGGCTGGCGTGACCGTCAGCGGCTCCGGCACCGACACCCTAGTACTCTCGGGTACCCTTGCAAGCATCAATGCCTATCTCGCCTCGGTGAACACGGCGCCGTTCTTTACGCCGACCGCTGATTACAACGGCACGGTAACGGTCACTCTCGTGACCAACGACAACGGCAACACGGGCAGCGGCGGCGCCCAGAGCGATAGCGACACGGTCAGTGGCACGATCTCCGCCGTTGCCGACATCGCGGACGACAGCATTACCACGAACGAGGATACGCCGGTCACGTTCGCGCCGCTGAGCAACGACACGTTCGAGAATGCCGGGCGAACCATCACGCACGTCGATGGCACGGCGATATCCTCCGGCGGCTCGGTGGCCGTGACCGGTGGCACCGTGACGCTCAATGCCGGTGGCACGTTGAGCTTTGTCCCGACCGCGGACTACAACGGTGCTCCGAGCTTCACCTACACGGTCACCTCCGGCGGCGCAACGGAAACGGCAACCGTCAGTGTCACCGTGAATGCCGCTAACGATCCGCCAACGGCCACGATCGTCCCGGCCAGCTACAGCGCCACCGAGCAAACGCCGCTGACGCTGCACGGCACGGGGCTGAGCATTGGCGATGTCGATGCCGGGGCAAGCACCGTGCAGGCGATCATCTCGGTGGTCAGCGGCACGCTGTCGGCCGCTGCGGGCACGACGGGCGTCACGGTGAGCGGTTCGGGCACCAGCACCGTTACGCTCTCCGGCACGCTGACCCAGATCAACCACCTGCTGGCAGGCAGTGGCGGTGCCACGCTCACCTACACCATCGACAGCGACGCGCCGCCGGCTTCCGACACCTTGACGCTCGCCGTCAGCGATCTGGGCAACAGCGGCAGTGGCGGCGCCAAGACCGCCTCCGACACTGCCACCCTCAACATCACTGCGACGAACGACGCACCGTCCGGTACGACCGCCAGCCTGTTCGCCGCAATCAACGAGGACGACTTCAACAGTGCCGGCAAATTGGTCTCGGACTTCACCGCCGACACGAGCGACCCGGATGCGGGTGCACTGAAGGGCATCTACGTTCATTCAGCCAACAGCACCAACGGCCAGTGGCAGTACACCCTGGACGGCAGCAACTGGGTGAACTTCGGCGCCGTATCCGCCAACAATGCCCTGCTGTTGCCGTCCGACGTCCTGACGCGCGTGCGCTTCGTTCCCAACGCAGACTACAACGGCACGGTCTTCCCGTTCGCCTTTGGCGCCTGGGACCAGACCAGCGGCGTCGCGGGTGGCTACGCCGATGTCACGGTCACGGGGGGCAGCACGGCCTTCGGCGCCACCGGCACCGCCGTGAGCATCACCGTCAACCCGACGAACGACCCCCCCATCGCCGCCCATGACCGGCTGGCCTTGGACTTCGATGGTGTTGACGACCATGTTTCGGTGCCGCACAGCGCCTCACTGGCGATGGGTGCGACCATGACCATGGAGGCATGGGTCAATCCGGACGTCTCGGGCAACTCGGTGCAGATGATCCTCAACAAGGAAGGCGAGTACGAGATGGCGATCCTCGCCGATGGCTCGCTCAACTTCGCCTTCGCCGAGGGAGGTACCTGGTCGTGGCACGACACGGGTGTGGACATCGCCGACCATACTTGGACCCATGTCGCGATCACCTACAACGCCGGCACGGTGACCACGTACATCAACGGCACTGAAGTCAACAGTCAGGTCATGGCCACCTCGACCATCGGCGACGTCTATCCCGCCATGAACGAACTGCGTATCGGCGGACGCACCAACAACCCGGCGGGCCAGTACTTCGACGGGCGCATCGCCGACGTGCGGGTGTGGAACGTCGTGCGCAACCAGGCTGAGATCGCCGGCGCCATGAACGCCACGTTGAGCGGCACGGAGGCCGGGCTGGCCGGAAACTGGGCGCTGGACGACAACAGCGGCGCCACCGCGGCGGACAGAACGGCCAACGCCAATGACGGCACCTTGCGCAACGGCGCGGCCTGGACCGGCTATCGCGTCAACGAAGACAGCGTACTCAACGTAGCCGGTCCCGGAGTGCTGGCGAACGACTATGATGCCGACGGCAACTCCCTTACCGCGGTCCTGGTTTCGGGGCCGTCGCACGGCAGCCTGACGCTCAACGCCGACGGCAGCTTCACCTATACCCCCACCGCCGACTGGCATGGTACGGACAGCTTCAGCTATCGCGCCAACGACGGCACGACCAACAGCAACGTCGCCACCGTTACCCTGGTGGTCGACCCGCAGAACGACCAGCCCACGACGACGCCCGTGACGCTGGCATCGATCGCCGAGGACAGCGGTCCGAGACTCATTACCCAGGCGCAACTGCTAGCCAATGCCAACGACATCGACGGCGACGGACTGAGCGCAACCGGTCTGTCACTCAGTAGTGGCAACGGCAGTCTGATCGACAACGGCAACGGTACCTGGACCTATACTCCGGCCGCCAATGACGATTCGTCCGTCGCCTTTACCTACACGATCACGGACGGCAGTCTGACGGCGGTGGGTTCGGCCACGCTGGATATCACGCCGCTGAACGATGCGCCGGAGATCACGCCGTTCGCGCCGGACGTGACGTTCGTGGAAGGTGGCATGCCCCAGTTGATCGACCCGACGGGCACGGTTGCCGATGTCGACTCTGCGGACTTCGACGGTGGGGTCCTGACCATTAGCATCACGCAGAACGCGAGCGCGCACGATCGGCTCACCGTCGGAAACTTCGGGAGCGCCCCTGGCCAGGTCGGCGTTTCGGGCAGCGACGTGACCTATGGCGGTACGATCGTCGGCAGCTTCGCGGGCGGTACCAGTGGTTCTGATCCGTTGCTCGTCACTTTCAATGCCAACGCCACACTGGCTGCGGTGCAGGAGGTGCGGGCGTGCATACAATTCGCCAACGTCAGCAGCAACCCTTCGACGCTCACGCGGCAGGTCACCTTTGAATTGACCGACGGCGACGGCGGCACCGCGGTCCCGAAGACCAAACTCGTGTACGTGCAGGCAACGAACAACCCGCCGGTGATCACCAGCGGTGGTGGAGGAGCCGCCGCCGCCGTGAGCGTGGCCGAGAACGCCACTGCGGTGACGACGGTCACGAGCAGCGATGTGGATGGCGGGGTGGCAAGCTACAGCATCATTGGCGGTGCCGATGCGGGGCTGTTCTCGATCGATGCGAGCACTGGGGCGCTGCGCTTCGATGCGGCGCCGAACTTCGAAGCCCCGGCCGATGTGGGGGCCGACAACGTCTATGACGTGACGGTGCAAGTCAGCGACGGCGCCGGTGGCACCGACACGCAGGCCATCGCCGTGACGGTGACCAACGTCAATGAAGGCGCAGTAGGCGCGATCAGTGACGCGAACGCCGCCGCCAACAGCGTGGCGGAGAACGCCGCCGCCGGCACGCTGGTCGGGGTAACTGCAGTCGCGAGCGATCCGGACAGCACCGACACGGTGAGCTACAGCCTGGATGATTCCGCCGGTGGCCGCTTCGCGATCGATGCCAATACTGGTGTCGTCACGGTTGCCGATGGCAGTCTGCTCAATCGCGAGGCCGCGGCGAACCACACGATCACGGTGCGCGCCACGAGCAGCGACGGATCCTTCAGCACGGCGAACTTCAGCCTCAACGTGACCGACGTCGATGAGTTCGATGTCGGGGCGCTGGGCGACAGCAATGCCACGGCGAACAGCGTCGCCGAGAACGCCGCCAACGGCACGCTGGTCGGCATTACTGCTGCGGCCAGCGATGCCGATGCCACGAACAACACCGTCACCTACACGCTGACCGATGATGCCGGCGGACGCTTCGCCATCGATGCTAACACCGGTGTGGTCACCGTGGCCGATGGCAGCCTGCTCAACCGCGAGGCCGCGGCCTCGCATACCATCACGGTGCAGGCTACCTCCGCCGATGGCTCCGGCTCGACGCAGAGCTTCAGCATCAATGTCACTGACGTTGATGAGTCCGACGTCACGATTCCGGTGGATGCAGACGTCACGGCAAACGCCGTGAATGAGAATGTTGCTATCGGCACGACGGTCGGCGTCACCGCCTTTGCGTTCGACGCCGACGCGACTGCCAATGCCGTGACATACAGCCTGAGCAGCAATCCCGGCGGGTTATTCGCCATCGACGGGAATACGGGTGTGCTCACCACTGCCGTGGCGCTCGACCGCGAGGCGATCGGCGCGAACGTGGTTGTCGAGGTCACTGCAACGAGTGCCGACGGCTCCAGCGCGGTTCAGAGCTTCACGGTCGGCATCAACGATGTGGACGAGTTCGATGTCACGGTGATCGGCGATAGCGACCCTGGGGCAAACAGCGCGGCGGAAAACGCCGCCAACGGAACCACTGTGGGCCTCACCGTATTGGCATCTGATGCCGATGCCACGAACAACATCGTTACCTACGCGCTGACGGACGATGCCGGCGGCCGGTTCGCCATCGATGCCAACTCGGGTGTCGTCACGGTTGCCGACGGCTCGCTGCTCGACCGGGAGGCCGCCGCGAGCCACACCATCACGGTGCGGGCAAGCTCCAGCGACGGGTCATCCAGTACCGCGAGCTTCACCATCAACCTGACCGATGTCGATGAGTTCGATGTCGGGGCGATCGCGGATGCGAATGCCGGCACCAACTCGGTGGCGGAGAATGCCGCCAACGGCACCCTCGTGGGCGTCACCGCGTTGGCCGCCGACGCCGATGCCACCAACAACACCGTCACCTATGCGCTGAGCAATGATGCCGGCGGGCGCTTCGCGATCGATGCCAACTCGGGTGTGGTCACCGTGGCCGATGGCTCGCTGCTCGATCGCGAGGCTGCCGCCTCGCATACGATCACCGTGCTGGCTACCTCGGCCGATGGTTCCACCTCGATCCAGAGCTTCACCATCAGCCTGACCGATATCGATGAGTTCGATGTCGCGGCGATCTCGGATGCGAATGCCGGTGACAACTCGGTGGCGGAGAATGCTGCCAACGGCACGCTGGTCGGCATTACTGCTTCGGCCAGCGATGCCGATGCCACGAACAACACCGTCACCTACACGCTCACCGATGATGCCGGCGGGCGCTTCGCGATCGACGCCACGACCGGTGTGGTGACAGTGGCCAATGGCACGCTGCTTGATCGCGAGGCCGCCGCCTCGCACAACATAACAGTGCTGGCGGCTTCCAGTGACGGCTCCTCCAGCTCTGCCAGTTTTGCCATCAATGTGACCGGGGTTAACGACAACGCGCCGGTAATCGCGAGCGATGGCGGCGGGGCTACCGCGTCGGTCAGTGTGGCTGAAAACTCAACAGGTGTGACGACGGTCAGTGCCACGGATACTGACCTGCCGGCGCAGACGCTGAGCTACGCGATCGTCGGCGGGGCCGATGCTGGGCTGTTCAGTATCGACGCAGCGTCGGGGGCGCTCAGTTTCAATGCGGCGCCGAACTTCGAGGCGCCGGGCGACGCCGGGGGCGACAACGTCTATGACGTGACGGTGCAGGCGAGCGACGGCGCCGGCGGCACGGATACCCAAGCGATTGCCGTGACGGTGACCAATGTCAATGAGATGCCCGTCGGCAGCAACGGCACGGTTACCACCAATGAGGATACTGGTTACCGCTTCGTGGCGGCTGACTTCGGATTCGCCGACGTGGATGGCGGCGATAGCCTGAGCGCGGTGCGCGTGGAAAGCCTTCCCGGCGCTGGTCGCCTGACTTTGAGCGGATCGCCTGTCATCGCGGGACAGGTGATCAGCACGGCGGAGCTTGGCGATCTTGTCTTTGACCCGGCTCCCGATGCCAACGGTGTCGGCTATGCAAGCTTCGATGTCTCGGTGCGCGATCAGGCCGGCGCATTTGCTGCGGCGCCCAGCGCAATTACGGTCGATGTCGCCTCGGTGGACGATGGGCCCGTGATGCGCAATGCCGTGCTGAGTCTTCACCCCGGCCAGCGCATCGTTCTGAGTGAAGCGAATCTCGGCGCGTCGGACGTGGACAGCCCGCTTGCCACGCTGGTCTATGCCGTGAGCAACGTGCAGAACGGTCACTTCGAGAGATTGTCGAGTCCCGGCATCGCGGTGACGCGCTTCGGTCATCCGGAACTGATGCAGGGCATGATGCAATTTGTTCACACCACCGGGGCCCCGGCGCCCTCGTTCGAAATCCGGGTCACCGACGGCAGCACCGACAGTGCACCGTTGATGGCACGGGTAAGCCTTGTCGTCGATGTTGCGCCCGAGGTGGTGGCGCCTGGTGGCGGCGGGGGCAGTGGTGGCAGTAACGAAAGTGGTGCGGGCAGTGGAAGTGGTGGCATTGCCGGCGGTGCAGCGCTGCCAACATCTGGTGCGTCGGCCGCGAAGAGTGTGGCATCCTCGCCGACGCCCGGCGTGCGCATCGAGCTACTGCTTTACCAGGAGGCACGGTCCGCAGCCGTGAGGGACGGTACCACGATCGCCCCGGTGTTTGAGGCGGCGCCGCTCGCACTTCGCCCCGTGGTCTATGGAGTGTCCGAGGCGGCTCGCAACGTCATTCGGCTCGACGTGCATCAGGACGAAGAACGCGGCGACTACGTCGTCACCGTGTTGCCTGCGCAGACCGCCGCCGTGATGCACTTCGAGCCGGGCGCTGCCATAGCGGAGGCTGCGCAGGAGGAGGACGCGCCGGTCGAGGCTGTAGTGGATCAAATGCGCCTTGTCGGCATGACCATGTCTGCCGGCATGGTCTGGTGGGCGGCGCGGGTCAGCGGCCTCATGGCAAGTGTGCTGGCGACGAGTCCTGCGTGGCGGCAGATCGACCTGCTGCCTATTCTCGGTCGCCCCGAGGGGGAAAACGAAGAGGAGACCGGTGGCCGCATGGCCGAGACCGGTGCCGCTTTGCAGGCCGAGGTCGAGGCGATGTTCGCCGAACCCGGGGGAGACTACACATGAAGAAGCTGCCGCGCCTGAGTCCGCTGCTGCGGCTGAGCATGGGGCTGACCTCCCTCGTGGTATCGCTCGTGTTGCTGATGGATCTCGTCGGTGTGCTCCCCGACCGCTCTGAGATGATGCGCCAGGTGCGTCAGCGCACGAGTGAAAGCCTTGCCGTGCAGGCGGCCGCTGCGCTGCAGATCGGCGATATGGGTGCCTTGCTGAAGACGTTGCGCGAAGTGCGAACGCGCGATACGCAGGTGTTGTCAGTCGCATTGCGCCGGATCGACGGCACAATCGTCGTCCAAGCCGGAGAGCACGCTAGGCACTGGGTGGCACCGACCGCCGGGTTGTCCACCACCGATCACGTGCGGGTGCCCATCTACGCGGAGAAGGAGCGCTGGGGCGACCTGGAGATCAGTTACACGCCGATCATGCCGCAAAACCTGCTCGACTGGCTGCGCCATCCGACGGTGGCGCTGATCGCAGCATTGGCCGGCGCCGGGCTGGTGGTGTTCTATCTCTACCTGCGCCGCGCCTTGCAGTATCTCGATCCTTCCACGGCCGTGCCGGAGCGCGTGCGTCGTGCCTTCGATGCGCTGGCCGATGGCGTGGTCGTCCTCGACCAGTTGGGGCGCATTGTCCTTGCCAATGCCGCGTTCAGGAATCTGCATCCCCAGGCGGCCGGCCAGCTCCTGGGGCGCAAGATCGATGAGCAGCAATGGCTGACCGACGCCTTGGAGGGTGAGGTCGCCAGGCGTCCTTGGACGCGGGCGATGCGCGACGGCAAGGTCTGCCGCGATGTTATGCTCGACATTCGCCAACCGGCCGGCGAAACGGTCAAGGTGGCGGTGGGCGCCTCGCCCGTGCATGACCCGCGCGGTGCCGTCCGCGGCTGCTTGGTCACCTTCGACGACGTGACGGAGCTGCATCGCAGCAACGAGCGCTTGCTGGAAGCCGTTGCCGAGCTGGACAAGTCGCGTGACCAGATTCGAGCCCAGAACGAGGAGCTGCGCAAGATGGCCACGCGCGATCCACTTACCGGCTGCATGAACCGGCGGGCGTTCTTCGATATCCTCGAAGAAGTGTACGTCAAGGCACAAAGGGGCGGTGCCGCGCTGTGCTGCGTCATGGCCGACATCGACCACTTCAAGACTTTCAACGATCGCTATGGTCACGCCGTCGGCGACGACGTGATTCGTGCGGTCGTGCGCACGTTCTCCGCCGGCCTGCGCAATGACGATGTGCTGTGCCGCTACGGCGGCGAGGAGTTCTGCATCGTCCTGCCTGGCGCGGACATCGAGCAGGCACAGCTAGTGGCGGAGCGGCTGCGTGAGGCCGTGGAAGCGCGCGCCGGTTCGTCCGTGCGCACGACCGCCGGGCTGCGCATCACTGCCAGTTTCGGCGTCGCCGCCCTCGGTGCCGAGATGCGTGATCCGGCCGAGCTGATCGCGCGCGCCGACGAGGCGCTCTATCAGTCCAAGCGGGAAGGCCGCAACCGTGTTTCGGTGTGGCGGATGGTGACTGCGGCCGCGGCCTGAACGCTGCGCTAGCTCGTCACCAGCTCGTCAGGCAGCAGCCCCGACGTTGGGAAAGAACAGCGCGGTGACCATGTCCACTTCGGCCGCCGATTTCTCTGTGACCTCCGGCAGGCAGCCGGCATCCAAGCCAACCACGTCCCAAACCGCCGGCACAATCCAGGCGGTGGCATCGCCGCCTCGCCGTACCGCTTCGGCCAGCGCGACGGCAATATGGATCAGTGCCGTATCTAATCTGACTGGGCTGCCGACCGCCGACAAGGTATGCTCACCGATCGGTGCGCAGATGCTTCCAGGCAGTCGCCAGCGCTCGAGCAGGGCGGCACCGATCTGGGCATAGTCGCAGCCCAGTAGGCGCTGCTCCACGGCATGCACGGGCTCGCCCGTGCGTTCGGCCAGTTGCTGCGCCTGAATCGCCTGCAGAGGCAGACGCATGAAGAGCACCAGATGCCCGACGTCGCTCAGCAGTCCCTGGACGAACAGCCGTTCCTTGTCCACCACCTCGCAGCATTCGGCCAGCGTTCGCGCCGCGACCGCGCGATGGACGCTGCCGCGCCAGAATTTCGCCATGTCCATGTCGGTAACGCGAATGCGCGCGAAGGCACTCGCCAGCGTCGCCGCCAGCACCAGATCGTGCACCTGCTGCATGCCGAGTATGGTCACCGCTCGGCTCACCGTTTCCACGGGGCGCGACTGGGCATAGAGCGGGCTGTTGACCACGCGCAGCAATTGCGCCGTGAGCGCCGGATCGCCGGCGAGGGCCTTGGTCAGATCGATGACCGAGGATCGCGGATCTTCGACGATCCGCTTGACGGTGAAGTACACCGCCGGCAGCGTTGCCAGCCGTTCAATGCCTGACACGATTTCCCGTGGAGACGACGCCATGCCGGAGATCCCAACGGATGCTGGAAAACGAGAATTATAGGCTGTCACTACGGCCGAATGGTCGCTGCCTTGAGCATGGGCGCGCCTGGCTGGCTGCTCAGGCGGTTGCGCGCGTCTGGGGACGCCCCCGGGGGGTTCTGGGGGAACGACTGGTCGGGCAGGGTGCGACAGGCTTCGAGGAATGCCTGCGCTGCCGCTTACTTCGCGGGCTTGGCGGCGATCTCTTCCAGCGTTGGCGCCTTGATTAGCTGGCCGTCCAGTGCGGCTTCCTTGGCGCTGCCGCCGTAGGCGATGGTCAGGAGCTGGCTGTAGTACAGCACCGGCATGCTGAACTTCGTGCCCTGCTTCTTGTTGATCTCCGACTGGTACACCTCGACGTTGGCCTGACACAGCGGACAGGGCGTGACGATCATGTCGGCGCCATGGTCGTAGGCCGATTCGACGATGTCGCGAATCTGCTTCTGGCTTTTCTCCGGTTCGGAGAAGGCGAGCGCGCCGCCGCAGCAGGTGACTTTCTGGTCGTAGCTGGTGAGCGCCTCGCCGCCGGCGGTTTCCACCAGCTTGTCCAGGTACATGGGGTTCTCGAAGGATTCGCCGGCGATGCCGAAGGGCCGGTTGGTCTGGCAGCCGACGTAGCCAGCGAACTTGATGCCTTCCAGGGACTTGACCATCGGCGCCTTCAGTCCCTCGTAGCCGATGTCCTCGATCAGCACCTCGACCATGTGCCGGATCTCCACCTCGCCCTTGTAGTGCAGGCCGGCGGCAGCCAGTGCCTCGTTGGTTTCCTTCAACAGTTCGGCGGAAGCGTCGAGCCGTTCCTTCGTCTCCCGTGCCCCCAGCCAGCAGGCGGCGCAGGTGGCGACGATGTCCTGTCCGGGCAGATGCTGCTCGGCCAGCGCGAAGTTGCGCGCGTTGATCGCCAGGCGCGGCAGCTCACCACCCTCGGCATAGCCGATGGAGGCGCCGCAGCAGTTCCAGTCTGGAATCTCGGTGATCTTGATGTCCAGCTTCTTCGCCATTGCCTGTGTCGACGTCAGGTAGTTCGAGGCCGAGGCCTTGAGCTGCGAGGAGCAGCCGGGGTAGAACGCGTACTCTTTCTTGGCCATGTTCGTTTCTCCTCGGACCTATTTGGTGAAGCCTTTGCGCCGGTCCTCGATCTCCTGGGCCTTCTGCACGATGGCATGAAAGCCCTTGAGGTCCTTGACCGCGTGGCCGCCGAACAACTCCATGGGATTGATGCGCTTGGCCTTGAACATGCCCAGGCCGATATCCTTCATGGCGAGCGAGGTCTTCACCCCCGCGCCGAAGCCGTCCTTGAAATAGTGACCGAGCGTGAGCTTGAGTTCGTTCACGCGGCCCTTCTTTACCAGATTGTCCCAGAACAGCTTGGCGAACTGCCGCGTCGGCTGGCCCTTGGGTGCGAGCCCCAGGCGGTGGGCATAGTTGGCCAGGCCGTGCATGATGTGAGTGATGGGCAGCTTGCGCGGGCAGCGCACGATGCAGTTGTAGCAGGAAGTGCACATCCACATGGAGTCCGACGTGAGCACCTCGTCGCGTTTGCCGGCGCGGATCATCATGAAGATTTCCTGGGGCGGATGTGCCCAGTGCGGGCCGAAGGGGCAGGAGCCCGAGCACACGCCGCACTGCATGCACATCTTGACCCAGTGGCCTTCCTCGACGTTCGCTTCCACTTCCTTGAGGAAGCTGCTGCGGTAACGGGCGAGTGCCTGTTCGCTGAGATCGTTCATTTGCTGGCCCTTGCTTCAAAGTCTGCCGAGGGGGCGCGACAGGTGGTGGGCGTCCGTCGCGCCACCACGGCAACCCCGGCCCGGGATCAACCAAACCCCTTCATCGGACTCATGCCGATTTCCTGGATCTTCTCTGCGTAATCGTTGATGAGCTGCGGCACGCGCTCGATGTCGGTGATTGCCACCTCGTAGGTGGCCACGCGCTCGGTCTCCAGGCCCATCTGCTTCAGCGTGTCGTCCACCTTACTCATGCGGTAGGCGGCCATCTCGGAGCCCTTGACGAAATGGCACTGGTAGTCGTCGCCCTTTTTGCAGCCCATGAGCATCACGCCGTCATAGCCCGAGTTGAGCGCATCGGTGATCCAGATGGTGTTCACCGAGCCGAGACAGCGCACCGGGATTATGCGCACAAAGGCGCTGTAGGTCTTGCGCTGCATGCCGGCCATGTCGAGCGCCGGATAGGCATCGTTCTCGCAGGCGAGAATCAGGATGCGCGGCTTCTCGGAAAACTCGTCGGGGATATCCACAGCCTTGATTTGCATGCCGACGGTATCGACAGAGTAGTTCTCGAAGGAGATGACGCGCACCGGGCAGGCGCCCATGCAGGTGCCGCAGCGCCGGCAGCGCGATTCGTTGAATAGCGGGAAGCGCTTTTCGTCTTCGTCGATGGCGCCGAAGGGGCACTCGACGGTGCAGCGTTTGCACTGGGTACAGCCTTCCAGACGTGCGACCGGAAACGACAGATCGCCCGCCCGCGGGTGTGCCGCGCGGCCCAGCCCGGCGTTTTCCACCGCCTGGATGGCTTTCAGTGCCGCGCCCGTGGCATCCTCGGTGGCTTGGAACATGTCCATGGGGCGGCGCACCGGCCCGGCGGCGTAGATGCCGGTCCGCCGGGTCTCGTAGGGGAAGCAGATGAAGTGCGAGTCGGTGAAGCCGTGCTTCAACTGCGGCATGTCCTTGCCCTGGCGATAGCTCAGGTTAAGGATCGATACCGGCTTTACTTCCATCTTCGCCACTTCTTCCTCCGGGATGTCGATGTCCACACCGGAGTTCGGCACCTGGCCCGTGGCGAGCACCACCAGATCGGCGTTGATGCCAGTGTCCTCGTCGAGGATCAGGTCCTTGAAGTTGACTTTGAGCGCATTGCCTGCGGGCTCGACGCTCGAGCACCTGCCCTTGGTGAAGGTCACGCCCTTGTCCTGCCCGCTGCGGTAAAAGTCCTCGCCCATGCCCGGCGTGCGCAGGTCGGTAAACATCACCACCGTGTCCAAATCCGGATTGGCGTCCTTGAAGTACATCGCCTGCTTGATGCTGGTGGTGCAGCAATGGCCGGAGCAGTAGGGCAGGTGCCGGCCGGAGTCGTCGCGCTGGCCGGCGCACTGGATGAAGACCACCGTCTTCACTTCACCGCCGTCGGAAGGCCGCTTGATCGGCCCGCCGTTTGCCGCGCGCGCCAGCGCCTCCAGCCCGGCTTGATCCACCACGTTCGGGCTCTTGCCTCCGCCCAGCTCGGGTAGCTTGGCGACGTCGTAGGTGCTGAAACCGCTCGCCTGTACGATGGCGCCGACTTCCTCCGTGATCGTGCCGCCGGACTCCGTCGCGATTTGCACGCGGAAGCGCCCGGGCGCGCCGCTCGTCTCGGCCGGAATGGCATTGACATGGACCTTGATGCGCGGGTGGCTCGTCACCTGGGCGATCAATTCGGCAACGCCGGTGTCCGCGGGGTCCTTGTACGGCTGACGGAACGGCATGCGCCTCCACAACTTCGCTGCCCAGCCGCCGAGCTGGGCCTGCTTTTCCACCAGCACGACTTCGTAACCGGCCTTCGCCGCCTCCAGCGCCGCGGTCATGCCGGACATGCCGCCGCCCACCACGAGGATGCGCTTGTTCTCGCCCTTGCTCGGGTTGCCGGCAGGCACTTTCATCTTCTTTACTTCGGCACAGGCCATGCGCACGTAGTCGTCCGCCATCTCCTGGGTCGTTTCGCGTGCTTCGGCCGTTTCCGGTTGGCTCCAGATCACGCCCTCGCGCAGATTGCCGCGGGTCATCGCCACGGTCGGGAAGTTGAACGCCTCGGTCTTGGCGCGGCGCGAGCAGGCGGCGATGGCAATGTGCGTGACACCTTCCTTCTCGATGTCGTCGCGAATGGCCTGCACGCCTTCGGCCGAGCACAGAAAGGGGTGATTGCGCACCAGCGCCATCTTGCCTTCCTTCTGAGCGATCTTTTCCAGTTGCGGCACGCTCAGCCGCTCGCCGATGCCGCAGCCGCTGCAGATGTAGGCTGCCGTCTTCATGTCCGCCATCAGGCCACCTCAGCTCTTGCGGTTTGATTGACCACCTGGATCGCACGCAGGGCCGCCGCCGTGGCGCTCTGCGCCGAGCGGTTGACGTCGAGTGCGCTCGACGAGCAGCCGGCACCGAAAATGCCGCCGTCCGCCGAGCCTTCGATAAAGCCGCTCGAATCGGCGATGATTTCCGCCGGGATATCCATGCCCGTCACCGAAGGCTCCATGCCGACCGCGAGTACCACCAGATCGTGGGCATTGGCATAGCGGTGATAGCCCTCGGTATCCACGCCGTGCAGGACGAGGTCGCCTGACTTGTCGTCCTGGGCGATGCGTGCGACTTTGGACTTTACGAAATTCACCGTCGGGTCGTTCTGCACCATCCGGTAGAAGTCTTCGAAGCGGTCGATGGCACGGATGTCGATGTAGTAAATCGTGGACTTGCCGGCGTTCTCGCCCTCGCCGTAGGCCTCGCGCACGTACTGGGTCTGCTTGAGCGAGGCCATGCAGCAGATGCGCGAGCAGTGGCGCAGGTGGTTCTCGTCGCGCGAGCCGGCGCACTGGATGAAGGCGACGTTCTTCGCTTCCTTGCCGTCGGAAGGTCGTAGCAGCTTCCCGCCGGTGGGGCCGTGGGGATCGGCCAGCCGCTCGAACTCGACGCTGGTGATGACGTTGGCAAAGCGGTCGTAGCCGTAGGGCTGGATCTTCGCCGCGTCGTAGGGCTTCCAACCCGTGGCCCAGATTACCGCGCCAACGCGCAGTTCGATCGTTTCCTCCTTCGCGTCCAGATCGATGGCGTTGCACTTGCAGGCGGCCTTCGCCTTTTCGGCATCCGGCGTACCAATGATCGACGGGTCGAGCACGTAGCGCTGCGGGAATGCCATGCCGTGGGGCAGGTAGGCGGCCTTCATCTTGTTCAGACCGTAGTTGTACGGATTGGGGATCTCGGCGCTCACGGCGCGTGCACAGTCGCCGCAGGCCGTGCAGTTGTCGTTCACGTAACGCGGCGCGATCTTCAGGGTCGCCGTGTAATCGCCGCGCGTGCCGGCGATTTTCACTACCTCGGCCATGGTCAGGACGCGCACATTGCGATTGGCCTTGAGACGACGAAGGTTGATCTCGAGGCCGCACACCGGGTGGCACATTTTGGGGAAGTAGCGGTAGAGCAGGGCGGTACGCCCACCCAGCGTCGCATCCTTCTCGGCCAGGATAACCTGCTTGCCGCACTCGGCGGCCTCCAGGGCAGCGGTCATGCCGCTGATGCCGCCGCCCACGACCAGAATGGTCTGGTTGGTTGCGATAGGGCCCGTCATAGGCGTGTTCTCCGGTTGCTCAAGCGGGCTGCGGACAGCCGACATACTGATGGCCGAAATTCTATCCCGCGGCAACCGGCGCGAACCGCCTGCGCCGAGACAAATTCTCCTATCGCGCGATCGAAAGTCTGAATGTCGGGGGTGCGGCCGGCTTGATGCAAATCAACGTCTTCCGAGTGCCGAAGTCCGCCCTCAGGCACAACCGGTGGCTGCTGGGTATGCAGGTGTCACCCGGTGTCGCGCTGGGCGAGGGTCAGAATGTCGAACCGCATCTCGGCCAGATCGCCGAGCGCCCAGGTCGCGGGGGCGGCGAGACCGGCCACTGTGCCGGGGTTGACCAGCCAGGTGTGGCCGCCACTCACGTTTCTGATCCGCGCTACTGCGGCCTTGTGGCTGTGGCCACAGCAGACGAGATCGTAGTCGCCGGTGCAGGCCATGCCGTTGGCGTAGTGCGGATAGTGCACCATGAATATGCGCCGGCCGGCGAGTTCCAGAGTGGCGTCGCCGCCGTGGTAGGTGAGCAGGCCGTCGGAGCGTGCGGCAAGTTGGCAGATGGCCGTGAAGTCACCGAGATTGTTGCCATGGACCACGTGCATGGGAACACCGATTTTGAGCAGCGGGCGCAGGGTATTGGGGCCGATCACGTCCCCGCAATGGATGACCGCCTGGGCACCTTGCGCCTTGGCGGCCTCCACCGCCGCGGCAAGCATGGGCGCACGGTCATGGCTGTCGGAGACGATGCAGATTTTCATGGTCGGCAGCGCGGTGATCCACAGATTTCTCAGATCAACGCAGAAAATTCATTCGCAGAAGGCAGCTCACCACAAAGGACACCAAGGCAATTCGAATGCCGGACGGCGCAGTGCCGATTACCAGGAGGGTCGAAGCGTTACTTCCGGTGGCCGATCGTTGTGCTTGGTGTCCTTGGTGGTGCAAACGGGTCTCAGCATCGCTACACCGCCGACCTGCCGCCTCAGCCGCGCCGATTAAACTTGTCCGTGACCGTGAGCGCGCCTTTGAATTCGGTGCCCGGCGCGAAACCGAATATCTCGTCGAGGCGCAGCTCGCGTATGAGTTCGTCTACGGCTTCCTGTCCATGTTCGCGGCTTACCTCGGCGAGTATGAGCTTGGACGCGTTGCAGTTGTAGAAACCGCCGAAGTCGGCCTGCACCGCAAGCAACTGCCGCGCCTTTTCCAACGTCATATGATGATCGGTGGGTTGTAGTCGTCTTCGCCGAGATCGGCGGCCGTTGCGCCGGAGAAGATGCCGCGGCGTACGCGCTCATGGTCGGTCTGCAATTGCAGCAAATTGCGCACACAATCCTCCAGGCTGTCGTAGTCCTGCTCGCCGATGCGATACTGCTCGTTGTCGGAATAGAAGAAGTACGAGCGATAGCGGTCGGCAGCCGGTTTGCAGACGACGAACTGCACGCTTTTCTCGTTCCAGTACACGCCGGGAACCGTGGTCAGCTCGTCGGATCCGGGCGTGAGCTTGAGTTCGACGTCGGCTTCCTGCAGTTTCACCGGCTGACCGTAGCGGTAGATCATTGCCGCTTCGACGATGCGCCGTTCGCGGGCATCGAAAGCTGGAGTCGTCATAGGCGGGGGTCGCGTGGCGGCGGATTGCACGGATTCGAACGATGCCGACAATCTACACCGCTGCTTCTCCGGCAACAAATCATCCGCCTTAATCGGGAAATAAAAATTATTCGCTTGAGACTGCGTTTGCTGATCCCCGAGAATATCGATCCTCTCTAATATACCCGACTGCCATTCACGTTCATGGATGCTGCCGCATCGCCGGTCCAGGAGGTCAAGAAAACCACCTGCTACATGTGCGCCTGCCGTTGCGGCATCCGCGTGCACCTGGCAGACGGCAAGGTGCGCTACATCGACGGTAACCCGGATCATCCGCTCAACAAGGGCGTGATCTGCGCCAAGGGCAGTTCCGGCATCATGAAGCAGTACTCGCCGGCGCGGCTCACCAGACCATTGCTGCGCAAGCAAGACGCCGAGCGCGGCGCCGGCGTGTTCGAACCCATTTCCTGGGAGCAAGCCTTTTCGCTGCTGGCCGAGCGCCTGGCGAAAATCCGCGCCACCGACCCGAAGAAGTTCGCGCTCTTCACCGGCCGCGACCAGATGCAGGCGCTGACCGGACTGTTCGCACGCCAGTTCGGCACGCCCAATTACGCGGCGCATGGCGGCTTCTGCTCGGTGAACATGGCCGCGGGCATGATCTACACTATCGGCGGCTCGTTTTGGGAGTTCGGCGGGCCAGACCTGGAGCGGGCCAAGCTGTTTGTCATGATCGGCACGGCCGAGGATCACCACTCCAACCCGCTCAAGATCGCCATCTCGAAATTCAAGCGCGACGGCGGGCGCTTCGTCTCGATCAATCCGGTGCGTACCGGCTACTCGGCCATCGCCGACGAGTGGGTGCCGATTCGCCCCGGCACCGACGGCGCGCTGCTGCTGGCGATCATCCACGAGATCATCGCCCAGGGCCTCTACGACCGCGAATTCCTGGTGCGCTACACCAACGCCGGGCAATTGGTGAACCTCGACGAGGGAAGCGACGAGTTCGGCATGTTCCTGCGCACGGAAGTGCCCGAAGAGGAAGGCTGTTTCGATCCCCAGAACAAGCTGTGGTGGGACCGCGCCACCAACAAGCCCGTCGTTACCCATAGCGAGGGCTGCGACCCCTATCTCCTGGGCGAGTTCCGGCTCAAGGACGGCACGCCGGTCAAGCCGGCGTTCCAGTTGTTGCAGGAGCGGGTGAAGGACTACACGCCCGAGTGGGCCGAAGGCGTCACCGGCATTCCCGCTGCCACCATTCGCCGGCTCGCCCACGAGATGGGCATCGTTGCCCGTGACGAGAAGATCGAACTGCCCATCGCCTGGACCGACTGCTGGGGAAAAGAGCACGACTTCGTCACCGGCAGTCCGGTGGCCTTCCATGCCATGCGGGGTCTCGCCGCCCACTCGAACGGCTTTCACAGCATCCGCGCCCTTGCCATCCTGATGACGCTGCTGGGCACCATCGATCGCCCCGGCGGCTTCCGCCACAAGGCGCCGTTTCCGCGCCCGATCCCGCCCTGCGCCAAGACGCCCAACACGCCGCTGGCGGTGAAGCCCGACTCAGTGCTCGACGGCATGGCGCTTGGCTGGCCGGCCGAGCCCGACGACTTGTTCGTCAACGAGGACGGGACGCCGGTGCGCATCGACAAGGCCTTTTCGTGGGAGTATCCGCTGTCGGTGCATGGGCTCATGCACAACGTCATCACCAACGCCTGGCGTGGCGACCCCTACCAGATCGACACCCTTCTCATCTTCATGGCCAACATGGCCTGGAACTCGACGATGAACACGGTGGCGGTGAGGAAGATGCTCAACGACCGCGACGTGAACGGCGAGTACAAGATCCCGTTCGTCGTCGTCGCTGATGCCTTTCAGTCGGAGATGACGGCATTCGCCGATCTCATCCTGCCGGACACCACCTACCTCGAACGCCACGACGTCATGTCCATGCTCGACCGGCCCATATCCGAATTCGACGGCCCGGTGGATTCCGTGCGCATTCCGGTGTTGCCGCCGACGGGCGAGTGCAAGCCTTTCCAGGAGGTGCTGATCGAGCTCGGCACGCGGCTCAAGCTGCCGGCATTCGTCACCAAGGAGGGCGCGCGCAAGTACCGCGACTATCCCGATTTCATCGTGAATTACGAGACGGAGCCCGGTTCGGGCATTGGCTTTCTCGCCGGCTGGCGGGGGCGCGGTGGCGAGAAGTTCATGCGCGGCGAGCCGAATCCGCGCCAGTGGGAGATGTATGCCCAGAACGACTGCGTGTTTCATTACGAGCTGCCACGCTCTTACCAGTACATGCGCAACTGGAACAAGGGCTACCTCGAATGGTCACAGCGCAACCGCATCACGCGCTACGCCGAGCCGATCCTGATTCATCTGTATTCCGAGGTGTTGCAGAAGTTCCGGCTCGCCGCTCAGGGCAAGGGCATCACGAGAAAGCCGCCGGCGCACTTGAGAAAGCGCATCGAGACCTACTTCGATCCGTTGCCTTTCTACTACGAACCCTTGGAAGCGCAGGCCACCGACCGGCACCGATATCCGCTGGCCGCGGTGACGCAGCGGCCCATGGCCATGTATCACTCCTGGGACTCGCAGAACGCCTGGTTGCGTCAGATCCACGCCCATAACTATCTCTTCGTCAATGCGCACACGGCGCGCGTCCAGGGCATCGAGGATGGCGACTGGGTGTGGGTAGGGTCGCAGTGGGGCAGGGTACGTTGCATGGTTCGCCACTCGGAAGCGGTGGAGCCGGGGACGGTGTGGACCTGGAATGCCATCGGCAAGGCCGCCGGCGCGTGGAACCTGGCGCCGGAGGCGAATGAGTCGCGTCGCGGGTTTCTGCTGAACCACCTGATCTCCGACGAGTTGCCGGCGACGAGCGGCCCGATCTCGAATTCCGATCCGGTCACCGGGCAGGCTGCGTGGTACGACGTGCGTGTGCGGATCGACAGAGCCGGCGCCGGCGAAGCGGCGGAGACGGCGCCGCAGTTCGACGCGCTTGCGTCCTACCCGGGCCAGGAAGCGCGCAGGGGCCTGTGGACCTATTTGGTGCGAGGCGGCAAGTGAACCGATCGGGGGCAGGGGAGTGCGCGCCGTGACGCAGCTCGCTCTGGTGATCGACCTCAACGTCTGCGTCGGATGCCACGCCTGCGTGACAAGCTGCAAGGAGTGGAATACCTCCGGCAGCGCCGGCCCGCTGGCCGACTTCGAGCCCTACGGCGCCGATCCGACCGGCACCTTCTTCAACCGCGTGCAGACCTTCGAAGTCGGTGAGTTCCCGAACACCGAGACGGTGCATTTCCCCAAGTCCTGCCTGCACTGCGAGGAACCGCCCTGCGTGCCGGTGTGCCCGACCGGCGCATCCTACAAGCGCAAGGAGGATGGCATCGTCCTGGTGGACTACGACAAGTGCATCGGCTGCAAGTACTGCTCCTGGGCCTGCCCCTACGGCGCGCGCGAGCTAGACGAACACCAGAAGGTGATGAAGAAGTGCACACTCTGTGTCGATCGTATCTACGACACGACGCTGGCCGAGATCGACCGCAAGCCAGCCTGCGTCAAGGCCTGCCCGACCAGCGCGCGGCTGTTCGGCGATATTCATGATGCGGAGTCGGTGGTGTCGAAGGCCATTCGGGAAAGCGGCGGCTATGCGCTCATGCCCGAGTGGGGCACTCAGCCCGCCAATCACTATCTGCCGCGGCGCAAGACCAGGATCAGGATCCACGAAGACGAACTGGTGCGCGCCGACAATCCGCTCAGGATCGAGGGCAAACTGCCCAAGCCGGCGAAGGCCGAGCCTTCACTGGACGACGTGACATCATGGTAACGGGAAGATTTCACCACCAAGGACACCAAGAACACCAAGAAGACTTGCGAGAGGCGAGCGAATCGGTTTTCTTGGTGTTCTTGGAGTCATTGGTGGTTGAGCATTTCTGATGAATCCTGCATTCTCGGTCATCTTCCTTACCACCCTGATCGGCGTCGGCCAGGGACTGTTTCTGGCGTTGTTCACGGCCGAATCCTATGCTGCCTTCGGCCTGCTGCCACCCCAGGAGGGCGGCTTCTACGCGGCGGGCAGTTTCATGGCGTCGGCGTTCCTCGTAGCAGGGCTCGCCGCATCGTTCTTCCACCTCGGCCATCCGGAGCGGGCGTGGCGGGCGGCCACCCAGTGGCGCACCTCCTGGCTGTCGCGGGAAGTGGTCGTTCTGCCGGCGTTCATGACGACGGTACTGATCTACGGCGTCGTGCACAAGTTCGGCTTGAACCCGGTGCTGGCACGATTGCCCTCCGGCGCGCCGGTGAACGTCACGGCCATCCTCGGTGTCGCGGGCACCGTGCTAGCATTTGCCTTGTTCGTGTGCACGGCCATGATCTACGCCTGCCTGCGCTTTCTGCGCGAATGGCATACGCCGTGGACGGTCGTCAACTACATTCTGCTCGGCGGCGCCTCGGGATTCACACTCGCCGCAGGGTTGGCGGCAATTGCGGCGCCGTCGCTGGCCGGATTCCTCGGTGGCTGGGCCATCATTCTGACCGTGCTCGCATTCGTCGGCCGTAGCGCTTCCCTGCTTCGCAACGCCCGGCTGAAGCCGAAATCGACGCTGCAGACGGCCATAGGCGTCAAGCATCCGCGCATCGTCCAGAAAGCCCAGGGCGCGATGGGCGGCAGCTTCAATACGCGCGAGTTCTTCCATGGCCGGCCGGCTCGCTGGTTGCGGGCGATACGCTGGGTCTTTCTGCTTCTGGTGTTTCCGGTTCCGATCCTGCTGATCGTGGCCGGCGAAGCATTGGCCTCGGTTGCGACGATGTTTCTGGCGTTCTGCCTGCAGTACGTCGGGCTCCTTGCCGAGCGCTGGTTTTTCTTCGCCCAGGCCAATCATCCGCAAAACCTGTATTACCAGGCGGTGTCGTGATATCGCGGCATCGGCGCGAAGACGTACGTGGCCGTGCGGCACCGGAACTTGATCAGCACGGTTGCCACAGTGGAAGGTGCTGAAGTATATTAACCAATACTAATTAGCGAGCCTTGGACGCACACAGGGCCCATGACTGCCCGGCGTGCCGGGACGGGAGACGGCAGTTTATTTTTTCCCATACACTTACTCGCACAGAGGAGGATACGATGAATTTCGACAAGGAACTGGATGCCCGTGGATTGAATTGCCCCCTGCCGATCCTGCGCGCGAAGAAAGCGCTGGCGGATATGAGCAGCGGTCAGGTGCTGCACATCATTGCCACTGACCCGGGCTCGGTCAAGGATTTCCAGGCCTTCGCCAAACAGACCGGCAACGAACTCCTGTCCCAGGCGGAGAACAACAAGGAGTTCGAGTTCTACCTCAAGCGCAAGTAGTCCCCGCTGCCCCGTGCTCGCCCGCCCCATGGCACGGGTGGAGGCGGCCATTGTCCGCACGCCGCCGGGCGTGCGGCGCGGGCAACAGCACGTCGGAATAGTCATGAATCAAGAAGGGCTATTGCCGCATAAAAAGAATCGTCTGGCCTCGCGGGGCGCCGCTACATCAATATTTCACGATATACCTTGATACGCCGGCGCAGGTGCTGACAGTCTCGCGGCGGCGAAGGTTAGAGAGGAGGAGGCATCATGGGTGCAACGCCTGAGATCGCAGTTCTGGACGATCTGATCAAGCAACGTCTGGACGAAATCCTGCCGCAGAAGATCGAAGAGAAGCTGGCCGAGTTGAAGGCGAACAAGACGCCTTCGATGACCATCATCGCCACCCGCGGTACGCTGGACTGGGCTTATCCACCCTTCATCCTCGGCTCGACCGCAGCGGCCCTGGGCTGGGACGTGTCGGTCTTTTTCACCTTCTACGGCCTGAACTTGCTCAAAAAGGACGTCAGCGATCTCAAGGTCAGTCCGCTGGGCAACCCCGGCATGCCGATGAAGATGCCCTTTGGCCCCGACTGGTTCAAGCAGATCAACTGGAACATTCCCAACGCCGTACAGGCCGTCATCCCCGGCTTCGAGTCCGTGGCGACGATGCTGATGAAACAGACGATCAAGAACACCGGCGTGGCCGACATCGCCGAGCTGCGCTCACTGTGCCTGGAGGCGGACGTCAAATTTATCGCCTGCCAGATGACCGTGGATCTGTTCGGCTACAGCCATGACGACTTCATCCCCGAGGTGAAGGAATACTGCGGCGCGGCCACCTTCCTGCCGATGGCCAAGGACGCCGACGTCAGTCTGTTCATGTAACGCCGGGCGGCGCGGCGGCGGGCTTCCGCGTCGCCTCTCACCACGCTGGAAACGCAGCAATACGGGCGGCCGCCGCACCGCTCGGGGAAGAGCGATCTTGCCAACAATTTCGACGGAGGGAGACTCACAGTGAAACTGAAGCACTTGATCAAGGCGCTTGCTGTGTTTGGCATCGCCGCACCGGGCATTGCGCTTGCCACAAACGGCTATTTTGGGCACGGCTACGGTATGAAGGCCAAGGGTCGTGCCGGCGCTTCAACCGCCATGGCCGACGACACATTTGGCGGTGCAATAAATCCGGCCAAGATGGTCTTTGTGGGAGACCGGATCGACGTCGGCCTAGACCTGTTCAGCCCGCGCCGCTCGGCTTCGAGGCAGGACAGCACGGCATTCGGTGGCGCGTACAACGGCACCTCGGAGAGCGACAGCAACTACTTCTTCATTCCAGAATTCGGTTACAACAAGATGCTCAACCCCGATCTCGCCTTGGGGGTGACGGTCTATGGCAACGGCGGGATGAACACGGACTATGGCAATACGGTGGCAGGACCGGCCTTCGCTCCTTCCTGCGGCGGCGCATCGGCGAACATTCTGTTCGGCTGCGGCAGGCTCGGTGTGGATCTGATGCAACTGATCGTGGCCCCGACCTTGGCTTACAAGGTCAACCCCGACCATTCACTCGGCATCGCACCGCTTTTCGGATACCAGCGCTTCAAGGAGGAGGGGTTGCAGGCGTTCGACGAGCTGGGATTCTCCAGCAGCCCAGGCAATGTTGCCAATCGCGGCTATGACAACTCTACCGGCTGGGGGGTGCGCGTCGGCTGGATGGGCAAGGTGTCGAGCACGGTGACACTGGGTGCAGCCTACGCGTCGAAGATGCGCATGAGCGAATTCGACAAATACAAGGGGCTCTTTGCCGAAGCGGGTGGTTTCGATATCCCCGAGAACTACAACATCGGCATCGCGGTCAAGGCCACGCCAAAACTCACGGTGGCATTCGACATCCAGCAGATCAACTACAGCAAGGTGAAGTCGATCGCCAACGGCGTCACCAACAGCCTCGTTGCCATTCCACCGGTGGCGCCCAATCGGCTGGGCGACGCCAACGGCTCTGGTTTCAAGTGGCGCGATCAAACTGTGTTCAAGCTGGGTATGGAGTATGAATACGCCCCTGATCTAATGCTTCGTGCCGGCTACAACTACGGCAAGTCGCCGGTGCGTGAGGACATCGACAGCGTAAGCTTCAACATCATCGCTCCCGGCGTCGTGGAACACCACGTCACTCTCGGTGCGACATGGACGCTGGCGAACAAGGGCGAGCTGACGCTTGCGTACATGCATGCCTTCAAGAAGACTGTCACCGGCCCCTCGGCCACTGCGCTCATGGGTATAGGTGGCACCGAGACGCTCAAGATGCATCAGAACTCGATCGGCATTGCCTACGGCTGGAAGATGTAGCGGCGGGGAGCGATCCCGGAAAACCGAGGGCCGCCTTGTGCGGCCCTTTCTTCATATGCGCGCCGCGGTATGCGCCAGACGTGCCCAAGCGCGGACGAGGGCGTTACCGGCACGCTCGATGTCCTCCCCGAGCGTGTACAGACCGACGGACAGGCGTACGGCGCCGGCGGCGCGCTCCGTGGAAAACCCCATCGCCCCGAGTACCCCGCTGGCCTGTGCCGCACCGGAATGGCAAGCGGCGCCGGTCGAGGCCGCGACCTCTGCCTGTGCCTCCCGCAACAGAGCGTGTCCGCTCACCCGCGGAAACGAAACATTGAGCGTGTTGGGCAGTCGCTCTTGCACATGGCCGTTGAGGGCCAGATCCGGCACGCCCACCGCGAGCAGTTCGTGCAGGCGGTCCCTCAACCGGCGCAGCACTTGCCCTGTCTCGGGCAGGCGCAGAAGAGCCAGCCGCGCCGCCTCACCCAGACCGACGATATGCGGCACGTTCTCGGTGCCCGGGCGCAGGCCGTGTTCCTGGTCGGCCCCGGCCATCAGCGGCCGGATCGGGGTGCCGCGTCGCACGTAAAGGACACCGATACCCTTCGGTGCGTAGAACTTGTGGCCGGCCAGCGTCAACAGATCGGCCTCCAGGACATCCACGTCCACCGCGACCTTGCCTGCCGACTGCGCCGCGTCGGTGTGCATCAGGGCGCCTTGTGCGCGGGCGATGCGGGCGATCTCCGCGACCGCTTGGATCGTTCCCGTCTCGTTGTTGGCGTGCATGACGGAGACCAGCGCCGTGTCCGGACGCAAAACGGTGCGCACCGCTTCCGGATCGACGCGGCCAAAGCCATCCACCGGGACGACGCTGACTTCCCAACCGTCCTGCCGCAATAACAGCGCCGGCTGCATCACCGCCGGGTGCTCCACGGCCGAGACGACGATGTGCCGCTTCGCGCTCCGCAGCGCCCGCGCCACGCCGAGGAGCGCCAGATTGTTCGCCTCGGTGGCGCAGCCGCAGAAAGCGATTTCTTCCGGGGAGGCGGCGCCGATCAGTTCGGCGACATGATTGCGGGACAGAGCGACCGCTCGCGCCGCATCGATGCCGTAGGCATGGCCGGACGAAGGGTTGCCGAAGCGACTGCCGAGAAAGGGCTGCATCGCCTCAGCGACCTCGGGGGCGACCGGGGTGGTGGCGTTGTAGTCGAGATAGACGGGCGAAGCCATAAACAGAGAGAGCTCCCGCGCGGTGGTTAGAATTCGTAACGCAACTGCAAATAGAGGTTGTCATCAGCCGACAATTGGCCGAACTGCCCCCAGCGCCTGCCGCCGAAGAGGTTGGCCCCGACGGCGCCCCAGATACGGTCAGTGAAGCTGTAGCGCAGCTCGGGATTGACGAAATAGTCGCCGTTGCTCGCATTGTACGAGGCATACGCCGACAGGCGCAGTGTCTGGTGGAGGAAGAACTGCGTGGCGCGGAAACCCGCCGTGTGGTTCCAGCGCTCGTCTGCCGGGAAACCCGGCGGCAGGGCGGCACGATAGGCGGCGTGATCGCGCATGCGCTCCGCGTAGTACTGGAGGTTGAGCGTGAAGTCTTCCCAGGGCTGCACCTGCCAGGCGGCAAGCAGCCTTGTCTGCGAATTGGGCACGGTGAAATCGCTGCCGGCGCGATCCTCGCGGGAATCGTAGTAAGCCGCTTCCAGGCTCAGCACGCCCTCACCGGCGCGGCCGGACAGGCTCGCGCCATAGACCGAAAGCTCCGGGTAGAAGAACGTGATCTTCGTTGGTGCCGCCAGGCTGTCCGGCCGCATGGACGGCGTGCGATGGAAGCCGCGGTAGATGTACACCGCACCATCCCAGCCAGCGACGTCTCTATACATGCGCAGACCCCACTCACCCTTTCCAGGCTTCTCCGTTTCCCGGTTGGTCAGCGCCGGTATGGGGTCGAACAGATGAAAGCGGCGCGCGTCGGGAACGCGACTCTCGCGAAAGCTTGGCGCCAGCACCAGCTCGAAGGAGGCGAAACCGGGATAGGCGCCGAGCTTCACCGCATCGATGCCGCGTTTCAGGTATTCCAGCGGTCGGCCGGCGAACAGTGCCTCGTGATCCTTGGGGAAGACATCGTTGACGAAGACCAGATCGCCCAGACCCCAGGTGATGACCTGGCGGCCGATGCGCACGTCCCACTTGCCCGCGGCATAGTCGAGATAGGCCTCGCGCAGTTCCGACTGTTCTTGCCTGCCCAGGTGGTCGTAGGCCACGTCCCCCTTCGCCAGCAGGTGCCAAGCGCCTTCCGTGGCATCCACCTGCAGCCGGGCACGCTCCTCCAGCCACTTGTAGTGGCGACCGTCCGGGTTGGCACTGGCCGTGTTGAACGCAGTGTTCTGCTGCAGGAAGCCGGAGAAGGTCAGGTCCGCCGCAACCGGAGCGGCGGCAAACAGAAAGGCCGCCAGCGTCGCCGCCGACATGGCGCGCCGGGGCATCAGTCCACCCACTTGCGTGGCGGCTGGCGCAGAAAACGCTCGGAGAAAAGGCTATCCTCAATGCCCAAGTCATACTCGGCCTTGAGATATGCAACCTCGGTGCGATGCCCGGTCTGAAGGTTCTTCATGGTGCGTTTGACCACCGTGGGCAAGCCCTTGACATCGGCCATCTCATCGGCGCTGAACTCCTTGTAGCGGGCGCCCTTGCGGTCGTACTGCTCTTCCTTCAGCGGCAGGAAACTCGCCTTGTCCACCCAGGTGAGCTTGTGACCGAAGTCCGCGTCGCCCGCCTTGGGCGTGCTCTTCACCACATAGCAGTCGCGGTTGCCCACCTTCTCTTCGCGCTCGATGGCGTGGTTGTCGTCCTCGATATCGCGGCCGGAGACGTCCTCATAGGTGAAATCCGAGCCGACGAAGCTGGAGCGCTTGTCCTGAGCGGCGATGCGCTTGACCATGTTCACCGCGGGAATGAACATCCAGCGGTCGTCGTCCTTCGCCGGATACTTGTAGGTCATGAAGCTCATGTCCTTCACGTCGTTCGGCTTGAAGAAGTACATGAAGTACTTCTGCTCGCCGCCAGGTTCGGCCATGTTCAGGCGTAGCATGGTCAGCTCGCGCACCCGCTCCTGGCCGTCCTTGTTGATCAGCTTCATGAGCACGCGAGCCTTGAAGTCCTTGCCCGGATAGAGGAACGCCGCCTGAGATTTGCGCATCACCTCCTCGCCGCCGAGCGCCCACGCCTGGAGCGGCAGCAGCAATGCAAACAGGGCGATCCATCGTTTAGCTGCGGCATAACGCGCTTCGTTCGATAGCCTTCTCCCAAACTTCGTCTTCATGTCAGTCCCCCTTCATCGTGCCACGGCCACCGCGGCCGCGCGCGCTTGTTCGTCCACCAGCCAGCGCCGCGCCAGCATCACCAGCGCCGGCAGCAGGAGCAGGGTGAGCAGTGCCGAGAGCAGCATCATGGAAACGATGAAGGCGCCCACCGCCACATACGGCGTCAGCGGCGCCGCCATCATCACGGAGAACGCGGCGGCGAACAGCGCCGCATTGCGCAAGATGCCCTTGCCCGGCCGCGCCGCGGTCCATGCCAGCTCTCGCGCTAGATTAGCCGTGCCCGTCTCGGCCAGCCGTTGGCGCAGGCGGCTGACAAAATGGATCGCGAAGTCCACCGCCATCCCGAGGGAGAGCGTGGACAGCACCGAGAGCGGCATGTCGAAGTCCTTGCCGACGAAACCGACTACCCCGTAGATGAACAGGATGGTGAACAGCAGGGGTACATAGGCGACCAGCGCCCATTTCAGCGAGCGGAAATCCAGCGCTAGGATGACGAACACCACCGTCAGGGCGAGGCTGAAGCCCAGCACCAGGTCGCCCAGTACCTCTTCGTTCCATACCAGATTGAAGTAGGCGATGCCGGCCGGCTTGACCGTCACCGGCAGGGGATTGGCCTTGTGATACGCCTCCGCGGCGGCGATCACCTGACGCATGGCATCCGCGTCCCAGGTCTTCATCTGCACCCATAGATTAGCCTTGCCGAAGACCGGATCGACCACGTTGTCCAGGTCGGAGGGCTTGGCCGACATGCTGAACAGGAACAGATACTGGCCGATGGTATCCTGAGTCTCCGGCACGGTGTCGTACTTGGCGTCGTCGTCGTGCAGGACGCGATTGATGCGTTTCACGTAGTCGGCGACGGAGAAGGTCTTGCCCACCACCGGCAGGGTTTCCAGGTGGCGCTGCAGTCCTTCCAGCCAGCGCACCGCCTCGGGCCGCTTCATGAACTCCGCTTCCTTCGACTCGACCACCAGATAACCGAAGGAGGTGCCACCCAGCGCGCGGTTCATGGCCGTGTCGGCGACGCGAATCTCGCTGTCCGCTTTGAACCACGCGACCAGGTTGTTATTCACGTGGATCCTGGTCGTGCCCCAGATGGCGACGGCTACCAGCACGAGGGCGGTCGCCACGGTCAGCCCAGGCCGCGTTGCGCCGAAGGCGCCCAAGCGACCCAGCATTCGCGCCGTGCGGTCCCGGGCAGCATCCTCGGCCGTACCGGAGAGCTTGTCCTCGCGCAGGAAGGTAAGGACCGCCGGGATGAAACTGAAGGAGAGCAGGCGCAGCACGACCGTGCCGAAGGCGATCAGGCCGCCGAACACTTTCACGGGGACGATGTTCATGAATAGCAGCACGGCGAAGCCCGCCGCCGTGGCGAGCGCCGTGTAGCGCACCGGTCGGCTCACCACTGCCATAGTCTCGCGAATCGCCGTCAGCTTGTCGCCGCGCTCCTGGTAGCGAAAATAGAACTCGTTGAAGATGTGGATGCTGTCGGTGGCGATCGCCATGAGGAACACCGGTGCCATGGAGCTCATGATGTGCACCGGAAAGCCGACGCCGATCAGCAGGCCCATGCTCCAGATGATGGCGACCATCGACACGCCCATCATGGCGGCGGAGAGCGCCAGGTTGCGGAACATGAACTGGATGGCGGCGAACATGATGCCGCCGGCGATGGGCGAGAAGATCGCCATCAGCTTGAACATCTCGGCGCCGAAGGTGTCGCGCGCCACCGGGTCGCCGGCGATGTAGTAACGGTCGGATCCCTTCTCCTTCGCCACGATCTCGCGGATCTTTTCTGCGATCTCAGCACCGTTGGCACCTTTCTCCAGCGGCACATAGATGGCGGTGGTCTTGCCGTCCTGGGAAATGATGCGGTCGATGAACAGCGGGTTGCCGAACAGCGCCCGCTTCAACGCCTCCACGTCAGCGTCGGACTTTGGCGCCGCCGGCATCAGCGGCCCCACCTTCAGCGTGCCCGCCTCCGCCGTCACGTTGGTGATGGTGGTGAAGCCGTTGACGTCGCGCGAGGCGACCCCCTGCAGACCGACGATGGCGTCGGTGATGCGGGCGATACGGCCGAGGGTCTCCCGATTGAGCACGCCCGCATCGTTTTCCACGCCCACGACGATGGTGTCCTCATAGAGCGCGAAAGTCTTGTCCACCGCGTCGTTCCACACGCGCACGTCGGAGGTTTCCGGCAGCATGTGTTTCGGATTGGTGTCCGTGCGTATCTTCGGAAACTGGGTAAGGAACAGCAGAGTCAACAACCCCGCCAGTAGCAGCACCAGCTTCGGCCGGCGGATGGAGAATTCGACCAGGGAAATCTTTGTCATCGCGTGCTCGCTCGAATGAAAGTCCCGTCAGCTCACGTCGCTCACGGCGGCAATGAAGGCGCCCGCGCCGGGCAGCAGGGCGCTCAGCGGTTTTTCAAGGGCGCGCGCCAGTTTCCCGCCGTTCGGCAACACGACCGCCGTGAGCACGAGGGGTGCTTTTGCCGCCTGGCCGCCGAATAGTTGCCTTGCCTCGTGTCGCGTGTGCCATCGGGCGCCGCGATACGCGCCGCGACCGCCGTGCCGGCCCCTGGACAGCCAGAGAAGGCTGTGGTGGTTGAGCAGGCCCAGGGCGACGCGACGGCGCGCCACGCGCAACATCTCGGCAAGCGCACCTCGCGCATCTTGCATGAAGCACAGTGCCGCTACGCTCACGACCAGATCGAAACTCTTGTCCGGGAACGGAAGCCGATGGGCGTCCGCGACGAGATACGCGGCGCCGCCGCGACCCGCAGCATGGCGGACGGCGGGCAGATCGATGTCTGCGCCAGCTGCCCAGGCGATGTCTCCGGCTTCTGCAAAACGCCGAGTGAAGTAGCCGGTCCCGCACCCCACATCCAACAAAGTTTCGCCCTCGCGCGTTTCGAGCAGGTCATGGAGCACGCCATATTCGATGCCGCCGATCCAGGCTCCGCGGGATGATTCGTACCAGGCGTCGTACCGTTCCGGCTGCATGACGTCGCTCGAAATCAGAAACGCCGGTAGAGCCAGTACTTCTCATAGAGGATCTTGCCGGCATGCCAGAGGAAGTTCGGCGCATGCATGTCGACTCGTGGCGTCGGCTCGGCGTAGAAGTCGCCCTTGCCGATGCCGGCGCGCCCGCCGCCGGCCTCGATGAAGCACATGCCGTGGCCGTCGAAACGGCGCTCGGCGCCCTTGCCGGTCCAGGCACGGGCAATGTTCTGCGCCACGGTTTCGGCCTGACCGTGGGCGAAAACGCCCGCCTTGGGCAGCGGTCGCCCCATCTTCAGCGGAATGGTGGTCACGTCGCCGATGGCGAATACGTTTTCGTACTGCGTTTGCAGCGTATGGCGATCAACCGGGATCCAGCCCGCCTCGTTGGTGAGCCCCGCCTCGCGCACGACAGCCGGAGCGCGGTGTGGCGGCACGTAGAGCAACAGATCGTATTCGGTGGATGCGCCGCTGGCGAACTCGATGCGGCGCGCGTCAGGGTCAACCGCCTTGACCTGATATTCCGGATGGTAGGCAATGCCGCGCGACTCGATCATGCCGCGCACGGCGGCACCGAGTTCCGGCCCGGCCACCACCATCGGGCGCGGCTCGGCGGCATAAAACTCGATAGTTGTATGGTCGTGCAGGCCACGCTTGCGCAGATGCGAGTCCACCAGCAGCGCGGCCTCGTAAGGCGCGGCCGGGCACTTGTACATCGGCGCTGCGGTCAGCACGACGATGCGGCCGCCGGCAAATCGTGCGAGCGCCTCCCGCACCGCCGAAGCACCTTCCATGGTGTAAAAGTTCAGCCCCGCGGATGCCAAGCCGGGGATGGCTTCCGTCGCATAGTCGGCGCCGAGGGCGATCACCATGGCGTCTGCCGCGATTGTCTGGCCGCCGAAATCCACGACTCGCCGCGTCGGATCGACCCGCGTGACGTTGCCTTGGCGGAATTCCACGCCGCGCCCGGACAAGCGCGCCAGGGAACGCGAGAAATCGGCCGGCTGGCGCTCGCCGACCATCAGCCAGAGGAGCGAAGGGGGGAAATAGTGCTCCGCCACCCTATCCACGGCGATGACGCGGTCGGTTCCGGGCAGCAGCTTGCGCAGCGTCTCGGCCGCCACCAGGCCGCCGAGACCGGCGCCGAGCACGATGGCGGTGCGGCTCACTGGGGTACCTTCCCGCCGTCCTCCGTCCCGAGGAAGGGGGTGACGGAGGCTCGCCGCTGCGCGGCTCCAGGTCGTGGCTGCTGGCCGTACGGGGCACTCATCAGAAGACGAGAACCTTTTCCGCCCACTCGGTCCATTCAGTGAGCAGGTCCATGGTGCCGCGCAGCGCACCCTGCACCAGGTCTTCATTGGCAATGCCGCGCGCGTCCATGCAGGTGCCGCATACCGCGACAGCGCCGTTACGGCGTATCACGGCTCCCAGCATGTCGCCGATGTTGTAATAACCACTCGGCACCTTTTGCCCCCCTTTTGCACAGGAGGCGGCGTCGCCCATGAGGAACACTTTGACCTCGACTTCGCCCGCTTCGAGGAGTTTTCGCGCCAGGCGCAGGGCGTTGTAGCTGCGCTCGGTTCCGTAGGGAGGATCGTTCAGGATGAGGAGAGATCTTCGCATGATGGGTGCCTCCGGCGTTTGCTTGGATATGAAACAATATTCGTACGTTTATTGGAATACTATTCCAATAAACGGGTTGGTGCAAGCTGTGCCGTCTCGTCGAACCCCGAACGCCAGTGATCGCGCGAGCTGCCGAAAAGCGCTATTCGGCCGCTCGCCCCGCCTTCAACTCGCCGAGGTGCCGGCGGACCATCGCCCCGGCGATCGTCGCCCCCTGCCGGTAAACGCCGTCGGCGCCGACGTCCCGGATATCGCGGATCAACTCGCCCAACCAGTCGAGATGGGATGCCAGAAACGCCGCACACGCATCGCCGTCGCCACGACTCAGCAGATGACCCATGTATTCGAGCAGCAGGGCGACATGGTCCGGCATGGACGACAGGGATTCGGGCACTTCGATGCCCTCCGCGCGATAGCGCCGCAGCATATCCACCGCCGGGTCTCCCATCAGATGGCCCTTTTCCCGCGCCATGGGCAAGTCGCAGGCGGGGTCGGCCGTCCAGTTCTTGTAGACGCTCTCGACCGGCACGACATAGGGCGGAAGGGGCCCGCGATACAGCCGGCGGTACTCCCTTTCAAGTTGCCCGAGGACATCGCCATCGGCCGAAAGACCTTCCGCCAAGGCTGAATCCAGCCCCAGCCTGCACAACTGCCCCTTAAAAAAAGCCGTGAGCCGGCCGGTGGCGACGTCCTCCGCGAACCCGGCCGACGGTTCCTTGAAAAACTCGCTCAACTGGGCGTAAAGGCCCGCCCATTCGAGACCGGCCGTTCCGCCGGCACCGGCGGAAACCATCGCCGCCTCGGACACCGGATGGCGGGCGTTCATGCCTTCTTCTGCGCCAGATAGAAGGTGGATGGCCCCGTGCCGGCATCGATGTTCAGGATGCTGCGCCCCTGCGATCGCGCCTGGGCGGCCAGGGCGTCCGCCTTGCCGAAGCTGAGCGCGTGGCCCACGCATTTCGACACGCAGGCAGGGATCTCGCCCCTGTCGAGGCGGTGTGCGCAGTAGGTGCACTTGTCCGCGACCCTCCGCTCCGCATCGAAATTCATGGCGCCGTACGGGCAGGCGAACGAACAGAAGCGGCAGCCGATGCACTTGCTTTCGTCGATCAGGACGACGCCGTCATCGGCGCGCTTGAATATGGCGCCGGTCGGACACGCCTGCTTGCAGGCCGGCTTTTCGCAGTGCATGCACGGCATCGACATGAAGGCCAGCCGGCTGCCCTCCCTGGGGTCAAAACGAACCACCCGGTTCCTGACCTTCGTCGCTCCGTTCTCCGTCTTGCAGGAGATCTCACAGGACCTGCAACCGATGCAGCGCTCCAGATCCACCATGATGGCATATTGGCTCATCTTCGTTCCTTTCTCAGGCCTTGACCACTCTGCAGACCAGCCCCTTGTAGTTGACCTGGTCGGAGATCGGACAGCGCTTGTCCTTGTCGACGATGTAGTTGAGGGACTTCCATTGCGCGTACGGCTGGTGCGACGAATAGGAGTTGGGCACGAACACCGTGTCCTTGCGGATGCCTTCGTACACCCAGGCCTTGGCCAGCACGTGGCCCTTGACGCCTTCCACGCGTACCGTGTCGCCGCTGACCACGCCGATCGTGGCCGCCTTTTCGGGATGGATCAGGCAGAACTGGTCGGGCGCATGATCGTTCAGCATCTTGATCCAGTGGCTGCCTTCGCCGAAATGCGAGGCGTTCGGCCGCCCCGATGTCAGGTACAGGTCGAAGCCGGACAGTTCGGGCCCGGCCGGCCGCTTGATCCTCACGCGCAAGGCGCGCATGTTGCCGACGGCGACGATGCCCTTCATCTGCGAGGCGACGCCTTCCGAACTGTCGTTATCGACATATTCGAGATAGGGCAGGCCGTCCTTCATGCCGATCTCGGGATCGACGAAAAACTCCGGCAGCGGACTCAGGCCCTGGGCCCGGTACGCCTTCTCGAGTTCCTCCGTCCAGATCTCGATCTTGCCCGAGGGCCGCGGGAACTGCCCCTTCTTGCCCGGCACGCCGTGCTGCTCGGTGTAGAGCGTCCCGACCTCGGGCGCGTCCGGCGCCGGCAGCGGCCCGCGCAGCGCGGCATCCTTCTTCGCCGCGAAGCGTTCCGGGGAGAAGCCGGTCTTCTTGGCCATCTCCCGCTGCAGCACGACCGGATCCTTGTAGGCATCCTTGAAGATGTCGCCCCAGCCCATCTTCTTGCCGAGTTCGATGAAGATCCAGCGCTCCGGCCAGGCCTGGTTCAACGGCTTGATCATCTGCGGCACGAAGATGTTGCGGCGCTCGTCGGACACCGGGCACACGCCTCCCGACTCCGCCCAGGGTGACACTGGCAGGATGTAGTCGAAGTACAGCGTCTCGATGCTCGGGAACATGCTGTAGAAAACCGACACGTCGAGGTTGTCGAGCGCCGTCTCAACGCGCCCGATATCGCCCCACTGCATGAGCGGGCTGCAGGTGGCGATGAATGCCTTGAGCGGGTAGGGCTTGCCGGTGATCATCGGCTCCACCCAGGCGATCGGGGAGCGGCCGAGGCGCTGCCGCTTCGGCTTCACCTCCCGGTCCGCCGGCACGGAAATGCTGCCCATCGGCGTGGCGCCGGTGTTGCCGCAGCCATAGCCCATGGAAGGCTTGCCGAAGTGGCCGGTAATCGCCGCAAGGGTGAAGAAGGCGCGATGCGTGTGGTGCCCGTTGGTATGGTGGCTGAGGCCGGCGTTGGCCATGATGATGGCCTTCTCGGTGCGGGCGTACTCCTCGGCCAGCGACTCGATGGTCGCCGCCGGGATGCCGGTCACCTTCTCGGCCCAGGCCGGCGTGTACTGCTTCTCCGCCAGATGGGCCTTGAGCTGATCGAAGCCCAGCACCTTCTTCTCGATGAAATCCTTGTTGTGCAGGTCCTTCGCGATGATGTGCGACATCATTGCCAGCGCCAGCGCCATGTCGGTGGACGGCTTCACCGGCAGCCACAGGTCGGCCCGGCCGGCCGTCTCGGACATGCGCGGGTCGACCACGATCATCTTCGCCTTGCCTGCCGCGCGCCGGTCATTGACCTTGCCGAAGGCGACGGGCTTGCAGGCGGCCATGTTGCTGCCGATGAACATGTACCAGTCCGCCCCGCCGAAATCGTCGCGCGTGTAGGTCCAGGGCGGATTGTTGTGGCCGAGGATGGAGTTCGATGCACTGGTGCCGGCGAGGTTGCAGAACGGCCCGGTGCCCTCGCGGTGCGGCGTGCCGTAGAGCTTCTCGAACGTGCCGGTCAGGCCCGCCCGCGCCTGGGATTCGCTGCGGCCGGCGACCCACCAGGCGAGCGCTTCCGGTCCATGCTTGTCGCGCACCGCCTTCAGCTTGTCGGCGATTTCGGTCAGCGCCTGGTCCCAGCTTATCTCCTGGTAGGACTCGGGTTTGCCGCGCGGCCCCACGCGCTTCAGCGGCGCCTTGAGCCGGTACTTGTTGTAGAGCATGCCCACACTGGCCTGCCCCTTCGGACAGAGCCGGCCTTCCGTCACCGGATCCTCGGGATTGCCAAAGACATTCACGATGCGGCCATCGCGCACATGCACCTTCATGCTGCAGGTGCTCTGGCACCACTGGCAGCCGGCCGTGTACACCTGTTCGGGCAGGGGCGCGGCGCCGGCGTCGCCGAAGCGGCCGGCAGCCGGGGCTGCCTGGGCGGCGCCGGAGAGCGGCAGCCCGGCAAGGGCCGCCGAGGCGCCGGTCACCTTAAGAAAGGTCCTTCGCGTCAGTTCCAGGTCACTCATGATTTTCTCCTTGATAATCCTTTGCCCTCGGATCCATGCACGATGTCTCGCCAAAATGCATTTCTTCATACATGACCGATCAGCCGAAACGCACTGCCCTTCCTGGCGATAATTCGTTCTGCGACGAGTTCGGTCAGCGCGCACGAGAGGGTTTCCGCAGCAATGCCGAGATGTACGGCCCAGTCGTGCAGGGAACCGTCGAGATGCACAGATCCTTCGATAGTCTCACCCTCGGTGACGAGGTAACGCACGATGCGATCCCGCGCTTTCGGCAGCGCCAGCCTTTCCACTCAGCGCCGCAGCCGGCGCGCCGTCTCGGCGGACTCCAATTCCCAGGCTGCGGCGAAATTCGGATCGCGCCGCAGTTCGACGTCGAACTGGCGCGCCGAAACGGGCCAGCAGCAAAGAGGGCGACTCGGCCAGGGCACTGCTCTCATGGCGTCCATCATAGGGCTTGAGCAGCCAGTCACCCGTCAGCGCATGCTGCAGGGTGGCCGCCGTGCCGTCGGGACCGACCCCGTCCAAACGCACGGCACCGCGCACGATGCGATAGCAGGCCGAGGCGGCGGTGCCCTGGGGAAACAGACGGCCGCCTTCGGCAAGCTCGATCAGTCTCGATGCCTCGCGCAGGCAAACGGTAAAGCAGGCCGGCACACCGATTCGCGGCCGCTCCCCGGCCCCGATCGCTTGATGCGGTGCCACCGGGCTATCCCCGCGCATGGCCGTCGAACCGTGCATTTCGCACCTACTCGGGCAGTTCCTTGGCGTTCTTCTGGAACTCGGCGCGCACCGCCGGCACCGGATCGCCGTCGAAGACCCCTTTCAACTTGTAGTGCTCGTGCAGCGCCTTGGTGCGCACCGCCTTGTCGTACTCGAACTTGTACTTGGCGTCGACCTCGGGCGTGAAAGGCGTGAAGGGCGGCTTGGCACCCTTGTGCGGGGATCCCTTGTAGCTGAGATGGCAGGTGGCGCAGGCCTTTTCGTAGTCGAAACTCTGTCCCGCCGCGACCAGCGCTTTGCGCGGTGTCGCCTGTCCCTCCTTCTTGTGTTTCTTCTCCGCCTTGCCGTGCTCGTCTCGGTAGCCGCCGCCCGGGCCGTGGCAGGACTCGCAGCCGACCGAACCAAGCTGCTTCTGTCCGCCGACATCGCCGCCAACGGCGAAACCGCCGGCCTGGCCGAAGCCCGTGCTGTGGCAGCCAACGCAGTCCTTGTCGTTCGTGTAATCCTTGGCTGGATCGAGCTTGGCCTTCTTCTTTTCTTCGGCCTTGGCATTGGCTTTCAGCGATTCGAAGGCCTTGGCGTGCGCCGTTTCCGCCCAGGATTCGCCCTGCACGTCATGACACTTGGTGCAGGTCCTTACGCCGACGTAGCCGCCGGCGGCGTAGCTCGCCGGCGCGGCGATCAGCATGGCCGCAGCTGCGGCGGCATTCAATAACAGACGATTCATGTTTGGCTTCTCCTTGTTAGGAACATCGGTCAGCAGCCGCAATCCGCCTCGACCGAAATGCCGGTCTGCGATGTGGCCTTCTGGCCGTTCTCGTCCTCCACCCGCAGGATGACGACATAGAGGCCCTGGGTGAAGGTGTGCTCGACATCGCTCCCTTCGGCCGTCGAGCCGTCGCCGAACTCCCAGCCGTAGGACTTGATCTTGCCGCTGCCGCCGGCCGTCAGCGCCTTGAAGTTCACCTTGTAGGGCGCACTGCCGCGGCGATTGGCGACGCCGCCGATCTTGGCGATCAGCTTGCCGCCGGGCGCTGCCAGTTCCGCTTCGCGCAGGCTGCCGCCCATGTCTTTCGAAACCTTGGCCAGCGACTGCTTGAGTTTGTCGTCCATTTCCTTCAGGTCGTCGGCGGTCAGCTTGGCCCCCTCGGTGAGCGTGCCCTGGCGCCCGGTGTCGATGCGCACGCGTGCCGTTCCGTAGTCGGTGACCAGCCGCCCGTGCAGTGACCAAGCGGTAAAGCCTTTCTTTTCGGGATCGAAAACGGCGGCGAACTCCGCACCCTGCGTGCGCAGTTCGAACGCGCCCATCTGCAGCTTGAACTCGGTGAACATGTGGTCGGGCACCTGCGCCTTGACGAACAGGCGGCCCCGGTTCAGGCCGAGGACCGTCTTCTCCATGCGCTTTTCCAGGTCGTAGCCGACGCCCGCCAGGGCTACCTCTGTGTTCGGGTACAGCTTCGCCATGCTGCCGTTCGACCACATCAGGAGCGCCGCCGACTTGTCGCGTGCGGCCAGGCTGTCGCCGCGCTCGAGCACATCGCCTTCCTTGACGGCCTTCCACGCCTGCGTGCCGCTCTTGCGGATCTCGACTGTGCCGTCGGCCTGGGTGACGCGGATGCTGGACTCCTCCTGCGCCCAGGCGGCGAGGCTGCATAGCGCAAGCAGGATGGCGGCGAAGGCGCTTTTCATTTCATTCTCCATTGGACAGGGTTAGAACTTGACCTCGGCGCCGAGCACGACCTCCCAGGCGCTCTTCGCGCTGCGGCCGTCAGGCCGCTCGTAGACCTCGCCGGGACGGAAATAGCCGAGCGAGACGAAACCCTCGACGAACTTGTAGAGCGGATAGCTGACGTCGAGATCGAATTCCCAGCCGACGTCGCGCGTGCGCGCGCTGGAGGTGGCCGCGCCGCGGCTCCAGTCGAACACCGGGCCCCGCCCCACGAATACCGGCTTGGTGGTCCACATCCGCGCTACGGCCGGCACAAGCTTCAGGCCCTTGACCGGTTCGAAGGACAGGTCGGCGCGCAGGTAGGTGATGTTGGAGAGGTTGCTGTCCCAGAAATAGTAGCCGGCGCGGATGTCCTCGCTGTAGATGTTGCCGAACTTGTTGCGCTCCCGGCACATGAACAGACCGTTGAAGTTGCGCATCGTGCCGCTCGCCGTACTGTCCGTGCCGTTGCCGGAGCCGCGGCCGAAGCGCAGGCCGAGCGTCGTGTTACCGAGCGCCGCGACCTTGCCGAGATCCCGCTGCGCCTTCACCTGCAATGCGTTGGCGCGCAACTTGCGCGTCGTCGTGTAGTCGCCGGTCAGCAGGACCGCCTCGGCATCGAGCTTCCACTTGCCCACCTCGGCGCTGGCGTTGAGGCCCGTCCACATCGGGCGGAAGCCACCATCGCGCGGCAAGGTGGCGGCATTGAAATCCTTGTCCAGGTTCAGGTCGGCGTCACCGAAATTCCCGTGGTCGGATACCTTCAGCAGGTAGGGCTTGAAGCGCAGGCCTTGCGCAGGCCGAATGTCGAGGTCGAGGTACCAGGCGCCGAGCTTGTTGGAGGCGCCGAAAACCGCCTGGCGGTCGCCCGCCGGAGGTCCGCCCGAAGCGATGAAGTCGGCGTAGCTGTTCCAGCCGCCCGCCACTGCCATGTAGCCGGCGGACAGCGTGGTGTTGCCCCATGACAGCTGACCGAAGGGGTACTGGATGCGGATGCCGTCCATTGGCCCCTCGAGCGTGATGTTCTGGCCGACGTCCCAGTTCTGCCGACCGGCGCGCAATACGAACGCGCCGTTGTATTCAACGAAGAGCTCGCGAACGAGCTGCGAGTTGACCGTGAAAAACTGACCCCAGCGCTCCAGCGTGCCTTCGCTGTCCTCCTTCCAGTCGAAGACGAAATTGCCCTTGTCGAGCACCAGCCGGGCCAGCAGTGCCTCATAGGAAGCGTCGATCTGGAAAGAAAATCGCTGGTCGAAGAAGGTGGCGTTGTCGTACCTCCAATTCTGCAGCGGGTTGCCCAGGTCGAAATTGTTGCGCGAGTTGAGCTGCGCCTTGTACTTGCCCGAGAACTCGAAGTGTGGACGGCTTTTGCGCTCTTCCTCGGCCTTGGCGGATTCGGCCGTCGTCTTGCGTATCTGCGTTTCCAGCACCAGCAGACGGCGGCGGGCGTCCTCGTCGCGCCCTTTCGCCTTGCGTTCGACTTCCGGCTCGTCCCATTCCCCGCCACCGCCACCACTCTTCGCGACTGCAGCGGCGGGTGCGGGCTTCGCTTCCCGCTTGGCCAGTTCGGACTTGAGTTGCTCGGTCTCGCTCCTGTATTGCGCGACCTGGTTCTCCAGCTCCTGCAGGCGGCGCAGGATCTCGCGTTCCGCGTTCTGCGTCTTCTTCGCCGGGGGCTGTGACAAGGCCGGCGCCACGCCGAAGACCAGGGCAAGCGCAGAACAGGCCGCAAGGCGCTTCATTTCAGCAACTCACTTGCGCGCCTCCGGCGCGCCGTAGAAGGTCTTGATCTTGCTGTCCTGGCCGTGGCATTCGAGGCAGACCAGGCGCTTGAGCGTCGGCTTGAAGGTGTAAGGGTCGGCCAGGCGCAGCGTCTCGATCTGCAGGTACTGCGCGCCCTGGCCCGGCCGCACGACGGTTTTCTTCCAGTAGCTCTCCGGCGCCAGCATGACGTTCGGGTGATAGACGTCGCCCTTGACGAACCAGCCTTCCTTCTTCTTCGCCTTGGTCTCGGAGGGCTGCACCATCTCGTGGCAAGTCAGGCAGTCGCGGTTTTCGCCCTTGTAGGCGGTCTTTTTCGACTCGAGATGCAGGCGGTGCAGATTGGGCACGTTCTTGCGCGCCGTCGTCACATCCATGATCTCCTTGTGGCAGTCTAGGCACAACTCGTTCTTGGCCTTGAAGTCCGGCACCTTGCCCGTGGCCTGCTTGGGCACGGCCTTGGGCGGCCAGTCGATCGGCTCCTGGCTGGCCAGGGTCAGGTTCGCCGTTGCGGCCAGGGCCAGGGTTGCTGCGGCTACGATTGCGTTTCGCATGTCAGCCTCCGTTCGGAGAGAGTGTTCGATTCGGGCACGTGGCGGCGCTCGGATTCGAGGAACTCGAGCGTCAGGCAGGCGAGCGCCCGGTACAGGTCGAGCCCGGTTTCCTCGAGCACCTTCTCGCAGAGCGTGCGCTGCCAGGGCAACAGGTGGTTGTGGAGAAACTCGCTCTGGAACGCCAGACACTTGTTCAGGCCTTCCTCGTTGTCGGACTGCCAGAACTGGGCTTCCAGATCGCAGAGGAATCGCATGAACGCCAGCTCGACGCCGATGTGGTCCGCCAGTTCCAGGCATTCCTTCGTGAATTGCGCCGCCGCGCTGTCATAGAAACGCTGCACGGCAACGGTGACATGGCCGCCGATGCGGCGGTTCTCGTCGAGGTAATTCGATTCGTGCGGCACGACGCCCGAGGGCAGGACGAACAGCCGTGTATGCTCGGCGACGATGTCGGTTTCCGGCACATCGGCGGCAAAGGCATCCGTCAGGGCGTTGGCGGCAGCAGCTAGCGCGCTGTTACCTTCCTGCCTGAGGCCGCCGGCGCGGATCAGCGCCGTCAGTTCGGTCGAGGGGGGCGCCGAGTACAGCGCCGCCAGGATGGCGTAGGTCTGGGCGCGTCCGGCGGCAATGTCGCGCATTTCACTCTGATCGGTCACGCTGGAATCCTCCGGCAAAGAAACGGTAGGCGATGGCATCGCGGCGGTCGCCGCTCAGCCTGCACGTCGGGCAGAACGCGTCGATCTCGCTCAGGAAACGCTCCCCGCAGGCACGGCAGGTGCGCACCGTGGACTCGATCAGGGGTTCGCTGCGGCGCTCGAACAGCCGCGAAAGATCGAAGTTCTCGCGAATATGCAGTGCCTGGTGATAGCAGGCAGCGACACAGACGCCGCAGCCGGTGCATTGCGCGGCTTCGAACTCAAGCCGGTAGCGCGTGCCCTCGTCGACGTGCCGCAGCGCGCCCACCGGGCACAGCGTCTCGCACACATTGCAGGCGACGCAGCGCTCGTCGGCCTCGACCTGCGCCAGCGGCAGCCCGGCAACGGCAACCACCTTCGCCGCCGGTTTGGCGCCGGGCAGCGCGTCGAGCACTTTTAGCAACTCGACCCGCCTGGGGCTTTCCAGATGCCGCTGCACGGCTTCCCGGAACGGCGGCGGCGCCTCGCCGGGCGCCTCGACGTCGGGCGCGGATGCCGCACCCCCCGTCGACTTCCAGCGTTCGGCCGCGGCACGGAACAAGCCCCTGCGGCCACGGCGCACAGGCGAAGGCGCCTCTTCGGCTTTCCCCGCCGGAAGCGCGACCGCCCGAATCCGCCCGGTACCCAGCCCGGCCGCCTCGCACAGCGCTTCGGACAGCGCGAGCACCTTGCGCCATTGCGGCGCCGCCTTTTTGAAGCCGCAGGCGGCACAGTCCGGCGCCGCCAGTTCGACACGCTCGGCGCCGCCGAGCAAGGGCTCCAGCAGCAACGCCTCGTTCAGGCGCGACAGGCAAGGCACGGAAAGATCCACCCGACCCTGCCCGCGGTCGCAGCCGATGCGGAATACGCTACCCGCCCGCAGCCGTTCGCGCAGACGCTGCGCGAGACGGACATCGTCGTCGAGCAGGCCGATGGCGCCGTTCGGACAGGCCGAGGCGCAGGCGCCGCAGCCGACGCAGGTGGCGGAGATTTCCGCGCCGCCCTTGCCCAGCCGCACTGCGCCGGGCACCGGACAGACCACCGCGCACGCCGCGCAATCCGACTTGCTGCAGCGATAGCGCGAACACAGCGTATCGGTCACGCGCGCCGCCGCTTGCGGCAGGATTTCCACGGGCAGGTTCATGGTTTCACCTGACGATGCTGCGCCTTACTTGGTGTACTGCATGCTGGGCCTGGTGTCGGCCCCGACGACCGCGATGTTGACGCTACGTGCGCGCTTCTCGCGCATCAGGTCCGTCAACTCGTTTAGCTCGCCGAAGAATCGCACCTTGGCCGGGCAGGTCGTCACGCAGGCCGGCAACTGGCCCTTATCGATGCGGTGGACGCAGAGCGTGCATTTCTCCATGACCTTTGCCTGCGCGTTGAACTGCGGCGCGCCGTAGGGGCAGGCCCATGCGCAGTAGCGGCAGCCGATGCACTTGTCCTTGTTGATGAGGACGATGCCGTCTTCCTTGCGCTTGGTGATTGCGCCCACCGGGCAGGCCGCCTGGCAGGCAGGCAGGCCGCAGTGCATGCAGGGCATGGGCACGAAAGTGACGCCGACGCTGGGCGTCTTGCTGGCGTCGCGGAAGTCGCCTTCCTCGATCTCGATGACGCGGTTGTAGTTGACGCCGACCGGGGTGTTGTTCTCGGCCTTGCAGGCGACGGTGCAGGCGTTGCAGCCGATGCAGTGCTCGAGGTCGACCCACAGCGTGTATTGCTTCGGGCCCTGTTTCGCGAAGGAGCGATCGACGACTTCGCGGGGCAGTACGGGATTGTACTCAGCCATTACGGTCTCCTTAGATTTTTTCCACGCGCAGCGGGGTACCGTAGCTCTGGGTGCCGCCGGCCACCGGATCGATGAGGATGCGGTCGCCCAGCACCGGGTCGGCCATGTAGAGCGGATTCACGCTGAAGCCGGCACCGATGCGCTTGTCGAAGTACTGCGGCTTGCCGTCGGCCGCCCAGGCCTTGCCGCCGGCGCCCCAGCGCCCGTAGGAGTTGCTGACCGAGAAGACGCCCGGCCGGATGCGGCTGGTGACCCGCACCTGCATCTTGTACCAGCCGTCGCCCATCGAGGTCTCGACGAAGGGGATGTGCCGGCTGGAGGGCGACTTGACCTTGACCCAGTCGCCGCTCACCACGCCCAGCTTCTGCGCGTCAGCCGGATTGATCTCGGCGAAGTTCTGCGGCTTGATTTCCGCCAGCCACAGGTTGTTCATGGTGCGCGTCTGGGTATGCCAGGCGTCCTTGTGGGTATGCAGCTGGAGCGGATATTCCTTCCAGATGGCCGGATCGATCTCCTTCTCGGTGCAGTCGACGATGAAGCGGTACTGCGGCAGGCCGTCGTAGTACTTGCCGGTCATGCTGTTCTTGTTCGCTGCCACGTTCGCGGCGTAGGCGTAGAGCCCGCGCACTTGGCGTCCGCCGGGGAAGCGCGTGTAGTCGCCGTCGTACTGCTTGGCCGGGTTCTCGTACTTGCCGCCGAGCTTGACCAGGCGGCTGTCCGGATCCAGCCCCGGCTCGCCCTTGAAGTCGCCGTTCTTGTAGAACTCGTTCCAGAACTGCCAGGAGTTCATCAGATCCTTGCCCGGCCCGCCACCGTCCTTGCCGAAGCCGGGACAGCCGCAGCGGATGGCGAGCTGGATCAGGGTGTCGTCGGCCGTCTGCACGTCGGGATGGACGCCGCGATAGTCCTTGGTCTTCGGATCGATGGTGCCGACGACCGGCTGGCGCAGCGCCTGCACCTGGGTCTTCACCGGCGGATAGGTCTTGAAGCCGCCGAAACGCTCGAGGTACTCGGTGTCCGGCAGGACGTAGTCGCACAGCAGGGTCGTCTCGCCCATGTAGGCATCGATGCTGAAGGTGAGCGGCATGGCCTTCAGGTCGAGCAGCGCCTCGGTGACGGTCCAGTTGAGCGGCTGGGTGTAGGCCGGATCGTTGTAGTAGTTCAGATAGGCCTTGTTCTTGTAGGGATAGCCCTTCCTGACCGAGGCGAAGAATTCGGTCGTCACGGTGCGGACCGCCAGGGGATAGAAGGGCCGGCTCGACGTCGCCTTCTTGCCCTGGTACTTGGCCTTGTGGCGGTCCACCGGCACGCCCTTGTTATCGCGTTTCGGCCCGCCGACCGATCCGCTGTAGGCCTTGTGGCCGGGGATGTAGCCGCCCTTGCGGTCGATGTTGTCGAGCATCATGTTCAGGGTGATGAGGGCCTGGCCGTTCCACCAGCCGTTGGACTGCTGGACCGGGCCGCGGAACATCTCGATTACCGGGCGCTTGGCGGCGGAGAACTCCTTCGCCAGGCGGGCGATGGTGCCGGCCGGAATGTCGCAGAATTTCTCGCATTCCTCGATGGTCTTCTCCTGCGCGCGCTCGCGCAGCATGCGGAACACTGTCTTGTATTTCACGCCGCCGATATCGACCTCGGCATCCAGGTCCGCCGCGCCTTCGACCTCATGGAACAGCGTCGGCTTGCCGCCGACCAGCACCACGTAGTCGGCCTGGCCGAGACCTGCGTCCTTGCCGGTCAGGTAGAGCTTCGGCTCCTTGGTTCGCACCAGATAGGTCATGTCGGTCCAGTTGCGCCGGCCGGTCATCTTCGCCGCCTGTTGGTTGGGCAGCGTGAGGAAGTCGGTCTTGTAGGCCTTGTTGTCGATCATCCAGCGCAGCATGCCGAGCAGGAAGAAGGCGTCGGTCGAGGGTTTGAGCGGAATCCACTCGCCCCTGCCGGACTGCAGCGCCTTGGCCGCCGCCGGGGAAAGCCAGGGATCGACGATGACGTGCTTGAACTGCTTGGCGTCCGGCCCGGTGCGCTTGGCCAGCTTCTGCAGGTAGCGCGCGCGGGTCTGGCCGGGATAGTCGGCGTGGGTGATGTTCGATCCGACGCTGATGAGGTAGGTGCAGTACTCGTAATCGGCGTAGGCGCCGATCTCGTAGGGCGGCACGTTCATAACGTGCTCGACCACGTTGTAGAAGGTGCCCGCGCAGCGGTCGCAATGGTTGAGCATGTTGGGCGAGCCGCAGGATTCCTTGACGAAGCGCGGTGTCAGCGGCGACTGCTCGTTGCGCCCGTGCGCCCAGACGAACTGGTTGCGTTTCGGGCCCCAGCCTTCCGGCGGCGCCTCGTCCATGTAATCCGAATCCTCGGGGCCGATGGGCTTGTCATTGTTGAGGATGGACTTGAGCCCCTCGACCTGACGTGCTTCCTCCCCCGGAACGTCCTTGAACAGCAGCCCGCCTTCGGTGATTTCGGTCAGCGCCTGTTCCCAGGAAATGGTCTTCCACTTGCCCGAGCCGCGCGGGCCGACGCGCTTCAGCGGGTGCTTCAGCCGCGCCGGGCTGTACAGCGCGTAGATGCCGGCCTGGCCCTTGGCGCACAGCGTGCCGACGTCCTTGCCGCCCAACCCGCCGTCGAGGTCGCTCTCCTCGACGATGTCGCCCTTGGCCACGTAGTCGTAGCAGTTCGGGTGGTAGGGGTTGCCGTCGATCTTGACCAGCTCGCCGTTGACGATGGTGCATTGGATGCCGCAGCCGCTGTGGCACATCAGGCAGACGCTGCGCACGATCTTGGCGTCGGCGCCGACCTTGTCCGGCTGCGAGCCGGCCTTGCCGACCTGGGCCAGCCATTCCTGCGCATTGGCCGGATGGATCTGCGTCAGCAGCGCCGTCGTCCCGGTAACCTTGAGGAAATCCCGCCGGGTCAGGTGATTGTCGAGCAGTTTCATACGTTCATCCTCCTCAGATTCATTTGGTTCGGAAGCGGCTTGCTGGCGATGCAACACGAGGCGTTACCAGCCGGTAACCGCGAATCTATCGGCTCATTCATATGTTCAATACTTGTGTCGACAGGTCCGCGTGCGAGCCTGCGGCGCGCACATGACAACGCAGGATCTAATCGAGAGTGGTTCATTTGCAATCGAATCGGCTGTTGTGCTATGGCACAGAGCTTGCGCAAACACAGATAAAAGACGGCAATCTGGATAGCGGCTCTCCAATTTCTGCATTGCACAAAATGGACCAGACTGCCGTTTGGCTGTGCTAGCACTTTGAATGGATTGATAAACGTCAAACGTCGGAATGGGAGACGGCGGTACCTTGGGCGGTAATATTGGTAGAAGGTCACCTCTCGGATTACTGGTCCGTAACGGTTATGCAGAGCGGAAGTGTTTTGGTTTCCATTTCGTAACACCCACTTTATGAACAATCCATTTTTCGTGATTCTGTTTGTGATGTTGCTAGTGAGCGGTACGTCGTTTGCAGGTGATGCACAAGCAGACAAGCCGTTGCGAATCGGCTTGACGCCGACTTTCCCGCACGACCAGTACCGGCCGCTCGAAAAATGGCGCCTTTACATGGAGCGGAAACTAGGGCGCTCCGTGGAGTTTGTTCGGCGCGACCGCTACATCGAGACCATGGACATGTTGCGGTTGAGAAAGCTCGACTTCGCCTGGATTTGCGACTATCCCTACGTGTATTTCAGGAAGCAGGTCCGGCTTCTGGCAGTGCCAGTTCATAAGGGACGCCCGTATTACCAGTCCTATCTCATCGTCCCGGCGACGGATACCTCCACAACCTCATATTCCCAGCTCAAGGATAAGGTGTTCGCCTACACCGACCCTTATTCGAATACCGGCTACCTGACGCCGCGCTACCAATTACAACTGGCCGGCGAAGATCCCGCGCATTATTTCCGCAAGACCTTTTTCGCCTGGTCGCACCGGCGCGTCATCGAGGCCGTCGCCACCGGCCTCGCCGACGGCGGCGCTGTGAGCAGCCACGTGTGGGACACCTTGTCCATCGGCAGGCCAGAGCTCACTTCGGCCATCCGCGTCGTCGGAAAATCCCAGGAATACGGTTTCGCGCCCTTCGTTGCGCAGACCTCCGTGGATGACGAGGACTTCCGGGCGCTGCAAAAACTGCTTCTGGACATGCAAACCGACGAGGAGGGCCGGGAAATGCTCCGGCTGCTCAACCTGGACGGTTTCATTGCCGGCGACACCAAGTTGTTCGAACGCACCGAGCGGTTGATACGCAGCGTCGGCGAGCAATGAACGTCCTGTTCAACCTCAGTTTCCGTTATAAGATTCCCCTTTGGGGCAGTCTGTTGATCGTGACGGCGATACTGGCGGTATCGACCACGCTGATTGCGCAGGCCTACGAGGATCTCGAACAGGACCTGCTGGGCAGTTCGGCGGGACTCGGGAGGACCCTGGCCAAGACGCTCTTTTCGGCCATGCTGCAGGAGGAGGTGTGGCAGGCCTTCGAAATCATTCGGGCGCCGCTGCACGGCGAAGCGGGCGACAATCCGATCCGGCCGGAGATGATCCTGGCGCTGGACAGGCAGCAACAGGTGTTCGCCTCCAGCCATCCCAAGACCGTTCCCATGCTAGCCGAGCTGCGCAGCCTGGGCGAGGATCAGCGGCGGCTCGCGGAACGCATCGCGACCCATCCCGAACCCGAAGCGCCGATCATCGATCTTTCCGGCGCACAGCGCATTTATGTTGCGATTCCGATCGCCGAGGAAGGCGCGCGCCTCGGCACGCTGGTGATCGTCCATTCCAAGGATGTCTTTCTAATGCGCTTCGGCAGCGTCGCCTGGCGCAGCGCCGGCATCGGCCTTCTGGTGCTGGCGGTGCTGCTGCCGATCAACTGGTACTGGGGGCAGCGCACCTCCGTGCCTCTGCTCGCGCTGGCGCGCAGCGCAAGCGACGTGACGCATGGCACGCTGCGCGAGCCACCACGCGGAACCTACACATATCAGGACGAACTCGGTCAGCTGTTCGAGAATTTCGGCGTGATGGTCCGCTCCCTGCGCGAGAAAGCCGAGTTGGAACAGGAAATGGTCCGTTCCGAGCGGCTTGCGGCGGTCGGCCGGCTGTCCGCCGGACTGGCCCACGAAATCAACAACCCCCTCGGCGGCATGCTGGTGGCCCTGGACAACTTCAAGCGCCGCGCGGGCAACGACGAGCGTACCCTGAAAACCGTAGCGATGATCGAACGCGGCTTGGCACAGATCCGCGACACAGTCAGCGCGATGATGGTGGAGGCCAAGGTCAAAAGCCGGGATTTCGTGCCGCACGACGTAGAGGACGTTCAGTTGCTGCTTTCGGGCGAGGCGCACAAACGCTCGGTGAGTGTGCGCGTCGAACATAACATCGCGCAGCCCCTGGCGTTGCCGGCGACGCTCGTGCGCCAGGTTCTGATGAATATGCTGCTCAACGGCGTGCAGGCGTCGGAACCGTCCGGCGTTGTCCATTGCCGCCTCGACTACGGTCACGAACGCCTTACGATCGAGACGGAAAATACTGGTCGCCGCATCCCGCCCGAGGTATTGACCCATCTGTTCGAGCCTTTCGTCAGCGGCAACGACGCCGGGCATGGTTTGGGCCTCTGGGTTACATACCAGATCGTTTCGCAATTGGGCGGCCAGATCGGTGCGGACTGCAACGATGGCACGACGCGATTCCGCGTCGAATTGCCCGCTGGAGTTGCCACATGAGTACCGAACCGTTACGCGTCTGCCTGATCGAGGACGACGAGTTGATGGGCGAAGCCCTGGGCGACCGCTTCGAGATGGAGGGCTTCGAATACGACTGGCACAAGCTCGGGCGCGACGCGCTGCTGGCCCTGCAACGCAAGCGCTACTGCGTCGTGGTCAGCGACATCCACCTGCCGGATCTGAGCGGCGAAGAAGTCTTTGTCCAATTGCGCCAAGCCCGCAGCGATGCGCCCCCCTTCCTGTTCATCACGGGCTACGGCGCCATCGACCAGGCAGTCCGGCTTTTGAAGTTGGGCGCCGCCGATTATCTGACCAAGCCGCTCGACGTCAATGCCTTGATGCAGCGCATACGCCAGCTCGGTACCCCGATCGAGAGTATTCCCGCGGACGGTTTTCAACTGGGCGTCTCGCCGGCCATGCGCCGGATCGGGCAGGTGCTTGCGCGTCTGGCGGCCTCGGATGGCACAGTCCTGCTCACCGGCGAATCGGGTGTGGGCAAGGAGCAGGTCGCGCGCCAACTTCATTTGCTCGGCGAGAACGGCCAATCCCGACCGTTCGTGGCGGTCAACTGCGCGGCGATCCCCGAGGCGCTACTCGAAGCGGAATTGTTCGGCTTCGAAAAAGGCGCGTTCACGGGTGCGTCCCGGGAGCGCCGCGGGTACTTCGAGCAGGCCGACGGCGGCACGCTGTTTCTGGACGAAGTCGGCGACATGCCGCTCGTCATGCAGGCCAAGCTCTTGCGCGCCATTCAGGAACGCACGGTGACACGCGTCGGGGGCGAAACCCCGGTACATGTTGACGTCCGCCTGATCTGCGCTACCCACGAGGACCTGCGCCAGATGGTGGAAGCCGGCCGGTTTCGCGAAGATCTGTACTACCGCATCAACGTCATCCATTTGCGCATACCGCCACTGCGCGAGCGACGCGAAGATATCTTATGGCTGGCGCGGCGCTTCGCCATGGAGCAATCGGCGAAGAAAGGCGGTGCGCTGTTCGTTTTCACCGAAGCGGCCGAGCGTGCTCTGCTGTCGCATCCATGGCCGGGCAACATCCGCGAACTGAAGCACTGCATCGAGCGTGCCTGTGTCATGGCGGAGCGCGCGCAATTGACTCCGGAAGCCCTGTTCGGCGACATCCCGCCTCTCGGCTCGAGTGGCGCTTTGACCGGAGATACCCTGATCGCATACATCGATGCCTGCGAAAAGCGCTATATCGAGCAGACGCTCGCCGCGCACCTGTGGCGCATCGGCGAGACGGCGGAAACCCTGGGCATCAGCCGCAAGAACCTCTGGGAGAAGATGCGCAAGCACGGCATCGCCGAACCGGCGAAGCGCGCGCGGAACTAAGCCCGACAGGATCGCAGGGCGCGTTTACTGCTCCACAGGGAGCCGTTCAGCCTTCCACTCGGGGAAACCGTCTTCGAGGCGTCGCGCGCGATAACCCTTCTTGCGCAGCGCCTCGACGGCCTCGAAGGCAAGCATGCAGTACGGGCCGCGGCAGTAGGCAACGACCTCCTGATCTTTGGGAAGCTTCTTGAGACGTCTGGGCAGGGACTCCATGGGCACATTGATGGCACCGGGTATGTGGCCGGCGTCGAATTCCTGCGCCGGCCGAACATCGATCACTATCGCTTCGCCCTTGCGTACCATCGCGATCAGTTCCTCCCGGCGGACCGGGTGCAACGCGTCGCGCCGCTGGAAGTTCTCGCGCACGATGCGCTCCACCTCGGCCAACTGCCTTTCCGCCACGCGCCGGATGCTCGTCAAGATGGGCGTGATTTCGTCGTCCGCGAGGGCATAGAAAACCTGCAGCCCCTCCTTTCGCGAGACCAGCACGCCAGAATCGCGCAGGATCTGCAGATGATGGGAAGCATTGGACACGGGCATATCACAGGCCTTCGCCAACGCATCGACGCTGCGCTCCCCCTGCGCCAAGGCCTCAAGAAGCTCGAGGCGGCTGGCGTGCGCCAGAGCTTTGGCGACGCGTGCGAAGAGCGTCATCAACTCATGTTTCGGGGATTGTTTGTTTGTCTTGATCATGGGGGCATAGCTTGCGAGCGGGCTCATCCTCTTGCATCGGGTTACACCCCGGGCCCCACGAAAGTTGGATGCCCGATCACGCTACGCTAATGTTAGCGCTTTCGGGTGGTGGTATCGAGTCCTCTCGACAGTCCGTCGATAACCCTGGCGATGGCTCGGAATCGACCCTCGTCGCGTTTGGCGGTGGCGATGCCGATCTGCGCATGTACCAGGATTCGCTCGGCGTGGCGTTCGGTTGGACGATGTACGGAATCGCCCGAGTGCATGTAAAAGGCCGGCGCACGCCAGCCTTTTTTTGCTTGGCTCGCTCGTAGCTATACGTCCCGCAGCGAATGTGCGCGCTGCAGCTTGCGATAGATGGTGCTGCGGTTGATGCCGAGCATCTGCGCCGCTTGCTTGACGTTGCCTCGGCACTGCGTCAATGCTTCGCGGATCGTCGCCAGTTCGATCTCCGCAAGTCCTTGCGCAGCTATCGCCGGTTCGTCGGGGGTGCGGGCCGACGACTGGATTTCTTCGGGCAAGGATTCGACACCGATTTCTTCGCCGTCCCCGGCGAGTACGACCAGGGTGCGCACGACGGTGTCGAGCTGACGAACGTTGCCCGGCCAGCAGCGGTCGAGCAAGCGCTGGCGTGCTGCGGGCGCGAGCCGTATGCCGCGCTCCGTGGCGCCGGTCATGGCCATGATGTGGTCCACCAGCGCGGGCAGGTCGTCGCGTTCGCGCAGCGCCGGAAGACGGACGATGAAGTGATTGAGTCGATAGAAGAGATCAGCGCGAAACGTGCCATCGGCGATCATCGACTCGAGTTCGCGGTGCGTCGCGCATACGATCGCGATGCTCACCGTGTAGGGACGTCCGCCGCCCAGAGGGGTCACTTCGCGCTGTTGCAGCACCCGCAGCAGCCGCGCCTGCATGGCCAGCGGCATGTCACCGACTTCGTCGAGAAACAGTGTGCCCCCTTCGGCCTGCCGCAGCTTGCCGGGCATGCCCCGGCGACGCGCCCCGGTGAAGGCTCCCTCCTCGTAGCCGAATAGTTCGGACTCGATCAGCGTCTCGGGCACGGCGGCGCAGTTGAGGGCAATGAAAGGCCCGTCCCGCTGTTGGCTGAGTTCGTGCAGGCGACGGGCGAAGACCTCCTTGCCGACACCTGTTTCGCCCAATACCGTCACCTGCATACCGGCGTCGACCACACGCACGGCTTTCTCGAGCTGGCGCGCGGAGCGGGTGTCGAAAAGCATGGCTGTCGGCGCGTGGGCCGTGCCCTGGGCCTCGGCCGCGGGCGGACCGGGCCGCGGTGCGCGGGCGTGGCGCTTCGGCGCCGTTGCTGCGCCCACACCCCGGCGCAAGCACGAGAACAGCCACTTGCCCGAGCGCGTGCGCAGTTTGCCGGGCAATCCCGTAGTACTGTGACACAGCGCCAGCGCGACGCCGATCGTCGTGTCGAAGAGTTGGTCGAACACGACGTTGCCGAGAGCGGCGTAGTCACTGCCCACGAAAACCAAGCCATTGCGATTGGCGGCCACCAGGCGATCATCGTCGAATACGAGGACGCCCTCCCGCGGGCTGCCGAGATATTCGGCTCGCGTGTGACAACGCAGCACCAGGGACTGATCGAAGCGCTGACCGAACATGCGGTGTTCGATGTACTGGCTCGCGAGAATCAGCAGCGACGGATCATGCATGGGCTCGGCGCGGGCATCGCCGGAGATGTCGAGGATGCCGGCAAGCTCGCCGTACGGATCGACGATGGGCGTTGCCGAGCAGGTAAGGTGATGCAAGCGTGACAGGAAATGTTCGGCGCCGTGCACCTGGACCGCCTTGCGCTCCGCAATCGCGGTGCCGATTGCATTGGTGCCCTTGCTCTGCTCGGTCCAGAACGCGCCCGGGCGCAATGCGACGCGCTCGGCCTTCTTGAGGAATTCGGCACAGCCGCGCGACTGGAGAATGAGCCCGTCGGGGTCGGTCAGAATGACGGTGGCACCGCGATCGATTACTTGCTCGTACAGCGCGTCGATCTCCGGCTCCGCCGCCGCAAGAAGCAAGCGGTTACGCTCGCACCGCAGTTCCAGGTCAGTGGCGGACAGGGGATCGAACTGCAGTCGTTCGCTCTCCGCCAGGCCGTTGTCGACGCAACGCCGCCAGGAGCGGATGATCTCCTGCGGCGCGGCGGCAGATACGTCTCCGGCAACAAAAAACTGCCGGCGCACGTCCCTGATGCTATAGCGCGTATCGCGCCGTGAATCCATGGCTGCTCCTGATCCGTTGTCGCAATTTGCGACCGATGTCGCAAGAAGCGACGAGAGTTGCGACCATCAGTTTCCGATTTCCGCGAAACGGCGGGGCGCATCACGGGACTGGCACAAAACCTGACTTCGCTGGCAAGAAGAATAGCTCCTGAAATCATCGCTCTGGCTTGCGCATGTGCCGGACGGACACCGATCTGGCACGACCCGTGCACCAGGGCGCATCACTGCGATTCCTGCAGTTTCCAGATTCATTACCAACAGGAGGAGTTCCGTGAAAATCGAGCCAGGCAAATTCGGCTTTCCCATCGAGTTCAAGTCCAGGTATGCAAACTTCATCGGCGGCAAGTGGCAGGCCCCGGTCAAGGGCGAGTACTTCGACAACATAACGCCGGTCACGGGCAAGGCGTTCTGTCAGGTCCCGCGCTCGAGCGCCGAGGACATCGAACTGGCCCTCGACGCCGCCCATGCCGCCAAGGCCGCGTGGGGACACGCCGCACCGGCGCAGCGCGCCAACGTGCTCAACAAGATCGCCGACCGCATGGAGGCAAGCCTCGATCTGCTCGCCCACGCGGAAACCTGGGACAACGGCAAGCCGATCCGCGAGACCATGGCGGCCGACATCCCGCTGGCGATCGACCACTTCCGCTACTTCGCCGCCTGCGTGCGCGCCCAGGAAGGCTCGATCTGCGAGATCGATGCCAACACCATCGCCTACCATTTCCACGAACCGCTCGGCGTCGTGGGTCAGATCATTCCGTGGAACTTTCCCATCCTGATGGCGGCGTGGAAGATCGCCCCCGCTTTGGCCGCCGGCAACTGCGTGGTGCTCAAGCCGGCGGAGCAGACGCCGCTCGGCATCCTCGTGCTGGCGGAACTCGTTCAGGACTTGCTGCCGGCGGGCGTGCTGAACATCGTGAACGGCTTCGGCGTCGAAGCCGGCAAACCGCTCGCGTCCAACCCGCGCATCGCCAAGATCGCCTTCACGGGCGAGACTACGACCGGGCGCCTGATCATGCAATATGCTTCCCAGAACATAATTCCCGTGACGCTGGAGCTGGGCGGGAAGTCGCCGAACGTCTTCTTCGACGACGTGGCGGCGCGCGATGACGATTTTCTCGACAAGGCGGTCGAGGGTTTCGTCATGTTCGCGCTCAACCAGGGCGAAGTGTGCACCTGCCCCTCCCGCGCGCTGATCCAGGAGTCCCTCTACGACCGCTTCATGGAGCGGGCGCTGAAGCGCGTGGCGCAGGTCAAGCAGGGTAATCCATTGGACAAGACCACCATGATCGGCGCCCAGGCATCCAGCGAGCAACTGCAGAAGATCCTCTCCTACATCGACATCGGTCGCCAGGAGGGAGCGAGCGTGCTGGCCGGCGGCGAGCAGGCGCGGCTCGGCGGCGACCTCGATGGCGGCTTCTACGTCAAGCCCACGGTGTTCAAAGGCCACAACAAGATGCGCATCTTCCAGGAGGAGATCTTCGGTCCCGTGGTCAGCGTCACCACGTTCAAGGACGAGGAGGAAGCGCTCGCGATCGCCAACGACACGCTGTACGGCCTCGGTGCCGGCGTGTGGACCCGCGACGGTTCCCGCGCCTACCGCATGGGCCGGGCCATCCAGGCCGGCCGGGTGTGGACCAACTGCTACCACGCGTATCCGGCCCATGCGGCGTTCGGCGGCTACAAGCAGTCTGGCATCGGGCGCGAAACGCACAAGATGATGCTCGACCATTACCAGCAGACCAAGAACTTGCTCGTCAGCTATTCGCCCAAGGCCTTGGGCTTCTTCTGAGCGTCACGGCAGGGCGCTGCAAGGAGCGTCCTGCCGGTCTTCTTGCGGGCCGGCATCGCCGGTCCGCATTTTCCAATTGCGGAGCGCGCACCCATGAGCCCGGATGATGTACAGCAGGTGACCGCTACGCCGGCGGCGCTCGAGCTCATCGAGCGGCTCAAGGCGAAGCACGGTCCGCTCATGTTCCATCAGTCGGGGGGCTGCTGCGACGGCAGCGCGCCGATGTGCTACCCGTTGGGCGAGTTTCTCGTCGGCGAGTCGGACAAACTGCTCGGCGTCATCGGCGGCAGCCCGTTCTACATCAGCAAGCCGCAATTCGAGTACTGGAAGCACACGCAACTCATCATCGACGTCGTGCCCGGCCGTGGCGGCATGTTCTCCCTGGAAGGGCCGGAGGGTCTGCGCTTCCTCACCCGTTCCCGGCTCTACGACGACGATGAGTGGCGAAGCTTGACGGAGCGCGGCAAGGTGTGAAGCCGCGAACGTGTCCCGGTGTATCGTCCCGGCTTCAATGCGCGTATTTCGCTGCGTAAACGGAATCGTTGTATAGCGGTTCCGCGAAGCGCTCCACGCCGAACTCGCGGATGATTCTCTGTCCCTTCTCGCCGGCGACGAGATCTATGAACCTGACCGCCGTCGCCTGCCCCGGCGTCGCCCCCGCAGGGGCCGCCATGGCGTGATAAGTGTTGACCAGGAACCTGTCACCACGGTACAGGATCCTGAGCTTCGGCGCGTTCTTCTTCTCCGCCACCCAGGTGCTGCTGTCGCACATGAAATACGCGCCCTCGGCGTCCGCCCGTTTCAGGCTCGCCGTCATGAAGTCCTTCGTGACGATGTACCAGTCGCCCCTGGGCTCGATGCCGGCCGCTTTCCACACCTGCATTTCCTTCTGGTGCGTTCCCGAGTTGTCGCCGCGCGAGACGAACTTCGCCTGATTCGCGGCGACACGGCGATAGGCGTCGGCGGCACCGCTGGCCGCCTTGATGCCCGCCGGATCGGCTTCGGGCCCGAGGATGTAGAACTCGTTGGAGCCGATCAGCGTGCGCTTCATTGCCCAGCCCTCCTGCACGGCTTTCTGCTCCTCACCGGGCGCATGCACCATGACCATGTCCACCTTTCGCTCCTTCAGCAGCTTCATCGACGCACCGGTTCCTGCCTTGTGCCAGATCATCTGTGCGCCGGCTTCGTGAGCGAAGGCTTCCGCCAGCGCTTTGAGCAGCCCCAACTCGCCCGGACTGCCGGTGGCTAGAGTGAAGCGGTCGGACCCGCTTCCGTACGTCTCCGTCGTCGCCGACTGCGCCTGGCACACGGAACCCGTGGCCAGTCCGAGCATCACGGCGAGCACGATGGGGCGAGGTGTGAGCAGAGCAGGGAGTATTTGCATGGGATTGTTCCTTTTGCAGTGTTCAGGGCGTGGCGTAGCCGAGCTGTATCAAGTGACTGCGGATCTCCGCGCTGCGCATGAAATCCAGCAACTCGCGCGCGGCGGTGTTGTCTTTACCTTTCTCCAGCAAGACGGCGTCCTGCACCAGGGGTTCGTGGAGTTCGGTCGGAATGATCCACATCGAGCCTGCCCTGGACGGATCGAGCGACTTGACCTGGGAAAGCGCGACGAAGCCAAGATCCGCGTTCTTCGTTGCGACGAAGGTGAAGGTTTGGTTGACGTTCTCACCCGTGACCAACTTTGGCCGCACCGCCTCCCACACGCCAAGCTTCATCAGTACCGAGCGGGCGGCACGCCCGTAGGGGGCGAGATCGGGGGAAGCGATGGCAAGTCGGGCGAACTGCCCACCCGCAAGCACCCTTCCCTGTCGGTCCACCCGTCCCGTGTCCGCGCTCCACAATACGAGCCGCCCCACGGCATAGGTGAACCGCGATCCCGGTACGCTCCGGTGTTCCGCCTCCAGCCTTTGCGGGGTTTCCGCGTCGGCTGCCAACAGCGCATCGAAGGGGGCGCCGTTAACGATCTGGCGATAGAAAGTGCCCGTGGCCCCCACCGAAAGACGGACTTCGTGACCCGTGCGCGCCTTGAAGCGGGCGGCGACTTCCTCCATCGGCTTGGCGAAGTTCGCGGCGACGGCCACCACAACTTCAGCCGCCGAAGCGGCACCGGCGAGCAGGGTGAGTACCAGGGTGACGACGCCGCGAACGGCCGAGCCAGATGACATCAGCGTTTGGCGTTCGGGAAGAACAACTGCTCGCCGCCGATCTTGTAGTCGGCGATCGCCTTCTGTCCCTCTGCCGACACCACCCAGTCGACGAACTGCTGACCCTGTTCCTTCTTCACGTGGGCGTGCTTCGCGGGGTTGACCAGAATGATGCCATACTGATTGAACAGGCGCGGATCGCCCTCGACGGTGATCGCCAGATCGCGCCGGTTCTTGAACGACAGCCAAGTGCCGCGGTCGGCGAGGATGTAGGCATTCATCGACGCCGCCGTGTTGAGCGCCGGGCCCATGCCGGAGCCGGTGTCGCGGTACCACGCACCCTTGGTCTGGTCGAGGTCGATGCCGGCCGCTTTCCACAGTCGCAGCTCCGCCGCGTGCGTGCCGCTCTTGTCGCCGCGGGAGACGAACGGCGCCTTGGCCGCTTCGATTTTCTTCAGCGCCTCGGCGATGTCCTTGCCGCCGGCGACCTTGGCCGGATCGTCCTTGGGACCGACGAGCACGAAGTCGTTGTACATCACCTCCTTGCGCTCGACGCCGAAGCTCTCCGCGATGAACTTCTCTTCGGCCGCCTTGTCATGCACGAACACGACATCGGCATCACCGCGCCGTGCCATGTCCAGTGCCTGCCCCGTGCCCAGTGCCACGACCCGGACCTGGATGCCGGTCTTCTTCGTGAACTCCGGAAGGATGTGGCCGAACAGCCCCGATTGCTCGGTGGACGTGGTCGATGAGACGACGATGAACGGGTCGGCAGCGTGGACGCCGGCAGCGACGAGCGCCAGGGCGGGGAGAGCAGCGAGCAGCATGCGGCGGATCATGTCCAAGGTGATTCTCCTTTGATGAATGCATCGGCTTCCGCCGAACGCGGTTGCCGGAAGAACTCCGTGGCCGGCGTGTATTCCATGACCCGGCCGCGATGAAGAAAGATGATCTCATCGGCGAGGCGTCGTGCCTGTCCGAGGTTGTGCGTCGTCATGATGATCTTGCAGCCGCCGGCGGCAATACCGCCGATCACGTCCTCGACTTCGCGCGTGGCCGTGGGATCGAGGCTGGCCGTGGGCTCGTCGAGAAACAGCACCTGGGGTTCCAGCGCCCAGGCGCGCGCCAGCGCCAGGCGCTGCTGCTCGCCGCCGGACAGTACCCGTGCGGGCCGGGACGCGAGATGCAAAAGTCCTACACGGTCGAGCGCTGCCCGCGCGCGGACACGCCGTGCCGAGCCGCCGACGCCTGCCAGCTTGAGGGCGTAGGCGACGTTGCGTAACGCGGAAGTGCGCAACATCACCGGCCGCTGGAAAACCATCGCCTGCGCGCGCGGACGTTCCTCACCGCCGCACCAGGTTATGCGTCCTGACTTGGGCTCCAGCAGCCCGTGCATGAGCCGCATCAGCACGCTCTTGCCGGCGCCGTTGGCGCCCAGAATCACCGTGCGCACGCGGCTGTCGATGGCCAGCGAGATGCGATCGATGATCTTGTTGCCATTGCGTCCGAAGCTCACGTCCTCCAGCGCCAGCGGAAATATCGGTCGCGCGGTTGCCGTCATCCGTACTGGCGCGATGCCCACTCGCGCGTCAGGTAGGCGGCCGCATTGATCATGAGCACCAAAGTAATGAGGATGAGGCCGAGCGCCAGCGCCAGCGGCAGGTCGCCCTTGCTCGTTTCCAGGGCGATGGTCGTGGTCATGACCCGGGTGACGCCGTCGATGTTGCCGCCGACGATCATCACCGCACCCACCTCGGCCGCCGCGCGTCCGAAGCCGGCGAGCAGCGCCGTGAACAGCGAGAAGCGCGTGTCCCAAAGCAGTGTCAGCGCGGCGCGGCCGGTGCCGGCGCCGAGCGAACGCAGTTGTTCCTCATACTCGCGCCAGGCGTCCTCGATGATCTGGCGCGTCAACGCGGCGATGATGGGCGTGATGAGCACGGTCTGGGCGACGATCATTGCCGCCGGGGTGAACAGCAAGCCGAACTGGCCGAGCGGCCCGGCGCGCGAAAGCAGCAGATAGACGAGCAGGCCCACCACCACCGGAGGCAGGCCCATGAAGGCGTTAAGTACCACGGTGAGCACCTTGCGCCCCGGAAACCTGCCGACAGCCATGGCGGCACCGATCGGCATGCCGAGCAGCGCGGCGCACAGCGTGGCGGTCATGCTTACACGCAGGCTGAGCAGGACGATGGCGAGCAGCTTCTCGTCGCCTGCGCCGACCAGGCCGAGGGCGGTTGCGAAGCTCGGGCCGATAGTGTCCATGGTTCAGGAGATGCGTGTTCTCGCGTGCCGGTGGGCAGTCGGACATCGCGGCCGTGGCAGCGTGTCGTTTGCTCAGTGCTCGACACCCACCATGACGCTGTCAGCCTTGATGATGGCATAGGCCGTGCCGCCTTCCTTCAGCCCGAGGGCGTGTACAGAGGCCGTCGTCACCTGAGCCGTGATCTGCACGCCGGGCGCCACTTCGATCACCACTTCGCTGTTGATCGCGCCGTGGGTGATGGATTTGACGGTTCCCTTGAGCTGGTTTCGGGCGCTGAGTTTCATGCCATTTCTCCATAACGTGAAAGGCGTCCAGTCATCCGCCACGACTCCGAGGACGTCGATCCCGGGGCCTGCGAAATATGCAATACTGGACATGCCTGCGAATCGACGCAGGGCACGATCCTAGCTTGGTTAGGAGGAAATGCAAAATATGTCGCGACGGGCATATTACGACGTCACGGTGGATATTGCCTGGAACCTCGGTATCGGCCCGGGGCACCACGGTGGACAACTCGTCGCCCTGCTCGCCGCCATCGAACGCAGCGGCTCGATCGCCTCGGCGGCGCGGGCGGTCGGGGTTTCCTACCGCAATGCCTGGGGGCTGCTGGCTCGCGGCGAGGAACTGCTCGGCCAGCCCCTGGTTCATATGGCGCGCGGGCGCGGATCGACGCTCGCGCCGCTGGGGGTGACCTTGGTCACGCTCGATGCGCGCCTGCGCAAGGCACTGGCACCGCGCCTCAATCAGGCTCGCGCGGAGGTCTTGCGCGCACTGCAGCCGGGCTCGCGCGGCGCGCCCGCCTCGCTCGTGATTCACGCCAGCCATGATCTGGCGCTCGCCAAGCTGCGCGAACTCATGCTCGAGCGTGGTCAGGAAATGGAGCTCGAAAACCGCGGCAGTCTGGAAAGCCTTGCCTCCTTCGACCAGGGCCGCTGCGATGTCGCGGGTTTCCATTGCCCCGAGGGGCCGCTCGGGGCGCCGATCTGGAACCAGTACCGCACGCATCTCAAGCAGCGGCGCGACATGCTCCTGTACCTCGCCCGGCGCCCCCAGGGCCTGATGGTGGTCAAGGGCAATCCGAAGCGCTTGCACAGCATCGCAGACCTGGCGTCGCCGAGGGTGAGATTTCTCAACCGCCAGCACGGCGCCGGAACCCGTTTGCTGCTCGACCTGTTGCTCAATCAGCAGGGCATCGATCCCGCGGATATACCGGGCTACACGACCGAGGAATACACCCACGCTGCGGTGGCGGCATTGATCGCCGGCGGCGAGGCCGACGCCGGCATCGGGATCGAGGCGGCGGCGCGGCGCTTCGACCTCGATTTCATCCCGGTGCTGCACGAACACTACTTCCTCGCGGTGCGGCGCAGTCGCAATGACGAGCGCGCCGTGCGCGCCCTGTTCGCCGAGTTGAAGGGCGAGCCGTTTCGGCAGGCAGCGCGAACGCTACCCGGCTACGACTGCGCGCGCGCCGGAGAAGTGCTGGCGGTCAGCGACGTGCCGACCGTGCCGGCGGCGAACAGGTCGTGGCGCAGACGATGATTGCGTGTGTAGGCGAGCCACGCGTGATTGGCATCGACGCCGACGACTGCGGCATCGGTGTCGCAGGCAAGTGGCCGGGTGCAGTAGCCCGTGCCGCCGCCGACGTCGAGCACCGTTGCATCCACGGTCGGCTGCAGCAGTGCGCGCGGCTGACCACCTGGCCACGCACTGCGAGTTGCCCAATCTAAAGCCCCTCGACCAAGACGGCATTGGTGGTCGCGGTCGAGTGCCTGACCGAGCGTGCCGCTCGATATTCCGGCGAATCCAGCCATGCCTTGGCTCGCTCCGCGCTTGGAAACTCGAGGATCACGAGGCGGGTAGGGGCCCACCGACCTTCGAGCACTTCGGTCTTTCCGCCGCGGGTTCGGTACTTTCCGCCGAAGGCGGCAATGGTCGGCGGGTCACGTTTCTTGTGTTCCTCGTAACGTTCCGGATCGCTGATTGCGATGTCGAAAGTGGCGTAGGCGGTCATGGGGCGTCTCTTGGTCATTGCGCGATGCGCTCGTGAATCGGTGCCAGCCGGCGCGGCGTCGCCGGGCCGGCGGTGCAGATGCTCGCCTCGGCACCTCAGCAGTATGGCACGACGCGATCGGCGCGCTCTGCCTGACGGCAGGCCCCTCGCCAGAGTGCGCGGACGCGTCCGATGATGGTGCGCCGGAACTCTTCTCCGGCTTGATGCAAATGGGCGTAGGACCGGAAAGTGATCTGGCTCATGACAATCTCCTTTGGCTGTTGGGTTTGCGCGTTCTCGATGCGTACGCCCATAATGGCTGCGTTGAGAATTCCGATCACTGAAGGCGCTCCAAAAAATCCCTAAATGATCCGAGACCGTGAGGCATGCAGATCAAGGGAGGGCAATTTCGCATCGGGCAATTCCTCTTCGACGCCGAGCGCGGCGTCCTGTTTCGCGATGGTGAGCCGCAGCCCCTCGGCCAGCGCGGTTTGAAGGTGCTGCAGAGCTTGCTCGAAGCCCGGGGACGCGTGGTCGATAAGGCGATGCTCTTCGAACTTGCGTGGCCCGGACTCGTGGTCGAGGAGAGCAATCTCTCGGTCCAGATCGCGGCGCTGCGCAAGCTGCTCGGCCGAGCCCCGGATGGCACGGACTGGACCGTCACCGTACCGCGCTTAGGCTACCGTCTGGCCGGCTCGGTCGCGCTTGGCGAGGTTGCGGCCAACGCGCCGCAGGACCCCGGGCTTGCGCACGAGCCGGTTTCGGAGCAGCGGCCTTCGATTGCCGTGCTGCCGTTCAGCAACCTCAGCGCCGACCCGGCGCAGGAGTATTTCGCCGACGGCATTACCGACGACGCGATTGCCGCGCTCACGCGCTTTCGCTGGTTTTTCGTCACCGGACGGAGTACCAGCTACGCCTTCAAGGGTCGGCTGGTGGACGCGCGGGAGGTCGGGCGGGAACTCGGTGTGCGCTACTTGGTACAGGGCAGCGTGCGCAGGGCCGGTGAGCGAGTGCGGATCTCGGTGGAGCTGGTCGATGCCTTGGACGGCCACTGCCTGTGGGCGGAGCGTTATGACTTCGACCTGAACGATGTCTTTGCCGTGCAGGACCAGATCGCCGCTCGCATTGCGGGCGCGGTGGAGCCGGAACTGCTCAAGAGCGAAACCGACGCGCTCACGCGCCGGCGAGGCGGCTCGGCGAGCGCCTGGGATATGGTCGCGCGCGGCTGCTCGTATTTCCACCAGGTCACCCAGCCCACGCACCTGAAGGCTCGGGAACTTTTCCGGCAGGCCCGGCAGCTCGATCCGGAGCTTGCCGAAGCTTGGATCTGGCTGGCGCGGGTCGACGCCGGCATTCTCGCCTTCGGATGGAACGAGGATGCCGCCGAGATCCGCCGCGAAGGTCTGGCGGCTGCGCACGAAGGAAGCGGTTCGACGCGACGAGAAGAACTGCTACGCGCACTACTCCTTGGCGATCATGGGCGTGATGTCGGATTCGCTTGATCTGGCGATTCGCGGCGCGGAGAAAGCCGTGGAGGTAAGCCCGAGTTTTGCTCTCGGGCACTTGGTTCTAGGCATGGCGCGTCTCTATTCGGGCAACGCCGAAGCAGCCATCCGGCCGCTCGAACAGGGACTGGAGCTCAACCGGCACGATCCGCACAACTTTGTCTGGTACAACGTCTTGGCGCTGTCGCAGCTGTTTCGTGGCGAGGCCGCGGCCGGCCTGCGGCAGGCGGAAATGTCCCTGAAAATACGCCCGCAGTGGCGATCGGCGATGGAAACGGTGGTGGCCTGCTGCGCCGAGCTGGGGCAGGCCGACTCCGCGCGCGAATGGCGCGAGCGGTTGGCGGAGCTCGCTCCTGCGCCGGGTGACGCGCTGCAACCGATGTGGCGACGCAACCCGGTTTGGGCCGCGAGGATGCAGGCCTGGCTCGCCGGCTGAGGTCGGCGCCGTGTGATCTTGGCCGCCTGGACAGCGGCCGTGCCTTGAGTCCTCAGGTGCACCAGCCGGCCTGAAGCACATGCCGCGCCGATATGAAGTTGGCGGCACATCGCCTCGAAGTGGATCGGCGTCAGGTAGCTCAGCATCGAATGCCACCGGCACGGAAGCGTTCATTGAATGCGCGAATCACGGCCAACAGGCGGGCGTCGAGCCGCGCCAATGCTTCGTGGGCGGCGATAGTCTCGGCGACGCAGCCGTAGAGCGTTTCGGCAACGGCGCCGGCGATGCCGGCCTTGGTGTGGGCATGGCCGCCGAGGGAGATGGTGTTGCGCACCGCGTATTCGTGGCCCGGCGATTCCAGGAAGGCGATGATCGACTGCGGCACGCAACACGGACAGGTCGCATCGAGGCGGTAGTCCGGTCGGATGTCGTTCAATGACCAATTCAAGTCGTCGCCGAATTCCCATTCTAGATGGATCCCGATTTCCTCCTTGCCCTCGCCTGTGCGGGCAAGGGACACGGCGGCTGCCGTCGCCTGCACCCCGCGCATGCCGTGGTGGTGGTCGTGTGTCACTTGGGCGCTCTGGCACGCTCGCGCGAGCACGTCGGCGAGTGTGGAATGCGCTCGGCCACGGCAACGATCGGCACCGTGTCATCGGTGAAGCGGTCGCCGCCCACGAACAAGGGAACGTCGTTGGTCGTGGTCCGGGCGCCTTCGTGCATCGAGCCAAGGTCGCCGGAAAAAATGCGCCGATCACTGCGTGCTTCTCCGTGCCCGCCAGCGTGCCGGAGCCTGTGCTGGAAACCGCATGTAATATCGCTCTCCGGCCGGAAGCGGCTGAAAGTGCCGTTTCGTGCGACTTCTGGGGGGCCTCTGTGCGAGGTTCGCCGGATGTGGCTTCCGAGGCGCGTTTCGCAGCGCCGGCGCGCCGTCACAATCGACGAAACCCGCCGAGTTTGCCGACCACGGTCCCGGGTTCGTGCAGTAGGGCATTGGATCTCCCATCAAATTGGCCTGACGGGTATTAAACCCGGCAGCGACGATGCCGATTATTCTGGAACGGGGCCCATGGCCGGACGGCCGGCGGCCGATTTGACGCGACCCGAGACATTTTCCGAACCGAATGCACGTTCTTCTGCGCCTGTTGCTTCTTTTGACGGCTCTGGCCCTCGTCGGCGGCGCGCGTGCCGCTGCGACCTTGACGCTCGACGACTCAGGGCAGGCGCGCGATGCGTGGCGAGTGGTTCGCGTGCTGGCCGATCCGGACGCGGCCCTGACCATCGACGACGTGCGCCGGCTAAGCGATGTCTTCGTCACGCCGAACGTGCCGGAGAACAATTTCGGGCCGCGCGGTGGAGCGCTATGGCTTCGCGTGCCGATCGAGCAGGCCAGCCGCAGCTCACGCTGGGTACTCGAGGTCGACTACCCGGCGCTGAACCGCATCGACGCCTACGTGTTCCGCGATGGCCGGGTGCAGCAACATGCACTGATGGGCAACACCTTGCCGGCATCCGAGCGGCCGATGCGCACACGCTCGCACGCCGTGATACTCGATCTGGAACCCAACGCTTCCTACGAGCTGTACCTGCGCGTGCAGAGCGACAGTGCGCTGGTGGTGCCGATCCGCTTTCACGATGCCGACGCATTCGTCGCCGATGAGTCCCCGCGGCTGCTGTTGCTGGGCTTGATGTTCGGCGTATCGCTGATGCTGCTGACCACCAGCCTGGTCAACGGCGTAACGCTGCGCGACCCGGTATTCATGCACTACGCGCTGATGAACGTCGGCGTGTCGCTATTCTTTGTCTCCTTTTCGGGCCTCGGGCACCAGTTCTTGTGGCCGGCACAAACCGGGATGCTAGCCAAGGTCAGTCCTTGGGCAGCCATATTGGCACTGATCGGCGCCTGCTTGTTCTCCAGCGGCGCGCTCGATCTAAAACGCACCAACCCGCGTGTTGCGCTCGTACTTCGGGTCGTGGCAATGATCGGAACGACCATGATCGCGGCATCGATGCTGGACGTTCTCAGCTACCAGCAGACCTCGATTGCCGCAAGCGTGCTGGGGCCTATTCCGATTCTGGTTGCGTTAAGGGAATCGCTGCGCCGCGCGCGCCGCGGTGACCGCATCGCCATCTACATGGCGCTCGGATGGAGCGCCTACACCATCGGTGCATTGTCGATGGCCGCAATGCTGCGCGGATGGTTGCCCGCGGACTTTTGGGTTCAGCACTTGTTCCAGTTCGGCAGCGTGATCGAGATGATCGCCTGGATGCGCGTGCTGGCGTTGCGCATCGACGAGGTGCGGCGTGACGCCCAACGCAGTATCGCCGAAAAGAACGCGCTGCACTCGCTGGCCCACACCGATCCGCTGACGGGGTTGCCGAACCGTCGCGGTCTGGCGGCGGCACTCGAAGCCGCGCTGCCCTCTGCGCGTGCGGAACAGGCACTCGCAGTGTATCTGCTCGACCTCGACGGATTCAAAGGGATCAATGACCGCCTCGGTCACGACGCGGGCGACGAGCTGCTGATTCACGTTGCCCAGCGATTGCGCGGCGTGCTGCGCGGCTCCGACGTGGTGGCTCGTCTTGGCGGAGACGAGTTCGTGGTGATGGTCCGGGCTATCCCGGACGATTCAGCCGCCGTGCGCATCGGGGACAAAATGTTGGAAGCCTTTCGCGAGCCATTTGTCGTGCGGGCGCAGGCGTGCAGGGTCGGCCTGACGATCGGATTCGCGCTTGCCCCACAGGATGGCATCGGGGCCGGCGATCTGCTGCGCCGCGCCGATGCGGCGATGTATGCCGGCAAACAAGGCGGCCGCGGCTGCGTGCGGCGCGGTGCTGCCTCTGCCGGGCTCGCCGCCGCGGCCTGAGCGGACGTCGTGCCGCGGCGCACTGCTCGTCCCAGTTTGACATTTCGCATCGCCGCGTTGGCTCCGGCCCCAAGCCCCCTGCGCGGCATGAGCCTGCACTGAACGTCCCCATCGTTTTCACCGTGCGCTCACACGAGAATGGTCTCGAAGCTGCGCGACGCGGCGCCGGCATGTTTCGTGCGGGATCGTCGAAAGCGGCCCCGCGACCAAGCGAGCAGTCGCGCGGGATCTCCTCGGGCCTACATGCCATATTGATCTCAGAGGCGGCATGGTTTACCTTTCCGCTGAACTGCATCACAAAGGGCGTGGCGTCATGCGAGTCAGCGTTTGGTTCATTGCAGCGGGATTCGTCGCCTTCGTTGCTGCGGGGCAGACCTTGGGCCAGGACGCACCGGCTGCATCGAAGGGCCAAGCGGGCGGCGCAACGGACTACCCGAAGATCATGAGCGCGGCCGAAATTCAGGCATTCTACGGCGCGAAAGAGATGACCATCGAGTACCAGGGCAAGAGGGGAGCGGCGATCAGCATCCGCACCCACCCGGACGGCACCCTGTTCGGCTCGAGAGCGCGCGAGGGTGCGGGCCGGATAGGCATGTCGGTGGCGAAGCACGAGCAGAGCTCCGGCACGTGGAAGACCGACTCCGCTCGGGACAGGGTCTGCCACGAATGGAACGACGCTGGCTGGCCAAACACCTGCTTCCTGCTGCGCCAGACCGGCGCGGACAACTACGAGTACGCGACGTCCCGGGACGCCCCAGGCATGCCGCTGACCGTCAAGTCGCGGTGATCTCGCGGCGCGTCGGCGAGACGCGCAGTGGACCTGACGTTGGCATATTCACGGCGACTCGCCGCGCACCAGCAGCGACAACTCCTCGGCGACAATGCGCTGATCGAGATCGAAGTAGTGCGTGTGGGCGTCGGCACCGATGCAGCGGTCCTTCCAGGCGCGGCCCTGGTCGTCCACGCCTGTCTGTTCGGCACCGTCGTAGCGCGTGGCATCCACCTGCAGGGGTGCGGGCAAGGAACCGTCCGGCGCTGCCCACAGCCAGCGTCCGACGTAATCGCCGCTGCCCCAGAGATTGGACCAGCGCGCCAGACCGAGTTCGTGCGGCCGGGGTCCCGTCCACTCGACCCCCCCGACATGGCGTACGGTGCCGGTCATCCACTGGTAGAGCACCGGAAAGCGCAGCGCGTAGAGCTGACGCAGCGGGCTGCCGACGGTGAGCAGCCCGGGTTCGACGCTGTCGAGCCAGCGCCGCAGAACGGTGAGATCCACCTGTCCCGGCGCCGCCGGATCCGTGCCCAGTCGTTCGCGCTGCTGCAGGTAGCGCAGCAACTCGGCCGTGATCACCGTCCCCTGGCTGTGCGCGACGAACACGACCCGTCCGTAGCCCCGGCGGCGCACCTCGTCGAGCAGGGCGACGTAGCGCTCGATGATCTGGACGCGGCAGATCTTGTTGCGCGGGAACTCGCGAAAGTGATTGTCCACGTCGAGGGCGGCATCGAGCGGCGCGCGGAGCGACTTCAGCTCTTTGATCGCGACCTTGCCCAGCGCCAGCAGACCGGCCGCACCGCCCGCGACGCCGATGACGATGCCGCGCAGCCAGTCGCGCGACAGTTCTTCGATCAACTCCGAGACCCGTTGCACCCGGCGGCTGAGCATCGGCAGCGCGTCCTGAAGCGCCGTGCGCTCCAGCTGCGCCATCAGCAGCACGATCGCGACGCCGACCGCGACGACGGCGACGGCCGTACCCCACACGCCGACCATGCGCTCGATGGCGCGGTAGCCGGCGCTCAGCCAGCGGCCCAGGCCACCCGTCGACGGCGAGGCGAGGCGCATTTCGCGCAGCAGGCTGGGCAGGAACACCAAGGCGATGAAGCCGAGCAGCGTCAGCATGATCAGCGCGACGAGGGAGAAGGTCGACGCATTGCGCTCGGCCCGCCAGTCGAGAAAATCGGCGCTGCAGGGCGCGCTCGGCGGGTCGGTGAACCACCAGGGCAGGTACGGCTCGCAACCCACCAGGGGGCGGAGCACCGCAGCGCCGAGCATGACGCCGATCATCAGACAGATAAGGAAAGCGCCGATGGAGGTGAACAGTCCCAGCCGCGCCGTGACCAGTGTCTGGCTGTGGTCGCGCCCGTGCGCGCGGCCGCGCCACTGCGCCCACTGCGATAGCACGACACTCGCCGCAACGAGCAGCGCCAGCAAAGGCCAGAAGATCGCATGGGCGAGCAGCCATAGCTCCAGTGCGCCCAGCGCGCCGACGACCCAGCCCGCTTTGTCGAGAAAGCCGTCGCGGTAACCGAACAGCACAATGCTCGCGAGCGTGACCAGGTAGAGCAGGTGACCGATGCCCCACACAGCGCGGAAGCGCTGCTCGCAGAAGGCGAGGAACGCGCGCAGGACGAGGCTCAGCGTGCCCATCCAGGCGAGCATCAGCGTCAGGTAACCCCAGCGGCTGTCCGCGACGGTCCACGCCGCAGCGCCGGCTGCGACGCCGGCCAGCAGCGCCTGCCACCAGGGACGGTGCCGCCAGTAGACCAGCGCGGCGGCGGTGCCCAGGGCGGCCAGCGCCGCCGCCGCCGTGCGTGCGCCATTGGCATGCATGGCGAATACCAGCGCCGGCGCCAGAACAAGGGTGCACAACAGCAACTGCAGCGCCAGCAGCGCCAGCACGCGCGAGAACAGCCAGTCGGCGCTGCGCTGAACGCGCCCGAGCCAGGTCAGCTCGGCGCCGCCGGCCAGCCGCTCGGCCAGCGACAGCGCATCGACGCCCAGCCGCGACAGCCGAAACACCAGGGTGAACAGCTCGGCGACGATGCGCGCGACGCTGCCCGGCAGGCGCGACAGGTCGGCCCAGTACATCTCGAAAACATCGGCGCGCAGTTGCGGGCCGTCGACGGCGTGGACGGACACCGGCGTCGGTTCGGCAGGTCGATCGCTGCGCGCCTGGCGCGCCTTGGCGAGCAGGTAATCGGTGAAGCGCACGCCGACATCCGCCGACTCATCGCGGGGCACGGCGCTGTTGCGCTGCGCGCGGGCCGTTGGCACGCCGCCGATGGCATCGTCGAGAAAGTCGCTGCGCCAGGATTGGCGCAGGGATTTGCGGCCCCGATCACGCCAGCGGGTCGGCCACCAGCGCCGGTAGACCACGGCGGGGTCCACCGGCGGCACGGGCAGCGGCAGTTCCTGCCGCTGTACGCTGCCGCCCCAGGTAGCAGCGAGCTGCAATGCAACTGCTTCGCCGGTGTCACCGCGCCGCTGGTCGGCGATGCCATGCACTGCGATCACGGCGACGCGGTCGACATTCGCGGACGAGTTCATGGCGTCCATTACATCTCCCTTCGCATAGGCGCGCCATCAGGCGGCGCATTGTCCGTCGGCATCGCCTCGGCCGCACGGGCGGCCGCACCGTCAGTGCAGCGCCACCACTTTGTCTCGGCCGGAGGACTTGGCCTTGTACAAAGCCGCATCTGCCCGGGCGAAGGTCTGCATCACCGACTCGCCGCGCCGGTACTGCACCACGCCCACAGACACGGTGATCGTGCAGCCCTTCGCTGCGCCGTCGAAGTCGAGGGCGCGCGCCTGGTCACGAATGCGCTGGGCATGGACGAGGGCGCCCTCCAGGTTGGTGTTGGAAAGAATCTGCACGAATTCTTCGCCCCCGTAGCGACCAAACACATCGGTGGCGCGCAGCCGCGCCTGCACTGCGTGCGCGAATGCCTTCAGCACTTCGTCGCCGGCGAGATGGCCGTTGTTGTCATTGACATGCTTGAAATGGTCGATGTCGATGATGCACAGGCTGAACAGCTCGCCAAAGCGATCGCAACGCTGCTTCTCTGCCTCCATGGCGGCGGTGATCACGCGGCGGTTGAACACGCCGGTGAGCTCATCGCGCCGCGCCTGATCCTCGATGTCCTCCAGCCGAACGCTGGCATCGGTGAGTTCCTGGCGCAGCTTGCGCACGTAGCCGCCAATGAGAATGAACCAGGGCATGGTCAGAACCAGCGTCAGCAGATGGATCAGATCCTCGCGCACGATGCGCTCGTCGCCGCCCGCGTAGGTGCGAACGCCGATCATCAGCACGAACGCACCGAGCGCGACCGCGGCAATGATTGCCAGCTTGCGTGTCGACAGGCGCAGCATGCCGAACATCAGAGCAAGAAAGAAGAAGGAGACGGAGGCGAGCCGTGTGGCGGGGGCGGTGTAGATGACGTAAATCATCGTCAGCACGGCAGACAACACCTGCGCGGTGGTCAGACTGGGGTCGGCGAAGCGCAGGTTCAGTCCTGATCGAAAAATGATATAGAAAGCGACGACGAGGCCGAAGATCAGCGCCGCGCCTTCCACGAGCGCATCGCGCTCCAGAGCGCCGTTGAGATGAAAAATGAACAGGACAAACAGGTACAGCAGAGACACGCCGCTCGCCAACAGATAGCGGCGGATGCGAATGGCCTGCGTGCCGTCGGCCCGTTGAGGAATGGAAAGCCAGTCCACTTTTTCTTTTTGCGTTCCGCGAAAGTCAGTCCAGAACCTGCGCTGCCACGGCATTGTACAGGGTTGCGCGCCTGCCCCGGCGTCGGCCGCGGAGGCGCACCGGCAAGCCCCATGTCATCGGCCGCATGATTCTTGAAAGATGTGTTCGCCAAAAAAACGCGCCCAGAAAACTCGGGTGATCGGCGAGCAGGCCGTGCGTCCCCCTTGGTCCGAAGGTGACGGTCAGAGTAAAGCCGACCCGGGCTCACGGCCGGCGCCTGGTGTGCGAGGCCGCCAAGAAAGGCTACCCACGCGGATGGCATTCAATCCGGAATATCGGGTTCGACGAGCCAGGCGAGTTGAACGAGCGACTCTTGCCAGCCGAGGTAGCACAACTCGGCCGGAATCACGTCGGGTACGCCGTCTTGCAGGACATCCAACTCGGTCCCGCACGAGACCGCGCGCAGCGTGACCGTCGTCTGCATTTCGCCGGGCAGATTGGCATCCTCGAACTTGTCCGTGTAGCGAATGCGTTCGCCTGGCACGAGTTCGCGATAGGTGCCGCCGAAGGAATGACTGTTACCGGTGGTGAAATTTGCGAACGTCATCCTAAAGCTGCCGCCGACGCGGGCATCGAGGTTATGGACCTTGCAGGTGAACCCGTGCGGCGGCAGCCACTTGGCGACGGCCTCGGCATCGAGGAAGGCCCGGTAGATCTTTTCGGGTTTCGCGCGCAGTACGCGATGCAGACGGATCGTCGACATGGTGGTCTCCTTAGGGTTGGTTTCGGGTTTTCCGTCGGCTAGTCGAACGGGGCGGTGCCGAATCGAATTGCCCCCTTTAGGTCGTCCGAACGGAAGGTAGGAAATCCGTCAACCATGGAACATGACGGACATGAAGACGAGCAGTTCACGCACGAACAGATCATTGGTTTCCTCGGGCAAGCGGAGCCCGGGGTGTTTTTCAAAGATCGGTGCCGCAAGGCCGTGTTCTCTGGCGCCACGTTCTGCAAGCGGCAGGTCAAGGTCGGTGGCATGGACGTGTCGGATGCCAAGCGGCTGAACGAGTCGCACGGCGAGAACGCCGAGCGCGAGAAACTGTTGGCCGAGGTGCATCTGGACATTGCCGTACTCGAAAGGGTCTTCGGGTGTCGGCTCCGATTGAATTGTGACCAGCCGTGGAGTGCGCCCCGGGCCGCTAAGGGCTCAACTGCGGCGGCTCGAACAGCGACCGGATCGTGACGCGCCGAATCGTTGGCTGATCCGGCACCGCGTACATCACATCGGTCATCATTTCCTCGAAGATGCCGCGCAGGCTGCGGGCGCCGGCCTTGTATTCGATGGCCAGCTCGGCGATCTGGCGGAAGACCTCGGGCGCGACCTGCAGCGTGACGCCGTCGACCGCCAGCATCGCCTGGAACTGCCGATAGATGGCGTTCTTCGGCTCGGTCAGGATGCGGACCAGCATGTCCTGCGTCAGTTCGTGCAGCCGGGTGACAACCGGCAGGCGGCCGGCGAATTCCGGGATCAGGCCGAATTCGAGCAGGTCGGTCGGCTTGACCCGCGCGTTCAGGCGATCGAGGATCTTCTGGTCGTCGCCGCCGCCGGTCGAGATGAAGCCGAAGGTATGCGTCCTGGTCAGGATGGTGTCCAGCCCGACGAAGGCGCCGCCGCAGATGAACAGGATGTGGGTCGTGTCGAAATGGCGTCCGTCCCTGAGCCGGACCGGCGCGCCTTCCATGATCTTGAGCAGCGCGTGCTGCACGCTCTCGCCCGAGCTGCCGTGGGCGGCGGCGCCCGCCGCCCGGAGCTTGTCGATCTCGTCGACGAAGACGATGCCGCGCTGGGCGCGGGCGGGATCGCCGCCGGCGCGTTCGATCAGGCGGTGCAGAATGGCCTCGATCTCGTCGCCGACGAACTGCGTCTGTGCCAGCGACGTGGCATCGACCGTCACGAAGGGCAAGTCGAGGATGCGCGCCAGCGTTTCGCACAGCAGCGTCTTACCGGAGCCGGTCGGGCCGATCAGCAGGATGTTGCTCTTGGTCAATTCGACCTGGTCGGGTACGACCTGCGCCATCCGGCGATAGTGAGCGTGCATGGTGACGGCCAGGACCCGCTTGGCCGCATCCTGGCCGATTACATGGTCGTTCAGGCGGGCGACGATTTCGCTGGGCTTGAGCAGGCTGGACATCGGATGCTTCCGCAAGGGCAATCGCCGGATGCTAAGCTGGTTGGGCTGTCAGGTAAAGCGCGCCCTGCGGCCTTGCGGTCCGTCATCGATCTCGCGCGCTGGCCCATGCGGGTGGGCTACATGAAACGCGTCGCTGCGCGGCCCAAGGTGCAGGAGGCGCTGAAGGCCGAAGGCTTGGTCACGTAACGCAATGAAAGCGCTGCCCACGCTATTCCTCTCCCACGGCTCGCCGATGCACGCCGTCGAAGCCGGCCGGGCAGGGGCGGCGTGGGCGCGCCTTGGCGAGCGCATCGGCAAGCCCCGCGCCGTGCTGATCGCCTCGGCCCACTGGGAAAGCGAGTGGCCGATGCTCACGGCTGCGACCAGGCCCGAGACGATCCACGACTTTGGCGGCTTCCCAGCGCAACTGTACGCCCTGGACTATCCGGCCCCCGGCGCCCCCGACGTGGCGAATCGCGCCATCGAACTGCTCAAGGCGCACGGCATCCCGGCCAGCGCCAACGGCTGCCGGGGCCTCGATCACGGCGCCTGGGTGCCTTTGCGCCACCTGTACCCGACGGCCGACGTGCCGGTCACGCAGCTGTCCCTGCAGCCGCAGTTGCCCGCCACCCATAGCCTGAAGGTTGGTCGGGCGCTGGCGCCGCTCGCGGATGAGGGCGTGTTGATCGTCGGCTCGGGCCACCTTACGCACAACCTGAGCGAGTGGATCGCCGCGGCGCGCGGCAACGGACTGTGTGTCGGTCAGTCGGGCTACGCGCCCTACGTGGAGCAGTTCCGGGCCTGGGTCGACGCCGCCCTGCGCGACGAGGATGCCGAACGCGTCACGCGCTGGGCGAACGAGGCGCCGCACGCCCGCCGCGCCCACCCCACGGACGAGCATTTTCTGCCCTTGCCACTGGCATACGGCGCGGCCGGGTCGCGCCCGCAGGTCGAGCGCATCGAGCTGGGCGCAGACAGTGGCGTGCTGGCGATGGATGCCTACGTGTTTGCGCCGGAAGCCTGAGCTTCCAGGCATACAAGCGCCAGTCACTTGCCGGTGACATGGCCGGTCGTCAGCACTTGGGCTGGCGTACGAACTCGGTTTCTCGGGGTGCCGTGGCCGGGCATTGCATTTCCAGCCCTGCCTTGCCGCGCTCGTGGCTGGAGGCGACGAAGTTCCATCAGATGGGCCGGCATTTATTCAGCGGCCCGTTGTCGATGACGACCAACTGTGCGCACAGCTTCGACGCCCCGCGATAAAGCCATTAGCCTGCTATTGCCGCACGGTCCGGGCCAGCGCGCTCACCCTCAGGCGCCTCTTATGGGTGGACAACAAGCGCAGGGCATCCTCGACATAACGCTTCGAGGAGAGCTTGTTGGCGATGTACTTGTTCAGGAGGTCTAACCACCGATCGTGGATATCGCAGTTGGCGGCGAGTCCTTCGTCGGCTAAAGGGCAGTCGGGGCAACGCGTCTGCGTCGCCTGCGCGTACACAGCCCTCCTTTGCCAGGCCTGTCGGTAGCGCTCGGCATACCGTTCAATCCACTCGATCGCCAGCTTGTTCCGCTGTTCGGCCGGGCACGTTGCGACATAGCGCTGGATGGCGGCCATCTGATCCCGCATGAACTCTTCGTGCGTGAGATGGAGTTGCCCGTCGGCGAAGGCGAAGCGCACCAGCAGGGCAAGCATGGGATCGTCGATGGAGAACGTGCTCTCTTCCCGTCCGAGCAAACATGCGCCTTGCAGGGCGTGGGATCGCGCTTTGTTCGCCTGTCGCGCTTCCTTTCCCCAGTCCCAGAAATCGAGAGTATCGGTCAACCATTGACCCAGCTCGTTCTGGGTCTGGACGTAGTGTTCCCACACCCGCTGGGCGTTCGCCACCCACTTCTCGCCGTATTCGGCGGCAAGTCGTGTCTCGTCGCCGAGCATGTTCGGCACATCCTTCACCTGCAGCGGGGCGACAAGGCAGTGGAAAGCCATCGCGGCGCACTCCCCCATGAAGGTGAACTCCCGCTCGGATAAGCGCTGCATGCTCAGCGCGCCGATCTGGTTAAGCTCGACGAAGGAGTCCCAGCTGGCCCTACCTATCGCGTTGATCTGCTGCCACATCCGAGTCAGGTCTCCTCATACGGGGGGCGTTCGTCGAACAGCGAATGGAATTGTGCAGTGCACAATTCCATTCTAGAGACCGGGGTTCGTGTTGTCAATCGCAGGCAATGCCGCGTCAAGTCCGCAGCGCAATGGCTGCTCACCGATCATGTCTGGTCGGCTTCGCACGTCCTAAGCGCTACCGGTCCAGTCGAGCGAATCTTTCGGCAACCAGGGATGGCCTGGGCGCGGCCTGGAATCGCCGGCGCTTGCTGCCAGCCGCGCCGCGGGCGTCGAGGTAGGGCGTGTCGGTGGAAGTCAGTGCCAGAGAACTCGTCCGAAGGTGCGGCCGAGCAGCACGCGGCCGAGTTCGCGGGTCCGCAACGTGCGTGCAGGGCCAGGCGGCCTCACGTCAGAACCTGCCAGCGCGGAAATCCTCGACCGCCTGGAAAACCTCCTGCTGCGTGTTCATCACGAAGGGGCCGTATTGCACGATGGGTTCAGCGAGGGGACGACCGGCGATGAGGACGAGGCGCGCCGGCTGGTCCGCCGTTAGCGCGATTCCGTCGCTGTTCTCACCGTTGGCGAGGATCGCCATCTCGCCGGCGGCTACCGTGCGCCCGGCAATGGCGACGGCACCGCGATAGACATAGGCGAAGGCGTTGAACTCGGGCGCCAGCGCCTGTTCGAAGTGTCCGCCCGCCGGCACGTGCAGGTCGAGGTAGAGCGGTTCGGTGACGTCGCGCTGCATGGCACCGCGCACGCCATGGCTGCCGCCGGCGATGACCCGCACCGTAACGCCCTCGTTGGTCTGGAAAGTGGGGATCTCCGCGGAGGGAATGTCCCGGTACCAGGGTGCCGTCATCTTGTCCCGTGCCGGCAGATTGAGCCAAAGCTGGAAGCCCTCCATGAGGCCCTCGTCCTGCTCCGGCAGTTCCGAGTGCACGATGCCCCGCCCTGCCACCATCCACTGCACGCCACCGGATTGCAGCAATCCTTCGTGACCTGCATTGTCGCGATGGCGCAGCCTGCCGGCAAGCATGTAGGTCACCGTCTCGAAACCGCGGTGCGGATGGTCAGGAAAGCCGGCGATGTAGTCGTCCGGGTTGTCGCTGCCGAAGGCATCGAGCATGAGGAAGGGATCGAGGCGGCGCTGCAGCGGCTGGCTTAGAACGCGGGTGAGCTTCACGCCCGCGCCGTCGCTGGTGGCGATACCGGTGACGAGGCGTTCGATGGTTCGGCATTGGGTGACGGCTTCGGTCTTCGTCGCGGCGTCCATGTCTGCTCCTGGTTGGCATTGTCGCGCAGGTGCGCCCCGTCTTGTAAGAGTGCAACTGCGCGCGGCGGTTCGGCCCGCCGATGTCTGTCCGATGCGCGCTATGCGATCGCGGCCTCGATGTCGGCGCGTGCACCGCGCACCGCCTGCTCTGCGGCCTCGGCGCCCATGCCCAGCCCTTCGGCATAGAAGAACTGGACCTCGGTCATGCCGAGAAAGCCCAGGACGTTGCGCAGGAACGGCACCAGCGTGTCGGTGGGCTTGTCCCTGTGCAGGCCACCGCGGGTCAGCGCCACATAGACCCTCTTGCCCTTGAGGAGACCCTCCGGCCCGTTCTCGGTATAACGAAAGGTCACGTGCGCCCGCGCAATGGCGTCGATCCAGTTCTTCAGCCGGGCGGGAACGCCGAAGTTGTACATGGGCACTCCCAGGACGATGGCATCGGCCGCCTGGATCTCGGCGATCAAGGCGTCGTCGAGCACGACCCGCGCCGCCTGAACGGGCGAGCGCTGTTCGGCCGGTGTGAACAGGGCATCCAGCGCGGCTTCGTCCTGTTCGGGGTGCGGATCGCGGGCGAGATCGCGCACCGTTACCGCGGCGCTGGGAAAGCGGGCGCGCAGACGCTCGGTGATCGCGTTCGCCAGTTCGGTGGACTGTGAACCGTTGCCGCGCGCCGACGAATTGACTTGCAGGATGTTCATGGCGTTACCTCTCAATGGGGTGGTTACGCCACCATTTTGGGGCCGCCGCACCGTGAGATAAAGACTTCTCCGTGGTATAGAATGTTCCATTCATGGAACCATTAGACGTTTCCGCGGACGACCTGCTGCTGTTCTCCGCCATCGTCGAGAAATCGACGATGGTGCGCGCCGCCGAGCACCTGGACATGCCCAAGGCGACGGTGTCGCGCCGGCTGGCAAACCTGGAGGCAAAGCTCCGCCAGAAGCTGCTCGTGCGCACAACGCGCCGGCTGGCGCTGACCGAGTTCGGGCGCGGATTTTACGAACACTGCCAGCGCGTCGCCGAGGAAGTGGCGGCAACGCGGGACTTCGTGCGCAGCCAGGAGGCACAGCCGCGCGGCCGGTTGCGGGTTTCGATGCCGGGCGATTTCGCCCAGTACGTGCTCGCCGATACCATCGCCACCTTCGTCGACCAGTACCCGGCGATCCAGCTTGAACTGGATCTGACGCCGCGGCGCGTGGATCTGATCGGCGAGCGCTTCGATCTTGCCATACGCATGGGCGCGCTGGAGAGCGACGCGACACTGGTGGCGCGCAAGCTCGGCGAGCAGCAGCAGGGTCTCTATGCCAGCCCCATCTACCTGGCCCTGCACCCGGCGCCCGCACATCCCGACGACCTGGCGCGGCACCGCGCTGTGCGCCTGCTTTCTGCGCGGGGTGTTCCGGCCCCCTGGAAGCTCATGCGCGGCAGAACAGTTTGGGATGGGGCAGTGCCAGGCAATCTGGTGCTCAACTCGCCGGGCGTGATCCAGCGGCTGCTGGTCGATGGCGCCGGCATCGGCGCACTACCTCAGCGGTTCGTGGCCGGGGATGTCAAGCTCAAGCGTCTCGTCCGCGTTCTGCCCGAATGGTGTCTGCCCCCGGTGCCTTTCTGGGCCGTGATGCCGACGCGACGCTACCTGCCGGCCAAAACGCGCGCGTTCCTGGCGCACCTGGAAAGCTTCCTGAACAACGCCAGGTGAGCGGCGCCGGCCCCCCGCCGCTCAGTGCATATGCCAGATGTTGGGCGCAGCGGGATCGACAACGCGGCGGCGAGCCGGCTCGCCCGCCGCCATGCCGTCGATGGTCTGGCGGATGTCCGCGTTCACGTGCCCCGAGAGGAAATAGCTGTGCTCGACGATGCCGCTAACGATGGGCGTGCAGTCCACCTGTTCGACCTTGTTGTGCAGCAACGCCGGGCGCGCCGCGCCGGCACCGCCCAAGCGTTCGGGATTACCCTTGGTGTAGTCGGAGACGACCATCGCCACGTCGCCGCGGTTGTGATAGACGCTGACACCGCGCGCGATCTCGTTCACCCGGCCCAGGGGCTGGCCGGGCTCGAGGACGGTGTCATCGACGTCGGGCGCGCACAGGAAGACGTTACCGAATAGCCGCGGCAGCACGTTGCCGGGCGTGAAGGCGTCCATGCGCTCCAGCGCGTTTTGCAGCAGGAAGTTGCCCATGGAGTGGCACAGCAGATGGATGTCCTGGTCGCACAGCACTTCGCCGCCACGGCGTGCCCGGTCTCGCAGCGCCGCGAGAAAGTCGCGCACCTTGAGCAGCCCGCGTCCGAACGCGTTACCCGACCCAGCGGCCTCGGAGCGATCCGATTTGTAGGAGACGAATGGCAACGCCAAGCCGTCGGACGGCCAGGTGAACAGCACGACCGCCACCTTCTGGGCGGGATCGGCGGCGGGCGACAGTTGCAGCATCGTCTGCAGCGCGAGCGCCGATCCGACCGCCGATTCCCAACTGACATTGAAGCCGTGGACGAACACCACGACGTCGCTCGCCTGCATCATCCAGTCCTTGAGTTCGCCAAACATTGCCTTCGAGCCGAGCTTGGCTTCCGGCTGATTGGCGTCTGCTGTACTCGCGTCGAGCTTTTCGGGGAACGGTCGGATGTCGGCCTGCGCTGCACATTTGGCGAGATAGTCCGCCAGCTTCTCGCCGTTGCCGCGGCCACAGGTGCCGAGGTCGGCCTGGACGAATTTCCTGATGCGCTCCTCGTCCGCCTCGACGGTCAGCCGGCCGAAACGCAGATTCTCCATGCCGTCGGCGCTGAACCCGGCGCCGTAGCGTTTCGGACGCCAGCGATCGTCGCCTTCATGGGCGCGGTTGGTGGCGTAGTAGAGCGTCAGGATGGTCATGCGTTTGTCCTCCTCGTTGTTGTGCGGCGGTTGCCAAGAAACTGCCGGAAAGCAGCAAAGTGCCCTATGACACGGGAGTGATCAATGCCGAGCCCGCACCGTCACCGGAGTGTAACATCCCTTGCTTGTCGCTTCTGAGCGAGTGCGCCGCCGGCGAGCCGCCGTGGACTATTCCGCCAATGGAGCGGAATCCCTTACCGACAAACGCCTGCGGCGTTGCAGGGGACGTTGGCGCTGGTGCTACGTGGAAGGCGGATGGCGCAGGCAGATCTTGCCGAAATGGACGCCGCTGGCCAGGTAGTCGAGCGCCTCGCGCAGCGCTTCGAAGGGGAAGACGCGATCGATGACGGGCTGCAGACGATGCTGGGCGATGGCGCGGGCCATGGCCTCGAAGCCATCGCGGCTGCCGACGGTGATCCCCTGTAGCCGAACCTGACGCGTGACGATGGCGCCGAGCTTGACGCCCATGTTGGAGCCGGACAGCACGCCGATGAGGCTGACGGCGCCGCCCATGCGCACGGCGCGCAGCGACTGCTCGAGCGTGCGCTCGCCGCCGACCTCGACGACATGGTCGACGCCGTCGCCACCGACACGCTCGCGCACCACCTTGCCCCACTGCGGGACGGCGCGGTAATTCAGCCCGTCGTCGGCGCCGAGGGCGAGTGCCCGGACCAGCTTGTCGTCGCTGCCCGAAAGCACCGTGACATGGGCGCCAAGCAGCTTGGCGAACTGCAGGGCGAACAGCGACACCCCGCCCGTTCCCTGGATCAGGACGCGGTCGCCGGCCTTGACGTTGCCGAAGGTGACGATGGCACTCCAGGCGGTGAGTGCCGCGCAGGGCAGCGTCGCCGCCTGCTCGTCGGAAAGATGAGCCGGTGCGCGCGCGATGCCGCGTTCATCGATCGCCATGTATTCGGCCATGACACCGTTCAGCGGGCCGCCGAGGCTGTGTGTCAGACGCTCGCCGTTCGGTTCGCCGCCGATGAAGTGCGGGAAGAACATCGGACAGACCCGCTCGCCGACAGCCACGCGGGAAACGCCAGCACCGGCGGCCACAACCTCGCCGACGCCGTCGGAGATCGGAATCAGTGGCAGTGTGCCGGTGCGCGATCCGTAGCCGCGCTGCGGGACCACCAGGTCGCGGTAATTGAGCGCGGCGGCTTTCATGCGCAACAGCACCTGACCGGGACCGGGTTCGGGAATCGGGCGGTCGCCCAGCTTGAGATGGTCGATGGACCACTCGTCGCGCAGTTCGAAGACCTTCATGGCATACCCCTGCTCGGTCGGTTATGGAGCAAGGCCGCGGCCGGTTGGCGATGGCGCCAGGCTGAGGATGCGCCGGTAAAGTGCCTCGGCCTGCTCCTTGGGCTTAATGCCATACAGCGGATTATCGTTCTCCTGGAATGCGCTGGCGATGGCCTGCCAGTCTTCCGGTGTCAACGATTTCTCCGCCAGTGGCATGAGGATGTCTTCCTCCTTGCGCATGTGATCCCACTGAAACTGGGCGTAGTGCTCGACCGCCGCGGCGAAGGGCGCAAAAGCGCCGGCCTCGCCGCGCTCGAAGCGGGTCAGGCCGGTCTTGAGATCCTCGATCAGCGCGTCGCCGGCCACATGCTCGGCCTCCAGTTCATCGATCAAGGCACCGGCCTTGGGGTTACGCTTGCGCAACGCGGCGAACAGGTAGTCGTTCTCCTTCGGGTGGTGCCAGCGGTCGGGGTACTCCACGATGTAGTCGAACATGGCGTGCAACAGCCGGAAGTCAGGCGCCCGTCCGTCGTCGCGGATGTGTCGCACGAGCTGGCGCAAGCTGTAGACCACTGCGGCGATAGCTAAATGTTCGTCGCGGATGATCTGAATGGCGGCAGGCTGCACTGAACTCTCGGAAATCAGATGCGCTCGATGATTAGCGCAATGCCCTGGCCGACGCCGATGCACATCGTGCACAGCGCATAGCGACCGTTCATGCGCTCGAGCTGGTTGAGCGCGGTGGTGACCAGACGCGCGCCCGAGGCCCCCAGCGGATGACCGATGGCGATGGCGCCCCCGTTTGGATTGACGTGCGCCGCGTCGTCCGGCAGCCCGAGGTCGCGGGTTACCGCCAAAGCCTGGGCGGCGAAGGCTTCGTTCAGTTCGATGACATCCATCTGTTCGAGTTTCAAGCCCGCCTTGGCGAGGACCTTCCGGCTTGCCGGCGCCGGTCCGAAGCCCATGATGCGCGGCGCGAGTCCCACGGTAGCCATGGTCACGACGCGCGCGCGCGGCCTGAGCCCGTGACGATCGGCGGCGGCGGCCGACGCGAGCAACAACGCGCAGGCACCGTCGTTGACCCCCGAGGCATTGCCGGCGGTGACCGTGCCTTCCGGTTTGACCACACCCTTGAGTTTCCCCAGGGCTTCGAGGGTGACGCCGGGGCGCGGATGCTCGTCCGCCTCGAAGAGCTTTGGTTCCCCTTTCTTCTGCGGCAGCGCCACCGGCACGATTTCGCGTGTGAAGAACCCGGCGGCGTGGGCGGCGGCCCAGCGCTGTTGGCTGCGCAGGGCGAAGGCGTCCTGGTCTGCGCGCGCGATCCTGAATTCCTCGGCAACGTTCTCGGCGGTTTCCGGCATGGAGTCGATACCGTGCTTCGCCCTCGTGAGCGGGTTGACGAAGCGCCAGCCGATGGTCGTATCCTCGACCTTCACCGTGCGCGAGAACGCGGCATCCGCCTTGGCCATGACAAACGGCGCGCGCGTCATGCTCTCGACGCCGCCGGCGATCAGCAGATCGGCTTCGCCCGCCTTGATGGCGCGAGCCGCGGTGCCCACGGCATCGAGGCTGGAGCCGCACAGGCGGTTGATGGTGGCCCCGGGCACCTCTTGAGGCAGACCGGCCAGAAGTGCCGCCATGCGCGCCACGTTGCGATTGTCCTCGCCGGCCTGGTTGGCGCAGCCGTAGACGACATCGTCTACCGCCGCCCAGTCGACGCCGGCGTGACGCTCGATCAGCGCCTTGATCGGCAGCGCCGCCAGGTCATCGGTGCGCACGCCGGCTAGGGAGCCGCCATAGCGGCCGAAGGGCGTGCGGACGGCGTCGCAAACATATGCTTCATTCATGGCTATCTCCGGCACGTTCTAGCAAATGATCGTCGGCTGGGTCCTGCCGGCAGAGTAAAACCCTTTCCCCGCGCGCGCCAGTTCCTCGAGCAGCGGGGCCGGCGTCCAGAAGTCCGGGCCGAAGCGCTCGCGATAACCGAGGATCGTTTCGTACACCTTCGCCAGCCCGACCTGGTCGGCCCAAAACATCGGGCCGCCGCGCCAGCGCGGAAAGCCATAGCCGTGCAGCCACACCATGTCGATGTCCACCGGCCGCGCCGCGACACCTTCCGCCAGGATCTTCGCACCTTCATTGACCATGGCATACAGGCAGCGCTCGATGATTTCCTCGTCGCAGATGGTACGGCGCTCGATGCCTGCCTGACGGGAATGCTCGACGATGAGCGTCTCGATCGCAGGATCGGCGATGGGCGTGCGGCTGCCTGAGTCGTAGCGGTACCAGCCGGCGCCGGTCTTCTGCCCGAGCCTGCCCGATTCGCATACCTTGTCCAGCAGGTCGCAGTCGCGCACGCCGGGTCTGCGCAGATGGGCGCGCGCCTTGCGGTTGCGCCAGCCGATGTCCAGGCCGGCCAGATCGCCGACCGCAAACGGCCCCATGGCAAAGCCGAACTCGGTGAGCGCCCGGTCCACCTGCTGCGGCAGCGCGCCTTCCTCCAGCAAAAACCAGCTCTCGCGGGTGCGCTGGGCGAGCATGCGATTGCCGACGAAACCGTCGGCGCCGCCCACCAGCACCGCCACCTTGCCCAGGCGTTTACCCACTTTCATGACGGTCGCCAGAACCTCCGGCGCGGTCTTCGGCGCACGCACATTCTCGAGCAGGCGCATGACGTTCGCGGGGCTGAAGAAGTGCATGCCGACGACATCCCTGGGGCGGCGCGTGAACTCGGCGATTGTCGCGACATCGAGATAGGATGTGTTGGTGGCGAGAATCGCCCCGGGTTTCACGACCTCGTCCAGGCGGCGGAACACCTGCTCCTTGACGCCGATGTCCTCGAACACCGCCTCGACGGTCAGGTCGACCTCGGCCAGATCGTCGTAGGCCAGCGTCGGGCGGATCAACGCCAGACGCTCGTCCATCTGCGCCTGGGTCAGCCCGCCGCGCGCCACCGTCGCCGCGTAGTTCTTGCGGATGGTCGCCAAGCCGCGTTCAAGCGCCTCGGACTGGGATTCCAGCAGCATGACCGGGATGCCCGCGTTGGCAAAGCACATGGCGATGCCGCCGCCCATGGTGCCGGCGCCGATCACCGCTGCCTGGGCGACATCGCGTGTCGCGGTGTCGGCTGGCAGCTCCGGGATTCGGCCCACCTCGCGCTCGCCGAGGAAGGCGTGGCGCAGCGCCGCCGCCTGAGGCGAAGCGCGCAACTCGAGAAATAGCTCGCGCTCACGCTTCAATCCTTCGGCCAATGGCAGGCTTGCCGCCGCCCGCAGCGCCTCGATGCAGGTGCGTGGGGCGATCAGATGGCGCTGCTTCCTCGCCGCCATCTTCTCGGCCTCGATATAGACAGCCGGCTCGGTGCTCGCGACCGGCAGTGCGCCCGTGCGGCGCGGGCCGGCAGCAGCAATCACGCGCCGAGCGGCGGCCAGAGCCGCGGCTTCGAGATCATCCGGCGCGATTTCGTCGATGGCGCCCCATTCGAGCGCCTTTGGCGCGGAGATGGCATCGCCATTGACAATCATCTCCAGAGCGTGACCCATCCCCACGAGGCGCGGCAGCCGCTGAGTGCCGCCGGCACCGGGCATGACACCCAGCTTGACCTCGGGCAGACCGACCTTGGCGTCCGGCGTGGCGATGCGGTAGTGGCAGGCGAGCGCGATCTCGAAACCGCCACCCAGGGCAGTGCCGTGCAACGCGGCAACGATGGGCTTGACGGCATCCTCGATCGCTTGCGTGACAGCCGGCAGGTGGGGCGGTTGCGGCGGACGATCGAACTCGGTGATATCCGCGCCGGCGATGAAGCTGCGGCCTCGGCACACGATCACCATTGCCCGCACCGCGTCGTCGGCATTCGCCTGCCGCACGGCATCGAGCAGGCCGGAGCGCACGGCTTGGCTTAGGGCGTTCACCGGCGGATTGTCCACGGCGATGATGGCGGTGTCGTCGACCCGCAGGTAGCTCACGACAGATGAGGATGTCATGCTAATAGGTTTCGATGTGCAACCGGTTTCTCGCCAGGAGGGCGGGGCGGATTTGGTCCCAGTCGAGGCCATGGTCGCGGCAGACGTCGCGGAAGGCTTCGATCACGCCGGCTTCCATGCCCTTCAAACCGCACAGGTAGATGTAACAGTTGTCGTCCTGCAACAGCCGCACTACGTCGCGCCCGCGCGCCCGGATCAGATCCTGGACATAGGTCTTGGGCTGGTCCGCCTCACGCGAGAACGCCAGGTTGATGTCGATGAAATCCCTAGACAGTTTCATCAGCGGCCCGAAGTAGGGTAACTCGTCCTGGCGCCGCGCACCGAAGAACAGCATCAGCTCGCCGCCCTCCTTGAGCGCCATGCGCCGGCGCCGCCGTTCCGTCATGGCGCGCATGGGTGCCGAGCCGGTACCGGTGCAGATCATCATGAGCGTGGAGCCGGGATGATTGGGCATGAGGAAGCTCGTGCCATAGGGCCCCACCACCTGCACCTGATCGCCGCGCCTGAGGTCGCATAGGTAGTTGGAGGCCACGCCGCGTACCGGCTTGCCCTCGTGGTCCTCCGTAACGCGCTTGATGGTGAGCGCCAGATTGTTGTAGCGCGGGCGCTCGCCGTCGCGTGGACTGGCCACCGAATAGAGCCGCACGTGATGGGGCCTGCCATTGGCATCGACGCCCGGCGGGATGATGCCGATGGTCTGGCCCTCGAGCACCGGGAACGCGGTGCTGCCGAAGTCGAGGACGATGTGGCGAATGTCGGCCGAAGCCCCTTCGCCGGTGAGGCGGAAGTTGCCCGCCACGGTGGCTACCGCTGGTTTGCCGATCGAATAGAGATTGACATACGGGTGCGACGCCGACCACGGCGGCGATACTGCGCCGCCTTGGCCGGCGGTGGCGATCTCCGTGAGTTCCCGCACCTCGCTCGGCACTTCCGCATCCGCCGCGAGTTCCAGCTCGGCTTGCGGCGGCAGGCTGTCCCAGGACAACTGATCGTCAAGACTGTACGGCATCGCCTTGGCGACTTGCCGGTAGTTGTCGATGGCGCCGGTCGGGCAGGGCGGTATGCAGGCGTTGCAGAAGTTGCAGATCTTGAAGTCCACGACGTAATTGCGCGCGTCGTGGGTGATCGCATTGACCGGACAGGTCGCTTCGCAGGTGTTGCAGCGAATGCAGATCTCGGGGTCGATCAGGTGCTGTACCGCGTATTCGGCGCTGGCGGCGTGGGGCATGGCTTACTCCGAAAAGCCCACCTGAGCGTCACAGAGACACGGAGACTGCACAGAGAAATCCGCACAACTCTGTGAAATTCTCTGTGGCTCCGTGTCTCTGTGGTTCGTGTGGGACTAATTAAACCGCACGTACTCGAAGTCCACTGGCTGGCGGTTGATGCCGGCCATGGGCGGGGCGATCCAGTTGGCGAACTTGCCCGGCTCGATCACCCGCCCCATGAGTGAGGCGACGAAGGCGCGGTCCTCCTCGGTCGGCAGCCAGTTCTTGTGCTGGTGCGTCCACTCTGCTTCCGACAGAACGCGCCCGTCGGGCGACACGCGCACGCCGGAGAAGCTGCCGATCTTGCGGTTGAAGGCCTTGTGCGGCGTCTTGAGGCGGAAGCCGATTCCAGCCTTCTCGATGATCTTGTTCCAGCGCTCGACGCCGCCGTTGGAGTCCCTGATATAGTCGTCGCGCAGTCGTTCGTTGAGCGACAGCAGCGCCGGCACCTCTTTCTCCACCAGCTTGTCGCCCACCAATTCCAGGACCTTGTAGGTGTCGTTCTTCAGCATGTGATCGTCGTTGAGCTTCGTCTCCTCGAAGCGGCCTTTCAGCCCGGAGCTGTAAAAGGTCGCGGCGTTGGACGACTGATCGGCCCCGAAAAGATCAATGGTGACACTGAAGTGGAAGTTCAGGTAGCGCTGGATGGTCTCCAGATCGATGACGCCGGCGGCCCGCAGCTTCGCCGGATCGTCCGTCTTCAGCTCGTTCATGACCTGGCAGGTGCGCTGGATGGTGCGGCCCACGCCCGTCTCACCGACGAACATGTGGTGCGCTTCCTCGGTGAGCATGAACTGGGTGGTGCGGGCGAGGGGATCGAAGCCCGACTCGGCGAGTGCACAGAGCTGGAACTTGCCGTCGCGGTCGGTGAAGTAGGTGAACATGAAGAACGACAGCCAGTCCGGCGTCTTTTCGTTGAAGGCGCCGAGGATGCGCGGGTTGTCGGCATCACCCGAGCGCCGCTCGAGCAGGGCCTCGGCCTCCTCGCGCCCGTCGCGGCCGAAGTAGCGGTGCAGCAGATAGACCATGGCCCACAGGTGGCGGCCTTCCTCGACGTTTACCTGGAACAGGTTGCGCATGTCATAGAGCGATGGCGCGGTGAGTCCCAGATGACGCTGTTGCTCGACCGAGGCCGGCTCGGTGTCGCCTTGGGCGACGATGATGCGCCGCAGGTTGGCACGGTGCTCGCCCGGCACCTCCTGCCAAGCAGCCTCGCCCTTGTGCTCGCCGAAATTCACCTGGCGGTCGGCTTGGGCCGGGTTGAGGAAAATGCCCCAGCGGTAGTCCGGCATCTTGACATAGCCGAACTGGGCCCAGCCGTCGCGATCGACGCTGACTGCGGTGCGTAGGTAGACGTCGAAATCCGTGCTGCCCTCGGGGCCCATGTCGGACCACCAGTGAAGGTAGTTCGGCTGCCAATGCTCCAGCGCGCGCTGCAGGGTCTTGTCTTCCGAAAGGTTGACGTTGTTGGGGATCTTCTCGCTGTAATCGATGCTCATGGTTTCTCCTTGAACCTCCAGTAAATCTCACCACAGAGACACAGAGGCACCGAGAAAGACACACAGAGAAATTCTCTGTGCAAACCTCTGTGTCTCTGTGCCTCTGTGGTTCATGCGTTCCCTTACACTCGTTCCCAATTGAATCTCGCCTTGTTGCCGGTGCCGAAAACCTTCAGTGCGCCGGTTTCCCCGACCGCGTTCGGGCGGATGAATATCCAGTTCTGCCACGCGGACAGGCGGCCGAAGACGCGCGATTCCATGGTTTCGGTGACGCCGAAACGCAGGTTGGCCTCCATCCCGGTGAGTGCGTCGGGCGACATGCTGGCGCGTTCCTCCAGCACGATGCGGATCTCGTCGGCCCAGTCCAGTTCGTCGGGCGCGGCGGTGATCAGACCCAACTCCAGCGCCTGTTGCGGTGCGAGCTTCCTGCCCAGGGCGGCGCGCACCGCGGCCAGCGGCTCGGCCTCACGGTAGTAGCGCGAGTCGATGCGCGATAGGCCATCGACGCGCGGATAGGTGCCGAAGTTGAGTTCCGAGACCGCGAGCGCGTTCTCCGGCTGATCGAGCATGTAGCTGCGGTCTGCGGCCAGGGCAATCTCCAGCAGCGTGCCGGCGAAGCAGGAGCCGGGCTCGATGAGCGCGATCATGGTCCGCGAGGACACGTCCAGGCGCGCCAACGTCCGGCGTAGCATGCCGATGGTCTCGCGCACGAGCCAGTGGTTCTTGTGCTGAGCTAGCGTCGCGTCGGCGGCGAGCACCGCGTCGGCGTCACCGGCGGTCTTCAGGATCCACGTGCCCAGCTCCAGATTGTTGGTCCGCAGACTGAGGATGGCGTCGTCGAGCTCACGTGCCATCTGCAGCGGCCACCAGTCGGCGCCGGCGGCGACGATGCCGTCGATGTCCTGGGGCTGCGGCCCGGTCGGCGCTTTAACGGTGAGGGTCGCCCGGCGCACCGCAGCGTCGACGCGCGCATCGACGAACTCGTAGTGGTAGCCCGCATCGTCGATGGTCCGCTTGAGCGGCGCCAGGACAATGCCCTTGGCATCGGCTGGCCGGTCGCTTTGCGCCGCCAGTTCCTGCGCACGGCGTTTCACTGCCTCGGGGAACTGCTGCGGCTTGACCACTGCGTCCACGAGGCGCCATTCCTTGGCGCGCTGGCCGCGCACGCCTTCGGTGGTGGTGCAGAAGATGTCGGCGAGGTCGCGGCGGACCTTGCGCTTGTCCGTGACGCGTGTCAGGCCGCCGGTGCCCGGCAGTACGCCAAGCAGCGGCACCTCCGGCAGGCTGACCGCCGAGGAGCGGTCATCCACCAGCATGATTTCGTCGCAGGCCAACGCCAACTCATAACCGCCGCCGGCCGTGGTGCCGTTGCAGGCGGCGATGAATTTCAGGCCCGAATGGCGGCTGGAGTCCTCGATGCCGTTGCGCGTCTCGTTGGTGAACTTGCAGAAATTCACCTTCCAGGCGTGGCTCGACAGACCGAGCATGAAGATGTTGGCGCCGGAGCAGAAGATGCGCTCCTTGCCGCTGGTGACGACGACACTCTTGACTTCGGGATGCTCGAAGCGGATGCGTTGCAGGGCGTCGTGCAACTCGATGTCCACGCCCAGGTCGTAGGAATTGAGCTTGAGCTTGTAGCCCGGACGGATCCCGCCGTCCTCCTTGATGTCAAGTACCAGGTTCGCGACCGGGCCGTCGAACTTCAGGTGCCAGTGAACATATCGGTCCGGATGGGTCTGGTAGTCCACCCGCGGACCGCCACCCGCATTGATCGCAACTGCCGTTTCCATCTTCTCCTCCTTACGTTTTCAAGAATTCAAACCAAGACCGTGTCCCGCAACTTGGCGAGACTCGTCTCCGGCGTCGCGCCGGAGGTGTCCACGACGGCGTCGGCTTTGCTGTACAAGGCCTCCCGTGCGGCCAGTATCCGCTTCAGATCCTCCATTGCTTCCTCGTTACCAGCCATGGGCCGCAGATCTCCCTGGGCCAGCACGCGCGCCATGTGTTCTTCCGGGGCGGCCTTGAGCCACACGGTGTAGCAATTGCCGAGCAGCAGCTTGAATGCCTCCTCTTCGGCGACGATGCCGCCGCCGACCGAGATCACCGCGCGCTCGTTGTCCTTGATCAGCCGCTCCAGGCATCGCCGTTCGATGCGTCGATAGCCGGACTGTCCGTAGAGCGCGAACATCTCATTCAGGGGCAGACCGGTCTCTCGCTCGACCTCACGGTTGATCTCGATGAAGGGCACGCGCAACTCCCTGGCCAGCAGATTGCCCAACGTGCTCTTGCCGGCGCCACGCAAGCCGATGAGGGCGATGCGCTTGCGCCGCGATGCTTCCTCGTGGCCGAACTCGCGCATCAGGCGAAAGATCACGTCTTCCAAACGGTGCGCCGGGATGCGTTCGAGGAAGCGGCGGATCAGCCGTTTCTCCACCGAGTCTTCCTGCTCCGGCAGCAATACCTCGCCGAGTGTGACGTTGAGCGCGGCGGCAACCCGGCGCAGCAGCATGATGGAAATGTTGCCTTCGCCGGATTCGAGATGCCCCAGGTAGCGCTCGGAGACGTCGGCCTCGCGCGCCAGGAGCTTGCGTGCCATGCCACGGCGCTCGCGCAACTCACGTACGCGCTTACCCAGCGCAACCAGAAAGTCGGCGTCGGCCGAAGATATCGGCCCGCTCGGCTGCAATTGCGGCGTCAGGTCCGCTTGCGTACTCATGTTCTTACAGTCATCCGTGTGCCTACTGGTATAACGCAATATAATACATCGGCACTGTATCGTCAAGCATTATTGTGCTAGTCCCACAGTTTATGCAATAACACATTGATTGTACTTAGATGCCGTACAAGTAACAAAAGCTCCGTGCGTTCCAATTGACTTGGGTGGCGCATTGTCTGTGTAAAATAATGCTTGACCGGAGCGTGAGGATAGGTATTATAATGCGCACACCATCTGCGATGGCAGGACAAGTCGCACCAAATGTCCGCACGACACCCGGCAACCAAGGAGCAAACCCCATGACTCCCGAACAGTTTCACGAACTGATTACGCGCGTAACTGGCCATATCGCCGGCATGCCCCTCGACCAACACCTGGAGGCGGAACTGAATCGGCGCTTTCCTGCCGGCGGAGAGGATGTCGCGGCGATCTCCGACGCCTGCCGCAATGCCATTTCCGCGGGTTGGATGTGCGAGCGCGAGGCTGGCGGCATCAAATATGGCCGCGTTATCAAACCGGGGGCGAGCACCGCTGGCTACAGCGTGGACGTCGTGGACATGGATGAGGTCGTTGGGCCACACCATCGCCATCCCAATGGCGAGATCGACCTGATCATGCCACTTGCCGGCGATGCGAAGTTTGACGGCCGCGGTGCTGGCTGGCTCGTTTATGGTCCCGACAGCAGTCACAGCCCCACTGTGAGCGGAGGCCGCGCACTGGTGTTGTATCTGCTGCCGCAGGGCGCGATCGAGTTCGCCAGACCGTGAGCGGAGCGTAACAGTCGGCGAAGGGATATTGCTTTGACCTTGAGCGATCTGCCGGCCCGGCGCGAACTGCCGGTCCATCAACCCGTACGCTTCGTCGAGGTGTGCGGACAGCGGCTGGAATATGTGGACATTCCAGCCCACCAGGTGCACCGTCCGCCGCTCGTGTTCATGCACGAAGGACTCGGCTCGGTGGCCATGTGGCGGGATTTTCCAGCGCGTGTCGCGGCTGCCACGGGCTGCCGGACCGTCTTCTACTCACGCCACGGCCACGGGCGCTCCTCGCCATTTCCGGCGCCGCACACCGTGCGCTTCATGCACGAGGAGGCGCTGCAGGTGATGCCGGCGCTATTCCAGGCGCTCGGCCTGGAGCGGCCGGTGCTGATCGGCCATTCCACCGGTGCCTCCATGTCTCTGATCCACGCCGGGGCGGATCAGTGGCCGGCAGCCGGCGTGGTGGCCATGGCGCCGCTGTGCTTCGTCGAGGAATTCAATCTGGACAGCATTCGCGCGGCGAAAGACGTGTTCCGCAACACCGACATGAAACAGAAGCTGGCCCGCTACCACGACGATCCGGAGGCCGTGTTCTGGAGCTGGAACAACATCTGGCTCGATCCGGCATTCAAGGTCTGGAGCATCGAGGACTACCTCTCCGGCATACGCTGCCCGGTGCTGGCGATCCTGGGCGAGGACGACGAGTACAGTACCCAGCTTCAGATCGACGCTATTTTGAAACACGCGGTCAACGCGCCGAACGTGGAATATCTCAGGCTCGCCGACTGCCGTCACTCCCCGCACCGCGACCAGCCGGAGACGCTGCTGGTGAGTCTGGCGCAGTTCATCGACGAGGTGACGCAGTAGTCGCGTCGCAATCTACGGTGCCCGGTCGCTGAAGAAAGGCTTGACCGGGCGCGGCGGGAAGTGAATGGGATCGGCCTGCGGCTCGAACCAGTAGCGCAGGAACACCGAGCCCATGCCCTGCGCATAGTCGCGGGTGTTGTCGAAGCCCAGTGTGCCACCCACGAACAGGTGCGACGAGACTTTGTACTCGAGCGCGCCATGGAGATTCACACCAATTCCCGTGGTGCTGTTGCTGCCATGCACGGTTTCCAGACCGAGGGCAGGGTTGAGCGCCGCGCGCTGCTCCAAGGCGCTCTGCAGTGCAGCGTCCTTCGGAAAGTAGGGCGCGCTGTCCTGGCGGAAGCGCTGCACGCCGATCGAGCCCCTGAGCTGATAAGCGAGGCGTCCGAAGCGCCCGGTCCATTCGACGGGGAGGCTCAGATGCACGTAGCTTTGCGGGCTGAAGTAGCCGCCATGGCCGAGGGTAAAGAAGCCGAGATTCTTATCGTAGCGCAGGAAAGTCAGATCCACGCCGCCCGTGACCCGCATGTCAACGGTGCGCAGCAGGTGCTTGTAGGCGCCCGCACCTGCCTGCAGGACGTTGTTGGAGGCGACTTCCTCGCCTGTGAGCGAGCGGTAGCCAAGATTGCCGTAAAGCCCGTAGGGCCCCCGGTCCCAGGTGACATCGAAGCGCGCGCCGGTGGCGCGCCCGCCGCCCCAGGTGCGGCCAGTGACGTTGTCGCGGGTTCCGGAGTATGACAGCAGGCTTTCGGTGACGGCGCGCCGCGACAATTCTAAGCTCAGGTACGTGTCGCCGATGCGCGGCATGAGGCGCAGGCCGCCGACGAGGTAGCGCACGGGGAAACCGATCGGTGTCGTGCCGATGTCGACGCCGAAGGCGCGTGTATCGTACGCGAGTCCCAGCGCGACGCCGGACTCCTTCTGCGCCAGGCTGCCGCTGACGCCCGGCACGACCAGGCCGTTGGCGCCAAAGCGCCGCGCCCGGGTGCTGTTGCCGAGATCAAGGCTGCCGGCATCGAGGAAGACGGGGACTGCGCGGGCCGTGAGTCGGCCTTCATATCCGGGCGCGATGCTCGCCTCGATCGGCAACTCGACATCGTTGAGCTTGTCCAGGCCCGCTTCGCCGCGCCGCACGCGCCACCAGGCGGCCCCCGCGACGTAGCTGCTGTAGCGCGAGCGCAGATCGACGATATCCTGCTGCACACCCGAGCGACTCTGCGGCGCGGACGCTTCCTCTTCCAGCGCTAGCGCGCGCTCGAAGTGCTTCATGGCGACGGCATCCTTGTCCTGAGCACGGGCGAGGCGGCCAGCCAGCGCGGCAACGCGCGCGTCATTGGGATGCCGCTGTGATGCATCGGCCATGAGTGCATCGGCATGCGGATAGTCTTTCAGATCCATGGCCGTGCCGATGGCGAGCAGGCGGGCGTCCAGATTCTGCGGCTCGCGCTTGAGTACCGCTTCGTACAACTCCAAAGCGCGCTCCTTATCGCCCGCGGCGCCATGCACCTGCCCTTGAGCGAGCAGGAGTTTCGGATGCCCGGGGCGCTGCGCCAGCAACGGGGCGAGATAGGTGTGGGCTTCCTGGTAGCGGCCGGCCAGGCGCGCGGCCTCGGCCTGACGCAGTGCCAGCGCCAGCTTCAGTTCGTCCAGGTCGGCGCGCTCGCCGGCGGCGAGCGATTCGCCATCGAGTTGCCGCAGCAGCGGTTCGAGCTCGGTGAGCTTGTCGGTCTTCAGCAGAACGGAGGCATACTGCAGGCGCACGGCGGCAGAGGGTTTGTCGCTCTGCGCGAGCGCCTTTCGAACGAGCGCCTCGGCGCGGGCCGTGTCGCCCAGCTGCAGATAGGCGGCGGAAAGCTCCGCAAGCAAGCCGGGATCGTCACCGGCCGCACTTTCGATTTCCGCCAGCCTCTGGCGTGCGTCTGCCTCTTTCCCCTGGCGCGCCAAAGCCGTGGCCTGCTCGAGCTGCACGCGCTGCGAGAGTTGCCTGTGCAGCTGCACCATCTCGGGCGTTCGCGCCGCCGCGGGTATGCGCTCGAGCGTCGCCAGCCCCTCGCGCCACTGGCGCTGCTCGCCGCTGAAGATGGCGCCGGCCAGTAGCGCTTCCGGCTGCTCGGCCGGGGCGCCGCTGAGCGCATCGGCCAGCGCGCGCGCCTGGGCAGTGGCGCCCTCGCGCCGGTAGAGGCGCGCAAGATCGAGCTTTACCCACGGGTTGTCGGGCTCGGCCAGCAGGGCGTCCTCCAGAGCTTTTTTCGCCGCTGCGTGATTGCCCCGGGACTGGGCCAGGCGCGCCTGCGCCCGTGCCACGTTGGCGCGCAGGCGCTTCGGCTCAGCCATGGCCGCGTACTGCTTATCCGTGAGGGTGCCGGCCAGCGCGACGGCTTCCTCATCCCGTTTCTGCTGCGCCAGCAGGTTGATGAGGCCGCGCGTCGCCTCGGCGTGCCTCGGCGAACGGGCGAGCACTTCGCGGTACTTCTCTTCGGCGGCGCGCAATTCGCCGCGCGCGGCGAGCGCATCGGCCAGCCCCACATGGGCGGTCGGCTCCTTGGGATTGACGCGAATCGCTTCCTGCAGCGCCCGCTCGGCGTCGCCCGCCTTGCCGGCACGGCGCGCGTCGTCCGCTTCGTTGACCAGCGCCCAGTAGGTCGCGGTCTGAAGCGCCTGGTTCCATCTTGTCTTTGACCTCGGCGCGACCGTCGTTGCACGTTGGAGCAGGTCACGCGCTTCGGCAAAGCGCTCCTGGCGCAGGCGCACGATGCCCAAGCCGGCTAGCGCTTCTGCATCCTGGGGATTCTTGGTCAGCCGCTGCTGGAAGCCCGCCTCGGCCTTGGCCAGATCGCGCAGATCCATACGCGGCGCACTGCCCCACCGTCGCGGTTGGGTCAGCCGGTCACGCACCGCCCAATCCTGCGGATATTGCCGCAGATAGGCCCGATACAAACCGGCGTCCTTCGGTCCGGCATTGAGCCAGACCAGGGATTGGCGCCACGATTCGGTCGCCTGCTTGCGCACTTCCGGCTTGTCCGTGAGCGCCTGCAGCATCGTGATGGCGGTGCGGCGCGTGTCCTCGCGGTAGCTGTAGATCTGCGCTAGCGCAAGCGCATAACGGTTGTTGCCGGGATTGTCCTTGACCAGTTCTTCGAGGCCCCGGCGTGCCTGGGGCCAACCGTCGCGCGTGCCGCCGAGCGTCTGGTAGTACTCCAACGCCAGATCGCCGCTCGGCCGGGCCGGGCCGAACAGAGTGGCGTAGCGCTCGATGGCCGCTTCTGCGCGTCCGGCCTGCGCCAGCCGGCGCGCCTCGGCGAGCTGTTCCTTGTTGGGTTTGCCGCTGGTGATTGCCTGCTCGAGACGGGCGGTCGCCGGATGGTCGGGGTGCGTCTGCTTGAGCTTGGCGAGCTGGCGCTTCGCGGCATCGGGCTGTCCGCTCTCGACGTCGGCGATACCCAAGCCTGCCAGCGCTTCCGCGTTCCCCGGTTCGACGCGCAGCAGCTTATGCCAGGTTTCCTGCGCGAGATCAGTGCGCCCGCGCACCTGCCAATTCACGGCCTGGTCCACCAGCGCCTGCACTTCCGGTGTCTGCGCCCATGCCGGCGCGCAGACGCAGGCGGCGGCGACGAGGCTCAGCCGGGCGATCGTTTTTTCGAGCGACATTGGGTCTCCCACTGGGGCGCAAGCTGACCGGTGGCCTCGAAGCGAAAACGCCCCTCCAGCCAGCCCAGTCCGAACATGGCTAGCACCTGGTCGTAGTAGCGGGGGTTTTCCCCGATCAGATCGCCTTTGGCGCCCGCCGTCGTGCGCGACCTCTGGCGTTCCAGAATCAGCGTCTCGCCAAGGGCGGACAGATAGGGAAGCACGGCCGCAGAGAAACCGACCGGCCCATCTCCCTCGGCCGCGCCGGTGCGGGCGTCAGTCCGCAGAGGCGGTGCGGAAGGCGGCCGACGCAGGTGCTCGCGCATCGCGCCAAGTGCGCCCAGCAATGGCCGGGCGAGGCGATCCGTCGGATGCAGCATGCCCGCCCAAAGATATACGCGGATGGCGTCGAAACTGCCTTCGCTGCCCTTGGCCGGATCGAAATCGAAGTTCCCGGCGGCGGCAGCGCCGTTGCCCGGGGATGCCTTGTAGACCGCCCAGTCGGGCACGAATCCCAGCGGCGAGATGTCCTGGACGAACTTCAGGGTATTTGCGGCAACGCTCTGCCAAGGACCGGCGCGGTCTTCGGCAGCGAAGGCGCGCAGGAGCTGAATCGGCAGGTAGCTCGGATTGAGGCGCACGGTGCGCTCATCCTCCTTGAAGCCCTGTGCGCCGGGCAGAATCATCGGGCCCAGGCCGGGCAACTCCGCCACTGCCTGGTTGCGCACATTCGATAGGACGGCCCTGCCCAACACACCGTAGTTCGGGTCCCGCCACAGGCGTGCAGCCTGCAGCAGGGCGTAGGCCAGCCACAGGTCGGCGTCGGAGGCCGAATTGGCGTCGACGACATCCCAGCTCCCGTCGTTGCGCCGGCCCCACTGCCACGCCGGCAGACGCCTGCGCAAATCTCCTCCCGCCAGGTTGTCGGTCGTCCACCTCAGCAGCCGATCGAAGCGCGGCCGGTCGTTCGCCACCAGGGCGAAGAACAGTGCATAGGCCTGGCCCTCCGAGGTACTGTGGTAGATGTCGGTCGCATAGTCGATGACTCGCCCGTCGGCCTGGATGAACCTGGCGCTGTAGGCTTGCCACAGCGGCCAGGGCGGGCAGGACGACGGCGCGGCCAGCGCGGAGGCCGCGATTGCCGTGCTTGCCAAGGCAGTCATGGCGATCCCCCACAAGGGGACAGGCATCCGCTCACGCACTCTTGAGACGCTCGGCCGCCTTTCTCCTGAACCAGCGGTAGCCGAGCACGGCTGCCAGAATCGCGGCGATGAACGCCATCACCACGAGCACGAGTGGCTGCTTCGACAGGAACCAGCGAATGGACGTCCATAGCGGCAGGTTGCCGACGTGATAGGTCTCGCCGACGAGGAGGCCGTTTACCTGCCTGCCATGCGGGATTGCCAGATCGCCCTTGACGTTGTTGATCTGCTCGGGGTCGAAGAAGGTTGCCAGGGTGGCCGGCAGCGCCTTGGCATCGCTCGTCGCGACAACGACGACGCTGCGCCCTTTCTGCAAGGGCGACTGGAATGCCATGAGCACGCCCATCCCGGCCTCGGAGCGCATGCTCAGGTCGGCGGCGCGGCGGACGGCTTCATCCAGATCGCGCCCTTCCCAGCGCGCGACCAGACGCTCGACCGGCGCGGGCATGCGCACGCGCCGTGCAACGCCGTCCATTGCCAACGGCATATGCTGCGCCCACTGCGCGAGCAGGGGCTGGTTGGCCGGGCTCCCCAGTACCAGCAGGTCCTTGTTCGCATGCGACTGCACCTCGGCTGCCTTGACCAGGGTCATGCCAGTGGTCGGGTAGCCGGTGGACTCGCCCATGCGTCCGGCGAGGGTGAGCAGGGCTTCGATATCCTCCGCGCCGAGCGCATCGGGCAGCACGACCGCGGTTTCGCTCAGGTCTGCCATGCGCGTGAACGGAAACCCGGCCGTAGCGAAGTAGGCCAGGTTCGGCATGGCCGCGTAGTGCGGAAAGCCCGAGAAGTCGATGGATGACTCCGGATCGATCGCGCCGCGGTCGTTGTCGAGCAAGGCGTCCTTGCACGGACCCTCCTTGACGTAGTCGAAGTAATACTTGAACTGCAACTGCGACTTCGGGTTGATCTGCGATGCCGGGACGTCTATGACTTCCCGGCCGACCGCAGTGCCGCCTTGCAGTGCCGTCATCGCGACCTTTACGATCCCCGGATTGCTCTCTGTGCCCTGCAGCGGCAGCGCCCGCAGGAAGTAATCGTTGATGCTGATGTTCAGCGTCGACTTCTGGTCGGGCCTGGTGCGCGGCGTGTAGCGGTAGCGCACGTCCATGGGTACGCCCCTGCTGTACCAGGTGAACTTGTCGGGCGCAACGCGCATGCCGACTTTGATGACATCCGGGAACAGGCCTCTGGCCTGCAACTGTCCGGACGTGGCGAGCTCGGCGAACTTCACCTGCCGGTCGCTGGGAACCCACCGCGGCGCGTCGTAGGGCTTGCGCGGCGGTACGTTTTCCAGCTGCTTCACCAGAACGCCCGGGCCCGACATCGCCGTTTGCCCGAGGCTGAGTGCAACGGCCGCGGTACGCAGTTCCTGCACGTCGCGCCCCATCACCATGAGGAGCTTCGCGCGGGCGTCGCTGGGATGACTCGCGATAGCGATCGTTGGGCCCTCGATGGCACCGACGCTGATACCGGCGGGCAGGTCGTCCTTGAGCGCGAAGACGATGGCGTGGCTGCTGGGAAGCTTGCCGAGGTAAGCCGGAAAGCGCGCGCCGCGGTAATCTGCCAGGGCGCCGAAGTACGAGGCGACGATGGCCGCCGCCTGCAGCGTGCCGTGATCCGGTTTTGCACCGAACACCATCGGCAGAGTGAGCAGCTGCGTATCGCGTGCATCGAAGAAAGGCATGGGCAGGATCGAGAGATCGTTCTGTAGGCTAAGCGGGCTGACCGCCAGTTCGATCCGGCTCTGGTTGCCAAATGTCGCCCACAGGCTCGTATGCAGCGGGTCTTCGCACTCCCTGGTGTAGTGGCCGATGAGTTGCAACGTGAGCTGGTTGTAGCCGCTGAACAGTTTCGGGTCGAGTGCGATGTCGCTTTGTGTTCCCGCCGCGTGTTCACGAGGCACCGGCAGAACGGCCGCGACCTCGTTATTGACCAGCACTCGGATGTGCGAGTACTCGGGAATCAATGCCGGTGAATAGGCGTAGTTCAGGCGCAGCTTGGCGCTGGTCACGACTTCGTCGGCGCGCACGGACAATGGATAGCTGACTGCGCCTTCGACGCCGCGCACGGTTGCCGGCTCGGACGCCCCAAGCTGCTTCAGGGTGTAGCTGTGCACACGCTGCGGGCCTGTCGGTTCGCCGGTCGGGGACTTCTCGGCGGCAACTGTCGAGCGATGGGCCAGGGCGAAGCCGATGAGCACGAGCAGCATGACCATCGCGGCAACCTGTGCGCGCGGCATGCGCCGGCGCTCGCGGCCCCGTTCCTGATGCAGGAGGACCTCCGCTTTGATCTTGATCAGCCACTGCCGCAGCCAGGACGTCGGCCTGGCGGCGAGCCCGAACATCCCGCGAACGGCGGCGGTGAACGCCGCAATCAATCCTGCGACACCGACGAGGCTATGCATGATGATTTCCCTCATACCGTAAATCGGACGGTCGATGGCGCGTCCCTCGGACCGATTGGCCCAGGCGTCGGCGCGCGCGAAGGTGCATTGCACCAGATCCTTTTCCTGCTGCAGCGTCAGTTCGTCGAAATGCAGGCGCAGGCACGCCGGATCGGTGCCTACCACCTGCGCCGGAAAGACGAACTCCTGCTCCCCGGTATACAGCGAAACATCGACGCGCTTGCCCTCAGGCAAGAGGATCGGCGTCGGCGCCTTCAGGGCGACGCCACCCAGGGAATAGTCGCGCGTCGAGCAGGGTATCGGACTCCGTCCGTCATAACTGAGCGTTGCCGGTATCGGCCGTGCGATGCGCGGATTGTTGCGTCGTTGCCGCGCTTCCAATGCGACGGCGATAGCGGCGCCCATGATGATCAGATTGTAGATGGTCCAGCCGATGTTCAGCACGACCGTGTCCGCCTCGTGGGTATTCCACCAAAACAGCCGAACCACGCCGAAGCCCAGGCCGAGAATATTGAGACCGAAGATGAACAGATAAGGCTTAGAGATCGACCAGTCGAAATACTCTTCCCTAACGACACCGCCTTTGGCCGTGACGTCGAACTTGCCCAGCTTGGGATTGATTAGTGCGGCCAGGGTCGGAGGGAAAATGTACCAGGCGAGCGTCGCCTCGTACACCTCTGCCCAGAAGGAATGACGGTGCGGGCCTTGCAGCCGGGAATTCGTCAGGTAAGCGTGGAACAGGTGCGGCAGGGCGTAGACGACGATCGCGAGCGCGGTGGCGCGGATGACGCGACCCTCGAAAAACAGGTAGGCCAGTGGTGCCGTGAGGAAGATCAGCCGCGGCAGTCCATAAAAGAAATGCAGCATCGCATTGGCATAGCACAGGCGCTGCCCCAGTTTCAGTCCCGGCCCGAAGAGCGGGTTGTCGATGCGAAAGATCTGCGCCATGCCACGAGCCCAGCGGATGCGCTGACGCACGTGGGCGGAGAGGCTTTCGGTCGCGTAGCCGGCGGCCTGCGCGACGTTGATATAGGCGCTGGTATAGCCTTTGCGATGCATTCTGAGCGAGGTATGCGCGTCTTCGGTGACGGTCTCCACCGCCAAGCCGCCGACATCGTCGAGTGCGCGTCGCCGCAGCACGGCGCAGGAACCGCAGAAAAACGTTGCATTCCAGAAGTCGTTGCCGTCCTGGACCAGGCCGTAGAACAGTTCGCCTTCGTTGGGTACCCGCTTGAAGGTGTCGAGATTGCGCTCGAAGGGATCGGGCGAGAAGAAGTGGTGCGGCGTCTGCACAATGCCGAGTTTTTCATCCTTTAGGAACGATCCCACCGTCTGCACGAGAAACGTCGACGCCGGAACGTGATCGCAATCGAACGTGGCGATGAACTCGCCATTGCTGTGCTTGAGGCCGTTGTTCAGGTTGCCCGCCTTGGCATGCTCATTGGTGGCTCGTGTCACATAGTTCACTCCGACTGCTTGCGTCAGATTGCGAATGTCCTCGCGGCGCCCATCGTCCAGCACGTAGATACGCAGTTTGTCCTTCGGCCAGTCCAGCGAGAGGGCGGCAAGCACCGTCGTCTTGAGCACCTTCAGTGGCTCGTTGTAGACCGTGATGAAGACGTCCACGGTCGGCCACAGTTTGCGATCCGCCGGCAGGCTCGCGGTCGAGCGCTTGAGCGGCCAGGCCGTCTGCACGTATCCCAGCACCAGCACCATCCAGGCATAGATTTCGGCGCAGACCAGACCGAGACTCCAGATGAGATCCCAGACGTTACCGTTGCCCACGGTCTCCGTGACGCGCCAATAGATGTATCGGGTCGAGACCAGGATGGAGAAACCGATCAGTATCAGAGTCACCAGGCTGCCGGCATAACGCCGCAGGATCAGCGCGGCGGCGAGCAGACCGAACGCAAACGCGGTTTGCCAGGCCAGCGAAAGGGGGACTGTGACGGCGAGCCAAAACAGCAACATGCCAGCGGCAATGGTTGCTGCGCGGACTAGGAGATTGTCCCAGACGTGTGAGTCAGCCAGGCGGGCGCCGAACTCGTTGACCCAGCCCCACTTGTAACGGGGATTCAGTTTGGATTTCATCTTGTTGCTACCCCCCGAAGGTATGGCCCGCATTGCGGGGCATTGAATTGCAGGTCATCGACGCCCGCAGGATACTGAAACGTCATGCCATCGAACGTGCCCGGCGCGACAGACACTGTCCTATCCGGATCACACGGGCGACAAGAACTGTACTGCGTTTGCCCCGGAGTGCAGCGCCGGTTGCTTCAGGGCTGCAGATCCATGGTCGACGATGCACCGTCGCGCTGCGAGCCGCGTGCCAACCGTGGCCACACTGCACAGCAGATTCCCCGGGGAAGGGACACCACATTTTCAGTGGTGCTTTGAAGCGGAGGTTGATTATTGTTTTATCTCCCGATTTCCAATTGCTTGCTTGGGAATATCCACACGCCATGGCAGCGTGCTGTCCACTAGCATCCGGCTGAATTGTAAGGGAATTCGGAATTGAGTCAACGACACCCATAGGTGTTCACCGAAATGGATGATGCCATTTCTTGTGAAACTCTGTTTCTCCGGCTGGCCGCTGCGATAAACAGTCGCGCTGATTCACCGCGGAACCGATCGCCGTCACTGGTGTGCGGGACTGCCGCCCTGACCATGCAGCATGCATGGGATGAGGGCCGCGTTCGACCTCGGTCGGGAAAAGGCGGCTGGGCATTGGCTCGATAAGCAGTGCCCATGAGCGTAGAATGGGAAACGAGCGCGAGGTACCGCCACCGGATTGCGAAAAAGAGCGGCGCATGTAACGCCGACGCAGCGGCCGGAAGATGGCAATCGGATCTCCATGCGCGAAGCGGAGTCGCGGCGCGGGCTTGGGTGGGCGAAACGAACATCGGATGCGGGAACTGGGTCCGAGTTCTGGCATTCCTGGGATGAGGTGTCCCGGCCACCCGCCCGATCCCTCCGCGGCGGGTGACTCATCACCGGGGAGGTGAAACATGGCAACTGCAAATGGGGTCGTGACGATCGAGCAGGCGTATGCACACGCATTGGCGATTGCACAGGAGGCGGCGAATCGTTATTACGAGTTCAGCCAGAAGCTGATCGAATACCACAGCGAATCGACGAGCCGCATGTTCGCGGAGCTGGCGAAGATGACCGCTGAGGTCGCCCAAGCGATCGCCGGCAAGGCCGGCGGCATGACGCTTCCGGTGCTGGAAGCATGGCGCTACAGCTGGATCGACGCCGGCCCGCCCGATGAGACGGCGCGCGACATGGTGTTCCATATGCTAACGCCCTACGGCGCCCTCAAAATCGCGCTCAGCGGCGAATACGGTGCCCGAACGTTCTTCGAACGCGTGGCGGAGGTCAGCCAAGACGAAAACGTCAGGAATTTTGCGCGGGAGGTCGTTTCCCAGATCGAGTATCGCATCAAATGGCTCGAGCATGCCCTTCGCAGCGCGCCCCGGCCGTTCCATTACGGCGAGGACTTCGAGGCGTTCCTGATGCGCTGATCGGCCACGAACCGGCACGCGGACGGCCCGTCCGAGTCTGCCCCGGTCAGTTCGCCGCGATGGCGTCGACGCGGTCCAGGCGAATGATGATGCGGCCGTACTCGCGGTTCTTAACCTCGACGGCAGATTCGCCGATCAAGCGCGTGACCGCGCCGGGTATGGCCTGGCCTTTGACGTAGAAGATCAATCCCTTCTTGTCCTTGAGGCTCGTCTCCAGGAGCTCCTTGTAGGGATGCGGTTCGCTGGCCGCGGCCGCCATGGCCATGCCCAAGCCGAGCAGGCAGGCAATGAGCTGCCGGCGCGGGCGGTTGTTTTTTGCGATTGTCATGACTATCTCCCGATCGATGTCGCGTCCGCAGACGCAATTGCACGAAACCGGCATGCGGGTGTGCGAGGCGCCTACTCGCCGATGATTTTCACCAGCACACGCTTGCGCCGGCGGCCGTCGAACTCACCGTAGAAAATCTGCTCCCACGGGCCGAAGTCTAGCTTGCCGCCGGTCACGGCGACCACCACCTCCCGGCCGAAGAGCTGGCGCTTGATGTGGGCGTCACCGTTGTCCTCGCCGGTCAAGTTGTGCTGGTAGCCCGAGGTGGGTTCATGGGGCGCGAGCCGTTCGAGGAACTTGATGAAGTCCTGGTGCAGACCAGACTCGTTGTCGTTGATGAACACCGACGCCGTGATGTGCATGGCATTGATCAGGGCCAGTCCTTCCTTAATGCCGCTCTCGCGCAGGCACTCCTGCACCTCCGGCGTGAGGTTCACGAAGGCGAAGCGGGTGCTGGTGTTGAACCACAGCTCTTTCCGGTAGCTTTTCATGGCATTTCCTCCCTTGCGACTCTCTCTCAGGCGCTGCGAAAGCGCGTCGATTTCGCGAACACGATGGCCGCAAGCGGTAACGCCAGGCCGAGCACCATGCTGGCGATGAGCAGATCGCCGAGCTGGCTGTAGTCGGCCGGCGTCTTGATCGCTCCCGTGGCGGCGTCCTTTACCTCCCGGGTGACGGTCCAGATCTGATTCAGGTACTTCGTTCCGAGCTGGGACAGCGACAGGGCTAGGTTGGTGAACGAGGCCATGACGGCGAAATAGGTGGCCTTGAGCCGGTCCGGTGCCGAGCGCGCAATCCACGCTAGCATCGGCACCATGGCGATCTGACCCAGGGGCGACTCCAACGCCGTATCCACCAGCGCAATGAAACGCGCGTCCACCATGCCGCCGGTTCGCGCCGCGGTCCATTCGTGCAAGCCATAGTACATGCCGAGGATGGGCAGCGCGAGGACGGTGCCGACAATGGTCAGGAAGCCAACGACATAGGCAATGGAGCGCTCGGCCATGAAGCGGCGGAACAGGAACAGGCCGAACAGCGTGAGCACGCTGGAGATGAGCGAGAGGGTGGCGAGGAACTGCTGATCGAACTTGAGCACGTCGATCATCCACCACGTGGAGCCGGCGCCCGGGCCGGGCAGGGCGCGGAACACGAAGATGACCAAGGCCGTGCCCACCAGCGTGTTGCGCGAATCGGGATCGAGCTCGCGCACCAGTTTCCACATGAGGAAAAGCACGATGGCCATGGAGGCAGCGAACACCAGCTCCTGGCCGCCGGGCACGTTGCCCAGCCCGACGGACAGCGATACCACGGCGAAGGCCAGCCCGCCGCCGAGAATCCACCAGTTTATCGGCGGGCGCTCCGGCTGCACGGCGAGCAGGCGCTCCGCCTCCTGCGCCGAAAAACCACGCGATACGAGCCGGGCGTGGTCGCGGCGCCGGATGTGGCCGGCGAGCAGGACGCCCAGCACCGACACCACCGGGATGATCAGCGCCAGTTCGTAGACCTGGAGGTAGATCGCCACCTTCTGCGCCTCGGGCATCTTCTCCGCCCCGGCGAACAGGACGACGTTGGCCAGCGACACCAGCACGCTGCCGCCGATGATCGCCACGCGCCCGAGCGTCTGCATCGTGGTGTGCATGAGCTTGCGCGTCTCCGGCGGGACCGGCTTGCCGTCGTCGCCCACCTGGGGCACGGCTTCCACGGTCATGGCGTCGGCAACGACGTCCTGGAGCACGTAGCCGATGGGAGCGAGCAGCGCGGACAGGACGAACCACGCCTCGGCGGGCATGATGGCGACCATGGCGGCGCGATCGGCCAGCAGCCCGACCATGATCAGGAGGCTGCCGGCGATCAAGCTACCGCCCAGATAGACCAACCCGGCCTTGTGGCGCCAGATGAGGTCCACGAGGTGGCCGACCGGCATCTTGATCGCCCAGGGCAGACCGGCCCAGAAACCCAGCGCCGCGAGAAACTCGGCCGACAGCCCGAGGTAGTCTTTGACGAAGAAGGTACCGACGATGCCGGTCAGCCCGGAAATGCCGGCCGCCACGTAAACCATGAGCGGCGGCAGATAAGACCAACGCATTTCCCGGCCCAGTTCCAGGATGTTGCGGTCGATCCAGCGCCAGAGGAGGGCGAGAGGACCGGGCCGTGCGGCGATTTCGGTTGGTTCCATGCGTGTGACTTGTTCTTGTGCGGAACGCCCGATTCTATAGCGAACTGCCGCAAGACGGCTGCCGGCGCCGCGCCCGAGTTGCTCCGGCTACGCTCCGCGCAGCGTCTCAACCAGGCGTCTGACCCCCAGCACCTGCTGACGGACGAAGCCCCGGCCGTAATCTCGGCCAGCGAGCTGGTCGCGCACGCCCGTCGGCTGGTAGGCGGGGGAGAAGTCGGCGCTGCCGAACAGCACGTCCCAGACGGGAAAGAGCGCGGCGAAGTTGCAGCCCTGGAACTTGCCCTCGTGCCCGGCGCCGATGGCGTGATGCAGGCGATGGAAGCGCGGGCTCACCAGCAGGCGCTCGCCGAGCGCACCGAACGACAGGCGGACGTTGGCGTGGGACAGGCTTTCCACCATGCGCGTGACGATGACGATGGTGATGAAGTGCCCGGGCGGCACGCCGATGACCAGCGCCACTACCGAAATCCAGGCGCCGCCGATGAGGTCGTCCAGGAGGTGATTGCGGTTGTCGGCCCAGAAGGAAAGCTGGCGCTGGGCGTGGTGCAGGCTGTGCAGCGCCCACCACCAGTCGAAGCGGTGCTGCAGGCGATGACGCCAGTACTCTGCGAAATCGACGATCGCGAGATAGACCAGGAAGGACAGCAGCGGCTGGTGCGACAGTGCCGGCACGAGATCCTCCAGGTTGGGCGGAATGATGTCGTGCATGCGCAGCCAGCCGTCCACGGCCTGCTCCAGCGGCAGTAGGGCGACGAACACCAGCAGCGGCAGGATGCCGAGGCGATTGAGCAGCGTGTAGAGCATGTCCACCCGCGTTGCTTGGCGGTCGGGCCAGACTTCCACCGGGCGCCATGCCTCCAGCGGCCGCAGCAGGATGTAGAGCAGCACGATCTCGACCACCCCGAGCATGAACCACTCGAGCCCGTCGTAGGCATCCTCCATATACGCGGCGAGCCCGACGGCGAACATGGCCGGCTGCACCAGCGACTCGAAGATCCAGCCCTGAACGGCGGCGAACGTGAGGCTCGCTTGCGCGATCATCGCTTTGCCTCGGCCAGGGTGGCGAAGCACAGGCCGCGCTGCTTCAGCCCCGCAATCAATGGATCGAGCATAGGCGCGAAGGGGTCTTTGCGCGACCAGATGCCCAGATGCATGACCAGGATGTCACCGTCGCGGATGTTCGCGAGTGCCCGCCGCAGCAGCACGTCATTGGGATACTTGTCGGAGGGCAGCTCGTCGCCAAGGAAACCTGCCGGTGACCAATGCACATGCCGGTAGCCGCAGGACCGGGCGTATTCGACCACGCCGGGAACGGTATAACCCCCGGGTGCGCGCCAGATGCCGTCGTAGCCGCGCCCGGTCATGCGCTGAAACGCGTCCCGGGAACGGTTGAGCTCCGCGCACACGCCGGCGGCATCCAGCGCCACGGGCGCCTTGCCCTTGACAGCGTAGAGCACTCGCCCGTCCGGCAGCGCCTTGCGGAAGTAGCCGTGGTCAAAGGTATGGCTGCCGAACGCATGGCCCTCGGCAACGCGCGCGCGCCAGTACTCGGCCCAGGAATCGTCCAGGGCGTAGTCGTCACGCATGGTCCGTTCGTTGGCCAGGAAGAAGGTGGCCTTGACGTCGTGCCTGTTGAGGATGCGGGCGATGTTCTCCGCCTGGGACATGCTGCCCGTGTCGAGCGTGAGGTACACGGTACCCTTGCAGGCGGCTGCCTGCGCCCCGGTGGCCACGGCGAGCAGGGCGGACAGGGCGGACAGGGCGAGCTTACTGGCGCGGTGCATGGGTATGGAAATAGACGCCGTGGGGCGAGCGGCCGACGGGGATGGACTGGGCCACTTTTTTCGTCTCCAGGTCGATGACCCACAGCTTGCGCGAAAAGCGGCCGGTGTACCACAGCTGTTTGCCGTCCCGCGTCACCTCCATATCATCGGGACCGCCGGGGGCATCGATCGTGTCCACCACCGCCAGGGTCTGCTGGTCTATGACGGAAATCGTGTTGGCCATGCGGTTGGACAAGAACACGTGCCGGCCGTCGCCGCGGGCCTGGAAGTTGTGGGCGCCTTTGCCCGTCTTCAGTTTCTTGACGCTGGTGCGCGCGCGCCAGTCGTAGGCCTTGACATAGTCGTCACCGGTCATGGCAACGAGCAAGTGCTTGTCGTCCGGCGTCATCCAGATGCCGGCCGGCTGTTTGCCTACGGGCAGGGTCCAGACGATGTCCTGTTTCGCCAGGTCGATGGCAATGACCTCGTTGCTCTCCTGCAGCGTGACGAATACGAACTGGCTCGCCTTGTCGAAGGCGAGATGGCTCGGTGTCTTCGGCGCCGGCAGGCGCTTGACGAGCGCAAAGTCCTCGCCGCGATAGATGTCCACCCGGTCCAGGCGCAGGGAGTTGGAGACGAACCATTTCTTGTCGGGGCTGAAGCCGATCTGGTAGGGATCGCTGATGTTCTTCAAACGGCTAGTGATTTGACCGGTGACGGGATCGAGGAAGATCAGCTCGTTGCTGACGGCGTTGGCAACGATGAGTTGCTTGTCATCGGGGGTGGCCATCAGGTGGTGCGGTTCCTTGCCGACCGGGATCCGTGACAGCTCCTTGTAGGCGACGGTGTCCACGAGACTGACCGTCTGGTCGGCGGAATTGAGAACGACGGCGATTTCCGCACGAACGAGCGCGGACAGCGCAAACAAGGGGGCGAGGATGAGCACGCGGGCGAGGTGCATGAAGAGCCTCCCGGCAAACAAATTCGACATGCCGATCCGGTCGGCGCCAGTTGCACATTCTAACGCCATATCCGTAACGCGCGTTGACGCCGCGTGCGGGGCTGTCAGCCTAGGCGGGCGCGCTGGACCCTGAGCTTCTCCAGGGTGCCCTGGAACGCTGCCAGGCGTTCCCGCTCCTGGGCCACGACCGCGGCCGGCGCCTTGTCCACGAAGCTCGGGTTGGCAAGCTTGGTGCGCGCCTTGGCGATTTCGCCTTCGAGGCGGGTGATCTCCCTGTCCAGCCGCTCGCGCTCGGCCGCGACGTCGATTTCGATCCTGAGCATCAGCCGGAAGTCGCCGACTACGGCAACCGGTGCGTCGGAGTCGGGCAGGGTATCGCCGGCGGCGGTCACGTCCGACAGTTTCGCCAGCGCCTTCAGATAGGGGGCGAAGTCATTCACCGTACCTGTCTCGCCGGCAACGATCAGCGGTACCTTCTGCGCCGGGGAGAGATTCATCTCGCTGCGCAGGCTGCGGCAGGCGCTGACCATGTCCTTGAGCAGTTGCACCCGCGCCTCCACGGCGACATCGATCTTGCCGGGCTCGGACTTGGGGTAGGGCTGGAGCATGACGCTCTCGCCGGCCCGATCCGCCAGCGGCGCGACCTGCTGCCACAGTTCCTCGGTGATGAACGGGATGAGCGGGTGGGCCAGGCGCAGGGTCGTCTCCAGCACTCGCAGCAGCGTGCGCCGCGTGCCGCGCTGGACGCCCTGGTCGTCGCCGGCGAGCTGCACCTTGGCCAGTTCCACGTACCAGTCGCAGAACTCGTCCCAGATGAATTCGTAGAGGGCGCGTGCCAGCAGGTCGAAGCGGTAGTCGGCGAAGTGGCGTTCCACGTCGGCTTCCACCCGCTGCAGGCGGCTGACGATCCAGCGGTCGATGGTGCCGAACTTTAGATCGGTGCCGCATTCGAGCTTGCGGCCGGGACCGACACCGGTTTCCTTGCCGGCGCAGTTCATGAGCACGAAGCGCGCGGCGTTCCACAGCTTGTTGCAGAAGTTGCGGTAGCCCTCGCAGCGCGACAGGTCGAACTTGATGTCGCGCCCGGGCGAGGCGAGGCTGGCGAAGGTGAAGCGCAGTGCATCGGTGCCGAAGGCCGGTATGCCGTTCGGGAACTCCTTGCGCGTGCGCTTCTCGATGGCCAGGGACTGGCGCGGGTCCATGAGGCCGAAGGTACGCTTCTTCACCAGCTCCTCGATGCCAATGCCGTCGATCAGGTCGATCGGGTCGAGCACATTGCCCTTCGACTTGGACATTTTCTGGCCTTCGGCATCGCGGATCAGGCCATGCACATAGACGTGGCGGAAGGGAATCCTGCCGGTGATGTGGGTGGTCATCATGACCATGCGCGCCACCCAGAAGAAGATGATGTCGAAGCCGGTCACCAATACGCTCGACGGCAGGTAGAGATCCAGCGCCGCATTGGAGCGCGCCGGGTACTCCGGCGTCCAATCCAGGGTCGAGAAGGGCCACAGGGCGGAGGAATACCAAGTGTCGAGCACGTCCTCGTCCTGGCGCAGTTGCCCGGCTTCGTACTGCGCGTGCAGATGGGCGAGCAGCATCGACTCCTGCTCGTAGGCTTCGGGTGGCAACTCGCGCGCCTGCTTGTCGCGCACCGTTTCCTGCAGCGCGGCGATTTCCGTCTCCAGCCGCGCTTTCCACTGGCGGATCGCCTGCTCCTCGCTGACGGCGACGTAGAGGTTGCCGTCCTCGTCGTACCAGGCGGGAATGCGGTGTCCCCACCAGAGCTGACGGGAGATGCACCAGTCCTGGATGTTGTTGAGCCACTGGTTGTAGGTATTCACCCACTGCTCGGGCACAAAGCGGATCTCGCCCGAGGCGACCACCTCCAGTGCCTTCTGGGCGATGGACTTGCCGTCCGGCCCGGGCTTGCTCATGGCAACGAACCATTGGTCGGTGAGCAGGGGTTCGACCACCTCGCCGGTGCGGCCGCAGCGCGGTACCTTGAGTTTGTACTTCTCGACTTTCTCCAGCAGGCTTTGGATTTCCAGATCATCGACGATACGCTTGCGCGCCGCGTAGCGATCCAGGCCCCGGTAGGCGGCCGGGCCGTTGTCGTTGATTCGGGCATCCAGGGTGAAGATGTTGATCGGCTCCAGCTTGTGCCGCTGCCCCACCTGCCAGTCGTTGAAATCGTGGGCCGGCGTGATCTTGACGCAGCCGGTGCCGAAGGCGGGATCGACGTACTCGTCGGCGATGACCGGAATGGTGCGGCCAGTGAGCGGCAACACGACATGCTTGCCGAGAAGGCTGGCGTAGCGCTCATCCAGCGGATGCACGGCCACGGCGACGTCGCCGAGCATGGTTTCCGGCCGCGTCGTCGCCACGACGATGTGCCCCGCGCCATCCACGAAGGGGTAGCGGATGTGCCACAGAAAACCATCTTCCTCTTCGCTTTCCACCTCCAGGTCGGACACCGCCGTATGCAGCTTCGGGTCCCAGTTCACCAGCCGCTTGCCGCGGTAGATCAAGCCCTCGTTGTAGAGTCGCACGAAGGTTTCGGTGACGGTCTTCGACAGTCCTTCGTCCATGGTGAAGCGCTCCCGCGACCAGTCGCAGGAGGTGCCAAGCCGGCGCATCTGGCGCGTGATGGTGCCGCCGGAATACTCTTTCCACTGCCAGACGCGCTCGAGGAACCTCTCGCGTCCGAGGTCATGGCGGTTCTGGCCATCCGCTTCGAGTTGGCGTTCGACGACGATCTGGGTGGCGATGCCGGCATGGTCGGTGCCCGGCTGCCACAGGGTGTTGTGGCCACGCATCCGGTAGTAGCGGGTGAGCGCGTCCATCACCGTCTGGTTGAAACCGTGCCCCATGTGCAGCGTGCCCGTTACGTTGGGCGGAGGCAGCAGGATGCAGAAGTTGTCGGACTTGTGCCGGTCCAGGCCGGCTTTGAAGTAGCCGCGTGATTCCCAAATGGGATACCAACGGCGTTCGATTTCGGCGGGTTCGAAGCTTTTGGCGAGTTCCATTCCGGTTTCCGTCGCGCTGGGATCGGCGCGAAAACGAAAAATTATACCGAAACGGCGCTCAGTCCTTCTTGGGCGGACGGTCGCTATCGGCGACCAGCGGATCGAGGCTCTCCAGCTGCGGCAACAGGGTGGCGCGCAGGCGGAGTGCCGCCTGCTGCACGATGCGGTCGGTGACCGCTTCCAGTTCCCGGGTGATGAACTCTGGCAGTTCGCAGGCCGCCCAGTCTTCCAATGCCAGGGAGGCCTTGGTCTTCAAAACGCCGATGGCCACGCCGACGCGTGCCGTCGTTGCCTCGTCCACCCGCGCGGGCAGCACCTCATCGAGGCGCGCTGCAACCGCCGATTCGAGCGCTTCGGCCACGCCTGCCTCGATCTTGCCAGGAAGCAGCTCCTCGACGCGCGCCGCCACGGCTGGTTCGAGTGCCTCGGCGACGCCGGCTTCGATCCTAGCCGGAAGCAGCTCGTCGATACGTGCGGCCACCGCTGATTCGAGTGCCTCGGCCACGCCCGCCTCGACCCGCGCCGGCAGGATTTCCTCCATGCGCGTCTCGACGGCATCGGGCAGGCGTGCCGCAACGCCCTGTTCCACGCGCGAGGGCAGTTCCTGTTCGATGCGCGCAGCCACGGCGGCTTCCAGCCGCTCCGCTACCTCCACCTCGACCCGTGGCGGCAGCACTTCCTCGATGCGCTCGGCCACAGCCTTTTCGAGCTGCTCGGCCACGCCTTCCTTGATCCGCGCCGGCAGAATGTCGAGCAATCGCGCCGATACCTCGGTGTCGACGCGTTGCGGCAGTTCCGCGTCCATACGCCTGGCCACCGCTTGGTCCAGCGCCGCCGCCACACCTTCCTCGACGCGCTGCGGTAGCACCTGCGCCAGGCGCTCGGCGACTGCCTCCTCCAGGCGCCGGGCCACTTCCATCTCGACGCGGATCGGGAATTCGCCCTCGAGCCGTTCGGCCACCGCCTGTTCCAGTCGGGCGGCCAGCGCCTCCTCGACGCGCGCGGGCAGTATCCGCGCCAGGCGCTCGGCGACAGCATGCTCGAGCAGCGCCGCCACTTCGGTTTCGAAATGCGCCGTCGGGGCGGCCGCGGCGAGCGCTGGCGCTAGTGCCGACACCGGCGGCGCGGATGCCGTCAGCCCCTGTGGCAATGCCTCAAGCGGCACCACGTCGGTGAGCACGGGCACGTCTTCGGGGCCCGCGCCCGGCTGGCCGCCGCCGGCGAGAAAGCTGCGCCGTCGTCTCATGAAGGCTTCTGCCTTGCCAAGTATGTCATTGTAGTCGGCGGTCATGGCCTCAGCGTTGGGAAAGGTCCTGGGTGCTGAGCGCGTAGCCGCGCTCGCGGTAGAACTTGAAGCGATTGCGCGCCGGCTGGCGATCCTGCTCGCTGGTGTCGACGATCTCGACGACACGCTGGAAGCGGCTGAACGCAGAAGGCAGCTCGCCGTCCAGATTTACCAGCACGTCGTCATGGCCGATGTCGTCCAGCGTGGCGCCGATGACGATCGGCGTCTCGGCGGCCAGCGCAGAATCGGCGCTGCAGTGGGGAATGAAGCCGGTGGCGGGCTGCACCCAGAGCTGGCGGTCGATCCTGGCGGCAGTCTCGGCAGAGGGCGCATAGACCAGGACGCGCCGGCCGGCTCGGTACAGCTCGCCGATGAGCTCGGTCGCGGCGGCGATCTTGTCCGGAGCGTTGTGGAAGAACTCGATTTGCGTCATGGGCGCCTCACCCTCGTCACAGCTTGTCCGCCCGGCCGAGCAGAAAGTGGGCGAGCAGCGGTACCGGCCGCCCGGTGGCACCCTTTTCCTTGCCGGAGCGCCAAGCCGTGCCGGCGATGTCCAGATGGGCCCAACGGAACTTCTTGGTGAAGCGGGACAGGAAACAGGCGGCGGTGATGGTGCCGGCACCCTTGCTGCCGATGTTCGGGATGTCGGCGAAGTTGCTCTGCAGTTGCTCCTGGTAGTCGTCCCATAGCGGCAGCTGCCAGGCGCGGTCGAAGGCTTCGTTGCCGCTGTCGAGCAGTTCCTCGGCAAGCTTGTCGTCGTTGGCCATCAGTCCGGTGGCCACCGACCCCAAAGCGATGACGCAGGCGCCGGTGAGCGTGGCAATGTCCACCACGCAATTCGGCTCGAAGCGCTCGGCGTAGGTCAGTGCGTCGCACAGGATGAGCCGGCCTTCGGCATCGGTGTTCAGGATCTCGATGGTCTGGCCGGACAGGGACGTAACGATGTCGCCGGGCTTAGAAGCCGCGCCGCCCGGCATGTTCTCAGTGGCGGGCACGAGCCCGACGAGGTTCACAGGCAGCTTCATTTCGGCGCAGGCCTTGAACGTGCCGAGTACGCTCGCGGCGCCGCACATGTCGAACTTCATCTCGTCCATCTCTGCCGACGGTTTGATGGAAATGCCGCCGGTGTCGAACGTGATGCCTTTGCCGACGAGGGCCACCGGCTTGTCGCTCTTCTTGCCGCCGTCGTAGCGCAGGACGATCAGCTTGGGCGGCTGATGCGAGCCTTTTGCTACCGACAGCAGGGAGCCCATGCCCAGTTTTTCCATGTCGGCGCGCTCCAGCACTTCGACCTTGAGCTTGTATTCCTGGGCCAGCACCTGCGCCTGTTCGGCCAAGTAGGTGGGGGTGCAAAGGTTCGGCGGCAGATTACCGAGGTCCTTGGCGAGCTTCATGCCTTGGGCGATTGCTACACCCTGGGCCAGGGCGTCCTCCGCCTGCGAGAGCTTGCCGCGCGTCTCGACGGTAAGTGTTAGCTTGTGCAGTGCCCGGCGCGAGTTCTCCTGCTTGGACTTGAGCTGATCGAAACGGTAGAGAACATCGAGCGCGATCATCGCCGCGTGGCGCACCTTCCAGCGCATGTCACGCTTCTTGAGCGGCAGCTCGCTCAGGCAGATCACCGCGTCGGTGCTGCCGGTGCCATCCAGCGCCCGCACTGCCGCCGCTACGGCATCGCGATACTGACGGTCGCGGAACTCCGCTTCCTTGCCCAAGCCGACGAGAAGCACTCGCTCCGCCGCGATGCCGGGCACGGCATGCAAGAGCAGCGTCGAGGCTGCCCTGCCCTCCATGTCACCGTGCTGAATCGCTTCGGTGAGGCGGCCGCGCGCCGCCTTGTCCAGGGCCGAGGCCGGGGCCGACAGCTTGCGTGGTTCGAATACGCCGACGACGATGCACGCGGTGCGTTGCTTCTCGGGACTGCCGCTTTTTATGCTAAATTCCACCTGCTGCTCCTCGGAAGGATTGTTGCGGTCTCGATCTTTCCCGATTATCCGCAATCTTTTCGAGCAAAGTCAAAGTGATCTTCCAGCGTGCCGTGCGGCGCGAGTTCGCCAACCTGGCCTTGGCGGTGTTCGTCGCCCTGCTCGCCATTCTGCTCACGACCCAGCTCATCCGCCTGCTCGGACAGGCCGCGGGGGGCAAGCTGGCCTCCGAGGCCGTGGTGGCGCTACTCGGATTTGGGGCGCTCAACTATCTGCCCGTACTGCTGTCGCTGACCCTGTTCATCTCCGTGCTGCTCACGCTGTCGCGCCACTATCGCGACTCGGAGATGGTCGTCTGGTTTTCCTCGGGCGTGCCCCTGACCGCCTGGGTGCGCCCGGTGATGCTGTTTGCATTGCCGATCGTCGCCGTCATCGCTGCCCTGTCACTGTTCCTATCGCCCTGGGCGCTGGAGAAGGCGGCGGAGTACCGCGTGCGCACCAACACGCGCGACGACGTGTCCCAGGTCGTGCCGGGTGCTTTTCGCGAGTCGAGCGGGGCCGAACGGGTATTTTTCGTCGAGGCCGTCGCCGGAGACGAGCGGCTGGTACGAAACATCTTCATCAGCTCGAGCCAGCACGGCCGGCTCAGCGTCATCATGTCCGCGGAAGGCTACCAGGAGACCGCCGCCAACGGCGACCGCTTCGTCGTCCTCGCCAATGGCCGGCGCTACGAGGGCAAGCCGGGCACGCCGGAGTACCGCATCACGGAATTCGAGCGCCATGCCGTGCGCATTGAAACGAAGGAGGCCCAGGGCATCGAGAACTCGCCCAAGTACCTGCAACCCTGGCAGCTGCTGCGCGATCCAAGCAACGCCAACAAGGGCGAGCTGCTGTGGCGTGTCGGTGTGCCGCTGGCGGCGTTCAACCTGGCCCTGCTGGCGATACCTCTGTCATTCATGAGCCCGCGCGCCGGGCGCACCAACAATCTCGTGCTGGCGCTGCTTACGTACATGATCTACAGCAATCTGATCAGCGTGTCCCAGGCGTGGGTGATTCAGGGCCGGTTGAGCTTCGAGATCGGCACCTGGCTGGTACACATGGTCATGTTCGTATTCCTCGTGCTGCTCTTCTTCCGGCGTATCGCCGTGTTTTCCTGGCTGCGCGTCGGCATATGAAGGTCTTCGAGAAGTATCTGGCGCGGGAAACCTACGGCGCGACGCTGCTGGTGCTCGGGGCATTTCTCAGCCTGTTTGCCTTTTTCGACCTGATTCACGAGCTGGACGACCTCGGCAAGGGCGGCTACCAGCTGCAGCACGCCCTGGTTTTCGTGCTGCTGACCCTGCCGGGCCGGGTGTACGAGCTATTCCCGATTGCCGTACTGATCGGCACGCTGTATGCGCTGACGACGCTGGCCCGCCATTCGGAGATTACGGTGCTGCGTACCTCGGGTTTGTCGACCCCCAGGCTGCTTGGTGCGCTCGCCCGCATCGGTATCCCCTTCGTCGTCCTGACCTTCCTTGTCGGCGAGTTCGTCGCGCCGCCGGCAGAGCGCATGGCCCAGCAACTCCGCCTGCGCGCCACCAGCTCCGTCGTCGGCCAGGAATTCCGCTCCGGCCTATGGGTCAAGGACGAGAGCACCTTCGTGAACGTGCGCAGCGTGCTTCCCAATTCCAAGCTTCAACACGTGCGCATCTACGAGTTCGATCGCGACTACGTGCTGCATTCGATCAGTGAAGCCGAGGAGGGTGAGTTCGTCCCGCCCGGGCAGTGGCGGCTGACGAGCGTCGTGCAAACGCGTTTCGAGAGGGACCGGGCATCGGTGCACCGTCTGCCCGAGGCGCAATGGCGCTCGGCCCTCAACCCGGACATCCTCGCGGTGCTCTTGGTTGTTCCGGAGCGCATGTCCCTGGACAACCTTTGGCGCTACATTCGCCACCTGTCCGACAATCATCAGAAGACGGAGCGCTACGAGATCGCACTGTGGAAAAAGCTGGTCTATCCGCTTGCGGCACTCGTCATGATGGCTCTGGCGCTGCCGTTTGCTTATCGTCAGGATCGATTCGGGGGCGTGAGCATCCGTATTTTTGCCGGGGTCATGCTCGGCATCACTTTCCACATGCTGAACGGCCTGTTTTCCAGCCTGGGCATCATCAATAACTGGTGGCCGTTCTTTAGCGCCATCACGCCAAGCATGATATTCCTGCTCACGGCTGCAGGCATGCTCTGGTGGTCGGAGAGGCGCTGATTGCTCAGTCCCTGGCGGCACCGGCAAAGATGAGCCGCGTGCCTGCCAGCCGATCGTGGAGGAACTGCCGATCTCGGTCGACCAGCGCCCAAAGCAAGCCCGTGCCGAACAACAACAGCGACGGCCAGCTTAGCATGTAGCGCAGGAGCGCACGGCCGACTGAGACCGGGCCGCCAGTGGCCGCATCCACGAGGCGAAGGCGCCAAGTGCTCATGGCCAGTGTCTGGCCGCGGTGCCAGAACCACCCGAAATACAAACCGAGAACGACGAAGACGTGCGCCCACCCGACGACGCCCGGCACGGAGATGTTCCAGAGCACACCAAGCAGCAGATAGGGAAGCATCACGGCAAGGATCAGCACCCCCACGCACAGCACCAAGTCGTAGAACATGCTGACGAAGCGCCGCGCCACGCTGGCCGGTGGGGCCCCGAAGGCGCCGAGGCGCTCCTGCAGCGCCATCGCCGGCTAATGAACGATCTGTTGGTAGAAGTCCTTGCCGGGTGCAGGGCCTGCCGAAGCGGCGGCCTGACCGGAAGAGCCGGACTCAGCCATGGCCGACCCGCTTTGGCCGGTCGGAGGGATAGGGTCGCCATCGACCGGCGGCGTCTGGGAAGCCGGTGCAGTGGGCTCGGAAGCGACCTGTGCGGGCTTGGATGCCTCGACCGTGGCGGGCGCGGGTTCGTTGCGGGGCGTGACCGGTCTAGTGCCGGCGGTCTTGGCCGCGGCACGCCGGGCGGCCTTGGCCTGGAATTGCTGCCGCTCGTTGTCCGAAAGGCTGTTGTATTCCTCCCATTTTTGGGTCAGGGCGCTTCGCCGTTTGGAATCGGACTTCTGGAGGTTTTTGAACTGCTCCCGTGCCTTCTGCCGCTCGAAGGCCGTGAGATTGGACCAATCCCTCATTCTCTGGGTGATGCGCTCCTGCTCCTCCGGGGCCATGGCCGGAAAGCGTGAGGCGATGCCCACCCACTTGCGCTTGCGGGTGTCATCCAGGCTGTTCCATTCCTCGGCCAGCGGCGCCAGGATCTCCCGCTGTTTTTCCGTCAGAGACGACCAGGATGGCGGCCGCAGGTCGGATACGACGGCCTGTACCGGCGTGGGCGGCGCAAGGACCACGGCCAGGACGAGCGCCGCCGCCAGGGCCAGGGCAAGCCCTATTGCTGCGAGGTATCCTTTAGCCATGCGTCGAAACCGCGGTCCAGGTAGGCCTTGATCGGCAGCTCGTCAGCGAGCAAGGCGCTGTCGATTTCCCCTATGCTAGAGGCCTGTTCGACAGAGTTCCAAAGATAAACGCCGGCGACCGCCAAAGCCAGAGCGACCAGCGTGGCAATCGTCCTGGCATGGGATAGAACGACGTCCAGGGAAACATGGCCAGCACCGGCAAGATGGGCCTCCGCCGACAGACGGTGGTGCTTGAGGGCGAGCTGGCGCGCCGCGAAGAGCCTGTCCGTGGTCTTGCGGTCGATCTGCTCGGCGCCCAGATTGAGGTAATGCCGGACCTTAAATGCGAATTGTTTTTCGTTCATAGTTCGATGCCTTTGGCCTTCAAGGCAGCGGCAAGCGCATGTGTGGCACGGGAGCAATGCGTCTTGACACTACCTTCTGAGCACCCCATCGCCGCTGCCGTCTCGGCGATATCCATGTCTTCCCAGTAACGCATGAGGAATGCCTCACGTTGACGTGGCGGCAGCTTGGCGACCTCCCTTTCGATGATCGTCAGCACCTGGGACTGCTCCAGTTGCCCATCCGGTGAGTTCGCCAGTTTCGATCCCGATTCTACCGCCAAAGTTTCCAGCGGATCACTGTCTTCATCATCGTCGTTGGAAAACGCCGACAGGAGCGTGGTCCACATGGAGCGCACCTTGGAGCGGCGGTAGAAGTCGCGGATGACGTTCTGCAGGATGCGCTGGAACAGCATCGGCAGCTCCTCAACCGGCTTATCGGCGTACTTCTGTGCCAGCTTGAGCATGGCGTCCTGGACGCTGTCGAGTGCCGCATCCTCGTCGCGCAGGGCAAACAGCGCCTGCTTGAAGGCGCGCCGTTCGACACTGGCAAGGAAATCGGAAAGTTCGGTGCTGGAGGCCAGGGAAGTGGTCCTAGGAGCGGGTTCGTTCTTGGTCTGGGGCCGCCGAGGCCAAGTCCGCATGCGCCGCGCAGACCCGCGCCTTGACCAAAATTGGCCGAACCGCTAATGTTACACGCTTTTCGAGCGAATTCTGGGACCCAGGTGCGGCAATGGTCTTGACCGGTGCGGAGTTTGTAATCAGGTGCTTACAGGATGAAAAGGTCGAATACGTGTTCGGCTATCCTGGCGGCGCAGTACTTTTCCTCTATGACGAGTTGTTCAAGCAGGAAAAGGTCCGTCATGTACTTGTCCGCCATGAGCAGGGTGCCGTACACGCGGCCGACGGCTATGCCCGCTCGACGGAGAAAGTCGGCGTCGCCCTGGTGACCTCGGGCCCGGGCGTGACCAATGCCGTGACCGGCATCGCCACCGCTTATATGGATTCGATCCCGATGGTAATCATCACCGGGCAGGTCCCGACTGCGGCCATTGGCCTGGACGCATTCCAGGAAGTCGATACCGTCGGCATCACCCGTCCCTGCGTCAAGCATAACTTCCTGGTCAAGAACGTCGCCGATATCGCGCCGACCATCAAGAAGGCGTTCTATCTCGCCAAGAGCGGGCGGCCAGGGCCCGTCCTGGTGGACATCCCGAAGGATGTCACGGCCGCGAAATGCGAATACCACTATCCCAAGTCCGTCAGCATGCGCTCCTACAACCCGGTGACCAAGGGGCATCAGGGGCAGATCAAGAAGGCGGTGCAACTTCTGCTCGAGGCCAAGCGGCCGATGGTGTATGCCGGCGGGGGCGTCGTCCTGTCCGATGCCTCGGAGCAGCTGACGCGGCTGGTGAAAATGCTGGGCGTTCCATGCACCAACACGCTGATGGGACTGGGCGGATTCCCGGCCACGGACAGCCAGTTTGTCGGCATGCTCGGCATGCACGGTACCTATGAAGCGAACATGGCGATGCAATATTGCGACGTCCTGCTCGCAGTGGGGGCGCGCTTCGACGACCGCGTCATCGGCGACCCGGGCCACTTCGCCCAGGTGGCGCGCAAGATCATCCATGTCGACATCGATCCGTCGAGCATTTCCAAGCGCGTAAAGGTCGACATCCCCATCGTCGGCAACGTGCCCGATGTCCTGGACGAGGTGCTGCGGCAGCTCGATGCCACGAGCGAGCGGCCGGACGCCGCGGCGCTCGCCACCTGGTGGAAGCAGATCGACGAGTGGCGCGCTCGCGACTGCCTGAAATACGATCGCAAGAGCGAGATCATCAAGCCGCAGTTCGTCATCGAAAAGCTGTACGAAGTCACCAAGGGCGATGCCTTCGTCACCTCCGACGTCGGCCAGCACCAGATGTGGGCGGCGCAGTTCTACAAGTTCGATCGGCCACGGCGCTGGATCAACTCCGGCGGCCTGGGCACGATGGGTTTCGGGCTGCCGGCTGCGATGGGCGTGCAGCTCGCTCATCCGGGGTCGCCGGTGGCCTGTGTCACCGGCGAGGCCAGCATCCAGATGTGCATCCAGGAGCTGTCCACCTGCAAGCAATACCGCCTGCCGATCAAGATCGTCAATCTGAACAACCGCTACCTCGGCATGGTGCGCCAGTGGCAGGAGTTCTTTCACGGCAACCGCTACTCCGAATCCTACATGGATGCGCTGCCGAATTTCGCCAAGCTCGCCGAGGCCTACGGCCATGTCGGCATTCACGTGGACAAGCCGGGCGATGTGGAAGGGGCATTGCGCGAGGCATTCAAGCGCAAGACCGATCTGGTCTTCCTGGACTTCATGGTGGACCAGACGGAAAACGTCTATCCCATGGTGCAGGGCGGCAAGGGCCTGACCGAAATGATCCTCTCCTCCGAGGATCTCTGAGTATTCCCGACCAAACACAACAACATGCGACACGTCATTTCCCTGCTCCTGGAAAACGAGGCGGGAGCGCTCTCTCGCGTCTCCGGCCTTTTCTCGGCCCGCGCCTACAACATCGAATCGCTGACCGTGGCACCGACGGAAGACCCGTCGATGTCGCGCATGACCATCGTCACTACCGGCTCCGACGACGTCATCGAGCAGATCACCAAGCAACTCAACAAGCTCATCGAAGTGGTGAAGGTGGTGGATCTGTCCGAGGCGGCACATATCGAGCGTGAGCTGATGCTGGTGAAGGTGCGTGCCACGGGCAAGGACCGCGAGGAATTGAAACGCATGGCGGATATCTTTCGCGGCCGCATCATTGATGTCACCGAATCCACCTACGTCGTCGAAATGACGGGCACCAGCGGCAAACTGGATGCCTTCTTCGACGCCATCGACCGCGCACTGATTCTGGAAACGGTGCGCACCGGTGTCTGCGGCATTGGCCGCGGCGACCGGATCCTCAAGGTATAGTGAGGGGTGAGGCATGTGGGGCAGCGCTGCCCCTCGTGTGCTGCCTGCGCCTGACCCCGGTCTCCTCGCTTCGAACAGAAAGGGTTCACCATGAAGGTCTACTACGACAAGGATGCCGATCTTTCGCTGATCAAGGGCAAGAAGGTCACCATCGTCGGCTACGGCTCCCAGGGACATGCCCACGCCAACAACCTCAACGATTCCGGCGTCAAAGTCACCGTCGGCCTGCGCAAGGGCGGCGCGTCCTGGGACAAGGCGAAGAAGGCCGGATTGAAGGTGCAGGAGGTGGGCGACGCGGTGAAGGGCGCCGACCTGGTCATGATCCTGCTGCCCGACGAGAACCACCCGCAGGTCTATCGCGAGGAGATCGAGCCGAACATGAAGAAGGGGGCGGCGCTCGCCTTCGCCCACGGCTTCAACATCCACTTCGGCCAGATCCAGCCCCGTGACGATCTGGATGTCATCATGGTGGCGCCGAAAGGGCCCGGCCATCTGGTGCGTTCCACTTACACCCAGGGCGGTGGCGTACCGGCGCTGATCGCGGTCCATCGCGATGCCTCGAAGAAGGCGCGCGATGTCGCGCTGTCCTACGCAGCCGCAATCGGCGCTGCCCGTGCCGGCGTCATCGAAACCACCTTCCGCGAGGAGTGCGAAACCGACCTGTTCGGCGAGCAGGTCGTGCTCTGCGGTGGTCTCACGGCGTTGATCCAGTCCGGTTTCGAGACCCTGGTGGAGGCCGGCTATGCGCCGGAGATGGCCTACTTCGAGTGCCTGCACGAAGTGAAACTGATCGTGGATCTGATCTACGAGGGCGGCATCGCCAACATGCGCTACTCGATCTCGAACAACGCGGAATACGGTGACATCACGCGCGGCCCGCGCATCATCACCGACCAGACCAGGGCCGAGATGCGCAAGATCCTCAAGGAGATCCAGACCGGCCAGTATGCCAAGGAGTTCATCCTGGAGAATCGCGCCGGAGCGCCGACGCTGAACGCCATGCGCCGGCTGTCTGCCGAACATCCCATCGAGGTCATCGGCGGCAAGCTGCGCGACATGATGCCCTGGATCAAGGCGCAGCGGTTGGTGGACAAATCGAAGAACTGATCCGCGACGCGCGGGCTGCGTGTCGCGCCGGACCCGTCCGGCGCGCAATCATCGGCTCCCCTGCGCCGCGCCGCGACGATGTCGAACTATCCCTATCCCATCATCGCCCGCGAGGGTTGGCCGTTTATCGGCATTGCCTTTGGTCTGGCCCTCATGATTTCCGCTTCCGCTGGCGGACTGTGGGCGGCGCCCATGTGGCTGGTTGTCGCATTCGTGGTGCAGTTCTTCCGCGATCCGGCGCGGCCCATCCCGGGTGATGACAAAAGCGTTCTGGCGCCAGCTGACGGGCGCATAGTCGCCATCGAGAAGGCCCATGACCCCTACCTTCAGCGCGAATCGCTCAAGGTGAGCGTGTTCATGAACGTGTTCAACGTGCATTCGAACCGCAGCCCGGTGGACGGTGAGGTGAAGCAGCGCTGGTACAACCCGGGGAAGTTCGTCAACGCTGCCCTGGACAAGGCATCGGTCGAGAACGAGCGCAACGCCCTGTGGATCCGCACTGCCGATGGCCGCGACGTGACATGCGTGCAGGTGGCCGGGCTGATCGCGCGGCGTGTGCTCTGCTACGTCGATGCCGGTGCGCGGCTGGCGCGGGGACAGCGCTTCGGCTTCATCCGCTTCGGCTCGCGCGTAGATCTCTATCTGCCCACCGACACGCGGATCAAGATCGGCATCGGCGACAAAGTGTACGCATCGGCCACGATGCTGGCGGAGCTTAGCTGACCTGAAGCGGTTGCGGGCGCCGTCCCCGCGGCCGCGAGCGCAGGCGACGGATACATCCATGATCGATTGGGCGCAGATCCAGACCGTCTTTCTCGACATGGACGGCACGCTGCTCGATCTGCATTACGACAACTACTTCTGGCTGTGCCATGTGCCGCGGCGTTACGCGGAGAAGACGGGAATCGACGCCGATAGCGCCCACGCCGAACTTGTCGGGCGCTATCGCAGCCGTGCCGGCACGCTCGAGTGGTACTGCGTCGATTTCTGGACGCGGGAGCTGGGGCTCGATATCGCCCGCCTGAAAGAAGAAGTGGCCCATCTCATCGCCGTCCACGGCCACGTGCCGGAGTTCCTCGGCGCGCTGCGCGCGGCCGGCAAGCGGGTGACGCTGGTGACCAACGCGCATCGCAAGAGCCTGATGCTCAAGATGGCACGCACCGGCATCGATGCGCATCTGGATATGCTCGTCACATCCCATGACATTGGACTGCCAAAGGAGGATCCGCGGTTCTGGCAGGCGCTGCAGCAGGTCGAACCGTTCGATGCTGCAAGCACGCTTCTGATAGACGACAGTCTGCCGGTGCTGCGCTCGGCCCGCGAGTACGGTATCGCCCACCTGGTAGCCGTGTATCGGCCCGACTCGCGGCAGCCGCGCAAGGACGTCGGCGAGTTCCAGGCAATCGAGAGCTTCCTCGACGTTATGCCTGGCGCGCGATCGTGACCGCGCGCAAGGGCTCGGCATGCCGACTGCGGCAGTCGGTCGATGGGCTACAATAGCGCCAGCTCCCGATCGTACCAGGCGGCCATGCCGGATATCCGACCCCGCAAGACCCTTTTCAATCCCGAACTGCGGCGCCGGGGCATCTACGTTCTCCCCAATATCTTTACCACCGCGGCGCTGTTCGCCGGCTTCTATGCCATTGTCCAGGCCATGAACGGGCGCTACGAACATTCCGCCGTGGCGATTTTCGTCGCCATGGTGCTCGACGGCCTCGACGGACGCGTCGCGCGGCTGACACGCACGCAAAGCGCATTCGGCGCCGAGTACGATTCCCTGGCTGACATGGTTTCGTTCGGCGCCGCGCCGGCGCTGGTCATCTACGAGTGGGCACTGAAGGGTATGGGCAAGCTCGGCTGGATTGCCGCATTCGTCTATTGCGTCGGCGCCGCGCTGCGCTTGGCGCGCTTCAATACGACTCTGGAAGTGATCGACAAGCGCTTCTTCCAGGGGCTGCCGAGCCCGGCGGCCGCGGCGCTAGTCTCGGGGCTGGTGTGGGTGATGCTGGACAACGGCTATACGGGCGACGAAGCGCGCTGGTATGCCTGCGTGCTGACGATTTTCGCCGGCGTCACCATGGTCAGCAACTTCCGCTACTACAGCGGCAAGGACATCAATCTGCGGCGCAGCGTGCCGTTCATGGTCATCATCGCCCTGGTGACAGTCTTCGTCCTCGTGTCGAGCTATCCGCCTGGCGTGCTGTTCGCTCTGTTCCTATGCTACTCCTTGTCCGGTTATGTGCTGGCGGCATGGCAGTGGTTGCGGCGCCGGCGCCAGAGCTCGTGACTATTGCGTCTGCCGGGGAAACGATTTATATTCCCAGCCATGCGTGACATGACGCCGACCTTTCTGCTGTTTGCCTGCCTCTCCGGCCTGCTGCTGGCACGGCCGCTGCTGCGCCTCGCGCGCTAAATACTCGACCCACAATCCAGGCAGTTTGATGCGGCTTGCGCGACAGGCGCCTGCCGGTTGCCACCCATTTCCCACGAGGAGCGCACGATGAAAGAGCATTTGGTGATTTTTGATACGACCTTGCGTGACGGCGAGCAGAGCCCGGGCGCGGCCATGACCAAGGAGGAAAAGATCCGCGTGGCGCGGCAGCTGGAAAAACTGCGCGTGGACGTGATCGAGGCGGGATTTCCCGCCGCCAGCCCGGGCGATTTCGATGCCGTCCATACCATTGCCGGCGTGGTTAAGGAGTCCGTCGTATGCGGCCTGGCGCGGGCCAACGAAAGCGACATCCGGCGCGCCGGCGAGGCCATCAAACCGGCCGCCCGCGGGCGGGTGCACACCTTCATCGCCACCAGCCCGATTCACATGAAGATGAAGCTGCGCATGGAGCCGGATCAGGTACTCGAGCAGGCGGTCAAGGCGGTCAACTGGGCGCGGCAGTTCACTGACGACGTGGAGTTCTCGCCCGAGGACGCGGGCCGCTCCGAAACGGACTTTCTCTGCCGGGTGCTTGAAGCGGTGATTGCCGCCGGCGCCACTACGGTGAACATCCCGGACACTGTCGGCTACAACATTCCCCACGTCTGGGGTGCGCTGTTCAAGACGCTGCGTGAGCGCGTGCCCAATTCCGACAAGGCGGTGTGGTCCACCCATTGTCATAACGACCTCGGCCTGGCGGTGGCCAACTCCCTGGGCGCCGTCATCAACGGCGCGCGCCAGGTGGAATGCACCGTCAACGGTCTCGGCGAGCGGGCCGGCAACGCTTCGCTGGAGGAGATCGTCATGGCCGTGCGCACCCGGAGCGATATTTTCCCCGTGGAAACGCGCATCGATACGAGCCAGATCGTGCCGGCGTCGAAGTTGATCTCCCAGATCACCGGCTACGCGGTACAGCCCAACAAGGCGATCGTCGGCGCCAACGCCTTTGCCCACGAGTCGGGCATCCATCAGGACGGGGTACTGAAGCATCGCGAGACCTACGAGATCATGCGCGCCGAGGACGTCGGCTGGCACACCAACAAGATCACCTTGGGAAAGCTCTCGGGGCGCAACGCCTTCAAGACCAAGCTGGGGGAACTGGGCATCGAACTGGCGAGCGAGGAGGCGCTGAACACGGCGTTCGCCCGGTTCAAGGAGCTGGCAGACAAGAAGCGCGAGATCTTCGACGAGGACCTCCAGGCCCTGGTCAGCGACGAGGCCGTGACGCCGGAGCACGAGCACTACAAGCTGGTCGCCATGCGCGTGCTGTCGGAAACCGGCGAGACGCCCCATGCCGAGGTGACGCTGTCCGAAGGCGGCCAGGAGCGCAGGGCCGAAGCGGACGGCAGCGGTCCGGTGGATGCCTCGTTCAAGGCCATCGAAGGCATGGTGCATAGCGCCTCGGAGCTGTTGCTGTATTCGGTCAACGCCATCACCAGCGGCACCGATGCCCAGGGCGAGGTGACCGTTCGCCTGGCCAGGGACGGCCGCATCGTCAACGGTCAAGGCGCGGATACGGACATCATCGTCGCCTCGGCCAAGGCATACCTGAATGCGCTCAACAAGCTGCACTCCAAGCTGGAGCGGGTGAACCCGCAGGTGTGAGCACCGGCCACACGCGCGTCGGGCAAGGGTGGCCGCCCGCCCGGCGCACGCCGGGGTGCTTTTTCTGCGCTGGCAGTTGCAACGCAAGCCGGCGGATGGTAGAAGACAAAAGTACGAGGCGCCTCGACCACGCGCCCGCTAGCCAGCCGGCTAGAGGCCGTTTCCCTCGATCGGCCTTGGTTCTCGCGCGCCTCGGCCCCGCGCCACAACCGGCATAGACCGGCACAATCTGGACAGGGGGTGCTGTGAGCGCATCAATACGAGCCAGCATCGAGGCGCCGATGCGCCCCGATCCCGACTCGGCCGTCGGCCATACCGGCGACGGTCCATTCGACCCATCGCTGGCGATCGCCGAGCGCGGATTCCGGCAACTGGCCGACCAGATGGAGGGGATGGTCTGCATTCGTCGCGCGCGCGACGGGGCGGTGCTGTTCCTCAGCAGGGGGTTCGAACGGATCTGGGGCTGTGCCCGGGAGGCGGTTTGCCGCGACGCCGAAGCCATGCTGCGCTGCGTTCATCCCGATCATCGCGCCGCGTTCAGGCAGTTTTGGGAAACATCGCTCAACGGCCAAACCGCCTCGGTCACGTACCGGGTCATCAGGCCCGACGGTACCGCGTGCTGGATCTGTTCACGCGCCTTTCCTTTGGACGACGGCAGCGCGGAAACGAAGATCGCCACCTTGTGCGAAGACGTCACTGCGCGCACGCAGGCGGAAGCGGCTCTGGCGGAGGCGCTTAGCAAGTACCAGTCCCTGTTCGAGGATTCCGCCGAGCCGATAGTCGTCGTCTCGGCCGATGGCAGGCTGCTGGATGTCAACCGCACTGGCGAGTGCTTCCTTGGCTACGATCGGGAGGAACTGCTCGGCAGGGACGTGCTGACCCTGCATCCGGCCTCCGAGCATGCCCGAGTGCGCGCCGCCTTCGCCCGCGCTACGGCGGCGGGCAGGACACTCTACGAAAATGGTGTTGTCCTGACGAAGGCGGGCACGCCGATACCGGTGACGGTCCGTGGCACGCGCATCGTGTACGAGGGCCGCGATGCCTTTCTCGGCATCTTCCACGACCTGTCGGAAGAGAAACGGACCGACGCGCTAATCCGGGCATCGGAGGAGCGCTTCTCGCGCCTGGCCGAAAACGTCCGAGAGGTGTTCTGGGTCAGCGACCCGGGCATGACCGAGATCCTCTACGTCAGCCCGGCTTTCGAGTGCGTGTGGGGCATTCCCCGCGCCACACTCTACCGTGATCCGAACGTGTGGCGCGCCACGGTGGTGGATGAGGACCAGCCGGTGGCAGAGGAACTCATCCGGCGACAGCTGGACGGCCTGCCGGCGGAGGGCGAAGGCCGCATACGCAATGCCGATGGCGCGGTGTGCTGGATACGCTTCCACTCTTTTCCCTGGATCGACGCGGCCGGCAGACGCCTGGTCGTCGGCATCGCCGATGACGTCACGCAACAGAAGCGGCTCGAGGAAGAGCGCCTCGCGCATCTCCGTGGCCAGCGCGACGCGCTGGTGCGGGAAGTGCACCACCGCATCAAGAATCACTTGCAGGGGGTCACGATCATGCTGCGCAATTTCGCCGCCACGCATCCCGAGGTGAGCGATGTATTGTCGCAAGCGATCGCCCAGGTACGCGCGGTGGCGGTGGTCCATGGCATCCAGGGCAGGTTGGCCGATGGACGGGTGAGCCTGTGTTCGCTGGTGCCAAGCATCGTCGCGGCAATCGAGAGCCTGCTGCCCGCCAGCGTGACGACGGAGCTCCCGATCAGGGAATGTGTGGTGGCGTTGCTCAACGAAAGGGAGTCCGTGCCCGTTGCGCTCATACTCAACGAGCTGATTTTTAACGCGGTCAAGCACGGCGGCGGCGATGGTAAGCCTTTGGTGCGGGTCGTGGTCAGCGGCACGGGCGATGCGGCGCAGGTGCGCATCGTCAATGCCGGTCGGCTACCGGCCGATTTCGACTTTGCCGATCGGCGTGGAACGGGCGCCGGTCTGGATCTCGTGCGTTCCCTGCTGCCGCGCAGCGGTGCGGCGCTGTCACTGCGCGATTGTTCCGATGGGGTCGAAGCAGTGCTTTGCCTGCAGCCACCCGCAATTGCAATGACCCCGGTTCAGGAGACTGCTCATGAATAAGGATTATTCGCCCTCCGCTGCGACACGCCGGGTGTTGCTCGTCGAGGACGACCGGCTCGTCCTCACGGCGCTGGAGAAGGGTCTGCGGGATTCCGGCTACGAGGTACTCGCCGCGGAATCCGCGGACGCCGCGCGGCAATTGCTCGCCGCCACAAAGCCGGACATCGCCGTGCTCGACGTCCGTCTGCCGGGAGAATCGGGCATCGACCTGGCCAAGTTCCTGCGTGAGGAAGCCGATGTGCCCTTTATTTTCCTCACCGCCTATGGCGATCATGAGACCGTGGAAGAGGCGGCGGCGCGGGGCGCGCTCGGCTATCTGATCAAGCCGGCCGATATTCCGCAGTTGCTGCCGGCGATGGAGGCGGCGCTGGCCCGGGCCGCGGAGATCCGCGCTCTGCGCGATTCCGAGCGCCACCTGCAGGACGCCTTCCCCGAGGTGCGCGAGATCAACCTGGCGATCGGCATCGTCATGGAGCGCAAAGGCATGGACCGGAACCAGGCGTGGGAAGTCTTGCGCGCACTGTCGCGCGCCCAACGGCGCAAGGTGATAGAGGTCGCCCGCGAGATACTCGCTGCTTCGGAGACGCTGGTGCACCTCCTAGGGAAGTGCTGATGTGACGCCGCAGTGTTGCCAATTGCCGCTCAGGCGCTGTGCGCGGCGCTCGCACGCGCGTAGAACGCCGCGCTGAGATAAAGCGCCAGCGCCAGCAGCGTTTCAGCAACCGCGAAGGTGGCCGAGCTGCCCTCGTCGGTGTACCAGCGCACGGCGCCTTCGACCAGATATGCCAATGCCAACAGCGACGCCCACTGGTGCGTGGCGCGCCTGCCGCGCAGTATGCCGAACAGCGGCGCCAGCAGCGGCAAGGCCTTGAGCGCGAGCCAGGACCCGCCCGGACGCACGGGGGCGAGCCAGAGTTCCCACGCCAGGCAGAGGAAGATCAATGCGATCAGGCTTGCGCTGGCACCGAGGTTGAGCCAGCGCGGACTCACGACGCGAGCTTGAGCGCCGTCTCGGCCAGGCGCCGGCCGAGCGCGATGGCCAGCTGCTTCTCGGCGTCGCTTATGGGCAGGTCGTTGCCCATGCCAGCAACATGACTTGCGCCGTAAGGGCTGCCACCGCCACGGGTCGCCTGCAGCTGCGGTTCAGCGTATGGCAGGCCGACGATGACCATGCCGTGATGCAGCAACGGCAGCATCATGGACAACAGCGTCGTCTCCTGGCCGCCGTGCATGCTTGCCGTCGAGGTGAAGACGGCGGCAGGCTTGCCCACCAACGCATTGCTGAGCCACAGGCCGGCCGTGCCATCGAGAAAATACTTCAGCGGTGCTGCCATGTTGCCGAACCGCGTCGGGCTGCCGAGTGCAAGCCCGATGCACTCTTCGAGATCCGCGAATTCCGCATAGGGCGCGCCGGTCTCCGGCACATCTGGCTCGACCACCTCGCACACGGTCGACACCTTGGGTACCGTGCGCAGCCGCGCGGCCGCGCCGGGCACCTGTTCGATGCCGCGGGCGACGAGTTGCGCCAGCGCTTTGACGCTGCCGCGATGGCTGTAATACAGAACCAGGACTTCCTTCATCTGCACGGCATTTCCTTCCGCTCCTCGGCAACGGAGGCGTCGGCTCCGCCCGCCGCCCACATGTCCGTTAGAATACGGCCGATTATAAGCAACCGGCCCTCGCTCCGTGCCGCCATCCATGCGCGAGCGTTTGCGCGCAGTCCTCGAATTCATCCAACTCGTCGCGCAAGGTTTCCGCACCGACCGCTGCGCCCAAGTCGCGGCCAGCCTCGCGTTTACCACGCTGTTGTCGCTCGTGCCGCTGCTGACCGTGGCACTGGTGACGATTTCAAGTCTGCCCGTCTTTACGAAACTGGCCGGAGCGTTGCGGGCATTCCTTCTCGCGAATCTACTGCCGGATCGTGCCGGCGACATGATCGCCCGCTATGCGCTGCAATTCAGCCAGAAGGCAAGCCAGTTGTCGCTCATCGGCTCGCTCGTGCTGTTGGTCACGGCGATGATGTTGATGCTGACCATCGACCGCTCGTTCAACGAGATCTGGCGCGTGCGGCGGCCGCGTCCCCTGGCGCGCCGGGTGCTCATCTACGGCCTGGCACTGACGGCGGGTCCCGCGGTGCTCGGGGCGGCCTTGGCGACGTCGACTTACTTCCTGAGCGCATCGCTGGGACTAGTGCAGGAGGCGCGCTGGGTCCGCGCGACGCTCTTCCGCGTGCTGTCGCTGGGCTCCGTGATGCTTCTGCTCTCTGCGCTGTACTATGCTGTGCCCAACCGCAGCGTGGCGTTTCGGGATGCGCTGGCGGGCGGCATCGTTGCCTCGCTCGGGCTGGTCCTGACCCAGCGGCTGTTCAGCATTTACGTCACCACGTTTCCAACGTACGCGCTTATCTACGGCACGTTCGCAACCCTGCCGATTTTCCTTGTCTGGCTGTATTTGTCATGGTGCGTGGTCCTGGTCGGTGCGCTGGTGAGCGCGTTGCTGCCCGAATTCCGCGCCGGGATTCATGCTGCTGCGCGCTATCCGGGCCGCAGCTTCTACGCCTGTCTGCGCATCCTGCAGGTGCTTGCCGAGGCACGCGGGCAGGCCCGCTCGCTGCAGCAATTGGCCGAGGCCGCCGAACAGAGCCTGGCCGAGACCGAATCGCTGCTCGAGGAGATGGTGGCCGCGCGCTGGACGGTGCATGCCGGCAGGCATGGCTGGTGGCTGGGTCGAGGGGTGGAGGACCTGAAACTGTCCGATGTCTTCGCGCGCTTTGCCTTTTCGCCGCGGGCGCTACCGGCCGCCACGACTGCTCGGGACGCCCGATTGCGCGAGCGCCTGCTCCGCGCCTACGAAAACGCCAGCGTGGAACTCAGCCTGCCCCTGTCGGAGCTGTTTCAGATCGGATAGGGGTCGGATTCGTACTGGAACAGCTCGACGCTGGAGGTCTGCAGATCCAGGCTGACCATGCGTCCCTGCGCGATGCAGGTCTTGTCCTCGCCCGTCACCATGATGAACCGGCGCGACCGACAGCTGCCGGCGGGCGCGAGTATCGCCGGGTTCTGGCGCAGGGCCGGAAGCGGGTCGAGCAGCAGCGCCTGAAACGGCTGGCGCTGCTGCTGCTTGGTGTTGCGGAAAGCAATGCCGATGGACGTGGCGCCGGGGGCAACGACCTGCACGCCGAGTTCGATGTGCTCGGGGTTGTCGCTGGTCATCCAGCGCAGGATACAGATCTGCCATGCCTGGCTCTCGGCCATGCGCAGCCCGATGGCACTGCCGTTGTGCAGCCCATGCACCTCGCCGGCGACGTGCATGAGCGCGTAGCCGGCCGGGCTTTCGTTGAGCACCATCCAGTCGGAGATGTTGTCTTCTCCTGGCTCAGCGGTCGCCGCCGGACCGCGTTCGAGCATCTGCCACAAGGCCTCCAGGCCGATGCAGACCTGAACACGATAGTTGTTGCGCCGTCGCGGGAAATGGCGTTTTGCCGGCTCGACCCAGCATTGTTGGATGCGGCGCAACAGGCCGCGATAGCCTGCGTCGGACGCCTCCGGCGGCAGGTGAAGCTCCTCCGGCATGGTGCCGCGCTCCAGGGCCTTGAGCTGCTCGGCGGTCAGCGCCGCAAGCCGGGCGCAGGACAGGTAGATGAGGGACTTCGCGCCCGCCGGGGGCGGTTTGCGGGCAAACGGCACGGGCGGTGCATCGCGGCCGGTGTCGACCCAGAACAGCGACGGATCCGCCTCGCCCGGCGCCGATTCGCGGATCTCCACGGCGGAGGCGAAGCGCGACAGGTAGGCCGATATCAGTTCGACCTCCCGTGCCGACAGGCTCTCGGGCTGAATCGTGGCCAGCGCCAGCATTTCCCGGTAGATCTGCTCGGCGTCCGGCGAAGCGTTTGGCCCGGACATGTCGGATTCGCGCTCCAGCCGCGCTTCCCGGAAGAGCTGATGGGCGCTGCGCCACAGGTCCGGCGGCACGCGGGCCGCCACGAGCGCGCCGATTTCCAGCTGTTCGAGCAGGCTCTTCATGGCGCGGCCGACTATGCGCGTCGGATTGCGACGCTGATTGCGCACGCGGCGCTGTTCTACATCTGCCAGCACGCGCTCGTAACCGCGCGCGATGGTCTGATGGATTTCGCTCAGGCCGTGGGCGATCTGGCGCAGCGGCCGCGACAACGGCAGACTCGCATCCCTAAGCTTCGGCTTCAGCTCCAGGGTGATTTTGTGGGCTCGCGTGTAGAACAGGTCCAGGATACGGTGAAACTGGTTGCCGCTGATCTGGGCCTCGCTCAGGGACACCAGGTGGGCGCGCAGTGGTGCCAGATCTTCCAGGGGATTCGCCGCCGGTGGCCCGGCAAGCCAGTCGAGTATCTGCTCGACGTGCTGCTCGGCGAACAAGTCGTCGGACTCTGGTGTCATCGGGAGCGCCGTCATGTTGAGCCAGTCTTCCTGGGTTCCTAGGGCATGCCCGCGAGATTTTAGTAGAATCGCGAGTGCTTGTGGGGACGGGGTGCAACATCTCTGTCGCTCGAGGGACGAATCGGGGAGCCGATGCACTTGCTATCGCGCGCTGGAAATGCCCTGCTGGCCTTGGCTCTGGCCTGGATTGTGCTCGGCAGCACGCCGGCCGCGGCCCAGGAGGCGCAACGCTTTTTCGATACCACACTCGGCGACTTTCGTGCCGAACTGACCGCCGCCCGGGAGCAAAAGAAGGCGGGTGTGCTCCTGGTGTTCGAAATGGAAGGCTGCCCGTACTGCCGTCGCATGCGCGAGACCGTATTTAACCGCCAGGACGTTCAGGACTACATCCGGCGCCATTTCCTCGTTTTCTCCGTCGACATCCTCGGCGACGTCGCCGTGCACGACTTCCGCGGCAGCGAGATGCGCGAAAAGGACTTCGCGCGCGAGACGAAGGTGCGCAGTACGCCGACCTTCGTCTTCGTCGGGCCGTCGGGCGAGATCATGACGCGATACGTCGGCGCGACCCGGACCCCGGCGGAGTTCCTCGCGCTCGGGCGATTCGTGGTCGACGGCGCTTATCGCAGCGAGAGCTTCGAACAATACCTAAAGCGCCAGAATTGAATCGCCTGGCGCTGATGTCCATCACTGCCGGGAGCCCCGGATCATGACGCATCGCTCGTCCCTGTCCTCGTTGCTGTCCGCCAAGCCGATTGACCCCGCCGAGCGGCTGATCGTGGCGCTCGATGTCGCCGATGCCGCGGCCGCGCGCTCGCTCGTGCGCACGCTGGGCGAGGCGGTGCGATTCTACAAGATCGGGTTGGAACTGTTCATGGCCGGCGGTTACTTCGATCTGCTCGACTGGCTGCTCGGGCAAGGCAAGAAGGTGTTCGTGGACCTGAAGTTCTTCGACGTGCCGGAGACCGTGCGTGCCGCCGTGCGCGCCCTCAGCCGAAGCGGCGCCCACTTCGCAACGGTGCACGGCAACCAGGCGATCATGGAGGCGGCGGGCCAGGACAAGGGGCAGCTGCGGATTCTCGCAGTGACTGTGCTCACCAGCCTGGACCGCGGTGACCTCGACGATCTTGGCTTTGCCTGCGACGTCGAGGCACTGGTGCTCTCGCGCGCCCGGCGGGCGCTGCAGGCCGGTTGCGACGGCATTGTCTCGTCCGGCCTGGAGGCGCCGATGATCCGCCGCGAGCTGGGCCAGCGCCTGCTGGTCGTGACGCCTGGTATCCGGCCGGTGGAGAACAAGCCCGCAGACGATCAGAAGCGCACGGTGGATGTGGCGCAGGCCTTTCGCAATGGTGCCGATTACATCGTCGTTGGCCGGCCGATCCGCCAGGCCGCCGACCCGCACGCGGCGGCGCAGGCGGTACAGGCCACCATTGGTGAGCTGTTTTCCAGCCGCTGATTCGAAGACGGCGCAGCGCCGGCGCGTGGCGCAACGGGGCGTGCTGCCGTGGCGCGGCGCTCAGCTTCCTACCTTCATTCCCAGCCTGCCGGCGGCGATCACGGCCTGGGTGCGTGTGCCCACGTTCAGCGCCCGCAGGATGGCGCGCACGTGGACTTTCACCGTTGCTTCGGCGAGATTCAGCTCGCGGCAGATCTGCTTGTTCGACTTGCCCTGCACCAAAAGGGACAGCACTTCCGTCTGACGTTCCGTCAGGCCTAGTGCCGCCGCCGTCGCGGCTGCCGCCTCCGGGCTGAGCGGGTTCGATCCGGGGACTGCGGCCATCCCTTCGCTGCTGCCGGTGCCTCTGCCCAGCACTTCCGGCGGAACATAGATGCCGCCGGCCAGGACCAGGCGCAGCGCCGACATCAGTACTTCACTGAGGGAGGATTTGGGGATGAAACCGGCGGCGCCTCGCTGCAACGCCGCGTTCACCGTGTGCTTGTCCTGGGCGGCCGATAGCACCACGACGGGCAGGTCGAGGTAACGCTCGCCGAAGATGCCCAAGGCTTCCAGCCCGTGCATGTCCGGCATGTGCAGGTCGAGCAGGACAAGATCGAGATCGGGGTTCTGTTCAGCAAGCTGCAATGCGGCCGCTGCGGTGCCTGCCTCGAGGACGGTTACCTCCTCGCCATCGAAATGAGTAAGGATGCCACGCAGCCCCTCGCGGATAAGAGGGTGATCATCCACCACCATAATCTTCAAACTGGCCTCCGGTGCAGTACTGGCAATGAACGCTCGAGGGAGCGCAACCTTGGCCGTTACGATACGCGCTCGGGCGGTATTCATGCAAGAGGACTAGGGGCAACGGGACGCCGGGAGCCGGGCCGGGGAGATGTAGCGGCACGCGTTTTTTGAACTTTCGGATGCCACCGCGCGACGTATTCAAGTGTGTGCGGTCTGCCGCCGTTATGGCGGTTGAGATGTCCACGTCGGTCCATCGTGCTCAGGTTCCCATGGAAGCGTCACGCTCGAACAGATTACCCGCCGACGCCGTCATACCGGTGTGGCCCGCCGGGCTGATCGTGCTCGTTACGGCGCTGATCGCCGCCCTGGCCAGCATCGCCTGATCGTCGGCGCGGTTGCCGCGCAGCCCGTCGTGCCCGCCCGGTCCCCGTTCGGGCAAACACGGCGCAACGCCCGGGCGTGCCGGGACCGCCGATCTTCCTTCGCTCCGCTTCGCCTCTGCTTCCTCCTTGAAACTTGCGCCCCGGCACCGTAAAATCCAGGGTTTTTCGCTTTCGAGGTGGTTTGACATGGTTGTGATCCGACTCGCCCGTGGCGGCGCCAAGAAACGCCCGTTCTACAACATGGTGGTGGCGGATTCGCGCAACCGTCGCGACGGTCGCTTCATCGAACGTATCGGTTTCTACAATCCCGTCGCACCGCAGCAGGAACAGGGCTTTCGCGTCGATGCCGAGCGGCTTGCCCATTGGACCGGCAAGGGCGCACAGCTCAGTCCGACCGTGGCCCGTCTGATCAAACAGTTTGGCGCGAAAGCGGTGGCGTAAAGTATGGCGCGGGCATGATCGTACTGGGGCGCGTTACTGCCCCGTTGGGTGTCCGTGGCTGGGTCAGGATTCACCCGCTCGGTGACGATCCGGCCGAATGGCAAAAGATGCGCCGATGGTGGTTGGGTGTCGAGCCGCAGTGGCGCTGTTACGAAGTCGAGCAGTTCGAGTTGCGCGGGCGCAGCGTCGCGGTGCGCTTCGCCGGCGTGGAGGATCGAAACGCGGCGGAAGGATTGCGCGGGCTGTACGTCGCCGTACCGCAGGAGGAATTGCCGGCGAGCGCCGCAGGCGAGTACTACTGGGCGGATCTGCTGGGCTTGGAAGTGACGAACCTGGCCGGAGACCGTCTGGGCAAGGTGACCGAGCTGATCTCCACCGGCGCGCACGATGTGTTGTGCCTGAGCGATGAGGAAGGATGCCGGCGTCTGCTGCCCTTCGTCGAGCCGGTGATCAGGGAAGTGGACCTCGACGCGAGGCGGATTCGAGTCGAGTGGGAACGAGACTGGTAGGCGGCGCCGCTTGCAATGGCCATCGCTTTCGACGTCGTGACGCTGTTCCCGGAGATGTTCGCGGCGGTAACGCAGTGGGGCATCACGCGGCGGGCGCTCGAACGGGGGCTCTATAGCCTGCAGTGCTGGAATCCGCGGGATTTCACCACGGACAACTACCGCACCATCGACGACCGCCCTTATGGTGGCGGGCCCGGAATGGTGATGCTGGCGCAACCGCTGGAGAGCGCCATCACTGCGGCGCGTGGCCGCCAGCAGGCGGTTGCAGGTGCAGCGGGCAGGGTGGTTTACCTGTCGCCGCAGGGGCGACCCCTGCGACACGGGCGCGTGACGGAACTTGCTCGGGAGCGAGCGCTTGTCTTGCTCTGCGGTCGATACGAGGGCATCGACCAGCGCTTGATCGATGCGTGCGTGGATGAAGAGATCTCGCTCGGTGACTTCGTCCTCTCCGGTGGCGAAATCGCGGCCATGGCGCTGATCGATGCCGTCGTGCGCCAGCTGCCGGGTGCAGTGAACGACGTCGGATCGGTGCAGCAGGAATCGTTCGCCGACGGGTTACTCGACTGTCCGCAATACACGCGGCCGGAAGAGCATCGAGGAACGTGGGTGCCGGAGGTGTTGCTTTCGGGGCACCACGAGGAGATACGCCGCTGGCGGCTGAGGCAGTCGCTCATGCGGACGTGGCAACGCCGGCCGGATCTGCTGGCGCAACGCGCGATGAGCGACGAGGAAGCGCAACTGCTCGAGGAAGTAAAGCAGCAGCTCTGCGATCAGGACAACATCAAGGAGTAGAAAATGAATCTGATACAGCAACTGGAACAGGAAGAAATTGCCCGCCTGGGCAAGACCGTCCCCGATTTCGCGCCGGGCGACACGGTTGTGGTCAGTGTCAAGGTCAAGGAAGGCAACCGGGAGCGCCTGCAAGCCTATGAAGGCGTGGTCATCGCCAAACGCAACCGCGGCCTGAATTCCTCGTTCATCGTGCGCAAGATCTCCTCCGGCGAAGGCGTGGAGCGCACCTTTCAGACCTACTCGCCGCTGATCGGCAACATCGAAGTCAAGCGCAGGGGCGACGTGCGTCGTGCCAAGCTTTACTACTTGCGTGCCCGCTCCGGCAAGTCGGCGCGCATTCGCGAGAAGCTGTCGAGCAGCAAGGCCGAGCCGCAGTCGGAGTAAGTCAGTACGCCCTCCGCACCGACTTTGCGAGAACGGGGCCTTCGGCCCCGTTCTCGTTTGGCATCGTCGTGATCAAACCCGGAATCGTTTCGCCGTTGCCGTCGCGTATCCGGGTCGGCGTGATCATTCGGCCGCCAAGGTCCCGCCCGGACGTATCCGCGAAAAGATCACCGGTTGCCGCGACACGGTCAAGCCGGACTCACCGCCGCGTACGACGGTGAATTCAGAGGCTGTCGGGTCCGCCGGGTTAGGGTGGTCCTGACGGAAATGCGCCCCGCAGGAGCCCTTGCGCGCTAGCGCTGCCTCGGTGATGACGCGGCTGACGGCGATGAGATTGTGCAGATTCAGCCAATCGTGCCAAGTATGGTTGAAGGCACGCTGGCGATCGGGAACACCGGTATGCTCCAGCTCCTCTTGCATCAGGGCCAGTTCCTCGCGGGCGCGCTCCAGTCCGGCGGCGCTGCGAATGACGCCCACCTCTTCCCACATCAGTTCATGCAGACCGCTTCGTATCGCCTCCAGGTCCCCGGGCCGTTCCGTGAAGGGACGTTCGCAGCGCGATAGCGCCGTGAGCATGGCGCCCATGTCTGGCGCGTGCCATGCTCCTTCATTGCGCACCCAGCGAGCCATGGCGGTGCCGGCGATGCCACCGAAGACGGTCGATCCTGCCAGGCCGTTGCCGCCAAGCCTGTTGGCACCGTGTATGCCGCCGCTATCGCCGCCGGCGGCGAAAAGTCCCGGCATGGCGGTGCGGCAGTCCGGGTGGATGACGACACCACCCATCAGGCAGTGGGCACTTGGGGCGACCTCGATCCGGCCGGCGGCCAGATCCAGACCCCAGTCGGCGCAGCGCGCAACTGTTTCCGCGAAGAGTTGCCGCACCGTGTCCGGTCCGAGGTGGCTCATCTGGAGATAGACGCCGCCGCGCGGTGAAACGCGGCCGATGCGCATCTGGGCATGAATGCCCCGCGCTACGATGTCGCGCGCTGCGCGCTCGCCGCGCGGGTCGAGGCGGTGCAAAAAGCGCTTGCCGGTGCCATCGAGGATGAAGCCACCTGCCCCGAGCAGCTCCTCTTCGATGACGGCTCCCGTCGCGCACGATTGGAGCCCGGCGAGCAAACCGGTGGGATGGAACTGCACCATCTCCATATCGCGCAAGGGCAGTCCGGCGCGCAGCGCCATGGCCATGCCGTCGCAACTCATGTCGCTGCCCGGCGTGTGATAGCGATACATGGTCGGACCGCCGCCGGTGGCGAGCAGCACCGCTTTGGCCTGGATGAAGAGATAGTCGCCGCTGCGCACCTCGATCATGAGCACGCCGGCCACGGCGGTTCCCTCGGCGCTGGCAATCAGGGCGACCGCCCGATGTTCGTCCAGACGGGTGACGGGCCGCGACAATACCCGCAGCGCGAGATTCGCAGCCACTTCAACCCCAGTGGCGTTGCCCCGATGTACGGTGCGGTCGCGGCTCTGGCCGGCGACGGGCTTGAAGTGCATGGCACCGTCATCTTTGCGATCGAAGCGGCAGCCGAGTTCGTTCTCCAGTTCCTGCAGGCGTTCCGGAGCCGTGTTGGTGAGCAGCCAGGTCAATTCCTGGTCGGGCAGCCAGGCTCCGGCCTCGATGGTGTCCATGAAGTGGTGTTCGGCTGAATCGCCGGCCCCGAACGCGGCGCTGAAGCCACTTTGGACCATGGGCGTGGCCCCGCTCTTGCCGAGCAGGCCCTTGGCGGCGATGGCGATACGCAGTTCCGGGGCCGCCTGGTGGGCATGCAGGGCGGCGAATAGCCCGGACGCCCCGCCGCCCAGGATCAGGATGTCGGTTTGCAGGCGGTGCATGCTAGGCGAAGCGATCGGTGCTCGCGGCCAACGGCATCCGCGCAAGCCGAAGCAACGGGCCGATGTGTGTCATGCGAGTGTATGCATCCCGGACAGTTCATCCGCTTCCCCGTGCGGCATTTCGTCCAGTCACGCGCGGCCGGAAAGCGCGAAAAGTAAGCCGATGGCGAGGGAGAAACCCACCGCGACGGCCGCCAACGCCTTTCCGGCGCTGCGCCAGGGAAGAATCTCCAGCACCATCACCCTCAGTCCGCCGGCCAGATGCAACGCGAGCAGCGCAACCAACAGGACTTCCCCCGCTCGCACCGACCACTGCTCGCGCCAGTGCAAGGCACCGTCGAGAGCTTCTGCCTCCAGGGCTTGGCCGAGCAGCCAGAAATGCCAAGGTAGAAAGGCTGCCAGCAGCAGACCGGAAATGCGGTGGACGAGGAATACCCAATAGGCGGCCGGGCGCCCCCTCAGGCCGTTGCGGCGAAATTGTGCCTGCCTCATCGCACCAGCGCCCAAACCGCGCGCAGGCCGGCGAGCGCCAGGGCCAAGCTGATAACCGCCATGGCGAGGTCCGCACTGCGACCACGCCAGCCGAACCACTCCGCGCAAAGGTTGCGCAATCCGATCGGCGCATGCACCGCCGCCGCGACCACGAACAGACTGTAGAAAGCCGCGAGCGTAACGCTGCCCCGCGTGCGCGAGAGAATCTCGGCCGCGGTCAGCCCGCCGCGCACGGCGTGAATCACGGTGACCAGATGGATGACGACGCATGCGGCGAGCACCGAGGCGCTGAGCCTCTGCAGCAGCCACAGGATGGTTTGTTCGCGGGCGGCGGAGCTCACAGCTCCTTCCTGAGCAGGGCAAGGGCAGTCACGCGCTTCAGCGCCGCAATGGCCGCAGCGGGATCTAGTCCTTTGGGGCAGCGCTCGCTGCAACTCGTATGCGCATGGCAACCGAGGCAGCCCGCATCGCCGGCAACGGCGCCCAGGCGTCGCGCGGATGCCGTGTCGCGGCTGTCGTTGATCAGGGTCCAGGCGTGGTGAAGTGCCGCCGGTCCCAAGTAATCCGGCCGGGAGGCAACGACGTCACACGAGGCGTGGCAGATGGCGCAGCCAATGCATTCGCTTGCCGAATCCTGGACGGGTGCCGCGTTCAAAGGCTGACGGCGCGTCGCCCGGCCCTGGAACGGACCGCCGGCTTGCTGCCACTTGTCGAAGAAGGGCAGCATGTCCGTTACCAGATCCTTGATCACGGGCAAGTGGCTGAGGGGGGCAATCTCCAGTGCCGCATCTCGCGCGACCCGGATCGCCTGCGTGCGGCAGGCCCAGCGCGCGACGCCGTTCACCGTCATGGCACAGGAGCCACACTTACCCACGCGGCAGGCGTGGCGATAGGAAAGGGTGGGATCGATCCGGCGCTGGATGTGCATGACCAGATCGAGAACGGTCTGTTCATCGCGGCATGGTACTTGGTAGGCCACGAACTGGCCGTCCGCACTGCCGCGCCAGACCTTGACGTTGAGGAGTGGCATTGATGCGTGCTCAAGGAGGTATTCCGCCACCGCCGGTCCTGGACGGCATGCACTTGTTCGCGGTTATCGATGCGCCGACGCTGCATGCTAGACGCCCCTCGGGCGAAAGGCAACGAGTATGCACGGTCGAACCGCTAGCGCGGCGCGCGACGGGCGCGTTCGCCCAGCCGCGAGTAGGCCCACGGCCTGCGCCAAGGGAAACGTCATCGCGTGCGGGAAGGAGATCTCAGCACCGCCGCCTCACGCGGCGAAGACCGGGGGGCACGCAGCGTTGCCGCTCGCGGTCGGGACCCTCACGAACCGGTCACGGCGCGCGCTTGTCCCGTTCGATCAGCGCATAGGCGGAATGATTGTGGATGGACTCGAAATTCTCCGATTCGACGACATAGGCGTCAATGCGCTTTTCCTTGTTCAGCAGCGCCGCGATATCGCGCACCATGTCCTCGACGAACTTGGGATTGTCGTAGGCGCGTTCGGTGACGTGTTTTTCGTCGGGCCGCTTGAGCAATCCGTACAGTTCGCACGATGCCTGCTTCTCGACCAGTTCGATCAGCTCTTCGATCCAGACGAAATCGTTTATCCGCGCCGTCACGGTGACATGGGAGCGCTGATTGTGCGCCCCGCGTTCCGAGATCTTCTTCGAACACGGGCACAGACTGGTGACGGGCACGACCACCTTTACGTATTGGTGGAGCTCACCACCGCTGCGCAGTTCGCCGATCAGCGTGACCTCGTAATCCATCATGCTCTGCACGCCCGAAACGGGGGCTTTCTTGTTGATGAAATACGGAAACGTCATCTCGATGTGACCGGTCTCCGCCTCCAGCCGGCGCACCATGTCACGCAGCATCGATTCGAAGTTCTCGACCGAGATTTCGCGCTCGTTGGTGTTGAGGATCTCGACGAATCGCGACATGTGCGTGCCCTTGAAATTGTGGGGCAGGGCGACGTACATGTTGAACACGGCGATCGTGTGCTGCACGCCGCCGCTCTTGTCCAGCACTCGCACGGGATGCCGGATCGATTTGATGCCCACCTTGTTGATGGCCAGGCGGCGGACGTCGGCGAATCCCTGGACGTCCGGTATGGCAATTGTGTCGCGGATGTTCATGCGGTTTGTTCCACTCCGTGTCGCGTCGAAGTGCGCGATTTCTGCTCCAGTGTACCTTTCCCGACAAATTTGCTCAACTATTCAGGATCTGCCGGACGCGCGCCGCGATACCCGGACCGTCCAGTCCGAGCTGGCTGAGCAGGATGTTCGAGTCGCCATGGTCGATGAAACGGTCCGGCAGGCCAAGGCGGTGCAGGCGCACGCGCAGGCCGAGTTCCTCCAGGCAGCGTGCCACCTCCGCGCCGGCGCCGCCAATGATGGCATTTTCCTCGATGCAGACGAGCAGCTCGTGGTTAAGCGCCAGTTCGCGCACCAGCTCGCGGTCGACTGGTTTGACGAAGCGCATGTTGGCCACCGTGGCCTCCAGTTCCTCTGCTGCCTGCAGTGCCGGAGCGAGCATCGTGCCGAAGGCGAGCAGGGCAATCTTGGCGCCGCGGCGGCGAATCTCCCCCTTGCCGATCGGCAGCGCGCGCATTTCCTGTTCGATGGCAACGCCCGTACCCGTGCCGCGCGGGTAGCGCACCGCCGCCGGTCCGTCGCAACGAAACGCCGTGTAGAGCATCTGCCGGCATTCGTTCTCGTCCGATGGCGCCATTACGACCATGTTCGGCAGGCAGGCGAGGTAGGACAGGTCGAACGCCCCGTTGTGCGTCGCGCCGTCCGCTCCCACCAGGCCGGCGCGGTCCAGGGCGAAGGTCACCGGCAGGTTCTGGATGCAGACATCGTGTATGAGCTGATCGTAGGCGCGCTGCAGGAACGTGGAGTAGATCGCCACGACCGGCTTCAGGCCCTCGCAGGCGAGGCCGGCGGCAAAGGTGACGGCATGCTGCTCGGCAATACCAACGTCGTGGTAGCGCTGGGGAAATTCCTGGGCGAAGCGGACCATTCCTGACCCCTCGCGCATCGCTGGCGTGATGCCGATCAGGCGTGTGTCCTGCGCCGCCATGTCGCATAGCCAGTCGCCGAACACTTGGGTATAGGTGAGCTTGCCGCCGCCCTTGCCGATCTCGATGCCATTGACGGCGTCGAACTTGGACACGCCGTGATAAAGCACGGGGTCGGCTTCCGCCAGTTTGTAGCCCTGTCCCTTGCGTGTGATGACATGCAGGAACTGCGGGCCCTTGAGATCCCGGATGTTGCGCAGCGTCGGAATTAGGGCGTCCAGGTCGTGGCCGTCGATAGGCCCGATGTAGTTGAAGCCGAACTCCTCGAACAGCGTGCTTGGCGTCATCATTCCCTTGACGTGCTCCTCGGCGCGCTTGGCGAATTCCAGCAGCGAGGGCGCTACGCCGAGCACCTTCTCGCCGGCGCGCTTGGCGGCGTTGAAGGTGCGCCCGGAAAACAGTCGCGCGAGGTACTTGTTCAAGGCGCCGACGGGCGGCGAGATCGACATGTCGTTGTCGTTAAGGATGACGATCAGGTCGGTGTCGAGGACGCCGGCGTTGTTCAGAGCCTCGAACGCCATGCCCGCGGTCATGGCACCGTCACCGATGACCGCGATTGCCTTGCGCTCCTCGCAGCGCTCGCGCGCCGCCACCGCCATGCCCAGCGCTGCGCTGATCGAGGTGCTGGAGTGCGCCGTGCCGAAGGTGTCGTAGGGGCTTTCGCTGCGCCGGGGGAAGCCGGAAATGCCGCCGAGCATGCGCAGCCGGGCCATGCCTTCGCGCCGGCCCGTGAGCACCTTGTGGGCGTAGGTCTGATGACCGACATCCCAGACGACTCGGTCGTAGGGCGTGTTGAAGACGTAATGCAGCGCGATGGTGAGTTCCACCGTGCCGAGGTTCGAGGAAAGGTGCCCGCCTGTCTTCGATACCGACTCGAGCAGGAAGGCGCGCAACTCGTCGGCAAGCTGCTTCAGCTCCGCGCGCTCCAGCCGACGCAGGTCGGCCGGGTCGTTGATGGTTTCCAGTACTGGATACGCAGACATGATGGCGATCGGATTATGCTCGGAATTGCGCCGCCGGCGACAGCTCAGAACTGACGGGCGGCGATGAATCGCGTCAGTTGGCGCAGGCGCGTGGCCGCGGAATCGAACGGGGCGAGCGATTCTTCGGCCTGCCCTTGCAGTCCGGCGGCGAGATCGCGCGCTCGTCCCACGCCCAGCACGCTGACATAGGTTGGCTTGTTGGCTGCGGCATCCTTGCCGGCGGTCTTGCCGAGGGTCGCCGTGCTTGCTTCGCAATCGAGGATGTCATCCACCACCTGGAACAGCAGGCCGACGCATTTGGCATAGTGATCGAGCCGCGCGCGGTGCTCGTCGGCGAGCGCTTCGCCGCACTGGGCACCGAGAAGCACCGCGGCGCGGACCAGGGCTCCGGTCTTGTGGATGTGCATGAACTCTAGTTCTTCCGGGGAGAGCGTCTGACCCACGCTGGCCAGGTCGATTGCCTGGCCGCCGGCCATGCCGCGCGAACCGGCGGCGTGGGCAAGCATGCGGATCATTTCGATCTGGCGCCGTGGGTCGTTGCAGACTGGTCGTTCTGCGATCACATGAAAGGCGAGGGACTGCAGGCTGTCGCCCACGAGCAGCGCCGTGGCCTCGTCGAACTCGACATGGCAGGTCGGCTTGCCTCGGCGCAGCACGTCGTCGTCCATGCAGGGCAGATCGTCGTGGACCAGCGAGTAGGCGTGAATGAGTTCTACCGCACATGCGGCGACGTCCAGCTTTTCGGCGGCTGCGCCGACCAGCTCGCCGGAGGCGTGGGCGAGCAGCGGCCGTACTCGCTTGCCGCCGCCGAGGACGGCATAGCGCATTGCCCTGTGCAGGCGCGCCGGCGCGATGTCGGGGGCGGGCAGCAGGTTGTCCAGTGTCCGCTCGGTGCGGCCCTGGATTTCCGCCATCCACGCCTCGAAACTGCGATTCGGCATGTCAGCCCGAGGCGCTGTCCGGGGTCGGGAACTCGCGCAGTTCCTCGCCCTCCAACGCCTGGATCTTTTGCTCCGCGGTGGCCAGCGTCGCCTGGCAATACTTGAGCAACGCCATGCCGCGCTGATAGGCGGCGAGGGAATCCTCCAGGGATAACTTGCCGGTTTCCATGTTCTGGACGATGGATTCCAGTTCGCCCAGTGCGGATTCGAAGTTATCGGGGGAGCGGTTTTGCGCCGGTTTGGGCATTGCTGCGGGCGGTATGGGTAAACCATAAAAATAGCGTATCGCCGCCCTTCTGGTCAAACCGGAGATCGGCTATACTGGCCCGTTTTCCGGTTTCCGCGCATTTTCTTGGAGGTTGGGGAATGACCGACATTGCATCCGCGACGCGTCTTGCGCCCGCGGTCTCGCAGCTTCCCGTTTCGTGGTACTCCAGCGAGCAGCTCTTTGCCTTGGAGCAGCGCCTGCTCTTCGACAACGGGCCGGGCTATATCGGTCACGAACTGATGGTTCCCAACGTCGGCGACTATCACACCCTGGCTTGGATGGACAACGCCAAGATGCTGGTCCGCAACGACGGTGGCATCGAGCTGCTGTCCAATATCTGTCGGCACCGTCAGGCGATCATGCTGGAGGGGCGGGGCAGCGCCAAGAATATCGTCTGTCCCGTGCATCGCTGGACCTACGATATGGAAGGACAGCTTCTCGGCGCGCCGCATTTCCCCCAGAATCCTTGCCTGCATTTGCGCAAGACGCCGCTGCAGAACTGGCGGGGCCTGCTTTTCAACGGCAAGCGAAACGTGGCCGAGGACTTGGCCGGCATGCGGGTGGCGAGGGAGTTCGATTTCAGCGGCTACCTGTTCGATCGCGTCGAGATCCACGAGTGCAACTACAACTGGAAGACGTTCATCGAGGTTTACCTCGAGGATTACCATGTCATTCCTTACCATCCCGGTCTGAGCCATTTCGTCACCTGCGACGATCTCGAATGGCAGTTCGGGGAGCACTATTCGGTACAGAGCGTGGGCATCAATAACCGGCTGGCGAGGGCGGGGACGAAGATCTACGAGCGCTGGCACAAGGCCGTGCTCGACTACTATCAGGGCGAACCGCCGAAGCGCGGCGCGATCTGGCTGGTGTACTACCCGAACGTGATGATCGAGTGGTATCCCCATGTCTTGGTGGTGAGCACGCTTATCCCGCGTGACGTGGACCGGACAACCAACATCGTCGAGTTCTATTATCCTGAGGACATTGTCTTGTTCGAGCGCGAGTTCGTGGAGGCGGAGCAGGCGGCCTACCGGGAAACCGCCGTGGAAGACGATGAAATTGGCGAGCGCATGGACCGCGGTCGTCTGGCGCTGCGCAAGCAGGGCGTCTCCGAGGTCGGCCCCTACCAGTCGCCCATGGAGGACGGCATGCAGCACTTCCACGAGTTCCTGCGGCGCGAGTTGGAACCCTACTACTGAGTGTGCCACCCCGGTCAGGATCGGCGGCGCCTGCGGGCGCCGTTGTCTTTTGATGTGCGCACACGCGCCGTCATCGTTGCCACGTCCGCGGACCAGCATTGAACGGCTTTGGCACCGAGGCTATAGTAGAGCGCAGAACATGCCCGGAGAATCCGATGATCGTTACCGAGCACAGCGGAAACCTGCTCAACGTCGCCGTATTTGGCGAGTTTGCCCTCGCCGACTACAAGGAGTTCGAGGAGCAGGTTAACTACAAGATCAAGTTCCAGGGAACGGTCAATGTGTTCTTCGACCTGCGCCAGATGGCGGATTTCACCCTCGACGTTGCCTGGGAGGAGATTAAGTTCAGTCGCGCCCATGCGCACGACTTCGGTCGCATTGCCGTGCTTACTGACAGCCAGTGGGTCACGTGGAGCGCATGGATCTCGCAGATGTTCGTCGATGCGGACGTTCGCGTCTTCGATGACGAGCAGGAAGCGCGCGATTGGTTGAGCGGAGCGGAAGAACCGGCATGAAGCCGTTCACGACGCTGGTTTCCGCGCACGAGCTGATGCCGCACCTGGATGATCCGCACTGGCGCATCTACGACTGCCGGCACGACTTGGCCAATCCCCTGCACGGCCGCAACGCTTATGCGCGGGGTCACATTCCCGGCGCATGGTTTCTTCACCTGGACGAGGATCTCTCCGGCCCGAAGAACGGCCACAACGGACGCCATCCGTTGCCGTCGCCCGGTTGGTTCGCCGCTCGACTGGCGGCGCGCGGCATGGTCGATGGCGCCCAGGTCGTGGCCTACGACGACAGCGGCGGCACGTTCGCCGTGCGTCTATGGTGGATGCTGCGATGGCTGGGGCACGAGCGGGTGGCCGTGCTCGACGGCGGCATCCAGGCGTGGAAGCGCGCCGGTGGCGTGCTGAACGCCGACCCGCCGCAGGAGGCGCCGGGCCATTTCTCCGTCCGTCCGCACGCCGCAATGCGTGTGGACATCGAGCAGGTACAAGCGAACCTGGGCAATCCCGGCATCCTCCTCATTGATGCGCGGGCACCGCAACGGTTTGCCGGCGAGGTGGAGACACTCGATCCTGTCGCCGGCCATATTCCGGGCGCAGTCAACCGCTTCTACCAGGACAATCTCGACGATCTGCAATGCTTTCGCCCGGGGGAGGAATTGCGGACAGAGTTCGAGCGCATGTTGCACGGACGGGCGCCGAATCATGTCGTGCATTCCTGCGGCTCCGGCGTTACCGCCTGCCACAATTTGCTGGCCATGGAGCTTGCCGGGCTGCGCGGCTCGCGGCTCTATGCCGGGTCGTGGAGCGAATGGTGCAGCGACGCCTCGCGTCCCGTCGCCACGGGCACGAACTGATCAACATCGCCGGGACGTGAGCGACGCCCTCCTCGCCGATCTCATTCTCGTCGCTCACTTCGGCATCGCGTCGTTCATTAGTGCCGGCCTGATTCTCGTGCCCGTCGGCGCGTGTCGTGGTTGGCGCTGGGTGAGGCGCCGGCGATGGCGTCAGCTTCACCTGGCGGCGATCACATTCGTCGCACTGGAATCATTGCTCGGCATTGCCTGTCCGCTCACCGTCTGGGAGGACGCACTGCGCGGCGGGCAGAGGCAGGATGCCGGCTTCGTCCAGCGCTGGGTCGGCGCCGTGCTGTACTACGATTTGCCTGCCATCGTCTTCCTGACTGCCTATGTTCTCGTGGCTGCGATTGCCTGGGGACTCTGGTTTCGGGTGGCGCCGGAGCCGGCCGTCAGCCATGACACGCGCATTCAGTAGAGCGTGCTCGGCTGCAGTTCAATCCAGTGTTTGCGTCCGCGACGCACGCGCAGTTGGTCTTCGGTCGGATTCAGGGCGTAGCTCAGGAAGCACTCTTCGCGCGGCGCGGTAAGCCGCGCCGGACGAAAGATCGCGGCGTTGATCCCCGCACAGCGGGCGGACGGCGCAAATACTCCGTTCTGATCCTGGTCGTGGAGATGGCGGCCGAGCTGCTGGCAGAAGAGATAGCTCGTGCGCGAGACGAGCCCGGGTGCGCTTTCGGGCTTGTCGCGCAAGTCGACGAGGATTGCATCGCAGCGAGCGCGAAAGATCCGCCGCTCGCCGATGATGCTGCGGTTCTCGCCGGCGAAACTGTCCATGACGAATCGGTGCCAGTGATAGGCAGTTTCATATACCGTGGTTTCGATGTCGAGCGAGCCGTACCAGACGCCGTAGTGCAAGCCATCGCTGAACCGGGTCGCCTGCCAGTTGTGGGGCACGAACGGCCAGGTGACGACGGCGCCGTAGTCGAAGGGCCGGGTGAGCAGCGGCGCCTCGGAGGCCATGCGGCTTGCCGATTCTGCCGTCATGGCAGCCTGGAGCTCCGCATCGCTCGCCGCGATATCGTCGAACAGCGCCTGGGAGACGCGGATGCCTTTGATGTTGCGAAACAGCGTGCCGTGGAAGTCCTCGACGTGTGTGATCAGGTCGGCGAACTGCATCGACGGAATGTGTCAGCGACGGGGCGCGCTTTCCGGCGGGTCAGCGCCCGCGTTCGAAATCCAGATAGCGCCGCACCGCGAGAATGCCCTCGAAGCCATACTTAAGCATCACGGCCAAGGGCGTGTTGCCGTCGAATCGCCGGTTGGGAGTGGTCACCCAGCGGTAGGCGAGGTCGCGGTCGTGGGGAAAGATGATGCGCAGCGCCTTGTGTATGCCCAGCAGGTGTCCGGCGCGCGCCAGGAGATCGGCGCTGTCCGCCAGCGGTTCGCCGCGCCGGTATCCGGCAATGGCCGAGCGCGACTGGCTGGACAATCCGAGCAACGCTGCCTGATCCACTCCCGCCAGATTCCAATGCTCGAACAGGCGTGTGATCACCTGAGCTAGGCTGCTGCGCGCATCGCGGCTGCGAAGACCCGTGGCGACATATGCGGCCAGCGCGGGTTCGCTTGCAAATGAGGTATTTGGCATGGATTCGGTGCGGCGCCAGTGTGCGAATACGTACAGAAATTGTAGTAATCCATGGCTGCTTGTCAATAGGTCGATCGCGAGGCGCAAGGACATGGCAGGGCGCCGCAACGTGGCTCCGCGGTCGGTCAGCTGGTTAAGTGATGCTGCCGCAGCGCCCACGCGACATGCTCGCGTACCAAGGGTGAGGCATCGTTGCGCCTCGAATCGAGGGCGCGCACCACCTCGGCGTCGGTGGGGGCGTTTCCTAGCCCCACCGCCAGGTTACGCAGCCAGCGCGGGTAGCCGATGCGCCGGATCGGGCTGCCGGCCAGTCTGTGGTGGAAAGCGTCCTCGCTCCAGGCGAAGAGGTCGACCAAGCCTGCGACGTCCAGACCGTTGCGTACGGCGAAATCCGCTTTGTTCGTCACTTGGGCATACTTGTTCCAGGGGCAGGCCAATTGGCAGTCATCGCAGCCATAGACGCGATTGCCGATGAGTGGGCGCAACGGTTCCGGAATGCTGCCCTCCAGCTCGATGGTGAGATAGGAAATGCACCGTCGGGCATCGAGCCTGTACGGCGCGACGATCGCCCGCGTCGGGCACACGTCCAGGCAGCGCTGACAGTCGCCGCAATGGTCATCACCGGGTGCATCGGTCGGCAGCGGCAGGTCGGTGTAGATCTCGCCGAGGAAAAAGTAGGAGCCGGCAGTGCGGCTCAGCAGCAAAGTGTGTTTGCCGCGCCAACCCAGCCCCGACAGGCGCGCCAACTCGACCTCCATCACCGGTGCCGAATCGGTAAACACCCGGTATGCGAAGGGGCCGATCTCCTCCTCGATGCGGCCGGCGAGCCGCTGCAGCCGCGCGCGCAGCACCTTGTGATAGTCGCGGCCCAGAGCGTAGCGACTGATGAATGCGCGCCGGCGGTCGGCGAGCGCCGCCGCGCTGTCGGCGGCCGCGGGCAGGTAGCTCATGCGCGCGCTGATCACGCTCCGTGTGCCGGGGATCAATTCCGCAGGTCGCGATCGGGCGCTGCCATGGCGTACCATATAATCCATCTCGCCGTGGAACCCTTCGCCGAGCCACGCCCGCAAGCCGGTCTCGGCCTGTGCGAGATCGATGCCGGCAATGCCAATTGCATCGAATCCAACCTGCTCGCCCCACGTCCTGATGCGGGACGCCAGACTAGCCCAGTTCCCGGAGGATTGCTCTTGCCCCATGTGACCGATGATAGTCCGCGCCGGCTCGACCTGCACTTGGCAGACGAAGCTGCGACTCTCGGCCTGGGCGCCGCCCTGGCGCCCGCCCTTCGGCCGGGACTGGTCGTTCATCTGTGCGGCGATCTCGGCGCGGGCAAGACCACCCTGGTGCGCGGCCTGCTTCGGGCGCTGGGTTACACAGGAAACGTCAAAAGCCCGACCTATACATTGGTTGAACTTTATGCTATTTCTAGATTAGACTTATATCACTTTGATTTTTATCGTTTCACGCAGCCTGAGGAATACCTGGATGCGGGATTGGATGAATACTTTTCCAGAAATGCCGTCTGCATGGTCGAATGGCCTGAAAAAGCAGGCACTTACTGCACGCGCGCGGATCTCCGTATCGACCTCGTATTCGAGGGTTCGCAGCGTTGCGCAACCATCCAGGCGGTCAGCGCCGAGGGGTTGAAATGCCTGACCATCCTGAGCGCCTTGATCAATCCGCCGGGGAGACCGCAAACCTAGCCGGCGTCGCTCGCCGGAACTTCGTCAAGTACGCCGCTGCCACGCTGGCGCTGCTGGTCAGTCCGGTGGGTCGCGCCGCGGGCAGCACCATGCTTGCCGTGCGCGTCTGGCCGGCGCGCGATTACACCCGCATGACGCTGGAGTACCAACAAGCGCTGCGCTTCAGCCACATGATCGTGAAGAACCCGGAGCGCCTGGTCATCGATCTCGAAGGGGTGGAGTTCAACAGTGTGCTGCAGAATCTGGCCGGAAAAATCTCCGAAACCGATCCCTACATCAAGTTGATCCGCGCCGGTCGATACAAGCCGGAAGTGGTGCGGATTGTCGTCGAGCTGAAGACCGAAATCACGCCTCAGGTGTTCACGCTGCCGCCGGTGGGGGAGTATGCGCATCGGCTGGTCATCGATCTGTATCCGACGGAACCGATCGATCCGCTGCTCGCGCTGATCGAAAAGCCTCCCGCGGGTGAGCCGCTGGCGGCGGAGCAGGCGCGCGACCGCTCTGATGGCCGCAGCGACGACAAGGCCGAGGTCAGAACAGAGAGCAAGGCGGAGCAGCGCGGCAGGGCGCGCGCCAAGGACGACGACGAGCCGCCGCCGGTTGCACGGCTGGTCACCGTTGTCATCGACCCGGGACACGGCGGCGAGGACCCGGGTGCCATCGGCCGCCGCGGCACCTACGAGAAAGATGTCACCTTGTCGGTGGCGCGGCACCTGAAGGCGAAGATCGACGCCGAGCCCAACATGCGCTCGCTGCTCACGCGCGACGCCGATTTCTTCATCCCCTTGCAGCAGCGCGTGGCGAAGGCACGGCGCGTGCGCGCCGACCTGTTCGTGTCCATCCATGCCGATGCATTCATCAAGTCCACGGCGCGTGGCTCGAGCGTCTTCGTGCTTTCGGAAAATGGCGCCACGAGTTCTGCGGCGCGCTGGCTGGCCCAGCGGGAAAACGCCGCGGACCTGATCGGCGGGGTGAATCTGGACGTCAAGGATCCGCATCTCGCGCGCACGCTCCTCGACCTGTCCCAGACCGCCACGATCAACGACAGCTTGAAGCTTGGCAAATCGGTGCTCGCGGAACTGGGCAACATCAACACCCTGCACAAGGCGCACGTGGAGCAGGCAGGATTTGCCGTGCTCAAGGCACCGGACATCCCGTCCATCCTCGTCGAAACCGCTTTCATCAGCAATCCAGACGAGGAGAAGCGCCTCACCAACGAGGCGTATCAGGACAAGATGGCGGAGGCCATCCTGCGCGGCATCAAGCGTTATTTCGCCAAAAATCCGCCGCTCGCCCGCCAGAAGCTCGCCATGCTCGACTGAGGCGGGCTGCCTCTTCCGGTATAATTGTTCGTTTTTTCATGGGCTTTTATGCTGGTCTTTCGCGGCATTCCGGAGCGCGCGCCGATGTCGTCGGTGCTCACCATCGGCAACTTCGACGGTGTGCACCTCGGTCATCAGAACCTGCTCGCGCGGCTGCGCAACCACGCCCACAAGCTGGCGTTGCCTGCGGCGGTGCTCACCTTCGAGCCCCATCCGCGCGAGTTCTTCGCACCGGAGTCGGCGCCGGCGCGACTGAGCAGCCTGCGCGAGAAGCTGGCCTTGATCGAGCGCTGCGGAATCGACCAGATCTATATCTGCCGCTTCAATGCCGGACTGGCAGCCCTGTCCGCGCAGCAGTTCATCGAGCGGGTGCTGGTGCAAGGGCTGAGTGTGCGCCACTTGATCATCGGCGACGACTTCCGCTTCGGCAAGGGCCGGCAGGGCGATTTTGCCATGCTCGAAGCCGCCGGCAAGACGTATCGATTTGGCATAGAGGCCATGCACACTGTTTCGGTGGGCGATGAACGCGTGTCCAGCTCGGCGGTGCGCGACTGCCTGGAGCAGGGCGACATCGAACACGCCGCGCGCCTGCTCGGCCGGCCCTATTGCATTGCCGGCCGGGTGATCCACGGCGACAAGATCGGCCGCAAGCTCGGCTTTGCCACGGCCAACGTTCAACTGAAGCGCCGGCGGGTGGCGCTGTCCGGCGTGTTTGTCGTTACCGTGGAAGGCGCGGGCCCCGCCGTGCGTCACGGCGTGGCCAACGTCGGCGTGCGACCGACGGTGAGCAGCGAGGCGCGGCCGACGCTGGAGGTACATCTGCTCGACTTCGGCGCTGTGCTCTATGGCGCGCATCTGACCGTCAATTTCCTGCACAAGCTGCGCGAGGAGATGAAGTTCGCTGGTCTCGATGCGCTGACAGCCCAGATCGCGCGCGACGTCGAGCAGGCCAAAGAATATTTCGCCGCACGGGAAGGCGCAGGCAGGCAGACGCCGCAATGACATCCTGGTGCGCCCTTCGTGTTTGAGGTTTCGTAAATGGCCGACTACCGCAAGACTCTGAATCTGCCCGACACGCCTTTCCCCATGCGCGGTGATCTTGCCAAGCGCGAGCCGAAGTGGATCGCGCAGTGGCAACAGCGCGGGCTGTACCAGGCGATTCGCAAGGCATCGGCGGGACGGCCGAAGTTCGTCCTGCACGACGGCCCGCCCTATGCCAATGGCGATATCCACATCGGCCACGCGGTCAACAAGATCCTCAAGGACGTCATCGTCCGTTCCAGGACGCTGGCGGGATTCGATGCCCCCTACGTGCCGGGCTGGGATTGCCACGGACTGCCCATCGAGCACCAGATCGAGAAGCAGCACGGCAAGAATCTGCCGCCCGAGCGCGTGCGCGAGCTATGCCGGGCGTTCGCCGCCGAACAGGTCGAGCGGCAGAAGAAGGACTTCATCCGCCTGGGCGTGCTCGGCGACTGGGAGCACCCCTACAAGACGATGGATTTCAAGACCGAGGCCGACGAAATCCGCGCCCTCGGCACGCTCTACCAGCAGGGCTTTCTGTTCAAGGGGCTGAAACCGGTGAACTGGTGCTTCGATTGCGGTTCTGCCCTCGCTGAGGCGGAAGTCGAATACCAGGACAAGAAATCGCCCGCCATCGATGTCGGTTTCCCGCTCGCGGACCGCGACAAGGTCGCGCGCGTTTTCGGCCTAAGCGCATTGCCGGACAAGCCCGTCTGGACGGTGATCTGGACGACGACACCATGGACCATTCCCGCCAATCAGGCGCTCAACATGCATCCGGAATTCGGCTACGAGCTGGTCGATACCGAGCGCGGCCTGCTGATCCTCGCCAGCGACTTGCGCGATTCGTCCCTGGCGCGCTATGGGCTGGAGGGTAAGGTGCTCGGCACGGCGAAAGGCGCGGCGCTGGAGCGGGTGCGTTTCCGGCATCCCTTCTACGACCGGGAGGCGCCGGTCTATCTCGGAGACTACGTGGCGCTGGACACCGGCACCGGGATCGTTCATTCCGCGCCGGCCTATGGCCTGGAGGACTTCGACTCCTGCCGCCGCTACGGCATGAAGAGCGAGGAAATCCTCAATCCCGTGCAGGGCGACGGCCGCTTCGCTGATAGTCTGGAGTTTTTCGGCGGCATGAACGTTTGGAAGGCCAACCCCGTCGTCATCGAGAAGATCCGCGAGGTCGGTGCGCTGTTTGCGAGCGGCGAGATCACGCACAGCTACATGCACTGCTGGCGCCACAAGACGCCGGTGATCTACCGGGCCACGTCGCAATGGTTCGTCGGCATGGACACGGCGGTGGCCCGCCCTGTGCGTGCAGGACGAGTCAACGGCCTTCCCCCCGGCCCCCCTCCCGGGACAGGCGGCGATGAGGCCGGGGCGCCTGCAACGACACGGGAAAGCGAAACTACCTTGCGTCATCTGGCGCTGGATGCCGTCGAGGCGACAAGATTCTTCCCCGGCTGGGGGCAGGCGCGCCTGCACGCCATGATTGCCAACCGGCCGGACTGGTGCGTTTCGCGTCAGCGCAACTGGGGAGTGCCGATCCCGTTCTTCCTCCACAGAGAGTCGGGAGAACTGCATCCGCGCACGGCGGAACTGCTCGAGCAGGTGGCGCAGCGCGTCGAGCGCGAGGGCATCGAGGCATGGTTCCGGCTCGACGCCAACGAGCTCCTCGGTGACCAGGCGGCGCACTACGAGAAGATGCGCGACACCCTCGACGTCTGGTTCGACTCCGGCACCACCCACTGGAGCGTCATGCGCGGCGGCGAGCATCCCGGTGATTTTCAGTACCCGGCCGATCTCTATCTGGAAGGTTCGGATCAGCACCGCGGCTGGTTCCACTCCTCGCTACTGACCGGGTGTGCCCTGGACGGTCGTGCGCCCTACAAAGGCCTGCTCACGCACGGCTTCGTGGTTGACGGCCAGGGCCACAAGATGTCGAAGTCCAAGGGCAACGTCATCGCGCCGCAGCAGGTGTCCGACACGCTGGGGGCCGAGATCCTGCGGTTGTGGGTGGCGGCCACCGACTACTCCGGCGAGCTGTCTATCTCGAAGGAGATTCTCGATCGTACTGTCGAGATCTACCGGCGCATTCGCAACACCTTGCGATTCCTGCTCGCCAACACCGCCGACTTCGATCCGGCCAGGCATGGACTGCCGCTGCAGCAGTGGCTGACCATTGATCGTTACGCCCTGGCGCTGACGCGCCAACTGCAGGCGGGTGTGACGGCAGACTACGAACGCTACGAGTTTCACCGCGTGGTGCAGGCGCTGCAGAATTTCTGCTCCGAGGATCTCGGCGCGTTCTATCTCGACATCCTCAAGGACCGGCTCTACACCGCAGCCGCGGATTCGCCCGCGCGACGCTCGGCCCAGAGCGCGCTCCATCACATCCTGCAGGCGCTGACGCGCATGATGGCGCCGATCTTGTGCTTCACCGCCGAGGAGATCTGGCAGCTGCTGCCCGGCGCGCGCAACGACAGCGTAATGGAGCATCAGTGGTACGAGCTGCCGGGGATTGCGGAGGAACGGGATCTGCTCCACACCTGGCAGCAGATCCGTGCCGCGCGGGCGGAAGTCCAGAAAGTGCTGGAAGATCTGCGCGTCGCCGGCCGGATCGGCTCGTCGCTGCAGGCCGAAGTCGAAGTGCGTGCCAGCGGTGCCAAGTACGATGTCCTGGCGAGCCTCGACGACGATCTGCGCTTCGTGCTCATCTGTTCGAAGGCGACGTTGGTGAAGGCGGCCGACGCGGCGGCCGAGGCGGTGATCGCCACACCGAGCGCCAAGGCGAAGTGCCCCAGGTGCTGGCACTACCGCGACGACGTGGGGCACGATGTAACGCATCCGGAGTTGTGCGGGCGCTGCGTGTCGAATCTGTTCGGGGCGGGCGAACCGCGGCAGCATGCGTAGCGTGATACCGTGCCTGGCCGCGCTATGATTCCTCGTCTCGCCGCATGGCTGAGCCTCGCCGCGCTGATCGTCGTCGTCGATCAGCTGACCAAGCTGGCCGTGACCCGCAGTCTCACCTACGGCCAGTCGATCGCGGTGACGCCGTTCTTCGATCTCGTCCTGGTCTTCAATCCCGGTGCGGCGTTCAGCTTTCTCAGCGACGCCTCGGGCTGGCAGCGCTGGTTTTTCGTCGTCCTGGCGCTTGCCATTTCGGTCTGGCTCATAATGCTTCTGCGCCGGCATGCGGCGGAGAAGCTGCTGCCCTTTGCGCTGGCTCTGATACTGGGCGGAGCTATTGGCAATGTCATAGACCGCGTGCTGTTTGGCGCCGTCATCGATTTCCTCTACTTCCATCTCGGCAAGTACTACTGGCCTGCCTTCAACGTCGCCGATTCGGCCATATCGATGGGCGTGGTGCTGATGCTCTGGGACCAGATTCGTCCCCGCGCCACCAAGGCAGCAGACGCCGGCGCCGCGGAGCGCGGCTGATCACAACGAGACAACCATGACCGATACCGTGCAGCCTGACAGTCTAGTGACCTTGCATTACCGGCTCGCGCTCGACGATGACACCGAACTGCTCAACACCTTCGGCGCGACGCCGGCGACCTTGCAGCTCGGCAGCGGCGAACTCGTGCCGACGCTGGAGCGCTGCCTGACGGGCGTGACCGTGGGCGAGCGTCACGTCTTCCTGCTTGAACCCGAACAGGCGTTTGGGCCGCACAATCCCAAGCTCGTGGAGCGCTTTACGCGGGTCGACCTGCCGCCGGGCAAGGAACTGCAGGAGCTGGCGCTGATCGAATTCACAGCGCCCGACGGTTCGACCTATACCGGCCTGGTGCGGGAGTTGACCGATGACGGCGCCGTCATCGATTTCAATCACCCGCTGGCCGGCAAGGCGCTGCGGTTCGAGGTCGAGGTCATCGGCATACTTTGACGGGGATCGACATGGAAGTACTGCTGGCCAATCCGCGCGGTTTCTGTGCCGGCGTCGAGCGCGCCATCGAAATCGTCGACCGAGCCCTGCAGATCTACGGCGCCCCGATCTATGTGCGGCACGAAGTTGTGCACAACAAGTTCGTGGTCGACGGGCTGCGCGCCAAGGGCGCGATCTTCGTCGAGGATCTGGACGCAGTTCCCGCCGGCGCGACGGTCATCTTCAGCGCCCACGGTGTGCCGCAAGCGGTGCGGCGCGAAGCGGACGCGCGGGCGCTGCGCGTGTTCGACGCCACCTGTCCCCTGGTCACCAAAGTGCACGTGGAGGTGGCGCGGCAGCGCGCTGCCGGCAAGGATATCGTCATGATCGGCCATCGCGGGCATCCCGAGGTCGAAGGCACGATGGGTCAGGTGGATAGCGGCATTCACTTGGTGGAGCGGGTCGAGGACGTGGCGGGGCTTGCCGTTGCCGATCCGCAGCAGCTTGCCTACGTTACCCAGACCACCTTGTCGGTGGACGACGCGGCGTCGATCGTGGCCGCGCTGCGGGCGCGGTTTCCCGCCATCACCGGGCCGAAGAAGGATGACATCTGCTACGCCACCCAGAACCGCCAGGATGCGGTGAAGTTCATGGCGCCGCAGTGCGACGTGCTGATCGTCGTCGGCTCGCCCAACAGTTCCAATTCCAACCGCCTGCGCGAAGTCGCCGCCGTGCGCGGTGTGCCTGCCTACCTCGTGGATACCGCGGCACAGATTGACCCCGCCTGGATCGCCGGCAGACCGCGCGTTGGCGTGACCGCGGGGGCTTCGGCGCCGGAGGAGCTGGTCTCCCAGGTGGTCGAGCGGCTGAAGCAGCTCGGCGCCGGCAGCGTCCGGTCGCTGGACGGCACACCCGAGAGGATCGTGTTCCCTCTGCCGAAGGAACTCACGGCGTCCTCGCCGGCCTCGTAGTCGAAAATCGTTCCCGGCCGCGCGGGCACGCCGTGCGCGGCGCGCTCCATTGTCCCGCCTGATCGCTCGCCCCTATCGCGCGCGATCGCCCATTTCGTCACGACTGTGGCGGCCTGCCGGCTCAAGAAACCGCCAATCTGGACCGAAAAGACTGAGTGACGGAACGGTTCGTCCTGAGCCCGACAAGACGAGGACCATCGGCGACTCGCCGCCTTGAGCGCACGCGATGACATTCCACCAGGAAAAGAATTCGATCAGTGGAAGACCCTGGCGGTTTCATACCGCGCGGGGCGGACGCGGCATGACCGTCGTCGAGCTGCTCGTTGCCATCGCGGTGGTCGCGGTGCTTGCCGCCATCGCGCTGCCGTCCTACCAGGGCTACATCGACCGGGCGAAACAGAAGCAGATGGAAGGCGACATGCGGGAAATCGAGGTGGCGCTGCAGCGCTACGCGGACGACAACAAGGGAAACTATCCGGCCTCCCTGGCGCAGGTGGGCAAGGATGGCCTGCGCGACGCCTGGAACCGACCGTTTCAGTATCTGAATCTCGCCACGGCACCGCCGGGGCATGCGCGCAAGGACAAAAACCTCGTACCGCTCAATACCGACTTCGATCTATACAGCTTGGGCAAAGACGGCGCCAGCCAGCCGCCGTTGACTGCCAACGCCAGCCGGGACGATTTCATACGCGCCAACAACGGGCGCTTCATCGGCCCGGCGGCCGACTACTGATCTCGCCGTGGGAATCAAAGGGAACTTCCTGCGCAGCAGGGTGGCGAAGCGGGTCTTCGGGCTGTTCATCCTGTCGGCCTTCATTCCCGTGTGTGCCATGGCGCTGCTTTCGCTGGGACAGGTGAACCGGCAGTCCGCCGAGCAGGGCCGTGCCGAGATCGACCGCGCCGCCTCCGCCTATGGCAAAGCCGTCTATGAGCGCCTGATCATGGCCGATCAGCTGGTACGGCAAAGCCTGCCGGCACTCGCGGCAGCCGATGATTTTTCGTCGGCGGCCGCGCGCGTGACCGGCGAGGTGGTGAAGTCGCTTCTCCTGCTGCCGGCCGGCGCACGTCCCGATGAGGCTGGGCAGATGGCGGTGAGGCTCCCGGCGACGGAGAAGGCCCGGGCGACCCACCTGGCCAAGGGGGAACCGCTGCTCGTCTACCTCAAAGGCAGCGGCAACGCGCTGCGACCGGCCCTGCTTTACACCTCGGACGCCATCGGCAACGCGCGGTCCATGATCGCCGAAATCAATCCGGCGTTTCTCTGGGGCGGCGACGAGCTGCTTCCCTATGCCACGCAGCTGTGCGTTTTCGACGAGTCCAACGCTCCGCTGTTCTGCTTCGAAGCCCTCCCGAGCAACGCGCTGGAAGGCCTGCGCTCGGCGTTGCCCGGGTCATCGCTCGGCCGTTTGGAGTGGAACGATGACGGCGAAAGATACCTCGCCAGTTACCGGGAGGTGCTGCTCGAACCCAAGTTTCTCACCCCGCGCTGGACCGTCGTTGCTGCGCAACCAGATTCCTATGCCTTGGCGCCGGTGGCCGCCTTCAATATGAGCTTCGCCTGGGTCGTGCTGTTGTCGGTACTGGGCGTGTCTCTGCTGAGCCTGGTGCAGATCCGCCGCACGCTGGTACCCCTGGAAAAGCTCACCGACGCCACGCGCCGCCTCACCGGGCGGGACTTCGCCAGCCCGGTCGACGTGGACCGCGATGACGAGTTCGGCGAACTGGCCTCAGCGTTCAATGGCATGGCAGGCAAGTTGGGGCGGCAGTTCCGGGCGATGACCGCGCTATCCGAAATCGACCATGTAATCCTGGCTGGCGGCGGCACGGATCGCGTGCTGGGAACCGTTCTGCAACGCGCCGCGGACATCGTGCCGGCCGACCTGCTGGCGATCACCGTGCTCGATCGCGAAGTGCCGGGCATTGCCCGCACCTACCTGACGGATGCCGAGAGCACCGAAGGACCGGCCGGATTCCGCTGCGACGTCGAAGATGCTCTCGTCCGTCATCTCACCAGCCAGACCCGTGGCGACTGGCTGGACGCGCGGCACTGCACCTCGTTCCTCGGTCCCGTGGTGCGCGACGGCTCGCTGCAGTTGTTCGCGCTCCCCGTGCTTTGGAACGACCGGCTGGCGGCGATTCTGAGCTTCGGTTATCGCGAGCGGGAGGCCCTGGGCGAGGAGGAGATGGCGCACGCGCGCGATTTTTCCGATCGTGTCGGCGTGGCGCTGTCCGCCGCAGCGCGGGACGAGGAACTGCATTACCAGGCGCGCCACGATCCACTGACGGCGCTGCCGAACCGCATGCTGTTCAAGGATCGGCTGACCCAGGAGATCGCCCGCGCCGGCCGCGACGGACGCACCCTGGCCCTGTTGTTCCTCGATCTCGATCGTTTCAAGAACATCAACGACAGCCTGGGCCACACCACCGGGGACAGGCTGTTGCAGGAGGCGGCCCTGCGCCTGCGCGGCGGCATACGCGACAGTGACACGCTGGCGCGCTTCGGCGGCGACGAGTTCGTGCTGCTGCTGCCGGGCATCGTCCAGGCCTCGGATGCGGGCAAAGTGGCGCAGCACCTGATCGAACTGCTGCGCCAGCCGTTCCACATCGGCGACCACGAACACCACATCGGCGCCAGCATTGGCATCAGCGTCTTTCCCGGCGACGGCCGCAGCGACGAGGAACTGCTGAGCAACGCCGACAAGGCCATGTACCGCGCCAAGGCGAACGGGCGCGGCCAATACGTGTTCTTCGAGGAGCAGATGAATGCCGAGGCGCTGCAGAAATTCGCGCTGGAACGCGAACTGCGCCAGGCGCTGGACAACGACGAGTTCGTGCTGGTGTATCAGCCGCAGATCGACCTGCGCACCGGCTGGCTGATCGGCGCCGAAGCCCTGGTGCGGTGGCAGCATCCGCAACGCGGCCTGCTCACGCCATTCCATTTCATCGACGTGGCGGAGGAGGCGGGTCTGATCGAGGCAATCGGCCGGCGCGTGCTGAATCTCGCATGCGCCCAGCTTCGCGCCTGGCGCGACCAAGGGTTCGCACCGCCGCGTATTGCGGTGAACGTGTCCAGCCCGGAGTTCCGGCGCGACGACTACTATGACGGGGTCGTGGCGGCGCTGCGCGAGCATCAGTTGCCACCGACATGCCTCGAACTGGAAGTCACCGAAAGCGTGGTCATCGACGACATCGAGCGCGTGATCGCGCTGCTGCAGCGCCTGCATGATCTGGGTGTGCGCATCGCCATCGACGATTTCGGAACTGGGTATTCGTCGTTGAGCTACCTCCAGCGTCTGCCCTTCGACTCGCTGAAGATCGACCGGTCATTCGTTCAAGGGATCGGCAGCGGCGAGCGCTCCGCAGCCATTCCGGTGACGATCATTGCCATGGCCCATGCCTTGGACAAGGAGGTCGTGGCGGAAGGCGTAGAAACGGAGGAGCAGCGCCGTTTCCTGGAGTGGAACGGTTGTCAGGTCGGACAAGGTTACTTCTTCAGCCGTCCGATTGCTGCCGACGCTTTCGCCTCGTACATGGCGTGCTCGCCCAAGCCGCCGGCGAACGCGCAGCAACGCTCGCCCGACGCGGCGACGCCCGCGCTGCTCTGAGATCCCGAGTTCATTTCGGGCCGGGCCGTTGCCTGGTCGCACGCCCTTACGATGCTCCGTTCGTGACTCAGTGCGCGTCGCGCCCTTCGCCCGCCAGTCAAGTTTGGCCCCTCTGCGCCGATATATTTTGCATCCGATATTCATCCCGACACAGTGCCGGGGCAGCCATGCAGATCAGGCAGTTATTGAACGTTTTAGTACTCGTCGCCAGCGCGCTTCCTGGCTTGGCGCGCGCCGATTCGGCCATCGCAGAATCCCTGGCCGGCGGTGCCTATGCCTGCTGGAACAAGGCGAGCGTCGAGGAAGCAAAGGAGTGCGCACTCGCCCAATGCACGAGCGTGTCGGGCAAGGATTGCAGCATCGTCGATACGTCGCTGCGCAACGCCGGCGGCTATGCCGCTGTCGCACAAAGCGCTTCGCGCATCAGTTGGGCGATCGGTTTCAATTCCCAGGACGATGCGAATCGCTTTGCACTGAACCGCTGTGTTGCCAAGGCGTCTCCCGGCGAATCGTGCCAGATCGTCCTGACCTACCTCGATCGTCACAGCTTTCGTCCGGCGTCGGGGGGCAAGCTTCTGTACGTCCAAGTACGCTGAGGCGCTCGACTGCGGGGCAGCGGGTGCGGTCTCGTCAGGCGCTCGCCCTCGCTCAAAATTTCATAGCTCAAGCCACGAAACGGCGGTAGCTTAGGGAAATTATTAGACGGAGTCCAGTTCTTATCTTATAATTCGAGCATGCAAGATGCCGCTCTATCCCGCGAAGAAGTCGCCGACCGGCTGCGCCGGCATGATATCAATTTGACGCATCAGCGCCTGGAGATCGCCCATGCGTTGTTCTCACGCATGGAGCATCTGTCTGCCGACCAGGTTCTGCTGATCGTGAACGAACGGCATGCGGAGACCTCGAAGGCGACGGTCTACAACACGCTCAAGCTGTTTCGCGAGAAGGGATTGATTCGGGAAGTCATCGTCGATCCGAACAAGATCTTCTACGATCCCAACACGAGCCCGCACCACCATCTGTACGACGTGGTAAGCGGCGAGATCACCGACATTCCCGCCACAGGCATTCAGGTCAGTGGCCTGCCTCCCCTGCCGGAAGGCGTGGTGGCCGAAGGCGTGGATATCATCGTGCGGACCCGGCCTGCGCGCTGAGCAGCTCGCCGCCCGCCGGGGCGCCGTCATAACTCACTTCAATACGGATCTGGCTGCGCACGGCGCGCCCGTCGATCTGTCCAGGCGTGTAACGCGCCTGCAGGAAGGCGTCGATTGCCGCCTGCTCGAACGCCGATGGCAGATCCGATTCATCGATCTGCACGTGCTCTACGCTGCCCTGCTCGCCGATCAGCACGCGTGCGAGCAGACGGCCGGGCTGCGCCGGCCGTGCGTCCGTCCGCGCCTCCACCTCGACGAGTGAAACCAGCTGCGGACGTTGGCTGAGTTCGCGCAGTTCGAAGTAGTACGGGTCCGCGCGCGGCGGAGTAGCGGGCGTTTCCTTTTGTGGCGGCGCGGGACTCGTCACGGGCGCAGGTTCCATGCCCTCGGTGCGCGCCAGTGGAACCGACGTACCCACGGACTGCGCCGGGACGGCGAGCAGCGCCGCGGCCTCGCCTGTCTGATTTGCCGCGTGCGGCGGAAGCAAGGACAGCAGAATCGCCTGACGTTGCGTAATCAGTGGCCGCGAAGCCGCTGCCCAATCGGAACCCCGGTTGCTGCCAAGAGCGGCAATGGCGGCAAGCGCCGTCACATGCACTAGCGCCGAGGCGAGCAGAGCAAGTGCGAAGACGCCGCGGCGCGGCGACTGCGCCCGTCCTTTCTGCTCTTGTTCCGCCGAGCGCGCAGGCCCCGACACCAGCGCCGTATCCGGCCGCCTAACCTGCAGCTCCGTCCACACTGCCGACGCCGAATCCAGCGCAACGCTCACTGCAGGATCTCGCGCCAGTTGAGGCGCACGGGCGAGCCGCTGGTGAAGCCGTACTGCCCCGGCAGTTCGCGCAGCTTCGCTTTCTCGTCGGAGAATATCGCGCGCACCTTGTCGCCCACCTTGACGAACAGCACCCGCGTTACCGAGCCGCCGGTTACGGTATAGCTGGCGATGAAGTTGCCCTGCAGTTCAGTCAGCCGAGTCTTGCCGGTGGCATACTCGACCGCATAGATCGTGCTGGTCACACCCGGCGTGCACGGATCCGTGGAGGGTACCTGACCGATCCAGGCGATGACGCCCTCGTTGGCGGTCGGACTGTCGATGACCCGCTGGCTGAGTGTCGCATTCGTATTCGGTAGATCGAAATACCAGCCGTACTTGTCCGCGGGAATGGTGACTGCATTGAGCAAATTTGTTTGCGCGACCAGCGACGCTCTCGTGAGCGGCAATGTCACTGCAGCGGTGGACAGCGGCGTCGTTACCGTCCCGTCACGGAACGCATAGAAGGTCTGCGTCTGGTCCGTGGCTGCGGTGCCGACGTCGCTCAGGTCGAGCAAACGACCCGTGCCCACGAACACCCAGCGGGACGTGCCGTTGACATCGATCTCGATGCGTGGCTCCGAGGTAACGGGTTGCGCCGCGGCACCGTCGGTCAGCGTCGCGAATTGTACGGGAGCAGGATAGGCACCGCTCGCCGCAGTGAGGTCAAAACGCCAAAGGTTGCCGTTGAGATCGCCGCCGTACACTTCAGTTACCGTAAAGTCGGCGAAGGTCGGAACGAAACCCGCGGCATACGCGAAGCCACTGGGATTGGCCGCATCGCCGACGCCCGTGCCGATCTTCTCCAGCAGCTGTCCGGTTTGGGCATTGAGGATGTAGAGGAACCCTTTGCCGGGATTCGTCGGGCCGGTGGTATTGTTGTAGCCGGAAGTAAGCATCACTACCCAGCCGTACTTCTTCGTCTTGGCGATGATCGGGGCGCCGAAGCTCAGCCCCATGTCTTCATCCGTGAACTCCCACAGTACCTTGCCCGCGACAGCGACTTCCGAATTCATGGTTGCCGGGGCGGTGATGTCGATGGCGTAGTAGCCCTTGCCCCCTTTGCGCAACCCGCCGACAAGAATGGTGCGCCAGTCGGATGCGACGTTTGCCGCTACAGGTGCGCAGCCTGTCGTCGGAACGGTACAGGTCCTGGCGAAATCAACGCTGCGCGCCACCGGCGTGCCATCGACATAGAACTTGTGCACGAAGTCGTTGAGCTTCGCCCGCGCCTGCAGGCCGTCCACGGTGGGCGTCCCGTTGGGCCCCGGCAGAACGAAGCTGGGAACGTAAGCGAACAACTCGGTGCCGCTCGGATCGTTGGCCGTGCTCGTGTCGGCGTTGAAGGCATGGAGCATGCCGTCGTTGGCGCCGACATAGACCACGGGCGTGCGATTGGCATTCGCCGCCTTGAAGGCCGCAAAGCCCGGGTTCGACGTGTCGAGGTAGGCCTCGGACGGCGCGCCGACGTAGGTGGCGGAGGAGTTCACGATGTCGCCGAGCAGCGCGGTGCGGACGCGGAACTGCGTGCCCTCGTTGGCCCTCTCGCCGCGCAGGTAGTTCAGCAGGGCCTCGCTGCCGAGGTAACCCTGCTGGGCGGTCGATAGATTCGTCCAGCGGAAGGGCACGCCGGTGTTGGCTGTGGAAATCGCACCCGTGGACGTGACGATCCGACGACCCGTGTTCCAGCCGGCCCCGGCGGCTTGCGTATTCAGCTTGGCCCTCGCACTCCAGATGTTGGTTTCCGTCGGCACGCCATTGGCATCGAGCGCGAGCTGATTGCCGAGCACGTCGCCACTCCAGTCCCTGGTGAAGTAACGTACCTGGAAGGAACTGCCGCCAATGGTGAGGTTCGACGCCGACACCGCGGCACCCGCGCCAGAGAGCGTAAGGTCGTTGACGTTTTGGAAGATGGTCTTGAGCGAATTGATGAGCTTGTCCGGCCGCTCGCCGGTGAAGTAGTTGTCAGGGACACCGTCGTTGTTGGCGTCCCAGGCTGCCTGGTTGGCAGGTTGGGCGAGCAGCGTGTTATCGGCACCAGCGCTATCGAAGCCGCCGTACTTGGCCGCCAGCCACATCTGATTCTTGCCGCCGACACTGCCCGTCTCCCGCACGTCCACCCAGAAGCTCTGTGCGGTCTGGTTTCCCAGGGTCCAGGGTTTTGCGTCATCGTCTGGAAGGATGTCATGGGTATTGGCCCAGTATCCCAGCCCGGCGACGTGGTAAGTGCCGTTGAAGATGGTTTGGTTGCCGAGGGCGCCCAGCCCCTCCAACGCACCGACCGCATTATCCAGCGCAGTGGCGTTTATGTTGTACGGATCGCCTTCCACGCCGAGCGTGCCATGCCCGCACAGGTTCGGGCCCGTGGCCGGAACCCTGGAATCGCACCAAGTGTTCGAGTCGGCGATGCCGAGGAAGAACGTCTTTTGGCATGAATACTGGATCGCGCGATTGTTGATGTTCTGATCGTCCTGCGGAAGAGCATCCCAGCCGGTGATGACAGGGAATCCATCCTTCATGGCGTTGGTCAATCCCGCGGTGTAGTCGGGCGTGGCCGGAAGGTTGCGAACATAGCGGGTCGCCTCGTAGAACATCTCCGAGAGCGTGTCGTAGTACTTGTAGCCGTTCGCCTTGCCGAACTTATTCAGGTAGTTGATGACGCCACTGCCCGTCACGCCGGCATCGACGATGTTGTCGGGGTTGGCCGGAAGCACGCCACTGCCCGTGATCTCCGCGTTGGCATTCGTGGTTGCCGTGCCGTTGGGGACGATGTTCTGCGGTCCTACGAACTTCATGCGCGAGCGGATGACGCCGCCGGGCTGCACCTGACCATCGGCATTGAGATAAGCCGCCACGCCGAAACGCATTTTTTCGGCGTTGCGCTGGATCAATCCCTCGGGCTTGCTCGTCCCGCCACGATTTGTGCAGGTGGTTTGGGACTCGGGAAAGGCAGGGTCGCAGACCTTGACCCGCACGAAGTAGGTCTGCTTGTTGTTAAAGTCCGCATTGTCGGCAATCTCTACTACCCGCCCTTCCGAGCCTGCGACGCCGGCCATCAGGGGGTTTAGTGCGGCGCAGCCACCTCCAGGGAGTGGGGTGCACGGTTCGGTGACGCGTGCGTACAGTTCTGCCGAATTGAGCGGGCTGACCGTATTCGGCGCGGTCGCAGGAACCGTGATGCCGTTAGCGGTGTAGTCTGTATTGCGTATGCGCTTGAGCGGAAACTGCTGGTAGCCGCCGTCACCGGTGTGGCGCGCCTTCTCGATGACAGTCAGGTTCGCTGGAGTGTCGAGCGGACCATTGTCCACCACCCGATCGCCACCGGTCATTGCCCAGCGGAATTCGTCAATCGCGTGCATCGTTGCCCAGTTGAGATAGTTGCCGCTCCACTGTCCGGTGCAGGCATGTCCGACGGCGGCCGCGGCAGGCTCGAAATAACCTGCGGCCCCGTAGGTGTAGCAGCGATTGGGGTCGAAGTAGCCGAGATAGGTGCGATTGGCGAAGTAGCACACGCCGATGGCGGGGTTGCCATCCTGGTCGTTTACCGGGCCTGCCCGCCCGGGGCACTCGAATCCAGCCTCATTGCTTGCGTTGTCGTTATACGCTGCAACGACGCCGGTCGGCCATTCCACCGAAAGGGTGAGCATCAGGTTGGGAGGTACGTTGCTGGTGGCGGCAATGGGGATATCGGGCAGGGCCGTGAGCGCCGCCAGGGCGTTGTTGCCGACCGGCAGCAGGACTTGCATGGTCGCCAGCGCGGTGACCAGCGCGCGGCGCAGCTGAGTGGTCATCTTCATGTTCTTCATCTATCGTGCCCGTCGGCGTCCGCCGCCAGCAAAAAACGTCAAATACCTAGGGGCGGAACACCACCTGGCTGAAACTGGTTGTGTTCCGCGGACCGTCCACCCGCACCGTTACCCGGAACAGCGGCACGCTGGTGGCACCAGTCTGCGTAGCGCCCGCGGTACCACCTCCTGCACCCGGCTTTTCGGCGACCGCGCAGTGGCTCGAATCCCAGGCCCCGGCCTGGGTGCATTGGCGGTCGATTAGGTAGCGTACGCACTCGCGCGTGGCGGCATACCACGTTGCCCCCGCGGGTGGTGCAGTGTCGCAGGTCGCAGTCGCCGCCAGCAGTTGGTTGGGAATGCCGCGGCCATCGCTTGCCTGGATGACCGCGAAATAGTTCTGCGCGCCTACATTGGCGTCGGTATTGTTGAACAACGGGCCACCCGTCACAAAGTTGTTGATGGCGTTTGCAATCCCGCGGTCCGTGGTGGACAACGCACCTTTCTTGAAAGAGAGGTTGCCGGCGGCGATGTTGGCGATATCCACGGACCGCGTAAGCGCCACGGCAGCCAATGACATCGCCACGAGGACGATGAGGGCGATGATCAGCACGACGCCGCGCTGCGTGCCGGCACTGCCTGCCCGCGCGCTGCGGCACATCATCGTCGGCGAATTGATTCCGGTCGATCCCATGAGTGAGCCTCAGATCTTGTTCATCAGCAGCATGTTGCGCAGGGGGATGGTGATGTCATAGGTACGGTAGCGATTCTGCTTCTGCGCGGGGCTGAAGGTGATTTTGTCGTCGCCACCGCCGCACCAGGCGCCGGCCGCGGTGATGTCGCCGAAGAGCGTCATGTCCGGCGCCGTGTATGCAAGCTCGCCGGTTGCCTTCTCCAGTTGTGCGCTGCGGGCGACGACGACGACGCGCACGGCGCGGATGCGGGCAATGTCGGCAGCCGAGGCCGAAAGCGTACCTGAAGCCCAGGCGCCGGTTGGCGCCGCCCAGCAAGTCACGACGTCGGACGTGGCGTCGTTGGTGACGCCATAGACGGCCTGGATATTGACGATGTTGTCGGCAACGGTTTCGTTGCGTCCCAGAAGGATATCGTAGCCGCGGAGCGCGTTGGCGGTACTGTCAACCGCAAACGCCCGAACGATCGGTGCGCGCCCTTCGTTGGCGAAATTGCCGATGTCTGCGAGATTGACTTTGTCGGTGTATCCGGTCAGAGAGTTGGTCGGGTTGTACGCCCCGCCCAGCGTGATGGAGTTGACCGCGACGGCGCCGGTGGTGCCGGCAATCTGAGACTGAACGACACGGCATTCACCCGGCACGTTCGGATCTGATGCCAGGAGCAAGTCATTCGCCGCAATACCGACCGTGCTCTGCAACTCGATGGTGTTGGTGGGCGCGGCGGGGGGCGGCGTCTTGGTTGGCATCCGAAGCGGCATGGCGACGGTGGGGTGTTGTCCGCCCATGACGATCACTGTGTCGGGCTCGGAACCGTTCGCTGCTGCGCCGCCATTCACGATCAGAACAGGCGCGATGCGCAGCGGGTTCGGTATCGGTGCGACACCGTTGAAGGGTGCGGGATAGCCTCCCGCCGGGGGCACCATTGCAGCACCGCCCGACTGCGCCGTGAGGGGGCACGCCCACACACCAGGCATGTGAGCAAAGCCGGCACCGCCGAGACGCAGTGTCCGTTCGAGCATGTAGGTGGAGAAGCTGCCGCTTTGCTGAGCGTCGCCGGCGGCGGTAGTGGTGCGCTTGTAGCTCTCGTTGAAGGCGAAGACCTGGAAGATGACAATGGTGCCGATCAGCGCAATCACCATTCCGATCATCAGTTCGACCAGGCTGAAACCGGCTTGGCGATGTATTGCGCGCCGGTGGCGCAGAGTCACTGCAACCATGGGTCAGTCCACCAGGGTAGTTGCTTCGTAACGACGCATGCTCGTGTCCGACTGGGCACGCCAGTCGATGGTTACCGTTACCGTGCCGTCATTGGCGACGACGACGGTGGGGGAGTTTGCGGGTACACCGGGCAAGCCAGTCGCAGCATCCACCACACGGGCCCGCCACGCGACGTACGCAGGGCCGTCGGCGCCGGCGCCGCTTCCGTCGCCGTTGAAGCCCACTTGGCGGGTCGCCGTGTCGGCGGCGCCGGTACGCATCTGGGCAATGATTGTGTCCGCGAACATCGACGCCTCGACGCGGTACTGTGACTCCGAGACGTTCTTGATCGCCGCGGACTGCAGGCCGACGATGGCGAGGATGCCGAGCGAGAAGATGAGGATGGCGATCAGAGCCTCCAGGAGTGTGGCGCCGCGCTGGGTTGCACGTGAGGTGCTCCACCTGGTGGCAGATGTTGGGATCATGTCGGCTTCCTCTGTACTAGGGGCAGGTAGTCGTAATCGCCGCGGGGCAGCCCTGGGGATCGGTAGCGGCAAACTTGGGGTTGCACATGCGCACGCTACCACCCGTGGAAACGACAATACCCATGGGCCGGTCGCCGCCGACGGGGTTGCAGATCTTCAGATCCAGTTCGCCACCCAGGGTGGTGCGCCCAAGGCCGGAGAAGGCGACGGTGCCGTCGAATCCGGCGGGGCAGGTCCCGACACAGGCCAGAGTCGCGTTGCGACTTCCTTCGGCGCGTGGTTTGCCTTGAATGAACGTCTGCGGATTGCTCACCCGGACGACCCAGTTGGTGCCAGTCGTGTTTGCCGTCGGGTTGGCATTGTTCGCGGGATTGTCATTCGTGAGGACGAAGTCCACCTGGGTGTTGCGCTTTGCAGCTTCCGCTTGAGCGAGGCGCATGCCGTTCTGAACGGTTTCGGCAAGGTTGCGGATCTGGGTGTTGGCAATCCAGGTCTGGTAGGCCGGCACGCCAAGAACGACCAGCAGGCCGAAGATCACCAGCGCTACGGCGATCTCGATAAGCGAGAAGCCGCGTTCAAGGGGAATTGGCCGACTCAGCATGTTTCGCCCTTCTTCGTGATCCAGCAGTTGGCGCCGTTGTTCCAGCCGGTCCGGGTGATGGTCGAAGTACGCACGCGGTCTTGGTTGATCGTGTAGGTGAACTGATTCATGCCGACGCCGGCGTTTCCGGTGGCGGTGAGTGTAAAGGTTGTTGCCGTCGCAGCGGGATTGCAGGCGATTGTGAACGACTTGAGTGCCGGAGGTGCTGCACACAATGTTGCCCCAACGTACGTGCGATTGTCCTGAAAGAACTGCTCCATCCTCGTCGCGCCGTCGGAGAGGGCGCTGGTGGCCTCCTGGATCCTGCCGCGTAAAACGTAGTCGCTGTAGGCCGGCACAGCGATAGCGGCAAGAATCGCGACGATCGCAATGACGATCAACAACTCGATGAGCGTAAAACCATGGGCTCGCATTTTTGTCATAGACTGTCTCGTGGGATTGCGACGTGCCGACACTTGCCTCTGCCTCGATACCTGTCGGCACCTCGGTGCTTCCCGCCCGGATCTGATTTGCGACGGAAGGTGTGTGCATGATGCGCCACTCGCGTGCGCGTGGCGAGACTACTTTAGCGGTTTCCGATGAGTGGTCAGAGTGCCAGGACAAACGGTGGTCACGAGTGACACTGCGGCCACGTCGCCAGCGCATTTGCGGACAGGAAGGTTGGAGAGGCTGGACGCCGGCGCGGCGTCAGCCCATGCGGGGATGACAGGGGGAGTGTGGATCGTCGCCCCGTGCTGCCCGAGGCAGCTACAGTCGTCGGGAGTGGTCAGGCGCCGGTGTCGAAGGTGACTTCGACGCGCATCTCGCTCTTCACGGCGAAGTTGTCGATCTCGCCGGGGGCGAAGGTCGCGTTCGAAAAGGCGGTGACGGCGGATTCCTGAAACGCGCTGGGAAGTTCGGAGCGCTCGACCACGACTCGATCGACGCTGCCGAATTCGTCGAGCAGGAGCCGCAGGACGACGCTGCCGGATACCGAAACGGAGTCCGTAGCGGGAAACTCCGGTTGCACGTCGGAGAGCACGCGAGGGCGCCGATCGAGTTGTGCCGCCCTGAAGTAGTGTGGCGCCGGGATGGAGATAGGGGCTTCGAAGGTCGATGGGTCGGCAACCTCGGCGCGCGGTTGGTCCGCGACCACAGTCACCTGCTCCGACGCGGCGGGTGTCGTTGTTTGACTTGCTGCTGGCGTTACGGGTTCGGGCGACGTTGCGCCTGCTGCCGCGGCATACCGTTTCACGAATACGACGGCAAGGGCCGGTTGTACCGACTGCCGTTGCTGATCTGACAGGGTGTAGTCACCGGCACCGGCGCTGGTCGATCCGGAACCTATCAGCAGGGCCAATCCGAAGTGCAGGGATACTGACGCAGCTAGGCAGAGCGACAAGCGCTGCCGGCCGACACTGACCTGGCTCGTCCGGACATGGCGTGCGCCTTGTCCGGACACCAGTTCATGTGCGATGTCGTGGCCCATTGACTCGATTGCACCGGGCAGGCGTCACTCGCCCGTGATCTCCTTCCAGGACACGCGCCGCGAGGTCGTCGTGCCGCCGGTCGGCGGACCCGCCTCGGCGACGGTGGTGGCGTCGGACTTGCGAATCAGCACCTTGACCTTGCCTCCGGTGATCTGGATGAGTACGGGACGGCTGGCGAGCGCGTTGCCGAGGGAATTCGACAGCCAGACGGTTTGACTGGTCACGGGATCCACGTAATGGACCACACTGCCGGTCTTGTAGTCGAACACGTTCAGCCAACTGCTGCCGCCGGGGGTGCACACGTCGGTGTTGGGAATGTTGCTCGTGAAGATGAGCGCGCCGAGGGCAAGCACCGGATTGGTGTTCACCCGTTCGCCGCTTGCCGGCAGATCCACGTACCAACCCTTCTTGGTGGAGTAGTTGACCGCGTTCTCCGTCGAACTGCGCGTGGTGCCGCTCGTGGTCAGTGTCTGCTGCTGCAGATTGCTGCGCAGCGGGGTTATGACGGCCGTGTCGCCGGCCGGATTACTCAGATCATCGACCAGGGCATACATGGTCTGGGTCTGGGTCGTCGACACGTCGGAATCCCCCAGGTACTTGCCGGTGCCGACATATACGAAGCGTTTCTCGACGCCATTGATGACGATCTTGGCCAGTTCGGGCTCCGTGGTGATCGGCTGGGCCTGCGGCGTCCCGGCTGCATCCACCAACGTTGCCAGTTTTTTGACCTTCCACTGCGCGGTATCTGCGTTGTTCATGTCGAAGCGCCAGACGTTACCCTGCAGATCGCCGCCGTAGGCGTATTGGACGGTGTTGTCGACCTGGCCATTCTCGACATAGGCGCTGATATGCGCCAGTCCGCTCGGTGTCGCCGCGCTGCCCGCACCGGTATCGAAGACATGCAACAGCGCACCGGTCTTGGCGTTAAGGACGAACAGGTAGCCGTGCCCGTCACCGCCGGTGTAGTCGCTGCCGCTGGTGCTGTCGCCGTTGTTATATCCCGAGGTGACGAGTGCCACCCAGCCGTGCGCCTTGGTCTTGACGATGATCGGCTTGCCGAAGCTGTAGCCGATCTTGTTGGAGTTCATCGTCGTCGTCGTCTGGCCGCTCGGGCTGGTGAAGGTCACGCTGGCGCTGTTCGTGGCGCTGTTGGGGAACTCCCACATCACCTTCGTGGCCGCATCGGCTTCATCGGTGGCGGTCGGCGTAGTCACATCCAGCGCGTAGTAGCCTCGACCGCCCTTCCCGAGACCGCCGACCAGGATGGTGTGCCAGTCGGCGGCACCGCTGGCCCCATTGGTCTTGTTGAAGTCGATGTCGCCGACCACCGGTGTGCCATCCACGTAGAACTTGTGAGTGAATCCGCTTTTCCGGCTCAGGTTGTTCAGGCTGCCCATAAGCAGGTTGGGTATGTAGGCCCAGTTCTCCGCCCCGCTCGATGCCGTGAAGGCATGCAGCATGCCGTCGTTGGCACCCTGAAACACCACTTTCGTACGGCTTGCCTGGTTGGTCTTGAACGTCGAGTAACCCGTATCGCCGTAGTTGAACACAGGCACACCCACAACCACCGCCTCGGCGTTGATGATGTCGCCGAGCACGTGCGTGCGCGTCCGATAGGTCGTGCCCTCCCCGGCGCGATCTCCTCGCAGATAGGCGAGTACCGTGGCGCCATCGGTCAGACTGGGCGAATTGAGCAGGGTTTGTTGCGCACTGCTGAGTTTCGTCGTGGTCCCTGCGGAAGTCGGCTGGAACTGAATGCCTTGCCCGGTTCCGGATGTTCCCGTATAGGTGACGATCTTGCGGCTGGCCGCGGTCCTCAAATCCAGCTGGGCCTGTGCAGATGTCGCCCAGATGGGACTCGCAGTGTTGACGGCGCCGGTGGTCGTGTCGATCGGATACGCGACCAGATCGCCCGACCAATTGCCGGAGTTGTAGCTCGAAGAATACGATGTGTTGTCGACGGCAACGTCGGCGTTGGCAACCGCCACCGCAGCGCCCGCGAACGTCTTGTCGATCACGCTCTGGAATACGTTGTTGAGCGAGGCGATCAGCTTGTCAGGACGCTCGCCGGTGAAATAGTTGTCCGGTACGTTGTCGCTGTCGGAATCCCATTCGCCTGTCTGCAGCGGGTTGGTCACCAGATTGCGCACGGTGGACTTGTCCGCCCGTTTGTCCTCGAAGCCGCCGTATTTCGCCGCGGCCCACATCTGGTTCCAGGGATACTCGCTGGAGCCCGTTTCGCGCACGTCCACCCAGTAGGATTGGGCAGTTTGCTTGCCGATGGTCCAGGGCTTCGAGTTGTCGTCGGGCAGGATGTCGCGAGTGTTGGCCCAGAAGGCGAGGCCGCCGAGGTGGAAGGTGTTGTAGCGCCCCCATCCCGCGTCGTGAATCCAGGTCCCGAGGCTGGCGACGCCTTCGTGATTGCCGATCTCGTCGTCCAGATCGCTTACCTGTATCCCGTGTTCGTCTGTGAGCGTGCCCGTGCGCCCGCCGCAACGAACCGCTGCCCGGTTACCCGGAATGTAGGAGTCGCACCAGGCGTTCGAATCCGCGATGCCGACGAAGAAGGTCTTCTGGCACGCGTACTGGATCGGCCGGTTCTGGACGTTGGACTGGTCCAGCGAGGTCCAGTTGGTGATGACGGGGAAACCGTCCTTCATCGTGTCGGTGATCGTTCCTGAGGTATATGCCGGCGTGTTCGGCAGGTTGCGCATGTAGCGCGTCGCTTCGTAGAACATCTCCGACAGGGTGTCGTAGGACTTATACGACGCACTGGGTTTGCCGAACTTGTTCAGGTAGTTGATTACCCCGCTGTTGCTCACGCCCGAGGCGGTCGCGTCGGCCGAATCGGGGTTGGCGACAAGCGTCCCGTCGCTGCTGATTTCAGCATTGGCATTCGATGTCGGCGTGCTGTTGGGGACAATGTTGTTCGGGCCGACGAATTTCATCCGCGAGCGGATGATTCCGCCCGGCCGGTCCTGGCTGTCGTCGTTGAGGTATGCAGTGACGCCAAAGCGCATCTTGTCGGCGTTTTGTTGAATCAGCCCCGTTGGTTTCCAGGAGGAGCCGTACTGCCGACAGTTCGATTCCAAACCTACGCTCGAGTCGCAGACCTTCACCCGTACCAGATACGTTTCTACGCTGGAGGAAAAGTCACTCGCAGAACTGATCTGCATGACCCGCCCCTCGGAGTTGGCGACGCCCGATTTCGAGATCGGCGTCGTATTGTTCGTGACACGAACGTACAGGTTGCTCCATGTCTTGGGCGTCACGGTGCTCGGCGCGACGGCGGGCACGGTTCCCCAGGCGGTATCACGCACGCGCTTGCGCGGGAATTGGCCGTATCCTCCCTCGCCGTTGTGGTAGGCCTTCTCGATGACCGTCAGCGTTGATGTGTCGATGTAGCGATCACCGCCGGTCATGGCGTAGCGGAATTCGTCCAGAGCATGCATGGTCGCCCAGTTGAGGAAGTTGCCACTCCACTTGCTCGTGCACTGGTGCTGGTAGGTGCCCGTGCCTGTGCTAGACGGCACGAAATAGTTATTCGTCGAGTCATAGGTATAGCACTTCGTCGGATCGAAGTAGCCAAGATAGGTGCGGCTCTCGAAATAGCACACGCCGATTCCGCCATCCCTTCCCGGACACTCCTGACCGGCGACCGTACTCGTGTTGTCGTTGTATGCCGCTACCGTTCCCGTCGGCCACTCCACCGACAACGTGAGCATCATGTTCGGTGGCACGCTGCCCTTGGCGACCATCGGCATGTCGGCGAGGTCGGTCGATGCTGCGTGAACAGACTGGGCAACCTGGCCGAACGCCAAGGTCGCGGCGACGACTCGGGCGAGCATTTTGCGCGTGGATGAGTAACGGGTTGTCATTTTGGGTACTCCTTGTTCTGAATCCGTGGAACGATTGCGTGAGGACTGGACGGATGGGGGTTCAACTCGTGCGGCCGAGAATGGTCTGCAGCATGGTCACCGTGTTGCGCGGTCCGGCGACGCGGACGGTCAGGCGGTACATGATCTCCACGCCGGTGGGGCTGACAGACGGACCTGCGCCACCTTTCTTCGATGCCTTGGTATCGACCGGGGTTGTGTAGCAAACCGGTGCCGCCGTGTCGTATTTCGGCGATGTGCCGAGGGTGATGGTTCCCAACTGGTTGCAGAGGCGCTCCACCACGTACTGGACGGTGTATCCATTGACGGTTGTCCCGGCGAGGTTGGCGTGGGACCAGTTGATGCCCGATGGGATTCCTTGGGGGTCTTCGTTTTGGACGCGGGCGTAGTACTTGCACGTGCCGGCGCTGCAACCCGCGGGCAGGTTGGCGTCGGGCGCGGGACCAACGGTGGTGTTGAGATATGCCACGGCGGTCTCGATGCCGGTGTCCGAAGCGCTCACGGCCGCTTCCTTGAACGTCAGGTTACCGGCGATGAGATTGCTCGTATCCACCGAGCGGACCAGCGCCAACCCGGCCAGCATCATGATCGCCAGCGCGACCAGGGCGATGAAGAGCGACGCGCCGCGTTGGCGCGCGATTCCGGGTTTGGCTGCCGCGGCCGGATACGGCAGGCGGGCTGTCGTGTTTGAGGTATTCATAGGTTGGACCACATGACGTTGCGCATCGGGATGACGGTCTGGTAGGTCTTGTAACGGTAGTGTTGCCATTCGGTATCGCCCGCGTTTGCGCGCAGGTCGATGAGAGGGGCGGCGTCGGCTGCCGAGTCGCTCCAGGCGCACGGACCGTAATTCGTCCCGGCGTTGTTGGCGCAGGTGTTGGTGACAAGCGCGGCGTCGCGTTTGCCGCTGCGCGCGACGACCACAATGCGCACAGCCTTGATGCGCTGCCGGTCGGCGACGCTCGGCGCGGCCCATGATCCGGTTGCGTCCACCCAGTCATTGATCTGCTGGCTGCCGGCATCGGCGATGCCGTATTGCGCCTGGAGTTCGACGATCTCGCTGGCGAGTACCTCTGTTGCGGGCGCTGCACCGGAGACGGCGCTCGCGGCCTGGAGGCTGTTGTTGGCGTTGATGGAGTACGTCCGGCTTGTCACTCCGCCGCCAGCCGTCGTGCCGACGCGGAAGACAGACGAGCCCTCCGGGTAGCCCGGCCACGCGTTGGCAGTCAGGTACGTGTTGTCGGGGTTGTACTCCGGGTCCTGTCCGGTGGCGTGCTGCAAGGTGAGGTTCGGCGCATCGATCGAGGTGATGTGCGTCAGCGTGCAGTTGGTGCCACCGGGCGAGACGATCATGACCAGGTCGTTGGTCGTGAAGTCATAAACGCGCTCGACAACCAGCGGGTCCCAAGGGTTTGCCATTGTTGCCTTCAGCCTCGTGGGGATGGAGCCGAGAAAGCGGAATCCCGTACGTACGACCACGGTGTCGGGATTTCCGGTACCACCGTCAGTAATCGAAACCGGAGTCGTGTTGAATATGCTCGTCGGGATGGGTGCCCCGGGAACTCCGCCGGTACCGAAATAGGAGAAGAACGTCTGGCAGTTGAAGGCTTCAGGATGCGTGAATCCTGCGGCGGCCTTGCGTACATCCTGCTCGATGGTGAACAAGCCCACCAAGCCGTTTTCCTGTGCGTCCGCGTTCGCCGTGGTGGTGCGCTTCTGATTCTCGAACATGGACAAGGTCTGGGTGATCGCCAGAATGGCGAGCAGGCCGACGGTCAGGCCGACCATCACTTCGATCAGGCTGAAGCCGCGCTCGCGCCGGCCGGACCGGTTCAATGCGAAAGACATGGGCACTCCTAGTTCTTGACGAGTTGTGCAGAAACGACGTGGTTGTGGTCGGCCGTTTCCTGGTTGGCCCGCCAGCAAACGGTGACGGTGACCGCACCGGTCGCCGCGTTGACCGTGATCTGCTGATTGGTCGTGGACGCGCCGGGCAGGACGCGGCTGACCTCCGTGATCCACGCCGTCACGTTGCCGTTGCCGGAGGCGCTCCCGGCCGGGGAGCACACATTGGCGCCAGCCGTTGGACGATGGGCGTAGGCGCCCAACACCGCCTGGCCAGCCGCCGAGAGTGAGTTGCTCGGCAAATCGGCCCAGATCTGGGAGATGATCTGGTTGGCAAGGAAAGCCGCGTCAGCGCGGTACTTCGCGTCGGTGGAATTCTTGATCGACAGGGACTGCAGTCCGACGAGGCCGAGGATGCCCAGGGAAAAGATCAGTAGCGCAATGAGCGCTTCCAGGAGGGCAATGCCCTGTTGCGAGTTCTTCATGTTTGCGTGTCTCATTGCTGGCACTTCCTCACGTCACCGGCGGTCGTGATGCTCGGATCACAAAGGCGAATCTGGCCGCCCTGTTGAATCTCGACCTGCATATCGCGGGTGGAAGCGGAGATGTCGAGGACGACTTTGTCGAGTTGCGCAGAGCCGTCCGTGTTGGTGACCCTGCGACCGAGCGAATTGAATGTGACTGTCGTGGCGTTGGCGGGCGTCGGAGTGGCCGTAACCGTCGCCGCGCTTTCGCCGCCGCTGCGCGCCTGAATTTGCGTGCCTGTGCTGTCTTCGCTCACGGTCCATACGGCCCCGTTGGTCAGAACGAAGCGCACCCGCACGTTTCGGCGCAGTGCCTCGGCGCGGGCGAGCTGCAGACCGTTCTGGATCGACTCCGCCGAAGCACGAATGGCGCCGTTCTGAATAAAGGTCTGGAAGGAAGGCAGTGCCAGCCCGGCGACGATGCCCAGGATGACGACGGCGACGAGCAGCTCGATGAGCGTTACGCCGCGTTGCGTTCTAAGGATGAGCGCGTTCAACAGCCGTCTCCTTTGTTTTGTATCCAGCAGTTCTTCGGCAGCCCGCTTGCGCCAGGAAAGGCTGTCGTTTGCTGGAGGTTTGCCTGGTTGATCGTGAAAGTGAAGCCACTCATGCCCTGCGCTGCGACACCCGTTGCAGTGACGGTGAACGTTGTGTCGGTGGCAGCGCACGCGTAGGTGAAGTAGGTCGTTGCCGCGGGCACGACGCCGCATACGTTTCCGCCGACCACGGTGGCATAGCGGCGGTTGTCCTGGAAGAACTGCTCCAGCCTGACCCGTGAATCCGCGAGAGTCGACGTCCCATCGGCGATCTTGCCCCGCTGCACAAAGGCCGAGTAGCTGGGATATGCCACGGTGGAAAGAATGGCGACAATAGCCACCACCACCAGCACTTCGATCAGAGTAAATCCTCGTTGCATGTCGATCGCCCTCCATTCGATGCCCGCATGGTCACCGCGTCGAAGAATATTCACGGTGAATTGCGGCACACCTCTTAGGGGCGGCCGATGGACGGTCAGGCGCGGGGAATGAGCGGTCGGCTGGCTGGTGGCGCGCGGGAGGATTCGTGACGCATGTCACGCTTGGGTCTGGCGCTGGGGTGCCTTTTGCTATAATGCGACGGCGTGCTGTTGTAGCTCAGCTGGTAGAGCAACTGATTCGTAATCAGTAGGTCGGTGGTTCGAATCCACTCAACAGCACCATCCGATTCCTCACCTCGCGCGTTCTCGCGGCTCTGGTTTCCTTGTAAGTGCGTGTCCTGCCGGAGTCCTGGAGGCCCCGACGTCAAGCGTTCGTCGGGCGATGCATCGCGGCGGCAGCGGTCGGCCCGCAACCAACTGACGGCAAGGAGCAAGCATGCAGATCAAGGACAGGGTGTTCATCGTCACGGGAGGCAGTTCAGGATTGGGCGCCGGCACGGCACGGCTTTTGGTGGCCGAGGGGGCGCGGGTCGTCGTCGCGGATGTCAATCGAGCGGGCGGCGAGGCGCTCGCGAGTGAATTGGGGGCGAGTGCCCGGTTCATCGAAACCGACGTCGCCAGCGAGTCAAGCGGCCGCGCTGCGGTGGAACTGGCGGTGTCCGCATTTGGGAGCCTTTCGGGTCTGATCAATTGCGCTGGCATCGCCCCGGCCGAGAAGGTAGTCGGGCGCGAGGCGCCGCACCGGCTGGATGCTTTTGCCCGCGTCATCAACGTTAATCTCGTCGGCACCTTCAATATGATCCGGCTTGCCGCCGATGTCATGAGCAAGCAGGCGCCGAACGCATCGGGGGAGCGCGGCGTCATTGTCAACACCGCGTCGGTGGCGGCGTTCGAGGGGCAGATCGGGCAGGCGGCATATTCCGCTTCCAAGGCCGGCGTGGTCGGTATGACATTGCCGATCGCGCGTGAACTGGCGCGATTCGGCATCAGGGTCATGACCATTGCGCCGGGCGTGTTCGAGACACCCATGCTTCTCGGCATGCCGGTCGAGGTGCAGGAAGCGCTCGGCAAGACGGTTCCATTCCCGTCGCGCATGGGCAAACCCAATGAGTACGCGGCGCTGGTCAAGCACATCGTCGAAAATGAAATGCTCAACGGCGAGGTCATCCGCCTCGATGGCGCGATTCGCATGCAGGCGAAGTGACCCGATTGCCCGGAACGGTCGGCGCTGCGCAGGCGTCAAGCCGGGCTAGCCATTGGCGTTGAGCAATCGGCTCGTGCCGGAGCAAAGTCATTCTATGGACCCGGATCGATCCTGCTACCACTGCGGGCAGCCTGTCCCGAACGGCACCGACTATGCCGTTAGAATCGGCGGCGCGCTGCAGCCGATGTGCTGTGCTGGTTGCCAGGCGGTGGCGCAGGCGATAGTCGACAACAATCTCACCGGGTACTATCACCACCGCGAGTCGCTGCCCGAATCGCCCAGGGAACTCGTGCCCCAGGCGCTCAGGGAACTCGGTCTGTACGATCACCCGGACATTCAGAAGGGCTTTGTTCAGCCCGTCGGCGAACACGAGCGCGAAGCATCGTTGATCCTCGATGGCATTACCTGTGCTGCGTGTGTCTGGCTCAACGAGCAGCACCTGGCACATCAGCCAGGGGTCACGGCAGTGGATATCAACTACGCGACGCGGCGTGCCCGGGTGCGCTGGGACGAGCGGCGGATCAAGCTGTCCGACATTCTCGCCGCGATCGCTGCCATCGGATACTCGGCCTACCCATACGATGCGCAGCGCTCCGAGCAACTCGCCCGGAGCGAGCGGCGCGCCGCGCTGTGGCGTCTGTTCGTCGCTGGCTTCGGCATGATGCAGGTGATGATGTATGCGGTGCCGGTGTACCTGGCCGACGACGGCAGTATGAGCGCCGACATCGAGCAGCTTATGCGCTGGGCGAGCTTGGTATTGACGTTGCCGGTCGTGCTCTATTCTGCGGCGCCGTTTTTCCGCAGCGCCTGGCGCGATCTCAAGCTGTGGCGCATCGGCATGGACGTACCGGTCGCGTTGGGCGTCGGCAGCGCTTTCGTCGCGAGCGTCTGGGCGACGCTCGCCGGTGGCGGCGAGGTGTATTTCGATTCCGTCACCATGTTCGTCTTTTTCCTGCTTTGTGGGCGGTACCTGGAGATGATCGCTCGGCAATCGGCGGTTCGTGGCGTCGAGCATATTGCTCGTGTCATGCCGGCGTTCGCCTGGAAGCTGTCGCGTTTTCCGGAGATGGACAGCGAGCGCGTGGCGGTGACGTCGCTGACAGCCAACGATATCGTGCTCGTCAAGCCGGGAGAAGTGATTCCGGCGGACGGCATCGTGCTGCAGGGCGAGAGCATGGTGGACGAGTCGCTGCTTACTGGCGAGAGCGTGCCAGTACGGAAGACGGTCGAGTCGGATCTCACCGGAGGCAGCATTGTCGTCGGCAGTCCGCTCGTCGCGCGCATTGAGAAAGTCGGCGACAGGACGCGGCTGGCGGCGATCCAGCGCCTGATCGAGCGCGCCGCTACCGAGAAGCCAGGGATCGTCCAGCTTGCCGATCGAATCGCAGCGTGGTTTGTCGCGCTCCTGTTGCTGGTCGCGGCGGCGACCGCGACTGCGTGGGTGCTGGTCGATTCGGAGCGTGCCTTGTGGGTATTCGTGTCCGTGCTGGTGGTCAGTTGTCCATGCGCGTTATCGCTCGCCACGCCGGTGGCATTGACGTCCGCCACCGGGGCGCTGTCCCGCTTGGGAGTGCTCGTGACGCGTGGCCACGCGATCGAAACGCTGGCAAGGGCGACACATTTCGTCTTCGACAAAACCGGCACGCTTACCCGTGGCCGCCTGCAATTGGTGGCAACTCACATTCTCGGCGCACTCGATGGCGATGCCGTGCACTGCCTCGCTGCGGCGCTCGAGCAGGGCTCCGAGCATGCCGTCGGCGTGGGGCTGCGCGCCGCGGTGGCGGCGGATGCGGTGCTGCCGACGGCATCGGATCTGCGGGCGGTGACCGGCAGCGGCGTGCAGGGGTGTATCGACGGCCGGAAGTATCGAGTCGGACGGCCGGAGTTTGTGGCGGAGCTGCATGGACTGGCGCTGCCTCCACAGCCGGCGGCCCGACCCGAGGCGACGCGCGTGGCGCTCGGCGACGAGCGTGGGTGGCTCGCGCTGTTCGAATTCAACGACGAACTGCGACCGGAAGCGCGGGAGCTGATTGCGGCGCTTCGGCGCGAACGTCGCGACGTAACCATACTCAGTGGCGACGCTGCGTCCGCTGTGGCGGAGGTCGCGCGACGCCTCGATGTCGAGCATGCGCACGGCGGCATGTCGCCGCAAGAGAAGCACGACTTCATCGTGCGTTTGCAGGAAGGCGGAGCGGTCGTGGCGATGGTGGGCGACGGCGTCAATGATGCACCGGTGCTCGCGCGCGCGCAGGTGTCCGTGGCCATGGGCGGCGGTACTGAACTCGCGCGCACCCAAGGCGATCTAGTGCTGCTTTCGGAAAACCTCGCCCGGCTTGGCGACGGCGTTGCGCTTGCGCGACGCGCGCTGGTCGTCATCCGGCAGAACCTGTGGTGGGCGTTCATTTACAATATCCTTGCCCTGCCGCTGGCAATGCTCGGGTTTGTGACACCGTGGATGGCGGGTCTCGGCATGTCGGCAAGCTCGCTGCTGGTGGTTGCCAATGCTCTGCGCCTGCAGCGTCGGCGCCAAGCGCCGGCTGGCCGTGGCGATGGATTGCAACCGCATGCCCAGCGCGTCTGATGGAAATTCTCTATCTGCTTATTCCGCTGTCCGTCGTACTCGTGTTCCTGATCGGGATCATTTTCTGGTGGTCGATCAGGAGCGGCCAGTTCGACGATCTCGAAGGTCCGGCCTATCGGATACTCATGGATGATGACGGGCCGGCAAGGGGGGCTAAGGGTGACGAGCTGGTGCCGTCTGCCGGGGATCGTACGGATCGGGCCAACAAGCTCCGTTAGTGGGACACATTCTCAATCGCATCAAGATATTACCCTCGGTCAAACGCGACGAGAGTTGACTTAAGTCAATATTCGCAGTTCCCGCCCGTAACATACTTCACACAGGTTTTGGGGGAATGCCGGTGGGCATTCCGGGAAATGTCTCTCTGTTGGGGTTGGGGGTGCGCGTGAGCGCACCCTTTTTTTATTTTCCCGTCGCCGATCCCTTGTTGGCTTGCCGCTGGCCGTTGTTGCACTGCAACAGCTTTTCATCTAAATTAATCAGCCACGAACCAACGGGTGTATCATCTCGCCGGTTCACGCGCAGCCGACTGCAACAGCCAGAAACACCCGGGCTGCGCCGATTTCATTTCCGAGCTCTGATAGGGGATTCCGCATGCATGCGCAAGGTACCTACAACTACAAGGTGGTGCGCCAGTTTGCTGTGATGACGGTG
>DAITBA010000042.1:0-7800 GCA_036824005.1 Rhodocyclaceae bacterium
CAGGCTGGTGGCCACGCGCCCGGACGGATGCCACCATCTCGTCCTTGCTCGCATTGCCCTTGCCGGTCGCGTGTTTCTTGATCGTGCCGACCGGCACGCCCTGGTACGGGATCTGGTGGTGTTCGCACCACGCCGTGAGCGTGGCCAGGAACCCGCCGTAGGCGTGGGCCGCGTCGGTCGAGACATGGCGGCGCACTTCCTCAAAGTGCAGGCAGCCGATGCCGTCGCAGGATTGCTTGATCTCGGTCAGCCAGCGCTTGAATCGCAGAAAGCGCATGCCGCCGCCTTCGAAGCGCTGCGGCCGGAAGCTCTCGGATCCGCTCGTGATGTGGCCGTCACTGCCGCGCAGCGCCCAGCCGGTGGTGGTGCCCAGATCGAGGGCGAGGATGGTCGTGGTCATGGTGTCAGTCCTTGTTCGTGATTGGCCTGACGCTTCCGACGGATCATGTCGTAACTTCCCGTGACGCGCGCACGCGCACACGCGTATAGAGAGTTACGATGTAGAGCGTCGGAAGCGTCAGCCCGGTGTGTCGTCATGGGGTTCAGTTGTCGGCATAAGGGGTGTAGGCGGGCTTGGGCGGATCCTTGAGACCCACGCCCCGAAAACCGCGCACACCCACGCTGTTGCGCCACTTCTCCAGCCCGCGCGTGATCAAGAGATCCGAGAAGCGCCGCTGCGAGCCGACGAACTCACCGGCACTGTCGGCCCACTGTTTCCAGTCGTTGAAAAGTTCGGCGGTCAGCGACTTGGCGTTGGCCTCGCGCACGCAGCGCTCATCGAGCCAGCGACCCAGTGCATCCTCGGCTTCGAAATACTCCTCGGTGGCTTCCACCACACGCCGGGGCGGATCGAGTCGTCCGTGACGCTGCCAGTCGAGACAGCCTTGCACCGCCCAAGCCAGGATGCCGTCACGCTCGGCGAGCAATTTCTGCTGGAGATGCTTGTCGCGGCGCTCGGGCGGCACGGTGATCGTGAACGGGATCAGGTGCAGCCGCCGCTTCATCGCCTCGTCGATGTTGCGAATCGCCGGTTTGTGGTTGCCCGCCACGAACAACTTGAACTGCGGGAAGAACTCGAAGAAGTCCTGGCGCATGAAGCGCGCGGAGATCTTGTCGCCCCCGGTCAGGTTCTTGAGCTTCGATTCCGCCCAGCGGCGTCCCTGCTCGGTTTCGATGGCCGCCACAAAGCGCGCACCGCGCAGCCCGGCCATGTCGGTCGGATGCCGGTCGGTGCGCGTTTCCATGAAGGTGTCCATGGGCGCGTTGGTCGCGTAGTCGCCAAGAATCGTGGCCAGGGTATTCACGAACACCGACTTGCCGTTCGCGCCAGTGCCGTACAGGAAGAACAGGGCATGCTCCTGCGTCGATCCGGTCAGCGCGTAGCCCACCATCCGCTGCAGGTAAGCCTGCAACTCCACGTCACCGCCTGTGACCTCATCGAGGAAGCGTCGCCAGGTCGGGCAATCACCTCCCGGTGTGGCCGTGGTGATTTTCGTCATCCGGTCGGAACGGTCATGTGGACGCTGCCGGCCGGTTTTCAGATCGACCACGCCGCCCGGAGTGTTGAGCAGCCACGGATCGGCATCCCACTCCTCAGTGGTGGCGGCATGCCTGCGATCCGCCCTGGCCAGCCGTTCCACACCGCCGACTGTGCTCGAGCTGGCGAGCTTGGCCGCCACCTTAGGATTCTCGGCGCGAACGGCGGCGTGTCGGCAAACGCTGCGGATCAGATCGGTAGCAGCGAGGGTGTCTTCGGTGCGCCAGCGATTGCCGTCCCACACCAGCCAGCGCCCCCAGCCTGCAACGTAGCGCCAATCGCGGTGGTAGCGCCGGGTAAAGGCCAGCGCGAGCGCATCCTCGGTGCCCCACACCGATTCGTCGCTACTGACGACCGGCTCAGCCTCATCGGCCACGTCGTGCATCTGCAGACGTGGGCCGTGGGCAAGGAAGGCGGCGACATCGAAGCCCTCGGCGATGGCGTCCGCCGCATCCCATCCCTCAGCCGCTTCCTCGGGCGGGTACAGGATGAAGCAGGACTTGGCTCCGGCCGACAGGATGGTCTGTGCCGCCTGCGTCGCGTACTCCCAGCCCGGCTTGTCGCGGTCGGGCCAGATCAGCACGGATTTACCTGCCAGCGGCGACCAGTCGGTCTTCTCCACCGGAGCGTTCGCGCCGTGCATTGCAGTGGTCGCCACGATGCCGGCATCGATCAAGGCCTGCGCGCACTTCTCGCCCTCGACCAGCACGACCTGCGCGGCATCTTTCATCCCCGGCTGGTTGTAGAGCGGGCGCGGATCGGGCGGTGCCATCTTGCGTCGCTTGGCATCCCACGGCCGGAACTGCTTCTTTTGTCCGGGCGGGTCATAGCGGTAGACGACCGCGATCAGCTTGCCACCGGCGTCGTGGTAATCCCACTTGGCCGTGGCCGGGCCCAGATCATCGACCGGGGCTTCCTTCTTGGCTTTGCGTGTCGGCGCTGACCTGGCCCGTCCAAGCAAGTCGGTGGATTGCTCCAGCACCCGATGGAAGTCGACATGGACATCGATGCCGAAATGCCCGCCGATCAGCGTGAAGATGTCGCCGCCGTCACCGGTAGCGCGATCCGTCCATAGCCCCGCCTTCTCGCCATCGAGTACCACCTCGAGGCTGTCGCCCGGACTACCCAGTGCATCGCCGATGAGGAATTTCCCCTTGCGCTTTTTGCCTGCCGGGAACAGCGTGGCCAGAACCGAATCCAGCCGGGCAATCAAGTCGGAACGGATGGATTCGCGCTCCACCTCGCGGCCGCCGGACTCCGCAATGGGGGTATCGTTGAAGTCGATCATGGGGCCTCCACGACAATATCCATCAGTGCCGTCTGGCGCGCAGGAGCACGCAGCTTGCGCAGCGCCTTGGCCTCAACCTGCCTGACACGCTCGCGGGTGTATCCCATGGGCTTCGCTATATCCTCGAGGGTCATCGGCTCACCGTCGATGCCATAGCGCAACCTCAGCACCTCAGCCTCACGTGGCGTGAGCGTATCAAGCAGGGCGTCGACCGCCTGGGCCGCCTGTTGCTTCTCCAGCAAACTGAGCGGGTCGGCGCAGTCCGAAGGACTGGCGAGCAATTCGTGAACGCTGGCTGCTGAAAGCTCGATTTCGGCAGCGTTCGTGACCAGCGGGTAACGCTGATCCTCCGACCACAACTCGTCCGGCAGACGGTTGAGGAATACGCAGAGCATCTCTGCGCAGGGTCTGAGATCCCCGTTCTCGTCAAACGGTGTGCGCTTGAGGTTGAGGTAGGGCAAGAGGTGGCCCGTGTAACTGATGCCGACCTCGCGCGCAAAAATCTGGCCCGCCTGGTGGCCTGCCCTCTCGATGGCGCGCAACAGGCGAGCGTTTCTGACCTTGATCTGAACGCGGTAGTCAGTCATCACTGCCCTCCGTACCGAGCTTGCCGGCTTGGCATACCCTTCCGTTCTGTCGATACCAGACCTCCAGTTCTGATAGTCGGAAGCGAACCATGCGCGACAACAGGTAGTGAGGGATGCGCTTTGCGGCACGCATCTGCGGATCGGCGAACCAGTAATAGGGCAGCCGGAGTGCGAAGCTGGCCTGTCGGGCATCGATCATCGGTTCTTCTTCGATGGGTGTTTCTTGGGATTGGGTGTATTCGTTCATGTCTTGCTCCAGCAGCGGTCTTGCCATGCGCACATCCGACATTCGAAGCGGGTCGAGTCATGGACGGCGCGCGGCAGGAGTTCTCCCGCCTCGGTCGCCGTGATGACCTTCACCGCCCGATCCGACATGCGCTGCGCCAGGGCCGCATCAAAGGGCACGAGCTCGGTGTAGATCTCCATCGTGTCGGCATTGAGGGCCGTGAAGATCGCCGGGTGCTCGGTGAGTTCGAGATAGGCTTGGTAGATCGCCACTTGCGCGGCATAGACGGGCTTGGCGACAGCCAGACCGCTTTTCTCCAGCTCGCGCCAGGACTTGTTGCCCAGGCATTTGCATTCCCATAGTGCCGGATAGGCGAAGCCCTCCGGGCCACTGACGATGACGCCGTCGATATGGCCCTGCAGGCGGCCCTCGGCCACGGAGAAGCCGAACTGCTCGCCGTCGGCCTTGCGGGTGCGCAGATCGAAACCCGCGTCCCGCAGCCACGCAACCATGCAGTCCTCCATGACGTGGCCGCGCTCGAAGATGCGCAGCATCCGCCCGGGGATCTCACGCCCATGGTCAACGGGCGCCTTGGCGTACTCGAACTGCAGCGCACGCTCGCAGGCCACGCCCAGACGCGATGCACCAAGGTACTGGCGCTCAGACTGGCTGGCACGCGCCTGCTGCATCCCGGCATCGACCAGGGCGATGATCTGCCCGGAGATGCTCGAAGAGGAGTTGAAGTCCATCATGGCTTCCCTCCCTTCGGCTCTTCCCACGGCAGGTCATCCTTCAGATCGGCAAACGGATCACGAACAACCTCGGCCACCGGCACGCCGCGCAGCGGCGGCGTGCTTGCCCGTTCGTGATGCTCGGTCAGCGCCTCGGTGTAGCGCGTGACGATGGCGTCGATCACCGTCATCGCCTCTGCTTCCGAATACGCCCCGAGCGGTTTATCGAAGCCGATGTGCCCGGCCGCCGCGCCGAAGGCCTTGAGGCAATCGCGCATCGCCGCGATTTCGATATCGCTCGCATCAACCATGTGTGCCTCCCCGCGCTCCTCGGCCGCCAGTCGCCGACCGTAGAGCGTGTGGAAGATGTCCTGGCAGCGACGGCTGCAGAACACCCAGTCGAGGGGATAGCGCCGAGGATCGGCGATCTTGAAGCGGCCGTCGGAATGGCCGAACCCTCGCGCCTGCCGTTTGCATACCCAGCATTTGCCGCTCATGCATGGCAGCCTCCCGGCTGCGCGCCCTGCCGGGCACGGACGGCGTGCTCGGTACAGCAGGCGTCGATCTCCACATAGTTGTTGCGAATGGCGGTCGTCCCGATGCGCACACCCCTCGGATGGCGGCAGCGGGCGATGCGCAGCCCGCCGATGTCGCTGGCGCTCGACCGGTCGAGATGGCGGCAATTGCCGCAGCGTTTTCCTGTCATGACCGGCCTCCTCACTGCGCCCAAGCGGGCTTGCCAGGAACGGGCGGATGCTGCGTGGTCGCCTGTTGAGGTGCCGCCGTCGCGGGTGCTCCGGAATTACCGCCGCCGGCCGACGCCTTCGTGGCTGTGCCCATCAGAGCCGCGTAGTCCTTGTGGTCGGGCTCGACGACGAGCTTCACCACGTTGCGGTCCTCGCCCTTGGCATCCTTCTCGACGTCGACGCGGGCCAGGAACTCGATGCCATCCAGTTCGTGGAAGCCCTGGATGCGGCGAGCGGACGCAGCCTGGGGGGAGTTGTCCTGGGGATGGACGTTGCGAGCCGAATTGAGGATGCCCCGGATCATGCTGCGCCCCATCTGGCCCCAGGTCGGCCCCTTCCGGGACTGCAGGCCGATGTTTGACCACATCTTGCGTTTGGCGAACGGCCCATCCAGCACGACGAACTCGCAGGCGAGGTAGACGCTGCCGGTATCGAAGCTCTCGGTGGCGTAGCCCCCTGTCCAGCCCTGCGCCGGATCGTCATGGCCGCCCGGCTTGATGGTCATGCGCACCTTGACGGTGGTGCCCTTCGGGATGAGATCGAAGCCCTGCTGTTGTTCGGCGTCGTTGAAATCGGTCCAGGTGTTCATTACGTGTCCTTTCAGTGATGGATGGCGGCGTTGTCGCCAGCGCATTTGCGAATGAGCTTCAAAAGGTTCGGCTCCTCGACGAGGTCGAGTCGGCCGGAGCGGTCTTTGGCGGGATAGCCCCAGGGATTGAGCGTCTGGCAGACGAAGGCGCGGTAAAGCTCTCCCTCGTCGGTCTTGAGTTCGGCCAGCGTCACGACTTCATCGACGATGCCGGGCAGTTCCAGCGCGGTCTTCGAGCCCTCGATCTGCGGCACGAAGACCCTGCGGTTGAAATCGTCCAGGCGCTCGTCGAGGATGGCGACGAAGATGACGTTCTTGTCCCGCGCGTGCTGTAGATGGGTCAGTGCGGCGATCATCTCGGTGCCGAGCAGCCCGTAGGCGCCCCGGGTGTCGGGCTTGCCGGTGCGGTCGGAGAATGCCTGTGGCTGCGCCTTGGCCCAGGTCAGGCACAGGCGCGAGAGCACGGTGATCGAGTCGACGAAGTAGGTGTCGTACTTCGCCAGCCGGGCCGGGTCGCCGTAGCCTTCGCAGACGTGCCGGTAATGCGCATCGGAGAACGGCGCATCGGGCGGCAGCGCCGGATTCGGGCCGGCGAGGAAGACAACGAGGTCGCAGAACTCGGGCCAGGTGGCGGGTCGCACGCAGTCGCCACGCCAGGCCTTGACGGCAAGATCGCCGGCCTCGAGGTCGACGAACAGGGTCGACGCCTCGGGCAAGGTGCGTAGCTGGCTGGTCTTGCCGATGCCGCTCTTGCCGAGCAACGTCAGCTTGGCGCCGCTCTTTTCCGCGAACCGTTCGTCGGCAGTGATAATGCGAAGGGGTTTGTTCATCATGCCGACTCCTTGATCTGCTCGACGACGGCGGGATTCCAAAGGATCTGATAGCCGGAATGCCCATTGCGCGAGTACGGCATGGCCTCGGCCCAAGCCTCGCCGGCCTCGGTCAGTTCCCATTCGTCGCGATCGTTGCGAAACTGCAGCCCGTGGTCTGCGAGGAGCCGGTTGGCGGCCTTGGCCGAACGGCCCAGCAACTTGCCGAGTTGGGTAGCGTTGAGCGAGGAGATCGGATCGACGGCGGCGGGAAGGGTGCGACGCAGCGTCTCGACAGCCAGGCCGGTGTTCTCCTGGATGCAGGTCAGCGTCGCGGCCATTGCAATGCCGGTCTTGACGCCGGGCACCTTGGCGACCGCTTCGCCGATCAACAGGATGGCGCTCACCCGATCCTGGGTTGGCGCAGGCAAGGCGGCCACCGCGCCGGGCACGGAGTACGCGCCGGTCTTGCGGATAGCGGGCAGTACCTCACTGGTCACCCAGCGTTTGAAGCGCTTGGCAGCATCCTTGGTGCTGCCGAGGATCAGGGCGTAGAGTCCCGATTCGTTGATGAAGTTGGCGCGCTGCGGGCGGCCGAGCGTGTCGATGACCTCACGTTTCGTTAGGTCATCGGCATCGATGTGATCGGCAACGGCCTTGTGCGGGTTGGCGAACTCCAGCGCCGAGCACACATCATTGGCGTTAAACCACGGCAGACCCAGATCGTCGATCTGGACGCGCACGGCATGCGCGTCGAACTGGAAGGGAATGATTGCGCTCATGGTCATTCATCCGAATCGATGGAGAGGGTGAAGGACGGCTTGCCGGCATCCACGGTGCGGGCTGCGGCGAACTGCTGTTGCAGAGCCGGTGGCCAGTTCGTGTAGCGGGACTCAGCGACGGACAACTTGATGTCGAGGTAGCCCTCGACCTTCTCGCCCGAAGTCACAATGCGCTCGGCGATTTCGGTCAGTTGCTTCTGATCCCAGCTGACCTTCTTGGGCAGCTCGAACTTGAGGTGCAGCGGGCCATCGTTGATGTAGGCAGTGCCGAAGTCGCGGCCGGACTCGCGCAGCGCGGCGCGGGCCTGTTCCCCGTAGCACTGATCCAGCGCCGCGTCGAACTTGGTCCGGGCCTTTTTGAGCCAGTCGATGGCCGCATCGAGGTTCTTGTCGATCTCGTGCTTCTGCAATGCCGGCAGTGCGGCAAGTTGGCTGATGGACATCTCGGCAATGTCGGCGGGGAAGATGGTCAGATCGCTCATGGCCGCCCCCTTACTGATACGCA
>DAITBA010000006.1:0-169375 GCA_036824005.1 Rhodocyclaceae bacterium
CACCGTCATCACAGCAAACTGGCGCACCACCTTGTAGTTGTAGGTACCTTGCGCACCCATAGGGACGTACCTCATAGGAAATCAAACTTACGAACTCCGTGCGCGGGTCAGCCCGCGTACGACGCACGTCACAACCGGCCCCTCGAATACGGGGCGCATTTGCGCGCGCCCCGTGTTCGGCCCCTCAAAAAAGGCTTGTTCGAATCAGAAGCGGTAGCCGACGCCAACGCTCAGCAGCCAGGGATCGATATCGAGATCGGTGACCTTCGTGCCGGCCAGGGCACCGCCCGTGATGCGAACGTTGTCCGCTTTGATTTTGACGTACTTGGCGTCGAGATTGACAAACCAGTTCGGCGCAACCTTGAAATCCACGCCGACTTGTCCGGCAAGACCGAAGCTGTTGCGGTCCACGTCGATCGGGGCGTCTACGCCGCCAAGAGCCGGCGCAGCGTTGATGCTCACGCCCATGAAGCGTGTGTAATTGACGCCGACGCCGACGTACGGGCGAATCGTGCCATCCGGAATAAAGTGATACTGCAACGTCAGGGTCGGCGGCAGATGCTTGATGGAGCCGATGGCGACGCCGGCGAATTTGAGGTCGTGCTTCTGCGGATAGGTAAGGATCAGTTCCGCAGCGATGTTCGGCGTGAAGAAATAGGTGAAGTCGATTTCAGGAAACCACTTGTCCTCGGCCTCCAGTTTGCCCAGCGCTGGAACGACGGCGGTGGCAGAGTTGCTGTTGTCCACCAGCATGTCGAGAGCACGTACACGCACCATCAGGTTGCCCTCGGCTGCCTGGGTAGCGGCCGATGCAATCGCTGCGAGCGAACCTGCCAGAATCGTCAATGCCAGTTTGGACCTCATGATGTGCTCCTTTCCTAGTACAAGTGGGAAGTATGAAAGACGCGTAGATAAACGGTGTCAGCCAGCCCCGTAGAGGCGCGGAGCATGACCAACAGAAAATTCAATTGAGGGACATTCTCATTCTTCTTCATTCGACTTGCCTCGGCCGCTGGCGCGAGAGAACACGCGCGCGCACAATTCCCCCTCCCCCGTGGAAATTCACATTTCCCCGACGCGTGTCCCATAGAGAGCAAAGGCGACGCCCCCTAAAAACACGATAATAAGATATTAATGTCTTAAAGGATACTTAAGCACCCGAAGCGAAGTCAAGTACCCGCCCGATCCTGCGCGCACAGGATAGCGGATAATGTTTCGCTAATATTGATATGGGTCAACTATTGAAGAAGTAACGAATTGGGCAACAGCAGGATCGCCTGCCCATGCCACGGCGCGACGAAGTACAGACGTGACGGCGGATTCGCGCGCACGGCATTCCCGTGCGTGGCGTAGCAGCCCGTTGGCAACTGCGGCGATGCTGCCTAGATCTGCAGCGGCTTCGGCTTGCGCCGCAGGGGGACATCGCCACCTTGGGCGATCAGTTCGCCGGGCAAATCGGCAATCCGGTATTTGCCGGAACGCACGGCGGCCGCGAGCTTCTCGAGGTTTTGCTCGCGCAATATCCTGACGATCTTCTCCTTGACCGGTTTCCACTGCGTGTGCATGGGACAGGGCGTCATGTCCTCGCATACCTTCAGCCCCAAGACGCAGGTCTCGGTCAATTCCGGTCCCTCGATCAAGGCAACGACGCGCATCAGATCCGTCTTTGCCGGGTCCTCGCGCAAACAGAACCCGCCCTGGCGTCCACGATAGGAATAGAGCAGATTGCCGTGACACAGGGATTGCATGATCTTCGCCAGATACGCGGGCGGTACACCCAAATAGTCTGCGATGCGCCGGTTAAGTACCGGCTCCCCGGCAGGCTGGGTAGCGATGTAGATCAGGGCCTGGATAGCGTACTGACTGGTTCTGCTAAGAATCATGCTGCCAACCGGAAATTATCAATTGTTTGATTATGAAGCATTTTTGCAGACCAGCCCGCATCATAGCAAAACGCGCGTCGCCCCGACATCCCCCGCCGCGCGCGCGTGAGCCGGGCATGGCTCAGCCGGGTGCGAATGTCTCTGCCGAACCGGTGGCACCGCAATGGTTCCGATGCCAACAGAGCTCACCTTGACGGTGCGTTCGATCGCGACGACGCACCAATTCCGGGCGAATAGGTTCGATATGCGATGCGCACGAACACGCATCTGGCGCTCACCAATTTGCGAGCAGCCGTCACGCCACAGCCCTATTCGCTGCATGCACTGATTTGGCTCCCGGCGTGGCCGCTCCCGCACATCGAATCGGCGCAGCGGCCGACACGTGGCACGGATTTCGCTGATCGCGTCCCAGGCGCCGAATCGGCGGTTGCCAAGTCTCTGTTATCTCAACGAGGGAGATCTCACAATGAAGCGTCGCGCTTTCATCAAGGCTGTAGCCGTTACGACGTCGCTCGTCACGGCAGGCTTTGTCACCCCGTATGCCCATGGAGCAGACACCATCAAGGTTGGCATCCTGCACTCGCTCTCCGGAACGATGGCCATCTCCGAGACGGCTCTCAAGGAGACGGCGTTGATGGCCATCGACGAAATAAACGCCAAAGGCGGCGTCATGGGCAAGAAGCTCGAGCCGGTGGTCGTCGATCCGGCCTCGAACTGGCCGCTTTTCGCCGAGAAAGCGCGCCAACTCATCACTCAGGACAAAGTCGCGGTCGTCTTCGGCTGTTGGACCTCGGTCTCGCGCAAGTCGGTCAACCCGGTGTTCAAGGAATTGAACGGCCTGCTCTTCTATCCCGTGCAGTACGAGGGCGAAGAACTCGAGAAGAACGTCTTCTACACCGGCGCCGCGCCCAACCAGCAGGCGATCCCAGCCGTCGAATACCTGATGAGCAAGGACGGCGGCGGGGCCAAGCGCTTCTTCCTGCTCGGCACCGACTACGTTTATCCGCGCACCACGAATAAGATCCTGCGCGCCTTCCTGAAATCGAAGGGCGTGGCCGAGAAGGACATCGAGGAGGTCTACACGCCTTTCGGCCACAGCGACTATCAGACGATCGTGGCAAACATCAAGAAGTTCGCCGGCGGCGGCAAGACCGCTGTCATTTCCACGATAAACGGCGATTCCAATGTTCCGTTTTACAAGGAGCTTGGTAACCAGGGCCTGAAAGCCACAGACGTGCCGGTGGTTGCCTTTTCCGTCGGCGAGGAGGAATTGCGCGGCGTCGACACCAAGCCGCTCGTGGGCCACCTGGCAGCGTGGAACTATTTCATGTCGCTGAAGAATCCGGAGAACGACGCCTTCACCAAGAAGTACCGCGACTGGGCGAAGAAGCAGAAGCTGCCCAACGCCGAGAAGGTCGTTACCAACGATCCGATGGAAGCGACCTACGTCGGCATCTACATGTGGAAACAGGCGGTGGAGAAAGCCAAAACGACGGATGTGGACAAGGTCATCGCCGCGGTTTCCGGCCAGACCTTCAAGTCCCCGTCCGGCTTCACGCTCACCATGGACAAAACCAACCACCACCTGCACAAACCGGTGTACATCGGCGAGATCAAGGCCGACGGACAGTTCAGTGTCGTGTGGAAGACCAAGGAGCCGATCCGCGCTCAGCCGTGGAGCCCGTTCATTCCCGGCAACGAAGGCAAGCAGAACCTCTGAGCGGCATCCTGTCCCCGGGGCCCGTCCCCGGGGCGCGTTTCAGACGGCGGCGCGCCGTCCCGTCTGGAAAGCGACACTGTCGCCTGACACAATTCCAACATCCATCCCCACGGCGGCCACCACCATGCCAACGACATTGCGCGCGTTCATCTTGTCACTCGCGATCGGAGCTTCACCTGCGTTCGCGGGGCTCGACCCGCAGCTGGTCAGCCAACTCGCGCACGAGGACTCCGACGAGAAGATCGCGGCGATCGACCGACTCGCCGAGGCGGCCGACGCTCCTGCCGCGCTCAACGTACTGAGCGCGCTGAACGGCGATGCACTGCTCAGTGCGAAGGAGCACGTATTCTTCCTGCAAGACGGCAAAGCCATCGACGCGGCAACGGGCGCAGAGATCACGCCGGCACCCGAGGCGAGCGAGTCGATCAGCATAAACAACCGCGTGCGGCGCGCACTGGGCGCCGCGCTCGCCAGCTTGAAACTGTTTGCGCCCGAGCGCGCCACGCGCCTAGCCGCCGCCAACGAACTACAGGCAAGCGCCGACGCCGATACCCTGCCGCTGCTGGCCAAGGCGCTGGAGAAAGAACAGGACGAGGAGATTCGCCAGCTTCTGCTGCTGGCACAGGCGCAAGCCAACCTCGCCAGCGGCGACCCCGGGTCACGGCTAGCCGCGGTGAAGACGCTCGCACAGAGCGGCAATCCGAACACCAGAACGCAGCTTGCCGCCCTGCTCGAAAAGAAGGACGGCAAGCACGTCGAGGGTGACGTCAGTGTGCGTCGCGCGGCCGCAGCATCGCTCAAGGCAGTGGAGTCGCGGCTCGCCAGAGCCGAAAACATCGGTCGCGTATTCTCAGGTATCAGCCTCGGCAGCATCCTCCTGCTGGCCGCGCTCGGATTGGCCATCACCTACGGCGTGATGGGCGTCATCAACATGGCTCACGGCGAGCTGCTCATGATAGGCGCCTACGCAACCTTTGCCGTGCAGGCAGCGTTCCGGTCCTATTTCCCGACGGCGCTCGACTGGTATGTCGTTGCGGCCATTCCTGTGGCGTTTGCCAGCGCTGCCCTGGTCGGTATGGCAATGGAGCGCACGGTCATCCGGTTTTTGTATGGACGTCCCCTGGAAACCCTCCTCGCCACGTGGGGTCTGTCGCTGATGCTGATCCAGGCCGCGCGCATGGTGTTCGGCGCGCAGAACGTCGAGGTGGCGAACCCAAGCTGGATGTCGGGCGGCGTAGCGCTGATGAGCAACGTCGTACTGCCCTGGAATCGCATCGTCATCATCGGCTTTGCCGTCTCTGTGCTCCTGTTGGTTTGGGCGCTGCTGAACATGACGCGCCTGGGCCTGTTCGTGCGTGCCGTGACTCAGAATCGCGGCATGGCCGGCTGCGTCGGCGTTCCCACCGGCCGGGTGGACACGCTGGCATTCGGTCTCGGCGCCGGCATTGCGGGGCTGGGCGGCTGTGCGCTTTCCCAGATCGCCAATGTCGGCCCCGACATGGGTCAAGGCTACATCGTCGATTCGTTCATGGTCGTCGTGCTCGGCGGCGTCGGTCAGCTCGCGGGCGCGGTGTGGGCGGCACTCGGCCTGGGCGTGGCAGGCAAGTTCCTGGAAGGATGGGCCGGCGCCGTCATCGCCAAGATCGTCGTCCTGGTGTTCATCATCATCTTCATCCAGAAACGGCCCCAGGGGTTGTTCGCCATCAAGGGTCGGTTTGTCGAACCATGAAGACGATCATTTACCACAGAGGACGCCGAGGACACAGAGGAACGACGTGTTGTGCATCGCCGTTCCCCTCTGCGTCCTGCGGTGGAGAATTGCTGACATGCGCATCCCGCTTACCGTCCGCTTGCTGACGTTGTACGGGCCGCGCGGCTGGATCACGCTGGGCGGCTTCGCGCTGCTGACCATGGTGGTCCTGCCGCTGCTGCACCTGCTGTTGCCGGCCGCCCACCCGCTGCATGTTTCCTCCTTCGTCATCACCCTGGCAGGAAAGATCATGTGCTATGCGATCGTCGCCGTGGCCATGGACCTCATCTGGGGCTATGGCGGCATCCTGTCGCTGGGTCACGGACTGTTCTTCGCCCTTGGCGGCTACGCATTCGGGATGTACCTGATGCGCGCCATCGGCCGCGACGGCGTCTATCAAAGTGACCTGCCCGACTTCATGGTCTTCCTCGACTGGAAGGCCCTGCCCTGGTACTGGCAGGGCACCGAGCACTTTGCCTACGCCCTGCTGCTCGTCCTGCTGGTACCGGCGCTGCTCGCCTTCGTCTTCGGTTACTTCGCCTTCCGCTCGCGCATCAAGGGCGTGTACTTTTCAATCATCACCCAGGCGATGACCTTCGCCTTCATGCTATTGTTTTTCCGCAACGAAACCGGCTTCGGCGGCAACAATGGCTTCACCGACTTCAAGCGCGTCCTCGGCTATCCGATCACGGCACCGGAGACCCGCGTGGCGCTCTTCGCGCTCACCGCCGGCGTGCTGCTGGGAACGCTGATACTGGCCCGCTCCCTGGTTGTCTCCAAGTTCGGGCGCGTCCTGACCGCGATCCGCGATGCTGAGTCACGCGTCATGTTTCTCGGCTACAACCCGCTTGGCTACAAGTTGTTCGTGTGGACGCTGTCGGCGCTGCTGTGCGCGGTCGCCGGTGCTCTGTATGTTCCGCAGGTGGGCATCATCAACCCGTCCGAGATGTCGCCCGCCAATTCCATCGAGATCGCCATCTGGGTCGCCGTGGGCGGGCGGGGAACGCTGATCGGCGCCGTTGTCGGCGCCGCGGTCGTGAATTTGGCCAAGAGCTTCTTCACCGTCGCGTTTCCGGAGTACTGGCTGTTCTTTCTCGGCGCCTTGTTTATTGTCGTTACCCTGTTTCTTCCGGAAGGGCTGGTCGGACTGTGGCAGCGACTGCGCACGCGAGTGTCGGCAGCAGGCCGTCAGGTCGACGAGGCTCCTCCGAAGGCAGTTCCGGATACGGCACCATGATCCGCGACTTCCTCATCAAGCCATTGCACGTTGCGCCACCCGGGCTGGTCATGCCGCGGCGCGATCCCGAGCTCGAGCAGGAGCAGGTGATCCGCGCCGGATTGGCCCATGTGATTAAACGCGGCCAGCTCGATCTCACCCATGGCGTCATCCTCTATTTGGATGACATCACCGTCAGCTTCGATGGCTTCAAGGCGCTCAACAAGCTCTCGCTCACCGTTGACGCCGGCGAACTGCGCTGCATCATCGGGCCGAACGGCGCCGGCAAGACGACCATGATGGACGTCATCACGGGCAAAACGCGCCCGGACTCCGGCACCGCCCACTTCGGCCAGACTATGGACCTCACCCGCATGACCGAGCCGCAGATCGCCCATGCCGGGATCGGACGCAAGTTCCAGAAGCCGACCATCTTCGAGAACCACACGGTGTTCGAGAATCTTGAGCTGGCGATGAAGGCCGACAAACGCGTGCGCAGCAGCCTCCTCGCTTCCGTGTCCGACGAGATCCGGGACCGCATCGCCGAGACCCTGTGCCTCATCTGCCTTGACGCCCATGCCGATCGCCAGGCGGGCCTGCTCTCGCACGGCCAGAAGCAATGGCTGGAGATCGGCATGCTGCTCATGCAGGAGCCGAAGCTGTTGCTGCTCGACGAGCCGGTCGCCGGCATGACGGACGAGGAGACGGAGCGCACCGGAGAGTTGTTCAAATCCCTGTCCGGCAAACACTCCCTCGTGGTGGTGGAGCACGACATGGCGTTCATCAAGCAGCTCGGTGGCAAGGTCACGGTGCTACACGAGGGCACCGTGCTGGCCGAGGGCAACCTGGATGCCATTCAGAATGACGCACGGGTGATCGAGGTGTATCTCGGGCGATAGGGCAACAAAGATGCTCAGCGTCGAAAACCTGAACCAGTACTACGGCGGCAGCCATATCCTGCGCAATGTCGGTTTCGAGGCGCCCCCAGGCGCCGTCACCGCGCTGCTCGGGCGCAATGGCGTCGGCAAGACGACACTGCTCAAGTGCCTGATGGGGCTCGTCCCGGCGGCCTCGGGCAGCATCCGTTTCGACGGCCGGGACATCACGCGCCAGCCTTCCCACGCCCGCGCCGCGCAGGGAATCGGCTACGTGCCGCAGGGGCGAGAGATATTTCCCCGGCTGACGGTTGAAGAGAACCTGCGCATGGGGCTCGCCACGAAGGCCAACGGCGCTGCGATCCCGCCGCGCATATTCGACATGTTCCCGGTGCTCAAGACGATGCTGCGCCGGCGTGGCGGCGATCTCTCCGGCGGACAGCAGCAGCAACTCGCCATCGGTCGCGCCCTGGCAATGGGACCGAAACTGCTCATCCTCGACGAGCCGACGGAGGGGATACAGCCGTCTATCATCAAGGACATCGAGCGGGCCATCCGCGCGCTCGCGGCGACGGGCGAGATGGCGATCCTGCTGGTCGAGCAGTACTACGATTTCGCGCGCTCGCTGGCGGACCACTACTTGGTCATGGAGCGCGGCGAGATCATCCTGCGCGGCGCCGGCGCCGACATGGAGAAGGACGACGTGCGTCGCAGGCTCGCCGTATAATCGCGCGCATGGTCGTCTCCGAGCCGCTGCAGTCCTGCGAATGGCGTGCCGAACTCATGCTTCGCTTTGCTTGCCGCGGTGCCGGCACCGTTCTCGCCGCGCGGCACCATCGCGGCCCACTGGCGTTCCAGAAACCGCTCTACCCAGAAGGCGCGGACGTCTGCCACGGCATTGTGCTGCACCCGCCGGGTGGAATTGCCGGCGGTGATCACCTGGTCATCAGCGCCGAGGCGCAGCCCGGCGCGCGGGTGCTGCTCACGACCCCCGGCGCAGCCAAGTGGTACCGCAGCAAGCACCTGCCGGCGTCGCAGCATCTGCACATCAGCGTCGGCGGCGGCGCGGCCCTGGAGTGGTTGCCGCGGGAGACGATCGTCTTCGATGGCGCCCGGGCGGAGATGACAACCGAAGTGAGCCTGGCCGCCGATGCCTGCTTCGTCGGCTGGGAAATGCTCTGCCTTGGCCGCAGCGCCGCTGGCGAGCGATTTTGCCGCGGCCGGTTGCAGCTCGCGACACGGATTGCCATCGATGGTCGGCCGCTTTGGCTGGAGCGCGGTTTCGTCGACGGCGGTTCGCCCCTACTCGATTCGCCGGTGGGATTTGCCGGCCATGCCATCGCCGGCACCCTGCTCGCAGCCGGCCGGGACATCGCCCCGGCTTTGCTGATGCAAGCGCGCGATTGCGCCGCGAACGAGGCACCGGCCAGAACTGCAGGAGTCACGGTCCTGCCGCGCCTGCTCCTGGCTCGTTACCTCGGTGACAGCGTCGAGCGAGGTTACGCTTTCTTCACGCAACTGTGGCGGCTGTTGCGTCCCGTACTGCTTGGGCGCGAAGCCTGTCCGCCGCGTATCTGGAGCACCTGAGCACGCAACGACGGAGCGCCCATGGAACTGACCCCGCGAGAGAAGGACAAGCTGCTCGTCTTCACTGCTGCCCTGCTGGCCGAACGGCGCAAGGCGCGCGGACTGAAACTGAACTACCCGGAAGCCGTCGCCTTCATCAGCGCCGCCATCATGGAAGGCGCCCGCGACGGCAGGAGCGTCGCCGAGCTGATGGGCTGGGGTGCGACCCTGCTCGGTCGAGACGACGTCATGGACGGCGTGCCGGAGATGATTCCGGAGATCCAGGTCGAAGCCACTTTTCCCGACGGCACCAAGCTGGTCACGGTGCATAACCCAATTGTGTGAGCGGCGTGAGGAGCAAGTTCGTGATCCCCGGAGAAATCGCAACCGCCAAAGGTGAAATCGAGTTGAACGTCGGCCGTCCGACGGTTACCGTGACCGTCGCCAACACCGGCGACCGGCCGATCCAGGTCGGCTCGCACTACCACTTCTTCGAGACCAACGAGGCGCTCGCGTTCGAGCGCGACAAGGCCTACGGCTATCGGCTCAACATTCCCGCCGGCACTGCGGTGCGCTTCGAGCCCGGGCAATCGCGCACCGTCGAGCTGGTGGCGCTGGCCGGCACGCGCGCGGTCTACGGCTTCGCCGGCAAGGTGATGGGGAGGCTCAAATGACGCTCAAGATTTCCCGCCGTGCCTACGCCGAGATGTTCGGGCCGACGATCGGTGACCGCGTGCGTCTGGCGGACACCGATCTGTGGATCGAGGTAGAGCGGGACCACACGACTTACGGCGAGGAAGTGAAATTCGGCGGCGGCAAGGTGATACGCGATGGCATGGGCCAAAGTCAGCGCACCAGTGGCGAGGTGGCGGACACGGTGATCACCAACGCCGTGATCGTCGACCACTGGGGCATCGTCAAGGCCGATATCGGCATCAAGAACGGCTGCATAAGCAGCATCGGCAAGGCCGGCAACCCAGACATACAGCCCGGTGTCACCATCGCCATCGGCGCCGGCACCGAGATCATCGCCGGCGAGGGCGCCATCGTCACGGCCGGCGGCATCGACACGCATATCCACTTCATCTGTCCGCAGCAGATCGAAGAGGCGCTCATGTCCGGAATCACCACCATGATCGGCGGCGGCACCGGCCCCGCCACCGGCACCTTCGCCACCACCTGCACGCCGGGGCCGTGGCACATCGCCTCCATGCTCGCGGCGGCCGACGCCTTTCCCATGAATCTGGGTTTCCTCGGCAAGGGCAACGCCAGTCTGCGGGAACCGCTGCGCGAGCAAGTGCGCGCCGGTGCCATCGGTCTCAAGCTGCACGAGGACTGGGGCACGACCCCGGCGGCCATCGACAATTGCCTGTCGGTCGCCGACGAGATGGACGTGCAGGTGGCGATCCATACCGACACCTTGAACGAATCGGGTTTTGTCGAGACCACCGTCAAGGCGTTCAAGGGACGGACCATCCACACCTTCCACACCGAGGGTGCCGGCGGCGGCCATGCGCCAGACATCATCAAGGTGTGCGGCGAAGCCAACGTGCTGCCCTCCTCCACCAACCCGACGCGGCCCTATACGGTGAACACCATCGACGAGCACCTGGACATGCTCATGGTCTGTCACCATCTGGACAGCGCCATCGCCGAGGACGTGGCATTCGCCGAGTCACGCATCCGCCGCGAAACCATCGCGGCCGAGGATATCCTGCACGACCTCGGGGCGTTCAGCATGTTCTCCAGCGACTCCCAGGCCATGGGGCGGGTAGGCGAAGTCATCACCCGCTGCTGGCAAACGGCGCACAAGATGAAGCAGCAGCGGGGCGCGCTAAAAGGCGACCCAAAGCAACACGACAACGCCCGCGTCAAGCGCTATGTCGCCAAGTACACCATCAACCCGGCGATCACCCACGGCATCGCCCATGTCGTGGGTTCGGTCGAGGTCGGCAAACTCGCCGATCTCGTGCTGTGGAAGCCGGCGTTCTTCGGCGTCAAGCCATCCCTCATCGTCAAGGGCGGCATGATCGCGGCAGCAGCCATGGGCGATCCCAACGCGTCGATCCCGACCCCGCAGCCGGTGCACTTTCGCCCGATGTTCGGCGCCTTCGGCGGCGCCTTGCGAACGTCACTGACTTTCGTGTCCCGGGCGGCACTGGAAAACCCTGCCGTCGCCGCGCTGAACTTGTCCAAACCGCTTGAAGCGGTGCGCAACACCCGTAAGATCGGCAAACAGGACATGCGTCACAACGACTACCAGCCGACGATCACGGTCGATCCGGAAACCTACGAAGTGCGCGCCGACGGCGAGTTGCTCGCCTGCGAACCGGCGACCGTACTGCCGATGGCACAGCGCTACTTTCTCTTCTGATCGTGAGACGGCTGGGGGCGCACGATATGCTGCCGTCGAGCCGAGCGGCGATGGCGACAGGCGCATGCTGCTGATCGAACAGCGTGCGCCGGCCGATGCCGAACCCACGGAGCGGCTGGTTCTGCCATTCGAGTTCCGCTGCAAGAGCCGGCTGCGCGCGCGACTTGACTCGGGCGAGGAGGCCGGTTTGTTCCTCGAACGCGGCACCGTGCTGCGCGGTGGCGACAGGCTGCAAGGCAGCGACGGCCGCATCGTCGAGGTAGTCGCCGCCCCGGAAGACCTGATGGAGGCGCGGTTCGATTCGCCCGCTGCCCTGGCGCGCGCCGCCTTTCACATGGGCAATCGTCACGTGGCGGTGCAACTTGGTGTGGCGCCGGACGGGGGAGGCTGGCTGCGCTTCGAGGCCGACCCCGTGTTGGGTGACATGCTGCAAGGACTGGCGGCAGACGTCGTGACCGTCACGGCACCCTTCGAGCCCGAGTCTGGCGCCTATGCTGCGGGACATCGTCATGGTGACGCCGCGGCCAGCCCCGCGGCCCGGATCCACGAGTACGGCGTGCGGCGATGAGCACGGCATCCCTGACCCGGTTGCTGCAACTGACCAGCCCCGCCCTGCCTGTCGGCGCCTACAGCTATTCTCAGGGCCTGGAGTGGGCAATCGAAGCCGGGACGGTAAGCGACGCGGCAAGCGCCGCGCGCTGGATTTGCGATGCGCTGCGCTTCGTCGTCGGCAGTTTCGAGGGGCCGATGCTCACCCGCATGCTGAATGCGTGGCGGGCCGCCGACGGCGCGACGCTCGCCGACTTGAATGCGCACTTCCTCGCCAGCCGCGAAACGGCAGAGCTGCGCGCCGAGACTTCGCAGATGGGTTACTCACTAGCGCGACTGCTCGGCGAGCTGGACGAGTTTCCGATCGCGCCAAAGACGATGCTCGACGACATCGACGAGCCGGCGTTCCCGACGGTGTGGAGCTGCGCGGCCGCCGCCTGGAATATCGACTCCGAGCAGGCACTGACGGCGTATCTGTGGGCCTGGTGCGAAAATCAAGTGATGGCAGCGCTCAAGGCAGTTCCGCTCGGCCAGGCGGCCGGGCAGCGCATGCTGCTGCACCTCGGCAGCGAGTTGCCCCCGATCGTCGCCAACGCATTGGCGATGTCGGAAGAGCGGCTGAGCAACTTCGCGCCCGGCGCCGCCATCGCCAGCAGCCGCCACGAGACACAATACAGCCGGTTGTTCCGATCATGAACGGCGTGCGGGCCGATCAGAGCAAATATCGCCAGAACGACCGGCGCGCTCAGTGTAGTGCTCTGTGTCTGTGCACCTTAGTGATCGATGACGAAATCTGGATTGAACGATGAGCAACCAACCACTGCGCGTCGGCATCGGCGGCCCGGTCGGATCAGGAAAAACGGCGCTCACCCTTGCCCTGTGCCGCCGCCTGCGCCAGCGCTATCACCTGGGCGTGGTCACGAACGACATTTACACGGAGGAGGACGCGCAGTTTCTCGTGCGCAACGAGGCCTTGACCCCGGAGCGCATTATCGGCGTCGAGACCGGCGGTTGTCCGCATACCGCGATCCGCGAGGACGCCTCGATCAACCTCGAAGCGGTGGCGCGGCTGAATCGTGCCTTTCCTGATCTGGACGTCATTTTCATCGAAAGCGGCGGCGACAATCTCGCTGCCACCTTCAGCCCGGAGCTGTCGGACCTGACGCTGTACGTCATAGACGTCGCCGCCGGCGACAAGATCCCCCGCAAGGGTGGACCGGGCATTACCAAGTCGGATCTGCTCGTCATCAACAAGATCGATCTCGCACCGTTGGTCGGCGCCTCGCTGGAAGTGATGGCGCGCGACGCACGCAAGATGCGCGGCGAGCGGCCGTTCGTGTTCAGCAATCTCAAGATTGGCGAGGGGCTCGATCAGATCGTCGCCTTCATTGAGATGCAGGGCATGCTCAGGCGCTGAGTGCGCTGCGGCGGCGCGACAGCTGGTTGGCTATGCGCACGTAGTCGGCCACCGCAACATCTTCGGCGCGCAGCGTCGGTGCAATGCCTAGTTCATCGAACTCGGCATCCGTGAGTAGCGTGCGCAGCGCGTTGCGCAGCATCTTGCGCCGCTGGCCGAAGGCGGCAGCCACGACCTGCGCCAACGTTGCGTCGTCGATGGCCGTGCGCTGCGCCGCCGGCCGCGGCACCAAGCGTACGAACGCCGATTCTACCTTCGGACGCGGCTCGAACGCCTCGGCCGGAACGACGAACAGCAACACCATGTCGAAGCGGTACTGCAACATGACGGACAGCCGCCCGTACTCGGCTCCGCCCGGTTCCGCCACCATGCGTTCGACGACTTCCTTCTGCAGCATGAAGTGCATGTCGCGCACCTGCGCGGAATGGCGCGCGAGATGAAACAACAGCGGCGTCGAGATGTTGTAGGGCAGGTTGCCGACAATGCGCAGATCCCGGCCCAGCGTGCCAAAGTCGAACTCAAGCGCATCGCCCTCGTGAATGACGAGCCGGGCTTCGGCAAATCGCCGCCGCAACCGGGCAACGATGTTGCGATCGATTTCTACCACGTGCAGGCGGGGCAGTCGTTCGAGCAGCGGAACAGTCAGCGCGCCCAGCCCCGGACCGATCTCGACCAGATCGTCATCGGCTCGCGGGGCGACTGCGGCAAGAATGGCCGCAATCACCGCTTGGTCGGTCAGGAAGTTCTGCCCGAAGCGCTTGCGCGCGACATGCTTCATCGACCGCCGGCACGCTCACGTTGAGCCATGTCGATGGCCGCATCCACCGCGGCGATAAGACTGCCGGGATCGGCCCGGCCGCTGCCCGCAAGATCCAGTGCCGTGCCGTGGTCGACCGACGTGCGGATGATGGGCAGGCCGAGCGTGATGTTCACGCCCTCGCTGAAGCCGGCGTACTTGAGCACCGGCAGACCTTGGTCATGGAACATCGCCAGCACGCAGTCGCCGCGTGCCAGTTGCGCCGGGGTGAACATCGTGTCCGCTGGCAATGGCCCGATCAGTTCCAGTCCTTCGTGGCGCAGCGCTTCGATTACCGGCGTGATTACCTCGATCTCCTCGCGTCCGAGATGGCCGCCCTCGCCGGCATGGGGGTTGAGCCCGGCCACGAGCACCCGCGGCGAAGCGATACCGAAGCGCCGCCGCAGATCGCCGACAAGCACGCGCAATGTCGATTCGAGACTCCGGCGCGTAAGCGCGGCCGAAACGTCCTTGAGCGGCAGATGGGTCGTAGCCAGCGCCACCCGCAGCCAGCTGGCACTGGTGGGCGCGGCCAGCAGCATGACGACGTGGGATGTGCCGGTCTTCTCGGCGAGGTACTCGGTATGGCCGGTGAAGGCGATTCCGGCGTCATTGATGATGCCCTTGTGCACCGGCGCCGTGACCATTGCGTCGAACTCGCCGTTCAGGCAACCGGCGATGGCGCGGTCGAGAAGTCGCAGCACGTAGCCGGCGTTGCCGGTATTGAGCCGCCCAGGCGCGCTCGGCACGGCGAGCGGCAGATGCAGAAGCTCCACACCACCCTTCGGCGGGTCCTCCCGGCCAACGGCGGCATCGTAATCGTGCAGCACGATATCCTTGCCGAGCGACTGCGCCCGGGCGGCGAGCAAGGTGCGGTCGCCGAGGACGATCAGGCGCGCCGGCCATTGCCGCAGGTCCGCGAGCTGTGCGCAAAGATCCGGCCCGACGCCGGCGGGTTCGCCGCTGGTGATTGCGATAGTGAGTGCGCCCGCGCGGGCGCGGTGGCCAGACACGGATTCGATCATTGCTTGCTATCGTTCCTTGAGGCGATCCCGCGATGTAGCGGAAGCCCGGTCTGCACACCAGGCTCTATTAACGATCCTCGATCCGGTACTCGACATAGGCACGGTCTCGCAGCTGCCGCAGCCAGTCTTCGTAGGCCTCGTCGGACTTGCGCTCGCGCAGCGCCTGGCGAGCGAGCTGGCGCTGGCGCTCCTGGGAAACGTCCTCGACGCGGCGCTCCAGCACCTGGATCAGATGCCAGCCAAATGGAGAGCGCACCGGTTCGCTCGTTTCGCCAACCTTCAGCCCATCCATGGCGCGCTCGAACTCCGGCACCGTATCACCAGGATAAAGCCAACCGAGATCTCCGCCCTTCGACGCCGAAAGGTCGTTTGAATGCAGCTTGGCCAACTCCGCAAAGTCCGCCTTGTTATCCAAACGTTCCCTGAGCACGACCAGCTTGTGCTTCGCCTCGCTCTCGGAAACCAGTTCGCTGATCTTAATCAGGATGTGTCGCGCGCGGGTCTGCTGCAGCCGCTGACCGGCGCCAATGCCGCCGCGACGGTCGGCGAGCTTGAGCACATGCAGTCCGCCCGGACTGCGCAGAACGTCGCTCAATTCGCCCGGCCTCATATTCGCCAGCGCATCGGCAAACAGCGCCGGCAAACGCTCCGCCGTGCGCCAGCCCAGCGAGCCGCCGGTGAGCGCATCGGGCGCCTCGGAATAGCTCGCGGCAACCTGGCCGAAATCGGCGCCACGCTTCAATTGCGCCAGCGCCTCCTCGGCGCGCGCGCGCAGCTGCTGCAGTTGGTCGGGGCGTGCCTGCTCGGGTATGCGTACCAGAATATGTTGCACCAGAAACTCTTCGGTGGCCTGGGCCGCGGCCGCAGGATTGGCGAGGTAGTTGTCGATCTCGCCTTCCGACACCGCGATGCGGCTGTCCACCTCGCGCTCGCGCAGGCGGGCGACGGTGATCTCATTGCGGATGTCTTCGCGAAAGCCCGCCCAAGATACGCCGTCGCGCTCGAGCGCCTTGCGAAAGTCAGCCAGGCTCATGCGGTTGTTTTCGGCTACGCGGGCGAGAGCGCGCTCGAGCTGCGTATCCTCCACCCGTACCGAGTTCTCCCGCGCGAACTGGAGCTGAACCTTGTCGACGATGATTCGCTCCAGCACCTGCCGCGCGAGTACGTCGGAGGGAGGCAAGGGCGTCTTCTGCTTTTTCAGCTGCTGTTCGATTTGCGCCAGGCGCAGCCGCAATTCTCGCAACGTGATGACCTCATCATTGACGACGGCAACGATGCGATCCACCTCCACGGGCTGCGCACTTCTCGCCTGGGCGGCGGCCGGCAAGGGCGCCATCAGGCAGACTGCCGCCACAACCCATGACATTCCAACCAACGACCACTTCATAGCGAACCCCGGAGATACTGAGCAATTGGAACGACGACCAACGCGCACGCAAACGAAGTCAATCGGCGCCGAATACCGGATCGGCGGCCGGCTGACTGATCCTACCGTAACCACTGATGCCACGCTTGAGGATATCCAGCGGATTGGAGCCTATGCGCGAGAATCCGTTCAACTCGATCTGCACGAAAAAGGCGGTATTGGTCGTTTGCGTCGCCGTGGCAAAGCGGTGCATGACCAGACGCCCTAGCCAGCAACCACCGTCGTATTCGAGTCCGGCGATTCCCTCGACCAGCCGTTTGTCGCGCAGGGAATAATTGTAGCGGCCGACGCCATACCATTTGCCCCACAGCGGCCATTGCCCCGACACGTCGACATCGCGCACGACGTTGCGCGTGAAGCGATAGCCAGCGTTGAGCACCTTGCCCGTCTCCGGCTGGTAGCGCCCACCCAGTGAAACGCGCTCTGTGCGCTCGTCGCGGGGATTGTACTGCCAGCCCGCATCAAGGTAGGTTTTGGGCAGAATCTGACCGGACAGGGCCGCCAGCACATCCGCGGTCCGGCCGATGCGCGGCGCCACGCCGGGAATGGTGACGGTCTGATCGCGGAAGTACCACCGCTGCCCGAGGGCCGCACGCAGCAATTCCTCGCCGGTTGCGGGATCGATGATGCGCGAGATGACCGCACCGGTAATCTGGTTGGCATCGGCGATGCGGTCGCCACCGACGAATATGTTCTCCGAGAAGATCTGGGCGAAATTGAAGTCGGCCAGACCCGTGTCAAAAACCGGGATCTGGCTCTGGTCGCGCAGCGGCACACGCAGATAGTAGACGCGCGGCTCCAGGGTCTGAACGAAATTCCGGCCGCCCCAGCTTGTGTCGCGCTCAAACACGACGCCGCTGTCCACGCTCATGATGGGCACCTTGCGCGTGATGCCATCGGGAATTCCGGCGGCCTGCCGGTCGAGGGCGTAGCGCGTCACGTGATAGCCGACCTTGGGCGTGAGGTAGAACGCTGGCGTAACCAGTGGCAGCGAAAGCTGCGGATAGACCGTGGTACGCTTGCCGAGCACGAATGTCGGATGGTGAAAGTCCACGTACTCGCCGTTGAACGCGAACGCGGAACCGCCGTAGAACTCTGGTCGATTCGCAACCAGCCCGAGATGGGGCAGCCGATCATAGGGGACAGCGACTGCCGGTAGCACCGGATCCTGCAGTGTCTGGTAGCGCAACACCGACGCAGCGGCGCCCCACCAGCCAGAACTGTATGACAGCGAGCCCTGCCGCAGCAGATAGGTCTGCGCAGTGGTCGCTACACGCGTGCCGAGATCGGTGAAGTAGGTGTCATCGGACACTCCATTGACATTCAACAGCCCGGTAAACCCCGTGGCGAATACATGGTTGTGCACGATTGAATAGGCGCTGCGCCGTTTGTCCAGCACCTGGTCCTTGGGCAGGTACTCGACACGGGCCGTGCCGTTGTACGCCGGCTGCAGATAGCGGAACTCCGTGTTGAGCTGCAGCCCTCGGCGTGTCATCAGCCTCGGCGCGATCGTCGCGTCGTAGTTGGGAGCGATGTTCCAGTACCAAGGCACGGTCAGCTCGCCGCCCGTCTTGTTCGAGCTGCCCAGCGTCGGCGGCAGCAGCCCCGACTTGCGCTGGTCGTTGAGCGAGAATTCCAGCCAGGGCGAATAGAGCAAGGGCACTCCCAGGAATACGAGCCGGCCATTCCTGGCTTCGCCGATCTCCCGGTCATAGTCCAGACGCATGTCGCGCGCTTGGGCGTACCAGTCCTCCCGGCCCGGCGCGCACGAGCTGAAGGTGGCATTGCTTAGCCGGTAGTGGTTCTCTCCCTCAAGGTCGATGCGCTCCGCCCGGCCGCTCACCGTCGCGGTAGTCCCCGGCGCCGCTGCTGCAGACCGGGATGCGCGCCGGATAGAATACTCCGGCTGCTCGAAGTAACCGACGTTGTCCTCGATCTTCAGCCGCAATTTCGGTCCGGTCATCACGTCGCCATCGCGCGTCAGCCGGACATTGCCTACCGCTTCCGCTTCGTCGGTATCCTGCCAGTAGGTCAGATGATCGGCCTTGAGTGTGCTGCCTGCGCGGCGCAACTCGACATTGCCCTCAGCCACCAGTTCCGTCTCGGTCTGGCCGGTGATCTTGTCCGCTGCAACGAAGGTCGGACGGGCCTCGTCGCCCTTCTGTGCTGGCGGAGCCAGGCCCGTCGCCGGACGCAGCGACAGAGGCACGTCGGCGCCGCGGGATCGTGCGTCGGGTGCTGACGCGGGCGAGGAGGGCTCAACGCGCTTGGGCGCGGGTCGCTGCGGCTCGATGACATCGGCCTGCGCACGTTCGCGGCCGGACGGTGGTCCGCGCCGGGCAGGTGCCGGCGCGGCCAGACCGCTGCCCGTCCCGCCCTCGGCGCTGGCGCCCGCACCGGGCGCTGCCGGCGCGGCGGTGGCGGGGCGGGCGGTACTGCCGGCGGACGCTGGCGCGGCGGACCGCGCATCTGCCGGTTTCTCCGCCGCCGAGGGCTTGGGCTTTGCCCTCTCCAGTGGGACATCGGCTGCCGCACCGGCGCCTACGGGCGCCGCTTCCGCCGGCGACGCCGGCTGCTGCGTCTCCGCGCGAGTCTCCGCCCTCCTCGTCGCCGGCGCGGCGGGCGAGCCTTCCGGCGCAAGCAGGGCCGGATCGACGCGCAAGGGCGGCAAGCTTTCCGCCGCCGAAACCGCGCCGGCGTGACCACACAGGGCGGCACTGGAGGCGCAGCAAATCACCAGCGGCATGAGCCGGTCGCGCAATGGCTGGGACATGGATCGGACTGGTTGTTCTTGCACCGCCCTGCGCCTCCCTCGATGGCCTTGGTGAGCCAGGCGCGCGGTGATCGCAATGATAAGATGCGGAGTTTATCATCTTCCCACTTTTCCATCGTACGCCATGGAGCGCCATGAATCGCTGCAGCGCTGGCTGCAGGCCGAGTTTCCCGGACGCGACATCTCCATCGCACCTGCCTCCGCCGATGCCAGCTTTCGCCGCTACTTCCGCGTGCAGCCGAGCGGCGCGTCGCGCACGTATATCGTCATGGACGCACCGCCGGCGCACGAGGACTGCCGTCCGTTCGTCCACGTGGCAATCCTGCTCAGAGCCGCAGGCCTCAACGCCCCCGAGGTCCTGGCGCAGGATCTCGAACAGGGATTTTTGCTGCTCACCGATCTGGGCACGCGCACCTATCTCGACGTCCTCGACGCGGATAATGCCGATGGCCTGTTTCGCGATGCCGTCGAAGCACTCTTGAAATGGCAACTGGCAAGCCGCCCGGGCGAGCTTCCGCCTTACGACGAGGCGCTGCTGCGACGCGAGGCGAGCCTCTTCCCCGAGTGGTACGTGGCGCGCCACCTGGAGGTCAACCTGACCGCAGCGCAGCAACAGGCGCTCGATGACACCGTCACCACCGTGCTGCGTAGCAACCTGGCCCAGCCGACGGTGTTCGTTCATCGCGATTACATGCCGCGCAACCTGATGCTCGGCGAGCCGAATCCCGGCGTGCTCGACTTCCAGGACGCTGTCATTGGTCCGATCAGCTACGATCTTGCCTCGCTGTTCCGCGATGCCTTTATCAGCTGGGACGAGGAGCGTGTGCTCGACTGGGTCATCCGCTATTGGGAACAGGCCAAGCGCGCCGGGCTGCCGGTGGACGCGGATTTCAGCGCCTTCTACCGCGACTTCGAGTGGATGGGCCTGCAGCGCCACCTCAAGGTGCTGGGCATCTTCGCGCGTCTGAACTACCGCGATGGCAAGGCCGCCTATCTCGCCGACACGCCGCGCTTCGTCGCCTACGTGCGCAGCGTGGCAGGACGCTATCGCGAATTGACGCCACTGCTGCGGCTGTTCGACGACCTGGAGAAGCGCACTCCCCAGGTCGGCTACACGTTCTGAGCACGGCTCCTCTCACTTGCCGGCGATGAAAGCCATGATTCTTGCCGCCGGTCGCGGCGAACGCATGCGGCCGCTTACCGACCACACACCCAAGCCCTTGCTCGAGGCCGGCGGCAAACCGCTCATCGTCTGGCACGTCGAACGCCTGGTGCGATCGGGATTCGGCGATATCGTCATCAATCATGCGCACTTGGGCGAGATGATCGAGCGCGCTCTCGGCGATGGCACGCGCTTCGCAGCCCGGCTCCGCTATTCGCGCGAAGGCGTGGCACTGGAGACGGCCGGCGGCATCGCCCATGCGCTGCCGTTGCTTGGGGGCGGCCCGTTTCTCGTGATCAATGGCGACATCTGGTGCGACTACGATCTGCGCTCCGCGCACGCCCTCGGCGCGGCGCTGGCGCAGGCCGGCGATCTCGCGCACCTCGTGCTGGTGCCCAATCCACCTCATCACGCCGCGGGGGACTTCTGTCTGCATGATGGCAAGGTGGCGAGCGACGGCGAACCGCGCTTCACCTTTTCCGGGATCGGCATCTATCGCCCGGAGCTTTTTGCCGGAATCGCGCCGGGCGAAAAGGCCAAGCTTGCGCCGCTGCTGCGCGCCGCGATGGCCGATAGGAAGGTCTGCGGCGAGTTGCATTGCGGTCGATGGCAGGACGTGGGAACACCGGAGCGGCTGGCGCGGCTGGACGTCGCACTGCGCCGAAGTTTCCAGCCATGACGCCGCCGCGGACCGCAATGTCGGCATCGCCGCGGCTATAATTCGAGCGTTCGCCCCACTCGCCTATTCCTGTTCAGCGTGGACACCTCCGCATTTCGCGCGCGCCGCAGCCGCCTGCTAAGCCGGATGCAAGTCGGTGTCGCGGTGCTCCCCACCGCGCCCGAGCGGGTGCGCAATCGCGACACCCACTATGCATACCGGTTCGACAGCTACTTCTATTACCTCACCGGGTTCCCCGAGCCGGAAGCCGTGCTGGTGCTGATTGCGGGCGATGATGCGAATCACGCGCCGCAAAGCATCCTGTTCTGCCGCGACCGCGACGAGGAGCGCGAGACCTGGGACGGTTTCCGCTATGGTCCGGAGCGCGCCCGCGAGGTCTTCGGCTTCGACGCGACCCATTCCATCGCCGCTCTCCCGGACAAGCTGCCGGAGTTGCTCGCCAATCAGCCGGTTCTGTACTACTCCGTCGGCTACGACGCCGCATTCGACACGCGCGTGCTCGACGCCCTCAACGGCGTGCGCGCCAATGTTCGCAGTGGCGTGTATGCGCCGGCGGCGATCCAGGACGTGCGTGCCCTGATCGATGAAATGCGGCTGATCAAGGACGAGACGGAGCTCACCACCATGCGCCGTGCCGCCGCCATTTCCACCGACGCGCATCGTCGGGCAATGGCCGCCACCGCTCCGGGCCGCTTCGAGTATGAAGTGGAAGCGCAGTTGTTGCACGCGTTCCGCGCCGGCGGGGCTGCCGGGCCGGCCTATTCGCCCATCGTCGCTGGCGGCGCCAATGCCTGTATCCTGCACTATGTCGAGAACAATCGCCGTCTGACCGATGGCGAGCTGGTGTTGATCGACGCCGGTTGCGAGCTCGACGGCTATGCCTCGGACATTACGCGCACCTTCCCGGTGAACGGAAGATTCTCGCCTGCCCAGCGCGATGTTTACCAGCTCGTGCTGTCGGCCCAGGCCGCCGCCATCGAGCGGATCAAGCCTGGCGCCCCCTGGAATGCGCCCCACGACGCCGCAGTGCGTGTACTTGTCCAGGGCATGCTCGACCTGAAACTGCTCGCCGGCAGCGTCGACGAGGCGCTGGAGAAGGAAGCCTACAAACGCTACTACATGCACCGCACCGGCCACTGGCTTGGCCTGGACGTGCACGATGCCGGCGAATACAAGCGCGAGGGTGTCTGGCGCAACCTCGAACCAGGCATGGTGCTGACCGTGGAGCCCGGCTGCTACATCCGCGCCGCCGAAGACGTGCCACGGCCCCTTAGGGACATCGGCATACGGATCGAGGACGACGTGCTGGTCACGGCGACCGGCTGCGAGATGCTGACCGCGGCGGCGCCGAAGCAAATGGACGAGATCGAGCAGGTGATGGCCGAGCACAGCGATGTCCGACGCTGATGTGCTGATAGTCGGCGCCGGTCCGGCGGGAATGGCGTTGGCATTGACCCTGCATGGTGCCGGGCGGCGCTTCCTGCTGGTGGATGCACGGCCCGCGGGAGCACCGCGCAACGATCCGCGCATCCTTGCCCTGTCCCACGGATCGCGCCAGATCCTGGAGCGGCTGCACGTCTGGCCGCGACTGAAACCGACCCCGATCGAAACCATTCACGTTTCGCAACGCGGCGGCTTCGGCCGCACGCTCATCCATGCCCGCGATTACGATCTGCCGGCGCTGGGCTACGTGCAGGACGCTGCGGGGCTTGCGCACGCTCTCGAAGAAGCCATGACCGACCAGGGGATACGCTGGCGTTCCGGTGCGCGCGTTGCGGCCATTGCCGACGACGCAGACGACGCGCAGGTGCGCCTTGCTGGACCCGACGGGGACGAGGTCGTCCATGCCAGACTCGTCGCCTACGCGGAGGGCGCCGTGGGCAACGACAAGGACACCGTAACCCGGGACTACGGCCAGCACGCCGTGCTGAGCACCGTGACCGTGCGCGAAAACATCGCCGGCACGGCGTTCGAACGCTTCACACCGGGCGGTCCGCTGGCACTGCTGCCGTACGGCAAGCGCCACGCGCTCGTCTTTGCCTGTGACAAGACCACCGCGGCAGCGCTCGCGCAAGTCGACGACGCCACCTTTCTCGACCGATTGCAGCATCAGTTCGGGGGACGATTGCAGTTCACCAGTGCGACGGCGCGATCGACCTTTCCACTCATGCTGCGCTATCGCGCCCGGCCTGTTGCGGCGCGGCAGGTGTGGCTCGGCAATTCTGCCCAGACCTTGCACCCGGTCGCCGGCCAGGGTTTCAACCTAGCGCTGCGCGATATCTGGGAACTGGCAGAGATGCTGCGCTCTGCCGCGCCCGACGCCGGCGACGCTGCGCTGCTGCAACGTTATGCGGCCAAGCGCCGTCTCGATCGTGCCGGCGCCATCGGCTTCACCGACGCGCTCGTACGCATCTTCAGCAACGATCATCTGCTGCTGCGCATCGCGCGCGGCACGGGGCTGCTGATGCTCGATCTGGCGCCGCCGGCGCGCGACTTTCTGGTGCGGCGCATGATCTTCGGCGCACGCGCGTGGCCCTGATTGCGGCGTCATTTCAGGACCAGAAAATTTACATTTCTGGTCTGCGGAAAGCGTTAGAATAGCCGCCCGCCGGCAACTACCCGCTCCGCGAAACAACGATGCAATTCGCTGGTTTCAGCCTCAGGAACAACCTGTTCGTGGCACCGATGGCGGGCGTCACCGACCGACCGTTCCGCCAGTTGTGCAAGAAGATGGGCGCGGGGCTCGCGGTGTCGGAAATGGTCACGTCGAATTCCCTTCTCTACGGTAGCGCCAAGACGCGCCGCCGCGCCGATCACGAAGGCGAGTGCGAACCAATCTCGGTTCAGATCGCCGGGGCCGACCCGAGGATGATGGCGGATGCCGCACGCTACAACGTGGACGAAGGTGCCCAGATCATCGACATCAACATGGGCTGTCCGGCGAAGAAGGTCTGCAACGTCATGGCCGGTTCGGCCCTGCTTCAGGACGAGCCGCTCGTGGCGCGCATACTCGATGCCGTTGTCAAGGCCGTGGACGTGCCCGTGACGCTGAAATTCCGCACTGGCTGGAATGTGCAGAACCGCAATGCGCCCCGGGTAGCGCGCATCGCCGAGGACGCCGGCATCAAGCTGATCGCCATTCACGGACGGACGCGCGCCTGCCAGTATCGCGGTGAAGCCGAGTACGACACCATCGCGACGGTCAAGGCGCAGGTGCGCATTCCCGTCATTGCCAACGGCGACATCACGACACCACAGAAGGCCAAATTCGTGCTCGACTACACCAAGGCCGACGGCGTCATGATCGGCCGGGCGGCCCAGGGTCGGCCCTGGATTTTTCGCGAGATCGAACACTTCCTGCGTACCGGCGAGACGCTGCACGCGCCGCTGGTCGCCGAGATACATCAGGTACTGCGCGAACACCTTGCCGATCTCTACGCCTTTTATGGCGAAGACACAGGTGTGAAGGTCGCGCGCAAGCACATCTCCTGGTACACGAGAGGACTGGCGGGATCGGCAAACTTCCGCCACGCCATGAACCGGTTGCAGTCCGTCGACGAGCAGTTGGCTGCCGTCGACGCTTTCTTTTCCGGATTGGCCGAGCACGGCAGTCGCCTGTGCTACGAAGACACTTGGGAGGAACTTGCCGCATGAGCCGCAGCAGTGACATATCTGAATGTGTCCGGCGCTCGCTGGACCGCTATTTCCGCGATCTCGACGGGGAAAGACCGAACGACGTTTACGACATGGTGCTGACCCAGGTCGAGCGGCCGATGCTCGAAGTGGTGATGCGCCAGGTCAACGGCAACCAGACGCTCGCTGCAGAGCTGCTGGGCATCAATCGCAACACACTGCGCCGCAAGCTCACCGAGTACGATCTCCTTTGAAGTACGCCGATTTCCACCGGCGGGGCGGGGCGCAGCATTTCTGACGCCTCATTCCGAGGACGTCCTATCACAACCCGCAGGCCGTACAATTACGGCAGGCGTGCATGAGACGGACGACGGGCAGTCGGCCCGTACCTCATGCGCGTCACTACCGACCATCTCCTGGCAACATCATGAAAATTCTGCAAGCCCTGATCAGTGTTTCCGACAAGACCGGCATCGTCGAATTTGCCCGCGCCTTGCACACCATGGGCATCAAGCTGCTGTCCACCGGCGGCAGCGCCAAGCTGCTGCGAGACAGCGGCCTGCCCGTCACCGAAGTGTCCGAGTATTCCGGCTTCCCCGAAATGCTGGACGGCCGGGTAAAGACCCTGCACCCGAAAATTCATGGCGGCATCCTCGCCCGGCGGGATTCACGCGATCACCTCGCCGCGATCGAGGCGGCCGGCATTGCACGCATTGATCTCGTGGTCGTAAACCTCTATCCGTTTGCCCAGACCATCGCGCGGCCGGAATGCACGCTCGACGAGGCGATCGAAAACATCGATATCGGCGGCCCGACCATGGTACGCGCGGCGGCGAAGAATCACGCCGGGGTGGGCGTCATCACTGACCCGGCGGACTATGACAGAGTTTTGAGTGAGCTGCGCGCCAACGCCGGCGAGCTGGGCGCGGCAACGCGATTCGCCTTGGCGAAGAAGGCATTCACGCACACCGCCCGTTACGATGGCGCGATCGCCAACTACCTCACCGGTCTCGACGACAGCAACCGGCGCGGTACTTTCCCGCAGTGCCTGCAGTTCGCCTTCGACAAGGTGGAGGACCTGCGCTACGGCGAAAATCCGCACCAGCAGGCGGCCTTCTATCGTGAGCCCAACGCCCCAGCCGGCGGCATCGGCAGCTATGTCCAGCTGCAGGGCAAGGAACTGTCCTACAACAACATCGCGGATGCCGATGCGGCATGGGAGTGCGTCAAGAGCTTTGACCGGGGGGAATCCGCCGCCTGCGTCATCGTCAAGCACGCCAATCCTTGCGGCGTCGCGCTCGGCGCCAACGCGGTCGAGGCCTATCGACGCGCCTTCGCCACTGATCCGACGTCCGCCTTTGGCGGCATCATCGCCTTCAACGTCGCCCTCGACCACGCCGCGGCCGAGGCCGTGACGCAGCAGTTCGTCGAAGTGGTCATCGCGCCCGAGGTGACAGCGGACGCCAGGCAGGTTCTGGCGGCAAAACAGAACGTGCGTGTGCTGCGGGTGGCACTCGGCCATTCGACATCCGGGTTCGACCTGAAGCGGGTCGGCGGCGGCCTGCTGATGCAAAGCGCCGATTCCGCGCTCGTGCGGGCCGACGATCTCAAAGTCGTGACCAAACGTCAGCCCTCGCCCGCCGAACTCGACGACCTGCTGTTCGCCTGGCGCGTGGCGAAGTTCGTCAAATCCAATGCCATCGTCTATTGCCGCGACCGTCAAACCATAGGCGTCGGCGCCGGCCAGATGAGCCGCGTCGACTCCGCACGCATCGCCGTGCTCAAGGCAGAAGCCGCCGGCCTGCGCGTCGACGGCTCGGTCGTCGCATCGGACGCCTTCTTCCCGTTCCGCGACGGGCTAGATGTTCTTGCCAAGGCCGGCGCGCGCGCGGTCATCCAGCCCGGCGGCAGCGTGCGCGATGCCGAGGTGATCGCGGCCGCCGACGAACACGGAATCGCCATGGTGTTCACCGGTTTTCGTCACTTCCGGCATTGATCCGCGCCCGACGATGCGGAGCAATCAACGCCCCCTTGAGGTATGCTTGTCGCTCGACAAACGCACGTGACATGACATGAAAGTACTGGTCATCGGCTCCGGCGGGCGCGAGCATGCCCTGGCCTGGCGATTGGCGCAAAGCGACAAGGTACAGAGAGTGTTCGTCGCGCCGGGAAACGCCGGCACCGCGCGCGAGCCGGGGCTGCAAAACGTCGCCCTGCATTCCATTGCCGCGCTCGTCGCCTTCGCCCAACGCGAGCAGATTACATTGACCGTCGTCGGGCCCGAGGCGCCGCTCGCCGCCGGCGTGGTGGACGCCTTCCGCGCCAAGGAGCTGAAGATTTTCGGCCCCACGAAAGCGGCGGCGCAACTGGAGAGCTCCAAGGACTTCGCCAAGCAGTTCATGGTGCGCCATCACATCCCGACCGCGAAGTTCGCTACGTTCGCCGACGCCGCCCAGGCACATGCCTACGTCGATGCGCACGGCGCACCGATCGTGGTCAAGGCCGATGGGCTGGCCGCAGGCAAGGGTGTGGTCGTCGCGACGACGGCCGAGGAGGCGCACCGTGCGATCGACGCCATGCTGGTGGACAACAGGATGGGCGATGCGGGCGCGCGGGTGGTCATCGAGGAGTGTCTAGCCGGCGAGGAGGCGAGCTTCATCGTCATGTGCGATGGCAACCACGCCCTGGCACTGGCCACCAGCCAGGATCACAAACGCCTGAAAGACGATGATCAGGGCCCCAACACCGGCGGCATGGGCGCCTATTCCCCGGCACCCGTCGTGACACCTACGATCCATGCTCGGGTCATGCGCGAGGTGATCCTGCCGACGCTGCACGGCATGAGCCAGGAGGGCATGCCTTACACCGGCTTCCTCTATGCCGGGTTGATGATTGACGAGGCCGGCAACGTCAAGGTGCTCGAATACAACTGCCGCATGGGCGATCCGGAAACGCAGCCGATCATGCTGCGGCTGAAGAGCGATCTGGTCGACCTGCTGGACGCCGCGGTGTCGGGCAGGCTGGAGCACGTCGAGGCGGAATGGGATCGCCGCGTCGCCCTCGGCGTCGTTCTGGCGTCGGCCGGCTATCCCGATGCGCCGCGCACACGTGATGTCATCCATGGCCTGCCAAAGGAGCGGGACGCGGATGCCGACTTCCATGTCTTCCACGCCGGCACGGTGTTGCATGATGACAAGGTCGTTACCAGCGGCGGCCGCGTCCTGTGCGTTACCGCGTTGGGTGACACGGTGAAGATCGCCCAGAAGCGCGCCTACGAGGTGGTCGACCAAATCCAGTTCGACGGCATGCAATGCCGCCGCGACATCGGCCACCGCGCGCTACACAAGAAGTTCTAGCGCGGCCCAGCACGACCCCATCGTCGTTACACACGCCGAGCGTGCCCGGTGCGCCCGGCCGTAGAGAAACTCCATGCGACCCGACTCGAACGCGGCAAAGCACTATCTTCTCGACATCCAGTCGCGCATCGTCGCGGCGCTGGAAAATTTTGACGGCAAGGCTTTTCGCATCGACCGATGGGACCGTGCCGCGGGCGGCGGCGGTATCTCCTGCGTGATCGAAGACGGCGATTTCCTGGAACGCGGCGGCGTGAACTTCTCCCATGTTTTCGGCGAGAGTCTGCCGCCATCCGCCACCGCGGCGCGCCCGGATCTGGCCGGTCGCAGTTTCGAGGCGCTGGGCGTGTCGCTGGTGCTGCATCCGCGCAACCCCTACTGCCCGACGGTGCATATGAACGTGCGCTTGTTCGTCGCCTGCAAGGCCGATGCCGCGGACGTATGGTGGTTCGGTGGGGGAATGGATCTGACGCCCTACTACGCTTTCGAGGAAGATGTCCGCCATTTCCATGCCACGTGCAAGGCGGCGCTCGACCCCTTCGGCCCGCACGTGCACAAGCACTACAAGGATTGGTGCGACCGCTACTTCTTCCTCAAGCACCGCAACGAGCCGCGGGGCGCCGGCGGCATCTTCTACGACGATCTCAACGAGGACGGCTTCGAGCGCTGTTTCGCTTTGACCCGCAGCGTTGGCGATCACTTCCTCGACGCTTACCTGCCCATCGCCGCACGCCGGCGCGATCACGCCTACGGCGAGCGCGAGCGCGACTTCCAGGCATATCGGCGCGGGCGTTACGTCGAGTTCAATCTCGTGTACGACCGTGGCACGCTGTTCGGTCTGCAGTCGGGCGGACGCACCGAATCCATCCTCATGTCCCTGCCGCCGGTGGTGAAGTGGCGCTACGACTGGCGCCCGGAGCCGGGCAGCGCCGAGGACAAGCTCTACACCGAGTTCCTGGTCGCCCGCGACTGGGTATAGGCGCTGCGCGAGTCTCGGTGGCGACTCACGCCATGCGCGCCGCGGCGCGGTAATGCGTGTCGGCCTGCTCTCCGCGCCCGAGTTGGTCCAACAACTCGGCCAGTTCGATATGGGCGGTCCGGCTTGGCGCGACGGCGATCGAAGCCTCCAGATAGCTCTGGGCCTTGCCCCACAGTTGCTGCTGCAGGCACAGACGGCCGAGCGCCAGCAGCAGCCCGGCGTCGCGCGGCTGCGACTTGAGCCAATCCTCGGCGTGAGCGATCCGGCCAAGGAGATCACCGCCGCGGCATTCGGCGTAGAGCTGCGCCAACTCCGTGCTCCATTCGCCCTTGAGTTGCTCCTCGATGATCCGCTGGGCCCCATCTGCCTCGCCGGCCGCGATCAGCGCCCGCGCCGCCGCACCGGCAAGGCGCGCATCGCGCCGCTCAGCTTCGGGCTGCTGACGCCAGTACGCGAGCAGTCCCGCAGGATCCTCACGCAGGTTGCGAATGCTCTCCTGGTGGGCACGGTAGCGCAGCGACGCGGCAACCTCGGGCGACAGCGCGCGATGCTTCTCCAGCTGGCGCGCCAGCCGCAACACCTCCGTCCAACGGCCCAATGCCTGCCCGGTGCGCAGCGCCAGGCGCAGGGCAGCGATATGCCGTTGCCCGCCTTTCTGCAACTGCTCGAGGCTGTCCAGCGCCAGATCGAAGCGCCGCGCGTCGTAGTGCAGCTCCGCCGCCGTCATCAGCCGCGCCGTGCGCACATCCTTGTCTTCGACGGCGGCCCGCTCCAGCCACTCCCGTTCCTGTTTGTCATCGCGCATGGCGCGCGCCGCACGCGCCGCGATCAGGGCCGCCAGCCCAGGCGCCTCGGCACCGGCATGGGCCTGCGTGGCCGATGCCACCGCGTGGCCATAGCGGCCCTCGAACAGGAAGCGCACGGCATCGCGCAGCGCGCGCGCCGCCTTGTCGCGCTTCCTGCGCTCACGAAAGGCGTGCACCGCCATAGGTAGCCGCAGGGTGTGGCCAATCATCCGCAGCAGGATGTAGAACAGCACGAACGCCACCAACAGCGCGGCGATAAGAAGATTGAGCGAGAGCTGGACGCGGTACGGCGGCAGCACGAGCAGGGCGTAGCCCTCGTTGTAGCGCGCGGCCACGGCGAGCCCTACCGCGAGGCCGAACAGCACAAGAAACCAGAATACCGCCCGCATGCTCACCTGTTCGCCGCGGCGCCCTTGTCGCGACCGACCTTGGTGTTGCGCACTGCCGCCAGGCTGTCATTGATGGTTGGCAGCTCGACGGTCAGTTCGGCGCGCCCCAGTTGGCGCAACGTTTCGAGCGCCGTGGCGGTCTGCCTGTGGCGGGCGTCGAAGTAGCGCTCGACCCACACCTGCGCCTGCCGGACGTCTTCACGGAAGCTCTTGCCGTCGCGCGCGAGCAACGCCATGCGCGCGCTGACCAAGCGCAGCTTCAGGTTCTCGCGCAGAAAGAAAGTGTGCTCCGGTGCCAGCAGGACCGGCTCGGTCTGTCGATCCAGCCGCTCGATGCGCACGAGTTGTCTCAACTCGGTCCAGAATTCGTGCGCCAGCCTCTGCCAGAAGGACACCGCGTCATCCGCCGCGGTCCTCACCTCCTCGGAACGCGGCGTCGCCTCGTAGCCCAGGGGCATGGAATCGACCGCCGCGATGACCGATTCGAGACGCAGCGCCATGCCGGGCACATCGGCCACCGATGCCGCTCGCAGCCGTTCCATGTCGCGCGCCAGCACCTTGCGCAGCGGCAGGAACTCGGGACGGTTCGACGCCAGCAGGCGGGTGTCGGCATTCTGCAGCGCCGTGAGTGCCACTTCGACGTTGCCACCGAGCTGAAGCTGCTGCGCAGCAAGGGCCAGCGTCTGCTCGGCATCTACCAGCACCCGGTCCTCGCGATTGCGCGTGAGTTCCTGGTACATCGCGTCCAGGGCGGCTTGGTGGGCATGGAAGTCCGCGACCTTGGCGTCGAGCACGCCGACCCTCGCCTGCATGCTCTGCAGCGCCTCCTGCATCTGCTTGCCCTGTTCCCGGACCTCGCGCGCCCAGGCATCGCCCTCGCCTACGCGCCTGCTCAACTGGTGACGCAAGTCGTCGAGTTGCGCGCGCGTATCCCACCATTGCCAGGCAATCAGCGCAATCGCAGCGAGCGCAAGCAGCAGCGCCGGTTGGCGCAGCGTGACCCAAAGTTGCATGGCCGCACCGGAGCGCGGCACGGCGGGCGGCGAGGCGTCGGCATCCAGTCGATTCGGATCGCTGACCTGATTCATGACCGGACGGCGTGCGCCCCGGAAAAGTATTCGAGCAGACCGGCAATCACCCCCTCATCGCCGGGTGCGGTCGGGATCACCCGCTGCAAGCCCAAGCGATGCGCCTCTTGGGCGATACGTTCGTGGGGCACGAACGTCGGCGTTTCCCGCAGCCATGTCTGGCCCGCTGAACCAACCATGTCGAACAGATTGCGCAGCCCCTCACTGGAGGTCACGGTCATAGCATCGAGTGCATGGGCCGCCCACAGATCGAGCAGCGGTGCCGGATTGAGGTCGGGCCGGCTGCGGTGATAGCAGGTAACGTACTCGACCACGGCACCGCGCCCCGACAATGTCCGGCCGAGGAGCTCGCGACCGCCGTCGCCGCGGAAGATGACGACGCGCTTGCCGCGCACGCGCGCCGGCGCAAGCTCGGGCAAGGCCAACAGGGACTCCGAATCGAAGCGCTCGCGCGGCGCAATGATGTTGTCGATGCCGAAGCGCTGCAACGCCCGCTCGCTGGACTTACCCATGGCCGCCACGGCCACGTGGACAGGCCAGTCGCGCTGAGCCCTGATGACGCCCAGCGCCTTGTCCACCGCGTTCGGACTGACAAACACCGCCAACTCGAAATCGTCGATGCGCGCCGCCAGCGCAACCAGCGCCTGCGGCTGCGCGACATCTGCGATCGCCAGCACAGGAAAGAGCACCGCGGTGCCGCCGTGGGCACGGATGGCCGACACAAGCCCCTGCGCCTGGGCCGCCGGCCGGGTAACGACGACATGCCGTCCGGATAGCACCGCCTGGTCGGATAGCGTGGAGACGCTCATTGCCTGCCTTGGCCGAGTTGCGTCAGGATCTCGTCGGCGCCGCGCTCGCGTAGCTGATCGGCCAGGGCAAGCCCCAGCGCCTCAGGATTCGCCGCGCTGCCCGTCGCTTCGGCGCTCGCCACACGCTGGCCATCGGGGGTAGCAACGAATCCTCGCAGCCAGATGTCATCGCCGAGCGGCTCGGCGTAAGCACCGAGCGGCACCTCGCAGCTGCCGGCGAGTGCCCGGGATACGGCACGCTCGGCGCGCACGCAGGCGGTCGTCGCCGAATCGACAAGCGGCGCCAGCCAGTGCACGATCTCCGGCCGCGACGACAGTGCCTCGATGCCGAGCGCGCCCTGGCCGGCCGCGGGCAGGGACAGCTCCGCCGACAGCACCGTACGGATGCGCGCAGCCAATCCGAGGCGCGTCAGCCCGGCAGCGGCGAGTATGATCGCATCGTAATCGCCCCCGTCCAGCTTGCGCAACCGGGTGTCGAGATTGCCGCGCAGGCTGGTCACGGCGAGATAAGGGAAGCGGGCATGCAACTGCGCTTCCCGGCGCAGACTTGATGTGCCCACCACCGCACCTGGGGGCATGTCGTCGAGGCTAACATACTTGTTGGAAACGAAGGCGTCGAGCGGGACTTCGCGCTCGGAGATCGCCACCAGTGCGAACTCCGGTTCCATCACCATCGGCACGTCCTTCATGGAATGCACCGCGATATCGGCCCGACCGTCAAGCAGCGCCGCTTCCAGCTCCTTGACGAACAGCCCCTTGCCGCCGACCTTGGCCAGCGGACGGTCGAGAATCCTGTCGCCGCGCGTGGTCATGCCGAGAATCTCGACCAGACAGCGCGGGTATAATCGCTGCAGGCGCGCACGCACATGCTCGGCCTGCCACATGGCGAGTCGGCTCTCGCGGGAAGCAATGACGATACGCTCGGGCGCAGCGTTGCGGGTCACGGCTGGAAATTCACCTGGAATGATTGGACGAAAGTGAGAGCGGGCCGCTTACGACCAGCCTTGACGATTCTAGCATGGCTATCCGCGACTGCCGCCGCTGCGGAGCTGCCGCTGGCGCAAGACCTGGCGCGGGATGCGCAGGAACTCGCGGCCAAGCGCATTCCGATGCTAGTTCTCTATAGTCAGGCCGATTGCCGCTGGTGCGAGCGCGTGCGCCGAGAGTATCTCGGCCCGATGCAGCGCGATCCTTCCTACCGCGCCCGGGTCGTGCTGCGCCAGATCGATCTCGATTCGCAGGCACGATTGATCGACTTCTCCGGCCGTGCCACGACCCACCTCGACTTCGCCCGCGCCGAGGGGGCCCGCGTTACGCCGACGGTACAACTCTACGGCCCAAAAGGTGAGCGGCTCGCCGAGGCCATCATCGGATTTCTCCTACCTGACTTTTATGCGGCCTACATCGACTCCGCCATTGTTCAGGCCACCTCCCGGTTGCGCGGACAATGAGCAAGGATCACGCCCCCGATACCCCCGCCACCGCATTCTTGCGCAAACATGGCATGGCCTTCTCCACCCACCTCTACGAATACGTGGAGCACGGCGGCACGCGCGTTTCGGCTCGCGAGTTGAACGTGGACGAGCATGCCGTGGTCAAGACCCTGGTCATGGAAGACGACTGCCGTAAGCCGCTCATCGTGCTCATGCACGGTGATCGCAAGGTGTCCACCAAGGAACTGGCGCGCCAGATCGGCGCCAAGAAGATCGAACCCTGCAAGCCGGACGTTGCCCACCGCCATACCGGCTATCTGGTCGGTGGCACTTCGCCTTTCGGCACGAGGAAGGTACTGCCGGTGTTCATGGAGAAGACTATCCTCGACCTGCCGCTGATCTACATCAACGGCGGCCGGCGCGGCTTTCTCGTCGGCATTCATCCCCACGACCTGCTGCGCGTCGTTCATCCGACACTGGTCAGTGCCGCGCTGGCCGAGTAGGACGACGCCCTGCACGGTCCAACGCAAACTCGGCTACTCCACCAGCTTCAGCCGCATGGCCAGCCGCATCAGCTCGATGTCGCTCTTCACACCCAGCTTGGTCTTGATCTGGTAGTGGCAGTTCTGCGCCGTCTTAGGGCTGATGTGCAGCGCGGCACCGATCTCCTCCGCCGTCCTGCCCTGCACCAGCAGGCGCAGAATCTCGAATTCCCGCGGCGTCAGCTCGCGGAACGGATCATCGGAATTGTCGAGCAAGGCAAGCGCCAGTTCCGGCGCGATGTCCGGGCTCAACGTGCGGGCACCGCCGGCCACCTGATAGACCGCCTTGATCAGGGTTTCCGGTGGGCTGCTTTTCGTCACGTAGCCGAGCGCTCCTGCCCGCAGCGCCTGCGTGGCGAAGAGCGGATCGCGATGCATGCTGAAAGCCAGCACGCGGGCTGACGGATCCCGTTGCGCGAGACGGCGGATCAGTTCGATGCCCCCCATGTCGGGCAGGGCAAGATCGAGGATGGTCACGTCGGGCGCGTGCTCGCGATAGAGCGCGTAGGCTTCCGCCGCCGTCGCCGCCTCCGCCACGATGACGAGGTCTGGCCGCCGCTCGAGCAGGCGCCGGTAGCCTTCGCGCACCACGGCGTGATCATCCACCAGCAGCAGTCTTATTCCGTTTTCCATGGCTGTGTCACGGCCAGTGGAATGCTCACCGACACCCGCATGCCGCGCGGCACCCGCGGCGCAAGGGTGAAGCGTCCGCCCAGCGCCTGCACGCGCTCGTGCATGCCGAGCACGCCCAAACCCGGTTCGCCGGGCGCGCGGTCGTCAGGCATGCCGTCGTCATCGACCGTCAGCTCTATCGCCGCGTCGCGCCGCAGGCGCACCGCGACCTCGGTCGCCCGGCCGTGCTTGGCGGCGTTGGTCAGGCTCTCCTGCACGATGCGATAGAGGCTGACATTGAGGTTGTCGGGCAGATCGTCGAACGTGCCCTCCAGTTCCAGCGCGTAGTGGCAGCGACCACGGCTGCGCTGGTTCCAGCCTTCGAGCAGCTGCCCGAGGCCGGCCGCTAGGCCGAATTCCTCCAGCCCCACGGGCCGCAGCTGGCGCAGGATCTGCTGCAGCGACTCCATCATGTGCCCGGACGTGCGCGCGATGGCCTGGGTGCAGGGCAGCAGCGCGGGCAGGCCGTCGCGCGCCAGCTCGTTGGCATAGGCGGCCTCGGCGTTGATGGAGGTGAGGCACTGGCCGAACTCGTCGTGCAGTTCCCGCGCGAGATGGCGCCGCTCCTCCTCGCGCACGCTGAGCAGCCGTTCTGCAAGCTGGCGCTGCGCCTGCATAGTGGCTTGCAGGCGCGCGGCGAGATCGTTGAACACCGCACTGATTCGCTCCAGCTCGATCAGCTCGAAGCGCGGCAGGCGCACCGACAGGTCCCCCTGTTCCATGCGGCCCAGGGCCTGCAGGATCTGTTCCGTCGGACGCAGAGCCCGATGCACCGGCACGTAGACCAGGAAGTTGAGCATCAGTATGCCGGCAGCGATCCACAGCACGGCGCGCACCTGTACCCATACGTCCGCCGCCTCGCTGTCGAGATTGGGCGTGACGGTAAGCTCGCCCGCAGTGATGCCGGGATGCACGCCGATGGTTCCGCGATACATCACGTCCGGGCCGATGAGCATCTGCATCGCCCGGCGCAGGAGGTGCGGCGGATCGCCGGCGTCGGCGAAGCAGCGCTTCACGACCGGGCGGCGATAGAGGTCTACCACCTCCGCGCAGAAGTGGACCACCCGGCCCATGCCGTCGAGGGTCGACAGGTCGATCTGATCGATGGTGCGTCGGAAGCTATTGCTGCTGCGGGCAGCTTCGTCGTTGATCAACTGGCGGATGGTGGCTCCGGTGCGCTGGATGTTCTCGCCGATGCGATGGCGTGCCTGGACGAGGATGACGGCGATGGCAACCGCCGAGATGGCACACGCGAAAAGCGTGACGCGAAGCATCAGGGCGCGTCTGAGATCGATGTGTCGCCGAAGCCGCACGGAAAGGGGGGGTTAGCGTCGCCGGAGGAGCATTATTGCCGACGTGGCCAGCGGCCGCCAGCAGGCCGCAGCACTCCCGGATGCGCTCACTTACTCCGGCACTTAGACCATCGAGCCGTCATTCATGCGATAGGCGATTCCGGCCCTGACACCCCGCCCCTCACCCGGTTGGCCGCCAGCCTTGTAGCGCTCGATCTTCCGCCCGTCCTTGAGGACGATCTCCATGTCCGGCCGTCCGGGGTTGCGGATCAGCGTGGCCTGGTCCGGGCTGAAGGGATTCATCGGATTGTCGGCCACCGCCAGCAGCAGCGCAGCGATGACCACGAGGAAGACGTCGATGAGATTCACCACCGACAGGATGGGATCGTCCGCCTCCTGATCCTCCATCAGTCGCAGCCTCATGACAGAACCTTTTCGATGCGCGCGAGATCGTGGGCATACCAGCGCCGCCGCACATGGACCACCCAATAGGTGATTGCGGCGGCGATCAGCGCCAGGATCACCGCCGAGAAGGCCACCACGAGGTTGCGCGACACGTCGGCGAGCTGCCCGTCGGCCAGCGCCCTCAGCGCCGGACCCATGGGAATCATGGTGGCCACCAGCCCCAGCATGGGCGCCACGCGGGTGGCGATGCGGGCGAACTCCAGCCGCTCCACGGCGAGCGCCTCCAGCTCGGCGAGGGAGAGGCCGGGGTCGGCACGGCGCGCCGCCCGCAGCTCGAAACCCGGGTCCTCGCCGCGGCGGCGTTGCCGGGCCTGCCACAGGAAGCTGCCCAGCGCATGGAAAGCATGGACGAACAGCACGGCGATCGTGACCAGCACCGGCAAGAGGAACAGCTGGCTCACGCCGTACATGGCGGACTCGATGGTGCCGTTCATGCTAGGCCTCCTGCAGGCGCCGGCGCCGACCCTGACGGAATACGCCGGCCATGAAGGCGAATGCAAGCAGCATCACCGCCAGCCACTCGATGGCGCGATGCGTCGGCGCATCCGGTGGCGGCACCACCTTCTCGAGCTTCTGGCCCGCGACAGGCGAGGACGAAACCCCGACGCCGCGCCCCTGCCCGTCGCGGCTCCCCGTGTGGTAGCCGGTGCGCAGGAATTCCCTGGCGTCGGGATCCCCCTCGTCGGCAGCGGCCTGGAACCACTTGCGCACCTCGGCTTCGTTGCGCTCCACGCCCTTGCCGAGATACAGGGCGGTGGCATAGTGCAGTTTGCCCAGCGTGCCGTAGGCCGGATCGCCGCTCATGGCCGCGCGGCGCATGAGTTCGGTGGCCTTGGCATCGTCCTGCGGAACGCCATTGCCGTTTTCGTACATCAGCGCCTTCCAGATCATGGCGCCGACATAGCCGGCGGCAATGCACTTGTCGAAGACGGCGTTGGCCGTCTCATGATCGCCGCACTTCTCCAACAGATACCCGTGGGCGCAGGTGAGGAGGCCGGCCGGCCGCTGGGCGCTGTGCTCGAGGGACAGATCGCTCACCACGTTTTCGAGATCGCCGGGCACCGTCTGGCGCACGGCACCGCCGCAGAAGCGGTGTTCCCCCGCCGCCCAGGTATCGGCCGACGCGAATAGCGCCCAACTCGCCACCGCCAGCGCGGCAGCCCCGAACCTTCCGAACATCCGCAGCGTCCTCTTCGATATTGCCGATGGCATCGGCCGTCGCCAATGTATGGCCGGCGAGGAGACTGGTCACCAGCAATTTGCCACGGCGAGGGCGGGCAAATTGCCCGTGCCGCATGAGACTGCTGATGCGGCGGGGATGGGAAGCGTCGCTCAGGCGCGCCCGCGTTCGATGAAAACGCCGACGCGCTTGACATCCTTCATGATGCCCGCCTTGGCGATGGAGATCTTGACCCAGGGTGCACCGAATTCATCGAAGAGCATGGCGACGATGTGCTCGCCCAGGGTTTCCAACAGGTTGAAGCGCTTCCCGGACAGCTCCTGACGGATGCGGGCAATAACTTCCGCATAGTCGATGGTATCGCCGATGTCGTCGTTGGCCGCGGCGATGTCGGGCACGCCGAACGTCAGGTCGATCTGCAGCCGCTGCGGCGCTGCCTTCTCCCGCGGGTAAATGCCCACCCAGGCGTCCACCTGCATGTCGTCGATGAAGATGAAGTCCATGCTTTGCCTCGGGCCGTCGGCGCGGGATGCGCGCAGCCGGCGGCCTGCGTGCTGTTAGAATCCGAAGCATTGTAGGGCATTCGTCATGACCACGGCCGTATTTGCGCTGCTTGCATATCTCATCGGCTCGCTGCCGTTCGCGGTGATCGTCAGCCGCCTCTTCGGCTTGGCCGACCCGCGCACCTACGGCTCGAAAAACCCCGGGGCAACCAACGTCCTGCGCAGCGGCAACAAGCTCGCGGCCGTCCTGACGCTCGTCGGCGATGCCGCGAAGGGGTGGCTGGCGGTTTGGCTGGCGACGCGCTTCGGTCCGCAGTTCGGTGCCACGAAGTTCGATGTTGCCCTGGTCGCGGTGTGCGTGTTCCTCGGACATGTGCTGCCGGTGTTCTTGCGCTTTCGCGGCGGCAAGGGCGTAGCCACGGCGGCGGGCGTGTTACTCGCCTTGAACGTCTGGCTCGGTATCGCGATCCTGGCAATCTGGCTGGGCGTGGCCCTGCTGTTCCGCTACTCCTCGCTCGCGGCGGTGGTCGCGGCCGCAGCGGCGCCGTTCGTGGCGTTGAAGACTTTCGGTGCCGACGACTACTTCGCTGCGGTCACGGTCATGTCGGCAGCGCTGATCATCCGCCATATCGACAACATCAAGCGGCTGTCGACCGGGCAGGAGAGCAAGATCGGCCGGAAGAAAGACGTTCAGGCCGGTTCCGACAAGAGCTGAAGCGGCCAGCGCGGCATGACCTCGAAGCTACCCGCCGTAGCAGGCCGCGACGGCGGACAACCTGCCGAGATGCGCAGAACACCGGCGAAGGCGATCATCGCGCCGTTGTCGGTGCACAAATCCGGCGCCGGATAGAACACCTGCACGCCGGCGCGCGCCGCCGCCGTGTCGAGCGTAGCGCGCAGCCGGCGGTTCGCTCCCACGCCCCCTGCGACGACCAGCCGAGCCAGGCCGGCGTGAGCCACCGCGGCCAGCGCCTTGGCGACCAGGACCGTCACCACGGCTTCCTGGAATTCCGCCGCCAGATCGGCGCGCTGCGCCGCCGTCATGGCTTCCGCGCGCAGCAGCGTCAGGACTGCAGTCTTCAGCCCGCTGAAGCTGAAGTTGAGATCGCCGCTGGCAAGCATCGGCCGCGGCAGCTTGAACCTGCCAGGCGTGCCCTGCTCCGCCAGCCGGGCCACGGCAGGCCCGCCCGGGTAGCCCAGGTCAAGCAGCTTCGCCGTCTTGTCGAAGGCCTCGCCGGCGGCGTCATCCAGGGTCTCGCCTAGCAGCTCATAGGCGCCGACCCCGGTCACCCGCATCAACTGCGTGTGGCCGCCCGACACGAGCAGCGCGACGAAGGGAAATCTGGGCGCATCGAGGGCAAGCAGCGGCGAGAGCAGGTGCCCTTCGAGATGATGGATGGGCAGTGCTGGAACGCCCAGGGCGAAGGCAAGCGACTCGGCAAAGCTTGCTCCGACCAGCAACGCGCCGGCCAACCCGGGTCCCGCCGTGTAGGCGACGGCGTCCAGATCGGCAGGACGCTTGCCGGCGTCCGCCAAGACCTTGCGCGTCAATGGCAGCAGGCGCCGGATATGATCTCGCGATGCAAGTTCCGGCACTACGCCGCCGTAGGCATCGTGCAGCTCGACCTGGGAATGGACAGCGTGGGCAAGCAGGCCAAGCGCGCCGTCGCACAGCGCAACGCCGGTTTCGTCACAGGAGGTTTCGATGCCCAGTACAAGCATGGCCGCTGCTGGAGGAGTTGTGCCATTCTAGCGGTCGCGGGGCGGGCAGCGGCAATTGTTTCTTGGAAATCGCCGCAAAACGCGCTATTATTCGCGGCTTTCTGCTTCGATCCAAGGGATTTGTATGCCGGGTGTCCGCGTCAAGGAGAACGAGCCGTTCGAAGTCGCCATTCGTCGCTTTAAGCGCACCATCGAAAAGACCGGGATTCTGACCGAACTGCGCGCGCGCGAGTTCTACGAGAAACCCACTGCCGAGCGCAAACGGAAACTGGCGGCCGCGGTCAAGCGACATCACAAGCGGCTGCGCAGCCAGATGCTGCCACCGAAGCTGTACTAAGCGGCAACGAGAATACCCCGATGCCGCCGCGGCGGCATCGGCAAATGATGCGGCGCGCCGTCGCGCTCGGGAGCCTTGGAGACCGTAGGTCGCAAGGCTTTTTGCTTTTCTGGCCTCACTGTTGCGTCCCCATGCCACTGAAAGAGCAAATCACAGAAGACATGAAATTGGCCATGAAGGCCAGAGACTCGGCGCGACTGTCGGCGATTCGTCTCGTGCTCGCTGCCGTCAAGCAGCGCGAAGTGGACGACCGCGTGCAGCTCGATGACGCCGGCGTGGTCGCGGTGATCGAGAAAATGCTGAAGCAGCGCCGGGACTCGATCAGCCAGTACGAAAGCGCCGGGCGCAAGGATCTCGCCGACGCGGAGAAGTTCGAGGTCGAGGTGCTCCTGTCCTACATGCCTCAGGCCATGTCCGCGGCCGAGATCGAAGCCGCCATCGCCGCCGCCGTAGCGCAATGCGGTGCCAAAGGCATGCCGGACATGGGCAAGGTGATGAGCCTGCTCAAGCCGCAGCTCACAGGCCGGGCCGACATGGCGCAGGCGTCAGCCCTCGTCAAAGCGGCACTGAGCAAGGCCTGAGCGGCACCCGGTCTTGCGGCATCGTATTCGCCCCCGGGAGCAATCCGGTCCGGGCTCCCTATAATGGGTAGAAGGCCTTGTTATCCGCAGTGGCAACCCCATCCTGAAGCGTGTGATTCCACAGTCCTTCATTCAGGAACTCCTGGCACGCGCCGACATTGTCGATGTCATCGAGCGTTACCTGCCGCTGAAGAAGGCCGGCGCCAACTACACCGCGTGTTGTCCTTTCCACAGCGAGAAGACGCCGTCATTCACGGTCAGTCCATCCAAGCAGTTCTACCACTGCTTCGGCTGCGGTGCCCACGGCAGCACCATCGGATTCCTGATGGAATATTGCGGCCTGAGTTACCCGGATGCCATCCATGAACTGGCAACCAGCGTCGGCATGCAGGTGCCGCGCCAGGAGCCCGGCAAGCGCGAGCATGGGCCGGAACGAAAGCAGCCGCTCACCGAGCTGATGGCAGCCGCCTCCCGTTACTACCGGGAACAGCTCAAGGCCAGCCCGAAGGCCATTTCATATCTCAAGTCACGGGGACTCACCGGTGAAATCGCTGCCCGCTTCGGGCTCGGCTACGCCCCTGAGGGTTGGCAGAACCTGGCGCAGATCGTTGCCGATTATCGCGGGCCGGACTTGCTTGACGCAGGACTGGTCATCGACAGCGACAGCGGCAGACGGTACGACCGCTTTCGCGACCGCATCATGTTCCCCATCGTCGATACCCGGGGCAATGTGATCGGCTTCGGCGGGCGCATCCTAGGCCAGGAACATAGCGCCGAGGCGGATGCCGGCCCAAAGTACCTCAACTCCCCGGAAACCCCGCTCTTCGAAAAGGGGCGGGAGCTCTACGGCTTGCCCCAGGCGCGGGCGGCGGTACGGACCAGCGACACCGTGATTGTCGTCGAGGGCTATATGGACGTCGTCGCCCTGGCCCAGCTTGGCGTCGGGAATGCCGTGGCAACGCTCGGCACGGCAACGACGGCAACCCACGTCCAGAAACTGCTGCGCCAGGCACAACGGGTCGTCTTTTGTTTCGACGGCGACAGCGCCGGGCGCAAAGCCGCGTGGCGAGCGCTGGAGGCAAGCCTGGAACACTTGGCCGAAAACAAGATGATCGTGTTCCTGTTTTTGCCCAGCGAGCACGATCCCGATAGCTACGTGCGCGCGTTCGGGGCTGATGCCTTCCGGCAGCTTGCCGCCCAGGCCGTGCCACTGACCGAGTTCCTCATGCTCGAATTGAAGTCGCGGGTCGAACTGGCGACAGCCGAGGGGCGCTCGCGTCTGGTGCACGAGGCGAAACCTTTACTGCAACGCATTCAGGCGCCCCTTTTGCGGCTGCAGGTGGTCAAGGAACTCGCCGCCGCGGCCGGATTCACGCAGGCGGAGGTCGAAGCAGCCTGCAGCCTGCGCCCGATTGCTGCGCCAGCGCGGGCGAAGGCGCCACGCCGGCAGAGCGTCTCGCCCCTGCCGTGGAAGTTGCTGCTGCTCACCACCCACCGACCGGACTTCGCCGCGCGCATACCCTTCGATCTTCTGCCCGCCGCCGACGACAGTCGTGAAGCGCGGACGCTCGGCGCACTGGTGCGCGCGATCGAGGACGGCTCGCTGCCGCGCTTTGGCCACGGCATGTTGCTCGAGTACTTCCGCAACACCGAGCACGAAGCGACGCTGGCCGAGGTGGTTAGCGAACTGGAGGAGAACTATTTCGACGAAGACAGTATCGAATCCGTCTTCAACGACGCGCTCGACGGGTTGCGCGCGGCACGGGACGACCGCGAATACACCCTGCTCAGGGAAAAGCTGACCCGCGGCGGCCTGAATGACGAAGAAAAGAAGCGGTTTGGAGAACTAGCCTCGTCAAAACAACGAGTTAGCAGTCAAGCGAAAGCGTGACGCGATTGGTATAATTATTGGTTTTTGCTCCCACGGTATTTGAGGAACGCTATGGCCAGAGAGAGAATCAAGGAGGCCCGCAAGGAGTCCCCTAGAGCCAGGACAGGCAGGGGCAGGGACAAAGACAAGGCGCTCCCCCTGCAGGCCGCCCTGCCGGCGGACCTCGATGCGCGCCGAACCCGCCTGAAGAATCTGATCAACCTGGGCAAAGAACGCGGCTTCCTCACCTACGCGGAGATAAACGACCACCTGCCCGACGACATGGTCGACGCGGAGCAGATCGAGTCGATCATCACCACCTTCAACGACATGGGCATCTCGGTCTACGACGAGGCGCCCGACAGCGAAACGCTGCTCATGGTCGAGGCGACGACGCCGGTCGTCACCGATGAGGACGCCGTCGAGGAGGCCGAGGCAGCGCTGTCCACCGTCGATTCGGAGTTCGGCCGAACCACCGACCCGGTGCGCATGTACATGCGCGAGATGGGCTCGGTGGAGCTGCTCACGCGCGAGGGCGAAATCGAAATCGCCAAGCGCATCGAGGACGGACTGAAGCACATGATCCAGGCGATCTCCGCCTGCCCGACGACCATCGCCGAAATGCTCGAACTCGCCGACCGAGTACAGCGCGAGGAGATGCGCATTGACGAACTGGTGGACGGCCTGATCGACCCCAACGCCGAGGAGGATCTGGAGGCGCTGGCCGAAAGCGAAGAGATCGAGGTGGACGAAGAAGAGGAGGAAGACGGCGAAGGCGGCGCCGTGTCCGCTTCGATGCTGCAGCTCAAGGCCGACGCACTGGAGCGCTTCGACGTCATCCGTGGACTGTTCGAGAAGATGCAAGGTGTGCTGGTCAGGAAGGGTTCGCAAGACAAGGGCTATCTCAAGGCACAGCAGCAGATCAGCGCCGAGCTGATGAACATCCGCTTCACTGCCCGCATCATCGAGCGCCTGTGCGATTCGGTGCGCAAGATGGTGGACGACGTGCGCAGTCACGAGCGCAAGATCCAGGAGTTGTGCGTTCGCAAGTCGAACATGCCGCGGCCGCACTTCATCAAGGTTTTCCCCGGCAACGAAACCAATCTCGATTGGCTCAAGCACGAGATCGCCGCCGGCAAGTCCTACGGCGCCCAGCTTCTGCGCGCCGCGCCGGCCATCATCGAAGAGCAGCAGAAGCTGGTCGAACTGCAGAACCGGATCGGTATCCCGCTCAAGGAGCTCAAGGACATCAACAAGCAGATGTCCACCGGTGAAGCCAAGGCACGCCGCGCCAAGCGCGAAATGACCGAAGCCAACCTGCGCCTGGTGATCTCGATCGCCAAGAAATACACCAACCGCGGCCTGCAGTTCCTGGACCTCATCCAGGAAGGCAACATCGGCCTGATGAAGGCGGTGGACAAGTTCGAATACCGCCGAGGCTACAAATTCTCGACCTACGCCACCTGGTGGATCCGCCAGGCGATCACGCGCAGCATCGCCGACCAGGCGCGCACGATCCGCATCCCGGTGCACATGATCGAGACGATCAACAAGATGAACCGCATCTCGCGCCAGATCCTGCAGGAGACCGGGCAAGAACCCGATCCCGCGACGCTGGCGGTCAAGATGGAAATGCCCGAGGAGAAGATCCGCAAGATCCTCAAGATCAGCAAGGAGCCGATTTCGATGGAAACGCCGATCGGCGACGACGACGACTCGCATCTCGGCGACTTCATCGAGGATGCCGCGACGCTCGCGCCTTCGGACGCCGCGGTGTACGCCAGCCTGCGCGACGTCACCAAAGAGATTCTCGACACGCTGACGCCGCGCGAAGCCAAGGTCCTGCGCATGCGTTTCGGCATCGAGATGAACACCGACCATACGCTGGAGGAAGTCGGCAAGCAGTTCGACGTCACGCGCGAGCGCATCCGCCAGATCGAGGCCAAGGCCCTGCGCAAGCTGCGCCACCCTTCGCGCTCGGACAAGCTGCGCAGCTTTCTCGATACCGAGACTTGATCTACCAGGACGTTACCTCTTGCGAAACGGCGGGATCTCCCGCCGTTTTCGTTTTCGCCACGGTACGGCACTACTCCGAAAGCTCCTTCACCGAGTCTCAATCCGCGCCCCTCGCGCGCGAGGGGCGATGCTTTAGCTGCATTTGAGGCGGCAAAACGGGTCAGAATTACTTCGGCGTTGACACGATGCCGCGCGCTCTGTGTATTTCCACTCAGGTAGTGTGGTTTCAATCCGCGCCCCTCGCGCGCGAGGGGCGATGCCGCCCGCTTCGTGCGGGACGATGCGGAGATTGATAGTTTCAATCCGCGCCCCTCGCGCGCGAGGGGCGATGCGTTGCGACAGGCCGAGGCCGTGCGGGCAGCGAAGAGTTTCAATCCGCGCCCCTCGCGCGCGAGGGGCGATGCTGCAACATGGTCTAACATCGAGCATCAGGCACTGGTTTCAATCCGCGCCCCTCGCGCGCGAGGGGCGATGCGCCCCCGAGACCGAGCGCCCAATCGGCATATACCAGTTTCAATCCGCGCCCCTCGCGCGCGAGGGGCGATGCGGGCCGGGCGCCTCGACGCCGATATGCCGAGCCAGGTTTCAATCCGCGCCCCTCGCGCGCGAGGGGCGATGCTACATGACGTTTTGATTTCGTTTCTTACTCTGTGGTTTCAATCCGCGCCCCTCGCGCGCGAGGGGCGATGCATCATCGCACACGCATCGCCTGGGCTTGTAGCGAGTTTCAATCCGCGCCCCTCGCGCGCGAGGGGCGATGCGTCATCACTTCTTGCAAGGAGGCGGGATCATGACAGTTTCAATCCGCGCCCCTCGCGCGCGAGGGGCGATGCGTTGTCGGTGCGCTACAATCAGCGCCATGCGATCGTTTCAATCCGCGCCCCTCGCGCGCGAGGGGCGATGCAGTTCGTGGCCAACTTGCTGACCCACCGGCGATAAACATCCGCGTCGCGCGAATGTCGCCACGAACGAGACCGGCGGTGCCCAATCCACAAACAAATCCAACTGAAATCGCAATGAAATCCCACGCCTGCCACTCGCGCGAACCTCGGCCCTGGTGCATGGGTGCTTGCGGTTCGCGCAGTCCTAATCCTATAACACCAGCGGTCCCTCGAAATCCGTCGCCCGGAAACTGCCATGCTCGCGCACTTCGCAGCCGCGTGTATCCGGCAGACGGTACAAGCGCAAGCAATCCTGCGCGATGTCGATTTCTGCCAGGAGACGCCGCTCCAGTTCCTCCATCTGCATGAGATCCACCTGACATTCGAAGACGGATTTCTGCACGCGCTGTCCCGTGCTCTCGCATACCTTGGCGACCCGCCGCAGCCGACGGCGGCCAGCCTTGGTTTCGGTATTCACGTCGTAGCACACGATCACCAGCATCCCGCTACCTCATTACGAACGGCAGATAACCCTCGGTCTCGCCGCGAATGGTACGCGCCAGCAGGCGTGCCTGCACCAGCGGCAGCAGCCCGAGGGGCACCACCTGCGCGAGCAGCGGGTGATTGAGTTCCTCCTGTTTGCGCTCCTGGTACGCCACGACAACGGCTTTGCGCGCCTCACCTTCGAGCGACACCGCGCCGCCTTCGCGTTCGACGAAGTCCTCCCGGCTGAGCTGGCCGCGATTGACGAGCGTCAGGGCCAACCGGTCAGCGAAAGGCCGGAACTCTTCCATGAGGTCCAGGGCAAGCGCCGCCCGGCCCGGGCGCAGGGCATGCAGGAAACCGATCTGCGGATCGAGCCCCGCAGCTTCGATAGCGGAGCGGCAGTCGTTCATCCACATCGCGTAGAGAAACGAGAGCAACGCGTTCATGCGGTCGCGAGGCGGGCGGCGGGTGCGGCGGTCCATGCGAAAGTGGCCGCGCGCCTCGGTGCGCACCAACAGATTGAGGCAGGCGAAGTACTGGCGTGCCGCTTCGCCCTCGATGCCGCGTACTCCGTCCAGGTCAGCAGCATCCGGCAGCGCACGCAGCGAGGCGGCCAGATCGTCCGCGCCACGCCCGATCTGCCCGCCCTCCTCATCTGTCTTCGCTTCGCGGGCGCCCCGCAACAACACCTGGCGCGCGTTCTTGATCTTCCCCGCCACACAGGCGCGCGCCGTCTCAAGCGCGAATGCTGGGTTCGTCGAGCGCTCGTGCTGGGCGCGGCGCAACAGTACGTTCCCCGACACGGCGCCTTCCATGCGCGCCTTGAAGCGGCCATTGGCGTCGAGCAATACGAGACTCACGCCTTCGTCCGCCAGACGGTGCACCAGCGGCGTGGACACGCCCACGTTACCCAGGCAAACCACCGCCCCGACATGATGCAGGGGCACGCGCAACCGCGTCTCGCGCTCGACCTCGACGCGGATGGTGTCGTTGTCCAGACGCAGGAAGCTTTCCGGAGTGGTGACGTAGAGCGTGTTGAGCAGTTGCATTGTTTAACTATCCGGGTCGAAGAGATGGCGGCGGGCATCGGCCTGCATGCCCGTCGCGGCCAGGGCGTGGGGCTGACACAACTCGGCGAGCGAGCACGCACGGCAGCGCTCGTCGTCTACCGGCGGCGGCACGTTGCCCGCGGCAAGCAGGGCACGCACTTCCGCCGTCGCGCCCTCCACTTCCGCACGCAACGCAGGCGTAATCGGCACCACGCGCCGGCGCTTCGAGCTGGCATAAAACAGCGCGCCTTCCGGCACCGCCTTGCCCGTCATTTCTTCGAGGCAGACGGCTTGGGCGGCGAGCTGGATGTCGTCGCACGCCGCGATGTGCGGCGACTTGCGGCGCGGGCCGTGTTTGTATTCCACCGGGTAGGGGGTGCCGTCGGGCTGAAACTCCACCACGTCCGCCTTGCCGGTCAAGCCCAGCCGCTCGCTCCATACCGGCAGCGCGCGCTCGACGCGCAAACCGGCGCGCACCTCGACGCCTGGCTCGTCCACCCGCGCATGCACCGCCTGCCCGCGCAGGGTGTAGAGGTTCTCCGCGAACGCCTGCTCGATGTGGATCAGCGCGCACTGGCGCGGGCAGTAGCGCCAGTGCTGGAGGGCCGCAATCTGGACAGGCTCGTCGGCGAGATTGGTGTCGGAGTCAGTCACGAGCGATGCATTTTCGGTTTGGTCGGATTACACTTGGTTCCATCAGGACTGAGGAAACAGCGATGCCAGCCACTCTTGAAGAGATCCAGGCCGAAGCCATGAAACTGTCGACCGAGGACCGCGCCGAATTGGCAGATCGGCTCTGGGCCAGCCTTGAGCCGCAGAGTGAGATCGACGCAGCTTGGGACGCGGAGATCGAGCGCCGTGTGCGGCAATTGGAGGCCGGCGAAGTCGAGACATTCCCGCACGAAACGGTCATCGCCGAACTGCGCGCCAAGTACGGCTGATGCAGGTCCGCCTGCATCCCGCAGCCAGGGCCGAACTCCACGAAGCGGCCGAGTGGTATGCCTTGCGGGCCGGCCAACGTGTCGCGTCCGATTTCGTTTCCGCTTATGACGACGTCCGATCGCGGATAGTCGAGCATCCGCAGATCGGTACGCCCGGCGCGGCAAAGACCCGCAAGCTGCGCTTCAGGGGCTTCCCCTATTCGCTGGTCTATCGACTTACCGAAGATCATATCGCCATCATCGCGATTGCCCACCAACGCCGCCGGCCCGAATATTGGAACGCGAGGCGGTAGGTTCTTCAGCACCGCCGCGTGAGCGTCACCCCCTCTGCAGCCTTCACGCTCGCCCCGACGGCAAGCGCTTCCCCGTCGAAGCGCACGTCGTATTCCGAGAAGCTGCGGGGCACGTCGATGCCGTCCTTGCGACTGACCTTGATGCGGTCAAAAAGGGAATGTGCGTGGCCGTTGCCAAGTTCGCTGTCATGCTTAAAGACGTAGAGCCCCCGTGTCGACATCTCGCCACGCGCCGCGGAGCGGTCGTGTTCGAACATGTGTTCAAGCGACTGCCATAGCAGTTCGAGGTCGTCCTCGCCGAAGCCGGTTTGCCTGGCGAGAAAGGCAGAGACGAAACCGTGGGCCACGTAGAGGCCGTAGGGCACGGTGTGCTTGCGGCCCATGGTGCGGTTGTCGCCGCCTTGCTTCTCCGCTTCGGCTTCGGTCGCCACCGCCATGCGGGTGATGGAGTGCTCCAGCGCGACGATGGGGTCCACCGAGCGCGCGAACGTCAGTTGCACAGGGCCGCGGACTTGGCCGCAGTTGACGCCAGTCGACATAACGGCACCGAAGGTGCGCACATCGTAGAAATTGGCGCACATCCACGTTCGCGCCTGTTCGACCGTATCACCGCCGCCCTTGCGCTTCTTGTCGTCGCCCTTGAGTGCGTCGCCTGCGCCGATCGCGACGTAGGCTCGCTCGTGCGTCTTGTTCAGGACCGCCTTTTCCTTGACATAGATCTCGTGCGGGGGCCGCTCCCCCTTCACCATTCCAACGAAATTGCGCACTTTGCGCTTGAGCGACACATCGGTCACCAGGCCATGGCCGGATTCGGCATCCAGGCGTGGCAGGTTTCCGGCATCCGGGTCGCCGTTGGGATTGCCGTCGCGCACATCGAAGATGAGGACAAAGTCGTAGCGGTTGTTCAGGCTCATGAGTGTTCCCCTTTGGATGATCAGTCGTCGGTGTTCTTGGTAAAGAAGGCCTGCCGCTGGTGGTAGTAGCCGAGCGCGAAACGGCCTTGGTCTGGCAGCGCAAGGTGCGCCGGAAAATCACCTATGCCGTCGACGATTTCGCCGATCAACTTCTCGAGATTCACCGCGCGCCCCCGATTGTCGAGCTTGGCGAGGTGGTGGTTTTTGAGCCGCAGCAGCGTGGTGAAAACCGCGACCGGCGTGCTGGACGCGGCACCGTAGTAGCGCTCCCGGATTGTTGCGTTGAGGCCAGGGCTGGCTTCCTCTTGTACCTTCTCCAGGACCGCAAAGAGCCGTCCGAGGCGATAGGCTGCGGACGGATTGGTTGTATCGAGCATGGACATCATCTCCTTTTCGGGTTCTTGGCCGATTCTTCGGGCGTTTCGAATCGAGCGGTTTAGACAAGCCTTCACGGCTGCCGCGCGCAAGTAGGTGACGCGCTGTTCTGCACGGCAGCGCTGCACGGCAGCGTTCAACCACGTGGCAGGGAAAGGTGTCCCGGCAAGAATGCTGCGCATCACATCCCCGCCGAGATTGGGCGGGATGTTGTCCGCCTTGTTGAGCACGGCGACGGCGGTGAGCAGGCGGAACAGGCTCGGATATTCGGGGTCGTTCGGCCCGCGAGATACCTCCAGATCAGCGAACCAGGCGCGGATGCGCTGCGCGATCTCGTGGAGCGGCGCCGCATGCCAGAAGCGCACCGCGATGCGCGCCGCATTGGGCGCAAGCCCTAGCACGAAGAAGCGGTTTTCGCCGCGCGCGCCGTCGAAGCGGCCCGTTTGTACAGACGCCAAGATGGCGTGAACCTGACCCGCAGCCAAAGCGTCATCGCCACCGAATACCGCCGCAAACACATCTTCGACCTCATCCGGCCGTTGTGCCCAGAATACACACACCGTCTCGCCGATTCTGAATCTATTCCGCGAGTCCCTCCGCAAGAGATGATTGAGCGCCGTGGTATACCGAAATACAGCGCGCTCCCCAACAGGAAAATTGAATCCCTGATTCTTGTGGAAAGAAGAGAAAGACGGGGACGCACCATCGTTCACAGCTGAGAGTGGCGCCGGCTTCTCGCATACTCCAGAGATGGGAAAGTGTAAGGACTGAATCGCGCTGCGTTCCCCGGTAACCAGGCAGACTTGCCAAGTACTTTGTGTTCCATCCCCGGGTTCGCTGCGCTGAGACAGCGCCTCCCTGACAGCCGGCTCATGTAAGATCGGTTCCGTGTCAGGCTGAACACGGAAGGTGAAATTGCAGCCGCGAATCTTGTGGCATTCCGGCCATAACGTGTGTGACTGTGCCTTCCGAAACTCTCCCTTTTCATAAAACTGGCGTACTGCGGCAAGTCCTCTTGAGGATGGTGCTGCCTCGCCCAGGGAAATCACACGCCGGACGAAATGCTCCAGCTGAAGCGCGGCCGTGGTTCGGTCCTTGTCGCTGTCGGATTTGGGGGCACCAAATACGAATCCGTAATGATCCCAAAGTGTGTTCGGCTTCTCATGCGCGCGAGGGCCAGAACGAATTTCGGCCTTAGGAACGAGCATGGGCTTGGCATCGGCGGGTTTCTTTGAAGCCCCGCGCAAATCCGTTAGCTCGACAAACTCGCCTGATTCGCTGATTTCTATGAGGAAGGGAATAGGTTTGTACTCCCAACCTTCGGGCGCAAGTTCAACCCGGTCGTAGAGGTCATTCAGCGCTTGGAGGATCATCCGCGCACCTCCACGTCTTGGAGATTCATGACCCCGCAGTCGATACGGGCGCGGAAGAACTGCGGCTTCGGATCGCCAGGATCGGCGAAATCCAGGTCGTAGAGCATCCAGCCGAGATCGCCGTCCACTGAAGATTCCGGCTCCGGTTCGGCAGAGGTATCTTCAATCAGCCGGAAACGCGCTGCGAATTCGCGGCAGCCCAGATACGGCTGGTTCACGCACTGGCCTTTGGCGACGCGGCGGGTGAACATGGCGACGTACTTGTTGGGATCGGCGCGTGCGTCTTCGGAAACCAGCTCCATGTCCGCATGTAGCCGATAGGCCACGTCGCGCAGGAAAAGCCCGGCGCGTTGCTGGCGGTCGTCCTCGATGTACAGACCCAGGTCGCCGCGGCCCTCGTTCATCGCCGTGATGGCATTGCGCACGGACACGACGGAGGCGACCTCGTTGCGCCGCACGCTGATCCAGCGCACTGGCCTGAGCACTTCGATCTTCTTCATGCGCCAGCGGATGGCCGGTTTCCACAGGATGGCCTCGAACACCGCGCGTGCAGCAGAAGGCGTGATGACATCGTAGGATACCCGTTCCACTTTCATTTCCGGGCGCGTGAAGCAGGCGTAGTCGCCCGTGACTTCAAGACAGAAGGGTCTCATCCCGCATTCTCTCCCTGGTTTGACGTTCCATTGTCGCGTACGCCAGGCTCATACGGTGAGCCCAGCAGGATCGCCCGGTGCGCCGTCGAGATTCGCGCCGAGCACCGGATCGTAGAAGCCGTCCCATCCCTCGCGCTGAACGTATAGTCCGGGGCAGGTCGAGACTTCACGGACATCACCGAGCGCCAGCAGGCGGTTCAGGTCGTGGCGATAGATCGTCACGCCGTACCGCTGGAGCTTGCGCATGAGCCAGCGCCGGAGGTCGTCGCGTTCGAGCATGTCGATGAGCGCATCGATGTCTTCGCGCGAGCCGGGGCTGCGGTAGCGCACGAGGACTGTCGCGGAGTCCTTCTCGTCGATCAGCCGAAAATCGTCCGACGCGTCGCGGAAGCGCACGGCGAGGGTAAGTTCGTGCGGGTCTTTTTCAAGCCGTAGCGCATCTGAGATACCCTTCGCGTCCAGCGAGGGGGCGTCGTTGTACAGCCGTGTGAAGAAACGGCGGAACAGCGGCAAGTCAAAGGGATCGTCCGGCCTGTCGAACCACACCGTGCGGCACGTCTGTGCGGCTTGTCGCAGCAGGCCCGGGGGCGGTTCGGTCGGAGGCACGAACACGTGTACATCGCCCAGTCCATCTAGCCGGCCCTCGCGGTTGCAACGTCCGGCCGCCTGGGCAATGGAGTCCAAGCCGGCCATGGCGCGATAGACCACGGGAAAATCCATGTCTACGCCGGCCTCCACCAATTGGGTGCTGACCACGCGTACCGGCTCGCCTTCGCGACCAGCGGCGAGTGCACCACGGCGCGCGTCGAGCGCTGCCTTGATGCGCGCGATGGTATCGCTGCGATGCTGGGGGCACATCAGCGCGGACAGGTGCCATGTTCCTTGCGGGGCTTCGCTGCGCAGCAGCCGGTACAGCTCGCGCGCATCCGCGCGGCGATTGACAATTGCAAGGACCGCGTCGTGCCGAGCGACGTCACGCGCGACCTCAGGCCACTCGCGCTTGATGTTGAGGTCTGCCGGTCGATGGACCCGTACGCGTTTGAGGGCGCCATAGAGCGCCGGCACGTCGTCGATGATCTCGGTCACTTCTTCTGGTTTGAAGCCGCGCAAGCCGCGGCGTGGATCGAAGTTCTCCTGCGCAGTCAGCGCCGGTTGCGTCGCGGTACAGAGCACCAACGTAACGCCGTAGTCACGCACCAGGAGCCGCAGAACGTCGAGGATGGGTTGCAGGAATTCCACCGGAAGCAGTTGCGCCTCGTCGAGCACGACCACGCTGCCGACTATGTTGTGCAGCTTGCGACAGCGCGAGGTGCGCCGCGCGAACAGGCTCTCGAAGAACTGCACGTTCGTGGTGACGACGAGCGGCGCGTCCCAGTTTTCGCACGCCAAGCGCGAGCGGCTGGTTTCCTTGCTTGGATCCGATTCGGCATTGCTGTGATGCTCCACCACGTTCTCGTCGCCGAAGATGCTGCGGAAGATGTCGGCCGTCTGCTCGATGATGCTGGTGTAGGGAATGGCATAGATCACGCGGCGTTTGGCGTGGCGAACCGCGTGCGTGAGCGCAAAGGCCAGGCTCGAAAGCGTCTTGCCGCCGCCAGTGGGTACCGTGAGGGTGAACACGCCGGGCGCACGCTCCGCCTTTTCGCGGCACTGGTTCAGGACATCGGCTCGTAGGGCATTGACCTGCGTGGCGGCGGCGCGGCTGGCAACTGCCGCCATGTGGCTGTCGAACGTCACCAGGAGTGCCGCGACGTCAGCACCACCGCCCCGCGCGGCGCTCCTGCCCACGTCCATGAAGGCTTCGGTGTCGAGGAAGTCGGCGTCCACCAGGCAGGAGAACAGCATGCGCCCCCACAGCGCGAAGCGCCCCGGAATGTCGCCCGGCCGATCGACGGGAATATCGCCGAAGGCCGGAAGCGAGGGTCCCAGTTCGAGGATGCCGGTAGGTGGGTGGGCGGCCAGTGCTTCTTCGAGCTCGACGGCAGCGTCCCGGCCGACAAGTCGCGCCTTCAGACCCCCATCCCAGTTGTCCAGCCCGGCGTGATGGCCAGCGATAAGGTACTGTAGGACGCGGGCCATTACCTTGCCGCGGGAACCGGCCGATTCGGTGAGCTTGCGTTCCGCCCATAAGGCGCCCGCAGCAGAGTGGGTTTTTTCCCGGCCGACCGCGCGTCCTTCGATGTGGGCATCGACATCGTTTGCTTGCCGGATGTAACGTTGAAAGCCCGACCGGTACTTGCCGAGGTCGTGCCACAGGCCGGCAAGATAGGCCCAGTCACGGGCGGAGAATGCAGCGGCGAACGAGGCGGCACCGGTAGCCGTGGCGACGAGATGCTGATCGAGCGAGTGCGCTTCGCAGACCCCGTCGTTGCCGCGTCTGATGTGCGCCGCGTGTATCATCCGGATCGCTTCTGAGCCTATTGGCACGTCATCGTAGCGCACGATCGGATGCCATGCACATCAGCCAAATGCATTGTTGACACGGGGCTGAACGGTGCGGCAGCGCCGGCCGGCTTCGCCGCGCACGGATCTGCGAAGCGTCCGCAGCACAAAGTTCGTGCGAAGTTCGCGGTTGACGCGCGCCCCGCCGGAGCGGGCCATGCGCGGAGCGCGCTCGATGCGTCTGCTAGAATATCGCAGGCGACACGCGCCGCGCGAAGTCCGACGACAGCGGCGCTCCGCCCCACGGGCATGTTCCCCCCGCGGGCCGTTAGCTCAGTCGGTTAGAGCAGGGGACTCATAATCCCTTGGTCGTTGGTTCGAGTCCAACACGGCCCACCAACCCGCATGCGGGTTTCGGCGGATTCCGCTGCGTGCGTGCGTGCCTGCGGCGACTCACGACATGTTCACGCCAGCACCGGCCGGCGAGCACTGATCATTTCCACTCCCTTGGCACATGGAGACGGCCAACGACTGGCCGCCCCAGTGTCACCGCAACGGCGCGGCGTGCCTGCGCAATAGCTCTATCCGCTCGGCCGTAGCCGGATGGCTGGAGAGATAGTCCGGGATTCCGCTCTCATCTTCCGCTGCGTGACTGCGCCGCCCCTCGGCGCGCTCCATGCGCTCCCACATATCAGCCAGCACCGTGGGCGCGATGCCATTGGCGCGCAACATCTGCACAGCATACTCGTCGGCTTCCGCTTCGAGACCGCGGGAGTACTTGGCCTCCAGTAAAGCCGCAGGCGCTGCGGCGAGCAGGCTGCTGACGTCACCCAGATACCAGGTCATGAACAAGCCGGTAATGGAACTCTGCAACAGCAGGCGCATGCCATGCCGGTGGCGGACATGTCCCAGCTCGTGGGCCAGCACGCCGAAGAGTTCTTCGTCACTCGTCGCGAGGTCGATCAGGGCATCGGTAACGACGATCGTACCATCCGGTAGTGCCATGGCATTGGCGCCCAGCGCGTCACTGGCACGGAACTGCAAGTCGTACCGCACCGCGTGCCCTTCCGACGGATGCAGGCGGGCGAAGCCGCTGACCAGCATGTCCTGCCGTGGTCCGGGCACCTGGCTCGACGCGAGGAGATACCTGTCCAAAGTCTGCAAAGCCTGTTGGCTGAGCTGCTGCACCAAGGCGTCCGGCAGGTGTTCAGTCACGTGGGTCGCGAACCACGGCACGGCGTAACGATAACCCGCGGCCACGAGGACGACGCAGGCGACGAGGGACGCAAAGACCCACCGCACATTGGATTGCCAGCGTACGACGAGGCGATCCCGATGACCCGTCCGCGCCAGCAATCGCCTCAATCCGGCGTGGTCGCGCACCTCGCACACGGCGCCGTCGCCGAAGGTGATCAGCCGCGGCGCCGTGCCCATAGGTTCGGAGATGCGCAATTCGGTCAGCGCAGCGGTGCGTTCGATGCCATCGCCGACCATGCGCAGCGTCTCGCCATCCACTTCGATCGCCACACTGTGGCGTCTGGCGCTGCGCCCGTCGTAGTAGTGCGCTGGCAACATGTCATAGGGCGATGTCGATATCGAACAGATCCGCGGTCTCCTCGCCCGCCGCGCTCTCCGCCAGCGTCTGGCCGGCGACGAAGCTTTCGAGATCGCCCACTGGCAACAATGCCATGGACTCCACCATGTACTTGTGCAGACGCACGGCCGCGAAGGGCTTGTACAGCCCGAGTGTGAGAACGATCAGGAGCAAGTTCGTCGCGTGAATTGCGAACAGCTTGCGCGCCGAGAGCGCGCAGGCAAAGCGGTGCGGGCCCAGACCCGTATTGTTCCAGACCAGGTTCTGGATACGCGCGACGAGATACGGTTTCACGAGCAGAACCCATATTCCCGCGAACAACGCCATCACAGCGAGCGCGACGAGAGGCGCCAGATAGGCGGCCGCAGGACCGATGCTGTCCATCATGCCGGGGAGGACCGTGGCGGCAAGCATGCCCGCCAGCACGATGGGTGCCAGGCCCATCGCCGCGGCGGCGAGGTAGATCCGGTAGAAAGCGCCCACCGGTGCGTCGAAGCGAAACTCCGCATCGGCATAGCAACTGTTGTTGTGCTGGTACTTCTTAAGCTGCTGGTGCCACACCGGCGCCAAAAGGTAGAGGGTAAAAATGCTGGCGATCGGCAGGATCAGAAACACGACATAGGACTCCCCGACGCTTCCGCGGAAGCGGAAGCGCAGTCCGCGATAGCTGCTGTTGTGCAGCTTGAAGCGCAGCGAGCGCACCAGCAGCCACGGCATCACCATCGCCAGCACCGCCAGCACGGCGAGCCCGAGCGCTTCGCTGTACTGGAAGGACAGGTTGTAGGCGGCGAGCAGGATGACGGCAACGACACGGCCTTTGAGAATGGCCTGAGGCGAACCGTGGTAGTCGAAGCTCGCTCCGGCGACCGAGGTGTTGCGATAGAAGTACTGCAGCCGGCGCACCTTCGCCCACGCCGAGTAGATGCCGAGCGTGACGATCGTCAGTAGCAGGTTGACGATCCAGATGCCGAAGTACTCCTTGCCGTCTCCGGTGAAGGCGAACGGCTCGGTCTGTCGTGTCCGCGAAGTTTCCGCAATGCCTGGCTCGATGATCTTCATGACTTCTCCCTGAGGCGCGAGTGCAACACGCCGGAATAACGGCGACGCCGTGGCGTTCTGTAGTTGCGTACTGGAACGGCGCACCCGGCGAACGGCGGGACGTGTTGCCATCCAGCCAACAGTGTTGACCCTGAGCTGTCGCGTGCCTGCCGTCACCCGGCTCCTGTCAAGCGGCGACTGGAACCACCTCAGAAGATAAAGTTCTTGCTACTCAGTCTGTTAGCGGCAACAAACGGCACAGGCACGATCCCTGCAATAACTTCGGGCAGGGGCGGGAGACATGCCCTGCCACCAACCCGGTAGAGCCCTGATCAACATATGGAGGTGAGTCATGCTTGCGGTTCAATGGATCGAGGATAAGGAAGGCTGCCTGATCGCGACGTGGTTCGACTGCGAAAACGGCCAGCGCGGCGCATTCGTCGAAGCCGATCTCGCCGCCGACGAGTGCGGCGCAATGGAGGATTAGGGCGCGATGCAGCGCGGCCTGCTGGCGCCCGTCAGCGCCGCGGTTCGCCGAGTCGCTCCACCATGGCGTTGACGCCTTTGACCTGAGGGCCCGCCTTGGTGTGATAGTTGGGGCTGTCATAGCCCCACCAGTCCCAGCAGCCGCGCGGATTGAAGATGAAGCCGGCGCTCCAGCTCAGCCCCCAGCCGTTGCGCATGACGGTCTGAGGATAGACGATGATGAGGTCGTTGCCGTCGGCCCAGCGGTTGTAGCCTGCATGGCGTACGAAGGTTTCGCCGACCGCCTCGGCGTTCTGACGGCAGCCGTGGAATACCACATGAACACGGCATGAAGCCTGGGCGCATTGGGCAGGCACGTAGACATAGCCGGTGTCGGCCATGCTGTGGCGGAAGGCATCGCCGCCGAAGAATTCGCGCTGATCGAACTGGCGCAGCGTACCACCTTCCTGCAAAGGCGCCGGTTTCAGCGCGCCATAGAGATACTGCAACAACTCCCCCGCCACGTCCCGGTCGCAGTCGTTGATGTAAGGGCTCGTCGTCGCCGCGCAGGCAGCGCCAAAGTCGTTCGTTATCATGCCGTGGCCGGCGGCAATGTCACTCACATACTTGATGCGCGCCGGATCGACGAAGCTTGAGTAGAAGCGCTGCAGGGCTTCCACTACCGACGGCAGCACGGTTTCGTCGCGGCTGCCGGACATCAACCAAACCCTGGCGCGCGCCAGATGCGAGGTCGGATCGATCACGCCGGAGCGCGCCAGCACGTCGGTTTGGGTCTTGAGCACTTCCGTCGCCGGCACAGGCGCCCAGTTGCGCGGTTTCATGCAGTTGTTCCATGCCGTCCACAAGCTGCCCTGGGCGCAGTAGTAAGGCCCGCCGGCCAACACCCCCGCCCCGCGCACGACGGCAGAATGGGCAACGTGGAACTGCACGGCCATGTAGCCGCCCGAGGAGATGCCGGACACCGTCGTCTGATTCAGGTCGGCGCCGTAGGCGGGCAGGCGATCGGCAGCGCGCAGCGGCTGCCAGACCAGAAGCGCGCACCACAGCGCCCAGCGGATGATCATCGCCGCGCCAACTCGACTTCGACGCGTGCGCTGCTCTTCAACGTTGATTCCCAAGGCATTGCTCCCTCAAGTTGGCCGCCCCGCCGCCGTAATGGCTTTTGACTCGTATCCACCGCAACGCGCACCGAGTCCGACGCTACCGCGGACAACTCGGCCACCTGGCCCAACGCCCGCCGGGCAGGTTTCTTGGAGCCAGGATGAATGTTGTAATCGTAGACGACACCCCCATCAACGTGACGTTGATGCAGGCGCTTGTCAACAAGGTCGATGGCTGCAAGGCGGTCAGCTTTACCAATTCCTCCGACGGCCTGGCATGGTGCCTGGAACACGATCCTGACCTGGTGATCGTCGATTACATGATGCCGGCACCCGACGGTATCGAATTCATTCGACGCTTCCGCGATGCGCCGGGCAAGGCGCAGACGCCGATGCTGATGGTCACCGCCGACTACGAAAAGGAAGTGCGCTATCGCGCGCTCGAGTCGGGTGCCACTGATTTTCTCACCAAGCCCGTCGACCGCACCGAGTTCCTGTCACGGGTCAAGAACATGCTGACGCTGCGCCGCAGCCACCTGGTGCTGGCCGACCGCGCCCAGTCTCTGGCGGTGGAAGTGAAAAGCGCCACCGAGCTGATCTACGCCCGCGAGCGCGAGACCATCCTGCGGCTGGCCAAGGCCGCGGAATTCCGCGATCCCGAAACCGGCGCGCACATCCAGCGCATGGCCCACTACTCGCGTCTCATCGCTCGCAACCTGGAACTGGGCGTGGACGATCAGGAAACGCTCCTGCATGCGGCGCCGATGCATGACGTCGGCAAGCTCGGCACTCCCGATCACATTCTGCTCAAGCCCGGCAAACTGACTCCCGAGGAGTTCGAGATCATGAAACGGCATGCCGTCATCGGCCACGAGATCCTCAAGGACAGTGCGTCGCCGGTGCTGCAGGCGGCGGCGCAGATCGCGCTGACCCACCACGAGAAGTACGACGGCTCGGGCTACCCGCAGGGGCTGGTCGGCGCGCAGATTCCCGTCTTCGGCCGCATCGTCGCCGTTGCCGATGTCTTCGACGCGCTCACCTCGGAGCGGCCATACAAGAAGGCCTGGGAACTCGAACCGGCGAAGGAATTCCTTCAGGAAGGACGGGGCGGACACTTCGACCCGGCGTGCGTGGACGCATTTCTGCAGAGCTGGGCGGACGTCCTGGCGATCAGAGAACGCTACCGCGACTGATAGGCCACGGCGAATGTAAGCACACGGAGCAGGCACCGCAATGGATCTGCGTACGCTCGCTCGCAAACTGGTCCCACAGCATCTCTACCAGCAGCTCGGGCTGCTCTTCGCGCTGCTGTTCGCGGCGTTCATCGCCGTCTATGCCGCATACGTGGCGAGGGAACAATCGGACCTCACCAAGAACCTCCTCCGGCAACACGCCGAGACGTTGGGCTCGAGCCTCGCCGCCGCCATATTCAACGATTTTGCCGAAGCCAACTTCACGGAGTTCGAGCGCCTGCTCAAGCCGGTGGAAACGACACCCGGCGTCGTCTCGGTTGCCGTCACAGACAGCGCAGGCTTCGTTCTTCTGCACCTGACGCGCGGTGCGGATGCGCATTTGCGGACCGACCAGAGGCTGCGGCGAATCGTCGTGCCAAGTGCGCTGAGTGGTGCCGAACAACCCGGCCCGGAAGCCGCGCAGCAGACGCTGGTGCTGCACGAAGGCTCGTCGCTGACCGCCTGGACACGCATCGGCTCCGAGAACGCCCTCGGCTGGCTTCGCACCGAACTGGACGCGACACCGGTGACGGCAACCCACGATCAAATCATTGCCGACGCGCTAATGTTCGGCGTGCTTGTCACGACTTGCGCCACGCTACTGGTCATCGCATTCTTGCGCCGGCCGATGCGGGCCCTGCACCGGGCTGCTACCTTCGCCGAGAAACTGGACACGGACTTCGGCACCATCATGCCGCCGTGCAATTCAACGCACGAGATCCAGCAGTTGTCCAGCGCTCTGAATTGGGCTTCGATCCGGCTTTTCGACCAGCGCACGGCGCTGGAGGAGAGCGAGCGCCGGCACCGCTCCGTGCTGGAGAATCTAACCGAGGTGGTGTTCCAGACCGATGTCAATGGCCGATGGACATATCTGAACCGAGCATGGGAGGACATCACGCAGTACTCCATCTCGGAATCCCTCGGCCGTCCAGCGATCGAACTGTTTCCCGACGAGGATCGGGAGGACTTCCTGCGCACTTTCCGTTCGATCATGGCGGACACGCAGCAATCGCACCGCCAACAGCTGCGTTACCGCGCCAAGGACGGCAGCCTGCGCTGGGTGGAGTGCTTCGTGCGCGCCCTCGTCGATGACAGTGGCAAGCTAGTCGGGCTGTCCGGCTCGGCGGCGGACATCACGGAAAGGCGCCTCGCGGAAGAGCGACTGCGCGACCAGTTGCGCTTCGTCCAAGACCTGATCGAGGCCATTCCGAATCCGATCTACTTCAAGGATGCGAACGGGCGCTACCTCGGGTTCAACCGGGCGTGGGAGACGTTCTTCGGCTGCCAGCGGGAGGAGTGGATAGGCAGGACCATGTTCGACGTGTTTCCCAAGGACCGGGCCGGCTGGCACTTCGAGCGCGACCGCGAGCTGATCGCCAATCCCGGCGTCCAGGTCTATGAAGCGCAGATCGCCGACGCCGAGGGCCGGCTGCGCGACGCGATCTACAACAAGGTCACGTTCGCCAAGGCTGACGGCACGGTCGCCGGCATTCTCGGCGTCGTCACTGACATCACCGAGCGCAAGCATTTCGAAAGCGAATTGCTGCGCGCAAAGGAGGCCGCGGAAGCGGCCAGCCGCGCCAAGAGTGAGTTTCTCGCCAACATGAGCCACGAAATCCGCACCCCGATGAATGCCATCATCGGCATGACGGAACTGGCTCTGGACACCCAGCTCGACGACGAGCAGCGCGAGTACCTGCGTCTGGTCAAGTCCTCGGCGGACAGCCTGTTGTACATCATCAACGAGATCCTCGACTTCTCGAAAATCGAGGCCAACAAGCTCGACCTGGAATCGGTCGCCTTCTCTCTGCGAGAACGGCTGGAGCAGACCTTGCGCACCTTCGCCCAGCAAGCCAGGGACAAGGGGATCGAGCTTCATTGCCACGTGGATGCCGCCACACCCGACCGCGTGCGCGGAGACCCTCATCGCCTGCACCAGGTGCTATCCAATCTGGTCGCCAATGCCCTGAAGTTCACAGAGCAGGGAGAGGTCGCGATTCGCGTCGAAACTCTGCACACCATGGCTGAAGAAGCGACGGTGCAGTTTTCCGTCGCCGATACCGGAATTGGTATTCCGGCGAACAAGCAGCGTCTCATCTTCGAAGCGTTCTCCCAGGCGGATACCTCCACGACGCGCGAATACGGCGGCACCGGACTCGGGCTGGCCATCTGCACGCGGCTCGTGCAGCGCATGGGCGGGCGCATCTGGGTCGAGAGCACTCCCGGCGAAGGCAGCACCTTTCACTTTACGCTGCGCTTCGCCGTCGCCCGCGAAACCGAGATGTCGCAGTCCACCTGCGTGGCACCGGAGAACGCACCGCCGCGTCTGCGGCCGCTTTCCGTTCTTCTCGCCGAAGACAATCGCGTGAACCAGACACTGGCGATCCGGCTGCTGGAAAAGCTCGGACACCGTGTCACCTTGGCCTCGAACGGCGCCGAAGCGGTCGATCTCGCCACACGCGAAATGTTCGACATCATATTCATGGACGTCCAGATGCCCGTGATGGGCGGCTTCGAGGCAACCCAGCGGCTGCGTGAGAGAGAAGGTCACTCGGAGCATCGCATTCCGGTCGTGGCCATGACCGCCCATGCCATGGCGGGCGACCGCGAGAAATGTCTGGCGGCAGGCATGGACGACTACGTTTCCAAGCCCATCGACACCGCCTCCTTGTCTGCGGTGTTGGCGCGCGTCACCGGGCGCAGCGTCGTGCACCCTGCCCCGTCGGCTCCGGTACAGCCGGCAGTCCCGAAGGTCTTTGACCTCGATGGCGTGCTCGACAACCTCGACGGCAATACAGAACTGCTGGCACAGATCTGCCGCATGTTCCTCGACGACCGCGGCGCGAGTCTGTCCCGGCTGCGCGAGGCCCTGGCAGGGCACGACCTGGAGGCGCTCTACAGTGTCGCCCACAGCATCAAAGGCGCGACATCGAATTTCCTCGCCGAGCGCGCCATGGCAGCGGCCGTGGCAGTAGAGAAGTGTTGTCGCAGCGGCGATCTGGCCGGCGCCGCACCCGCCGTGGAACATCTATCGGCCGCGGTGGACGAATTGTCCGAGACGCTGGCGCGCTTCGCACGACCGGTACGCGACGAAGTCGAAGCGTAGGACGTGGCGGGCGCCCGCGGCGCTATGCCTACGACTTGCGCTGGATCAGCTCGATCTTGTAGCCATCGGGATCCTGGACGAACGCGATCACCGTCCTGCCGTGCTTCATCGGCCCCGCCTCCCGGGTCACAACGCCGCCTCGGCGCTTGATCTCATCGCACGCGGCATAGGCGTCATCCACTTCGATGGCGACGTGGCCGTAGCCATTGCCCAGCTCGTAGCTGGACGTATCCCAATTGTGCGTTAGCTCCAGCACAGCAGCCTCGGATTCCTCGCCATAGCCGACGAATGCCAGCGTGAATTTGCCGTCCGGGTAATCCTGGCGCCGCAGCATGCGCATGCCCAGCACTTCCGTATAGAACTTGAGCGAGCGTTCCAAGTCGCCTACGCGCAACATCGTATGCAGAATTCTCACGTCTTGGCCCTCCAAAAAACTGACCCCCGCCCTGGGTTAAACCGGCGGGCGCAGCAATGCGCATCGCCGTCACAGCTCCGGAATAGTGTAATGCCTCGCCCGCAATTCATCGCGCGCGGCGCGATAGTCAGGCAGCATCCGTTCGACCACGGACCAGAAGCGCGGCGAATGGTTCATCTCCTCCAGGTGCGCGAGTTCATGCACGATGACATAGTCGATCAGACGCAGCGGGAAATGGATCAGGCGCCAGTTTAGCCGGACACCGCCGCTACGGCTGCAACTGCCCCAGCGGGTGCGGGCATCGGAAAGCGCCAGCCGGGGCAGCGGCTGGACGATGCGCTTCGCATGAAGCGCCAGGCGCTCGCGAAACAGATGCAGCGCCCGGCTGCGCAGACCGCGCACAAGCAGATCCCGAATGTCCATCCCGTGCCAGGCCTCGATCAGGATCTCCGGCGCTTCGAATCGGACCCGGCCGGGCCCGGGTACGACGCGGACCCGACACGTCTCGCCTATCAGCGGCAGCGTCGCGCCATCGCACACGACGAGTACTCGCTGCGGCCTGGTCTGCTGCCAGGCGTCGAGCTTGCGCAGCACCCACTGGCCATTCTTGCGCAGGAAGCTTTCGATCTCGGCGACGGCGACTCTGCGCGGCGCGCCGACGCGCACGCCACCCTGATCGATAACCATGCCGATGCTGCGCCGGCGGCTGCGCGTGAGTTTGTAGGTGACGATGCGATTGCCCAATAGGACATGCCGTTGCGTTGCCGCGGGCGCCGGCGGCAGGTGGAACGGCAATTCAAGCTGGTTGCTCGACGCACTCGCCATAGTGATGGGGAAAGAGCCGGCGCATCTCACCTTCGATCCACTGCTCGGCGCGGCAATTGATCTCCTCCGCCGACAGGCCCGTGGAATCGATGGTCGGTCCGATGCTAACGGTGACCGTGCCGGGGTACTTGAGAAAGGCGCGGCGGCGCCAGAATTCCCCGGCATTGTGGGCGACGGGGACCACGGGCACGCCCGTGTGCGCGGCAAGATACGCGCCGCCCGGTTTGTACCGTCTGGTCTTGCCGGGCGCCACGCGCGTACCCTCCGGAAAGACCAGGACGCAGAACCCTTCCTCCAGCCGCTTGCGTCCCTGATCAAGCACCTGCGCGAGGGCATCCTTGCCGGCCGCGCGATCGATGGAGATCATCGGCATCTGCGCCAGGCCCCAGCCGAAGAACGGTACGCGCAGCAGCTCCTTCTTGAGCACGAAACACAGTGGCGGGAAGATGTGTTGCAAGGCCATCGTCTCCCAGGCCGATTGATGCTTGGACAGTATCACCGCGGGGGTGGTCGGGATGTTCTCGGCGCCGACGACACGGTAGTCGATGCCGCACACGTGGCGCACGACCCAGAGGATGATGTCCGCCCACACGGTGATTACGCGATAGCGCGCGTGGCCGTCGAACGGGAAGGTGAGCATGGCAATGATGGAAAATGGCGGCGTCACCAGGGCAAGTGCCAGCGCCAGAAGAAGCGAGCGCAGGACGGTCATGCCGTGATGTGCTCCGCCACGGCGGCGAGGTTCGGAAAGATCAACGTGCCTTCCGGCAAGTTTGGGTCGTCGCGTGTCTTCTCGCCCTTGCCAGTGAGCACTAGCACGGGCTGGGCCTGGGCTGCCGCCGCCGCCTCGAGGTCGCGCAGCGAATCGCCAATTACCGGCACGCCGCGCAGGTCGGCGTTGTAGCGCGCCGCGATCTCTAGCAACAGGCCGGGTTTAGGCTTACGGCAGGCGCAGGGTGAATCGGCGGCGTGCGGGCAGAAAAAGATGGCGTCGATCCGCCCGCCCGCCTGGTTGACCTCCTTGATCATCCGGTCATGGATGGCATTGAGCGTGCTCATGTCGAACAACCCGCGACCGACGCCCGACTGATTGGTGGCGACAATGACGCGAAATCCCCACTGGGTGAGCCGGGCGATCGCTTCCAAGCTGCCCGGCAAAGGTTTCCATTCCTGCGGTGACTTGATGAATTGCGCGCTGTCGTAATTGATGACGCCGTCGCGATCGAGGATGACCAGTTTCATTTCTCGACGGCAAGCCGGGAGATGTCGGCGACCTGGTTCATGGTCGTCGCGAGCTGGCCGAGCAGCGCCAGACGGTTGCGCCGGGTGAGCGGCTCCTCCACCATCACCATGACCTTGTCGAAGAAGCTGTCCACCGCACCGCGCAGGCCAGCAAGTTCCCGCAGCGCGTTGGTGTAGTCCTCGTTGGCCACCCTGGATTTCACCGACGGCGTCAGTGCCGTGAGCTGGTTGAACAGCGCACGCTCGGCGTCCTCCTGCAGCAGCGCCACGTCGACGTCGCCGACCGCCTCGTCGCTCTTCTTCAGGATGTTGACGATGCGCTTGTTGGCGGCCGCCAAGGCCGCGGCTTCGGGCAGGGACACGAATGTCCGCACGGCAGCGAGCCGCGGCAGCACGAGATCGATGCGTGCCGGCTTCTGGGCCAGCACGGCGTCGACGGCCGCCAGGCCGTGGCCGGCCTCGCGCAGAAGGTTGCGCAGGCGTTCCAACATGAACTCGTGCAGTGCCGTCGTGCAGTCTTCCTGCAGAACACCGTGCGCAAACCCGCCCGCGGCATCGCGAATCAGTTCCACCAGATCCAACGGCAGGGGCGTCTCCGAGAGTATGCGCAGCACGCCCAGCGCCGCGCGGCGCAGCCCGAACGGATCCTTTTCGCCGGTCGGGATCTGGCCGATGCCGAAGAAGCCGGTCAGGGCATCGAGCTTGTCCGCCAGCGCCACGGCGCAGGCGACATTGCCCTGAGGCAGCGTGTCGCCGGCAAAACGCGGGTGATAATGGGCCTCGATGGCATCGGCGATCACATCCCCTTCGCCGTCGTGGCGTGCATAGTAGCGGCCCATGATGCCCTGCAGTTCGGGGAACTCGCCGACCATGCCGGTCACCAGATCGGCCTTGGCCAGCCGCGCGGCGCGGGCCGCGGCGCCGGCATCGGTGTGCAAATGACGGGCGATGTTCCCGGCCAGCCGTTCGATCCGCTCCACGCGTGCCAACTGGCTGCCGAGCCGGTTGTGATAGACCACTGCCGCCAGCTTGTCCACCCGCGAGGCGAGGCGTTCCTTGCGATCCTGGTCGTAGAAAAACTGGGCGTCGGACAGGCGCGCGCGGACCACACGCTCGTTGCCTTGGATGATGTTGTCCTGCCTGTCGGTCCTGATGTTGCTCACCACCAGGAAACGGTTTTGCAGCTTGCCGCCGGCATCGAGCAGCGGGAAATACTTCTGGTTCTGCTTCATGGTCAGGATCAGGCATTCCTGCGGTACCTGCAGGAACCGCTGCTCGAAGCTGGCGGTGTAGACCACTGGATACTCCACCAGCGCCGTCACCTCGTCGAGCAGCGCGGGATCGTCGAGCCAATGCATGCCGGTGCCGAGCTGCGCGGCGGCCGCCGTGAGCTGATCGTGAATCGCCCCACGGCGCTTGGCGAAGTCGGCGATGACCCGGCCTTCCGACTCCAGCACCCGCTCGTAGTCGTCGGCGTGGGGGATGACGATCGCGCCGGTGCTCATGAAGCGATGGCCGAGGGTCGTGTTGCCCGCTTCCAGGCCGAGCACCTCGCCTGCGACGATGCGATCGCCATAGAGCATGACCAGCCGGTGCACCGGTCGCACGAATTGCGCCTCGCCGCTGCCCCAGCGCATGATCTTGGCCACCGGCAGCTTCTTCGCCGCGGCATCCACCAGCGCCGCGAGGTGTTGGTCGAGTTTCTCTCCGGCCTTCCTGACGCGGGCCACGAAGTACTCGGCCTTGCCATCCTGGGCGCGTTCCAGTTGCTCGAAGGCCACGCCGGCCGAGCGCATGAATCCTTCCAGCGCCTTGGTCGGTTTGCCATTGGCATCGAGGCCGGCGGCCACCGCCGGGCCCTTGCGCTCGATCACGCGCTCCGGCTGTACGTCGAGTACATCGTTCATTTGGGCCGCCAGCCGCCGCGGAGTGGCGAAGAATCGCGCTGTCGCATCGGCGGCGACGAAACCGGTATCGACGAGCCCACGCTGCAGGTAATCGAGAAAGGCCGCGCCCAGCCGCAGCAGCGATTTCGGCGGCAGTTCCTCGGTGTGCAGTTCGACCAGAAGGGTGGCGCTGCTCATGCCGCCCTCCGCTGTTCGAGCATGGGAAAGCCGAGCGCCTCGCGTGAGGCGTAGTAGGCCTGCGCCACCTCGCGCGCCAGGGCGCGCACACGCGCGATGTAGGCGGCGCGCTCGGTCACCGAGATGGCGCCGCGGGCATCGAGCAGGTTGAAGGTGTGCGAGCACTTCATCACCATCTCGAAGCCGGGCAGGGGCAGACCGAGGGCCATCAGGCGCTTGGCCTCCGACTCGAACTTGGAGAATTGCGCGAACAGCCAGTCGACGTCGGAGTGCTCGAAGTTGTATTTCGACTGCTCGACCTCGTTCTGATGGTAGACGTCACCGTAGGTCACGCCGGGCGCCCATACCAGGTCGAAGACGTTCTCCACGCCCTGCAGATACATCGCCAGGCGCTCCAGGCCGTAGGTGATCTCGCCCAGCACCGGCTTGCACGGCAGGCTGCCGACTTCCTGGAAGTAGGTGAACTGCGTCACCTCCATGCCGTTCAGCCACACTTCCCAGCCCAGACCCCAGGCACCCAGCGTCGGCGATTCCCAGTCGTCCTCGACGAAGCGCACGTCATGTTCCGAGGTGGAGATGCCCAGCGCGCGCAGCGAATCCAGGTACAGGTCGAGAATATTGTTCGGCGAGGGCTTGAGCACGACCTGGTATTGATAGTAATGCTGCAGCCGGTTGGGGTTGTCGCCGTAGCGCCCGTCCTTCGGCCGGCGCGAGGGCTGCACATAGGCCGCCTTCCACGGCTCGGGACCGATGGCGCGCAAGAAGGTGGCGGTATGGAAGGTTCCGGCGCCGACCTCGATGTCGTAGGGTTGCAGCAGCACGCAGCCCTGGTCGTTCCAAAAGTTCTGCAAGGTGAGGATGACTTCCTGGAAGCTTGGCATGGAGAGGTTCAAGGAATTGCGCAAAAGCGCGATTTTACAGGGTTTCACAACCGGATTTCACCGGCCGTGGCGCAAAGGCCGCGACGGTGCAAAGGGCGGCAAAATCTGCCAAGATGCAGCCGCGTCCGCCCTGTCACGGTCGTGACATCGCTCCCGAGGCCGATGAACACTTCGCCGCATCCCGCTCCGAGTTCGATTCTCGCCTGTGCCTTGGCGGCGAGCCTGATGGCAGCTTGCGCGTCGTCCGCGGTGGCACCCGCACCCCTCGATCCGGCCGCGTCGCTTTCCGCCTATGCCGCCCGGACACTGGACGATCCCGCCCTTCGGGCGTTCCTGCGCGCCCAAGGGCGCAGCCCGGCCACGTGGCCGCTGCGGCAATGGGCGCTCGACGATCTCGCCCTGGCTGCGCTGCATTTCCATGGCGACTATCACCTCGCCCTGGCTCGCCAGCAGGCCGTCGTGCGCGAGGCCGAGCGCGACCTGCAACCACCGAATCCGCAACTCGCCGTCAAGGCGGAGCATAGCAATGACCCGGAGGTCCGGCGACCCTGGTCGCTGGGTCTCGAGCTGGCGTTTCCTGTGCGCAGTGCCGCCGCACACTCGGCGCGCGGCGCGCTCGCCACGTTGCGTAACGAGCGCGCCGCGGTGGAGGTCACCGACACGGCCTGGCGCCTGCGCGCCGCGGTGCGCGACCGATTGCTCGATCTCGCCCAGGCCGAGGAGGACGCCCGGCTCGCCGCGCGCGAGCACCGGCTCGCCGCCGCGGAGCAGACTCTGCTGCACCGGCGCGCCGAAGTCGGAGCCGTATCCCAGGCGGAAGCTCTCGCCGCCGCAGTGCGCACGGGCGATGCCGCCGCGCGCCTCGCCCGCGCCGGTGCGCGCGCGACCCAGACGCGCATCGAGCTCGCTGATGCCATTGGTATTGCGCCCGACGCAACCCGGAACCTGACGGCCGTTGCAGGCATTGCGGCGCAAACCGCCGATCCGGCACTGCACGCCACGCTCGCCGACTTCCAACAAGAGGCGCTGCAACAGCGGCAGGACATCCGCGCCGGGCTGATCGACTACGCCGAGAGCGAGGCACTTGTCCAGATCGAGGCGACGGCCGGACAGGATAGGCAGTGGACGCCGGGCTACAAGTGGGACAAGGGGGCCAATGTCTGGTCCATTGGGCTCGCGCTGGTTCTTCCCCTGCTCCATGACAACACGGCGCGCGTGGCCGCCGCTGCTTCGCAACGGGACGTCGCCCGGCGACGCTTCGAAGCGACCCAGGCGCACGCAGTGGCGCAGATCAACGCCGCCTGGTCGGACTGGGGCGTTCAGCGCCGCGCCCACGATGCAGCGCGCGCTGCCCACGACGCGGCAGAACTGCACTTTGCCCGGGAGCGGCGACGCTATGAGGCAAGCATGATCGACCGCCTGGAAGTCACGCGCAGCGAACGCGCGCTGGTCACTGCCGGGCGCACGCTGCTCGGCGCGCGCTACGAACTGCAGCGCGCCTGGGCAAGGGCGGAGGATGCAGCGCGCCGTCCGCTCGGTGACCCGGCACGCGCACCCGGTGCCACATTCGTCGACCCCTCCGCCATCGCGGCCATCGCTGCGGACGGCCCATGAAGACAACGCATTTGCGCGCGCTGATCGTCGCCCAGGGTACGCTGATCGCGGCCTTGGTCGTCGGCGTCGCCTACCTTGGCCGCGACGAATTCAAGCTCTACGTCGAGCGCGAGGGCATCGAAGTGCTGCAGGAGCCGAGGGTGCGCACCAGCGCCGACAAGACGCCCATCGTATCGGTAAGCGCCGCCCTGCGCGAGGGCAGCGGCATCGAGGTCGGGCAGGTCGAGGCCGCCGGCAACGAGACCGGCAGACCACTCTATGGCATTGTCCTGAGCGCGCAGAGCCTTATCGAACATCGCACGCGTGCCGGCGCGCTGCGCGCCGCCGATGACGCGGCGCAGGCACAGTTGCGACGTGCCCGGGCGGAATACGAGCGCACCGAGACGCTTTTCCGTGACGAGCGCAATGCCTCGGAGCGGGCATTGCAGGCGACTCAGGCCGAATTCGAAGCAGCGCGGGCACAAGCCGCAGCGGCCGCAGCAGCGCTGCGCGGTCACCGGCAGGCGCTCGTCAGCGAGTGGGGCAGCGCCGTGGCGGACAAGCTCGCGGCGAACCTCGACGCCGCGGCGGCCGGCCGCAAGATGCTCATCCAGGTGGCGGTCGGCCAGGGCGCACGAGCGCCATCGACCCGGCTGCAGGTCCGGCCGGTGGGCGGATCGACCCACAAGCAGGAGGCACGGTTGCTCGGCGCAACGACCCACGCATCGACCGAATTGCCTGGCACAACCTTCCTCTATCTCGCCGATGCGGAAGGTTTGCGGCCCGGCATGCGCATAGTCGCCACATCCGCCGACACGCGCGCTGCCGGCGGCAGCGTGCGTGTGCCCGCCGCAGCGCTGGTTTGGTACGGCGCCCGCGCCTGGGTCTACGTCAAACTCAATGACACAGACGGCGACGACGCCGAGGAATTCGCCCGACGCGATATCACCAATGGCCGATGGGCCGATGAGTTCTGGATCACGGCAGCGCTGCCGATTGATGCACGGATCGTCACGCGCGGCGCGCAATTGTTGCTCTCCGAGGAAACCCGCGGATTGATCAAGAACGAAAACGATGACTGACGGCCTTCCGTTTCAGGGCCTGCAACCATGATCCGGGCTCTGGTGCGCTTCTCCGTGCTGCGGCCGTGGCTGGTCTTGATGCTCGCGCTGGCATGCCTGTTCTTTGGCACGCACCGCCTGGCGCAGGCCCCCCTGGAGGTCTTTCCCGAGTTCTCTCCGGCGCGCGTCGTAATTCAGACGGAAGCGCCGGGACTGTCGGCCGAACTGGTCGAGGTGCTGGTGACGCAGCCCATCGAAGCGGCACTGGCAGGCACGACCGGGGTGCGCGCGCTGCGCTCGCAGTCCATCCCGGGCCTGTCCGTCGTGACTGTGATCTTCGACGAGCGCAGCGATCTTTTTCGCAACCGGCAACTGGTAGCGGAGCGCGCCTCCGGCCTCGCAACCCAGCTTCCGCGCGGCGTATCGCTGGTAATTACGCCGCTGACATCTTCGGCAAGCACGGTTCTCACCGTCGGCCTCACCTCCGCCGAGCGCAACCTGACCGAGCTGCGCACGCTCGCCGACTGGACCCTGCGGCCTCACCTGATGAGCGTCGAAGGCGTCGCCGACGTAAACGTCTTCGGTGGCCGCGTCGAGCAATGGGAAATCCGGCTCGCGCCGGAAAAGCTGGCGGCGGCCGGCGTCTCCCTGCAGGAAGTAATGGCGGCCGCACAGCGCGCCACGGGCGTGCGCGGCGCCGGCTTCATCGAGAGCGATGCCCAGCGCATCATCGTCACCAGCGAGGCCCATGCGCTGGGACCGGACTCCCTCGCCCAGGCAGTGGTCGTGCGGCGCGCCGGCCACGTCGTTACCCTGGGTGACGTGGCGCAGCTCGCCGCCGGCAGCGCGCCGTCGATCAGCGGCGCGCAGATTGACACTCAGCCGGGTGTCATGCTCATGATTCAGGGACAGCTGGGTGCCAATGTCTTCCAGGTTACCCAGGCACTGGAGACGGCCCTGCGCGAAATGGCGCCAGTGCTCGAACGCGAGCGTGTCACGCTGCATCCGGGACTGTTCCGACCGGCCAACTTCATCGAAACGGCGCTGGGCAACGTGCGCCAGGACATTTTGGTCGGCTCGGCGTTGGTGGTCGCGATTCTTTTTCTGTTCCTGTTCAATGCGCGCACGGCATTCATCTCTGCCCTCGCAATACCGCTGTCCTTGATCAGCGCGGCGGCCGTGCTCAGCCTGGCCGGCTTCACGATCAATATCATGGTTCTCGGCGGACTGGCGATCGCGCTGGGCGAGGTGGTCGATGACGCAATCATCGACACGGAGAACGTCTATCGCCGTCTGCGCGAGAACCGCGCCGCGGGTCTGCCGTCGCCCGGCTGGCAGGTGGTACTGACGGCATCGCTGGAGGTCCGCAGCTCCGTCGTCTATGCCACATTCATCGTGGCGCTGGTGTTCGTGCCCTTGCTCACATTGGGCGGAGTTGCCGGCAAGCTGTTCGCCCCCCTCGGGCTGGCCTATATCCTGGCTATCCTCGCCTCGCTCGTCGTGGCGCTGACCGTGACCCCGGCACTGTCGTGCCTGCTGCTCGCGCGCCGCGCGCTTGGTGTTGCGGAACCGCCGCTTGTCGCGGCGCTGAAGCAATCATACGTCCGGACGCTGCGCGCCGTGGAACGACACGCCACGGCCGTAATGGCGAGCGTCGCGATCGTGCTGACGGCCGCTTTGGCCGTATTGCCGCTGCTTGCCGCGGAGTTCATCCCCCACCTCAAGGAAGGGCACTACATCATCCACATGTCGGCCGTGCCCGGCACCGCGGAGGCGGAGACACTGCGCTTGGGCACGCGGGTGACGGAAGCCGTGCTGAAGATCCCCGGCGTGCAGTCGGTGGCCCAATGGGTCGGGCGGGCCCAGAATGGTGCCGATACTTTCGGCGTGCATTACAGCGAGTTCGAGGTGGAACTGGATGCCCGCTCCGGCGCAGAGCAAGACCGCATCCTGCGTAGCATCCGCAAGCTGCTCGCTGGCGACGACGGCGATGCCGACCGTTCCGACGAGCAGCGAGAGGGCGCGCAGCGGCGTTTCCTGGGCGTCAATTTCGCAGTCAATACGTTCCTCACCGAGCGCATCGAGGAGACGGTTTCCGGATACACCGCGCCGCTCGTCGTGCAGGTATTCGGTGCCAGCTTGGCCCTGCTCGACCGCGATGCCCGGGACGTGGCCCGCGCCCTGGTGCGCGTCCCCGGCGCGCACGAGGTGCAGCTCCAGGCGCAGCCGGGCAACCCCCAGTTCGCCGTGCGGCTGCGGCCGGACCGCATCGCCGAGTTCGGCCTGAATCACGCCGATGTCATCGAGGCGGTCGAGGTGGCCATCGCAGGCACGCAGGTCGGTCAGATCTATCACGAGTCGCGCGCTGTGCGCGTCGCCGCCACGATCGAGCCGGAAGCGCGCCGCCACCCGGCACAGTTGGCCGGCCTGTTGCTGCGCAGCCCGCGCGGCGAGCTGGTTCGCCTCGATCAGCTGGCCGAGATCCATGCCGACGAAGGACGCTACAAGATCCTGCGCGAAGGCGGCAAGCGCGTACAGACCATCACGGCGAACATTGGCGGCCGCGACTATCGCGAGTTCGTAGATGACGTGCAGCGGGCGCTCGCCCAGGTCAAACTCTCGCCCGGGAACTACGTCAGGCTGTCAGGCACGGCCGTCGCGCGCGACGAAGCAGGCCGCGAGCTGATTATCGAGGCCTTGCTCGCCGGTGTCGGCGTCCTGTTGTTGCTCCTGCTCGCCTTCAACAGTGCGCGCAACCTCGCGCTAACATTGGTAAACCTGCCCTTCGCCCTGGTCGGCGGGGTGATCGCCGCAGTGGCCAGCGGCGCCACACTGTCGCTCGGTTCGCTGGTGGGTTTCGTCACGCTGTTCGGCATCACGCTGCGCAACTCGATCATGCTCGTTTCCCACTACCAGCATCTGGTCGAGGAGGACGGCCTGGCATGGAACCTGGAGACTGCCATTCGCGGCGCCAGCGAACGTCTGCCCTCCATTCTCATGACAGCCCTGGTTACGGCAATCGGCCTGCTGCCCCTTGCCCTGGGGAGCGGCGAACCGGGCCGGGAGATCGAGGGCCCCATGGCCCTCATCATCGTCGGCGGCCTGCTCACCTCGACCATCCTGAACCTGCTCATCCTGCCGGCGGTATTGCTGCGGTACGGCCGCTTTGCGCCGCCAGCCAAGGCGCAGGCTGGCATTTCGCCGCAGCGAGACTAATGTCATGAATCGGGCATGAACAAGGTCATGGCAGGGTGCCGCCGACGAAGGTAGACTGCGCGTCCTGCCTTGGGCGCGGCGACGCGTTGGGGCGGCAACCCGACCCACAACAGGCTTCCCCGCCAAACATGCGGCTGCCGACATGAAAGAAATCACGAGCTTTCGCGAGTTCTATCCGCTCTACGTCGCCGGACACCGGAACCGGTTCTGTCGGCTCATGCATTTCATCGGCAGCGTCCTGGCCTTGGCCATTCTCGGGTATGTGCTCATCAAACGCGAATGGCAATGGCTGCTGGCCGTGCCTGTGGCGGCACATGGACTCGCCCTGTTTGGTCACGTCGCCTTCGAGAAGAACCGTCCCTTTGTCTTTGTGCATCCGCTCAAGGGATGGGCTGGCGCATGGGTCATGTTCTGGCACATGCTGACCGGCGAGATGGAGCACTGAATGCGGCATTCTCCCATCCGGTCGTCCGTTCATGCCGCAGTACTGAGTCTGACGACCGCAATGCTCGCCGCCTGCGGTGAAAAGCCCGCGCCCGTACCCGTACAGCAACAACCCAGTGTCATCGAACCGCAAATGCGCGCGCTGGAACGTGCCAAAGGCGTCGAGCAGACCATTCAGAATAGCGCCGACAATCAGCGCCGGGCAATCGACGAAGCTGGCAGGTAGTACCGACGGGTGACGCCGGTCAGCCTTGCGCCGAAGGCGTTTCGAGCCAATCCACGACGGGCTGCCACTGTTCGATGTCCTTGCCTGCCCGGGCGGGCGGCAGATCGAACACCGTTAGCCCGTGGGCGGCGGCCTGAACGTATAGCTGCGTGTCCCGGAGATATCCCAGCACCGGCAGATCGTAGGCGGCGAGAAACCGCTCCAGCTCGTGGGCAGCCCGCGTGCGCGCGTCGACTCGCATGCCGACCACTGCGACGGTAGCACGGCCATGGCGCACGACCTTTTCATCGAGTAGCACGGACAGGAAATCGCGCGTCGCCAGGATGTCGAACAGCGACGGCTGCAAGGGCACGAGAACGCGATTGACGAGCTTGAGCACGTGCGCGAGCTTCTTGCCATGCAGTCCGGCAGGTGAGTCGAGCACGACATGAGTCGTGCCCAGCGGCGGGCGCGCTGGCCGGTCAGGGTCGTTGATCTCGACGTCCCAGGTGCGGATTTGCGGCAACGACGACGGGCGCAACTTCAGCCATTCCCGCGAGGATTGCTGGCGGTCGATGTCGCCGAGCATGACGCGCCGGCCGGCCCGTGCCAAATAGCCTGCCAGATTGGTCGCAAGGGTCGTCTTGCCCGAGCCGCCCTTCGGGTTGGCGACGAGTACGGATTCCATGCCCGGAGCTTAGCACAGAGCCCTGGCGGGGCTGCGGAGCGGCGCGGCCAGTGGCGAGCGCGTTACCGCTTGCGCGCCTCAACCCGTGCCTTGTCGATGGCGGCCTTCATCTCGCGGTCTGCGGCGGCGATCTGCTGACGCTGCTCCTCCGTCAGCCGCGTCTTGCTCTCGCGCTCCAGCGCCGGAATGACAGCGTATTTAGGATCGGAGGCGCGCCAGTCATTGGCATTGGGCAGCCAGGCGAGAATCTTGTTCGCCGGCGTGCCGGATAGTTCGGAAACCTGCTGGGCGAAACGCCCTTGCGCCCGCTTGATTTCGGCATTGAGGTAGGCAGCCTGCGCCGGCGTATGAACGCCTTCCTGGGCGAAGGCCGGAACCGGCAATTGGGCGCTCGCAAGGACGCAGAACACGGCCAAGTATGTGCAACGGTTTCGGAGTTTCATCTACGACCCTGCATTGAAGCACAAGTATACCTTTCCCTGACAACGCTAGGGCAGAAGAACGGTTGACCCGGTCGTGCGGCGCGCCTCGAGGTCCTGCTGAGCCCGCGCCGCGTCCGCTAGGGCATAGGTCTGATTGACCTCGATCTTCACTGTGCCGCTGACCACGACATCGAACAGATCGCGCGCCATGCGCAAGAGATCGTCGCGCTTGGCGGTGTAGGAAAACAACGTCGGCCGCGTCAAGAACAGAGAACCCTTCTGTGCCAGCAGCGCGACGTCCACCGGCGGCACCGGACCGGAGGCGTTGCCAAAGCTGACCATCAAACCGAGCGGGCGCAGGCAGTCGAGCGAGGCCATGAAGGTGTCCTTGCCGACGGAGTCGTAGACGACGGCCACTCCGGCACCGCCGGTGATCTCACGCACCCGTTTGGTCAGATCCTCCCGCGTATAGACAATCGGATATCGGCAGCCGTGGGCATGCGCCAGCTCGGCCTTGGCGTCGGAACCGACGGTGCCGATGACGGTCGCCCCCAAAGCACTCGCCCACTGGCAAGCGATAAGGCCCACCCCGCCCGCCGCGGCGTGGATCAGGACGACGTCTCCGGCCTTGACGGCGTAGGTCCGCCGCAGCAGGTACTGGGCCGTCAATCCCTGCAGCATCATGGCGGCGGCTTGCTCGAACCCGATGCCCTCGGGCAGGCGCAGCAGCCGGTCGGCGGGCATGCACCGCACTTGCGCATAGGCGCCCACCGGCCCGCCGGCATAGGCGACGCGATCGCCGATACTGACGTCCGTAACCCCGGCACCGACTGCCTCGACGATGCCGGCGCCTTCCAGGCCGATGCCGGACGGCAGCGGCAGCGGATAAAGCCCGGTGCGGTGGTAGATATCGATGTAGTTCAGGCCGACGGCCTGATGGCGCAGGCGCACTTCGGCCGGCCCGGGCTCGCCAACCTCGACCGCCTGCCATTGCAGGACCTCCGGGCCACCGGTTCGTTCGATGCGTATGGCATTAGGCATGATTCTCTCCCCGGCACGCCGTCAGCGCACGATGGAAAAGCCGAGCCGGAACTCCGGTCGCCGCCTGTGATTGTAGTCCAGGATGCTCTCGCCGTAGCCGGCAAAGTACTGGGCATGAATGAAGCCGCCGACGTTGGAGAATAGCGAGCGCTTGAGGCGGTAGGACAGATCCAGCTGTGCACTGCCCTTGCCGGCGCTTCCGCGGCGCACATGCAGCTGCCCGATCAATCCCTGATGATCACCGCCACGCACGGTGAGATCCGTGTAGCCGCGATAGCGCGCGATGTCGGGATTATCTTCGCGGTCGAGGTAATACCAGAACTTCGGCGTAATCTCGAAGAAGTTGCCGCGATCGAGCGCGAAGTGCCAGGTCGGACGCACGAAAAGCGTGTCGATGCTGCGCGAATCGGTGCCCTCCCGGCCGTTCGACTCATGCTCGTAGCCGGCGCGAATGGACAGGCGCGGCCCGGTTTCCGCGAGCTTCGGCGTCCAGTCGTAAAAGAAGCTCGGCCGATAGCTCGTGTCGCGGAACGGCTTCGAGTCCCCGGACAGATCCCAGATGGAATTCTGGGTGTAGGCAAAATAGAAATGCTCGATGCCGGGCAGGAAGCCTGCCAGCAGCCCGGCCGGATCGAACAGGCGGTACTTCATGCTCAACTGGAAGCGCGCCGTAACATCATCACCGCTGCTGCCGACAATAAAATACATCGGCTCGTTGGCCTGCAACGCGGGGCTCGGCGGTCCTTCCGCCGACGGCGGCGCGGCCGGCTTGCCGACTTTCTCTTCGATGGCGACGGCCAACGCCGAGGGCACCACGGACTGAATCAGCAGCTTGGTCGAGGCCGAGTCGGATAATTCGATCGTCACCAGACCGGCGAAATCCGCCGGCATCGTCAGCCGGTAGCGCGCCTGGCCGGTACCGGCATGCTCCGTGCGTTCGAGCAGCGTCGGCAGCTTTCTCTCCCCGAGAGAGATCGTCGCGCGCAGGCGATCGGGAGCGAGTTCGCCGGGCGGCGCGACGACGACCACTTCCACAGACCTGCCAGCGGCAACTTCCGTCGTCGGCGCGGCGATCAGCCACTGGGCCAGCGCAGGATGGGCGAGTGCGAACCAAGCGAACCCGAGGACGCCCTTCATGGCCGGCCCCGCACGCGGATGGGCGGCGAGGCAAACGGCGAACGATCAGCCTCGTCGCGAACTCGCATCCACCACTCCCAGCGCCGTCATATTGACCAGCCGGCGCACCGTCGCGGTTTGCGTCAGGATCTGCACCGGCATCGCGGCGCCCAGTAGCATTGGCCCGATGGTAATGCCCTCGCCGCTGATCGTCTTGACCAAGTTGAACGAGATGTTGGCGGCATCGAGATTCGGCATGACGAGCAGGTTCGCCTCGCCGTCGAGGATCGAGTGCGGATGCACGCGCCGCCGCATCTCCTCCGACAGCGCGGCATCGGCATGCATCTCGCCGTCCACCATCAGCTCCGGCGCGCGCCGCGCGATCAACTCACGCGCCGCGCGCATCTTGCGCGAGGAATCCGAATCGCGACTGCCGAAGTTCGAGTGCGACAACAATGCGAGCTGCGGCGCAAGCCCGAACCGGCGCACCTCGTGTGCCGCCATGATTGCGATCTCGGCAATCTGCTCGACCGTGGGGTCGACATTGACATAGGGATCGGTGATGAACAGCGTGTGTTCCGGCAGCAGAAGTACGCTCATCGCGGCGAAGATCTTCGCATCGGCCTTGAGTCCGATGACGTCGGCGATCTGGGCGAGGTGGTCTTCGTAGCGCCCGAAGGTACCGCAAATGACGGCATCGCCGTCACCGCGCCGCAGCAGCATAGCCGCCATGAGCGTGGTGTCGCGACGCATTGCCGCCTTGGCGATTTCGGGCGTCACGCCGCGCCGGCCCATCAGGTTCTGGTACTCCATCCAGAGCTCGCGGTAGCGCGGATCGGACTCGGTATTCACAACTTCGAAGTCCTCGCCCATCTTCAACCGCAGGCCGTAACGCTCGATGCGCATCTCGATCACCTGCGGGCGGCCGATCAGGATCGGCGTCGCCAGTCCCTCGTCGATGACGATGCGGATCGCCCGCAGCACGCGCTCGTCCTCGCCCTCGGCATAGATAACGCGCTTGTGCTCCGGCGCCACCTCTTTCGCCGATGTGAATACCGGCCGCATGATCAGGCCGGAGCGATAGATGAAATGGGTGAGGTGATGGCGATAGGCATCGAAATCGGCGATGGGTCGCGTCGCCACGCCCGATTCCATCGCCGCCTTGGCCACCGCCGGCGCAATCTCGACGATCAGTCGCGGATCGAAAGGCTTGGGAATGATGTAGTCCGGACCGAAGTTCAGCTCCTGGTCGCCATAGGCCATGGCCACTACATCGGATTGCTCGGCTTCCGCCAGCTCGGCAATCGCCTTGACGCAGGCGAGCTGCATCGCTTCGGTGATGCGTGTAGCGCCCACGTCCAGCGCACCGCGGAAAATGAAGGGAAAGCACAGCACGTTGTTGACCTGATTCGGATAGTCCGACCGGCCGGTCGCAATGATGCAGTCGGGACGCACGTGTTTCGCTACCTCGGGCATGATCTCCGGCACTGGGTTGGCGAGCGCCAGAATCAGCGGTTTGTCGGCCATGCGCTTGACCATGGCCTGCGACAGCACGCCCGCGGTCGAGCAGCCGAGAAAGACGTCAGCGCCTTCGATGACGTCGGCAAGCTGGCGTGCCTTGGTCTGCTGCGCGTAGCGCGCCTTGTTCGGCTCCATGTTCGGCTCGCGGCCGACGAAGATGACTCCCTTGCTGTCGCAGACGAACACGTTCTCGCGCCTGATCCCCAGCTTGACCATGAGATCGAGGCAGGCGATCGCCGCCGCGCCGGCGCCGGAGCAAACTAGCTTGACGGCGCCGATGTCCTTGCCGACGACTTTCAGTCCATTGAGCAGGGCTGCGCTCGATATGATCGCGGTGCCGTGCTGATCGTCGTGGAAGACCGGGATCTTCATGCGCTCGCGCAGCTTCTGCTCGATGTAAAAGCACTCGGGCGCTTTGATGTCCTCGAGGTTGACGCCGCCCAGGGTCGGCTCCAGGGCGGCGATGATGTCGATCAGCCTGTCGGGATCGTGCTCGGCGATCTCGATATCGAAGACGTCGATGCCGGCGAACTTCTTGAACAGGCAGCCCTTGCCTTCCATCACTGGCTTGGCGGCGAGAGGCCCGATGTTGCCCAGGCCCAGCACGGCCGTGCCGTTGGTGACGACGCCGACGAGATTACCGCGTGCCGTGAGTGTACCGACCTCCGCCGGCTCGGCAACGATCGCCGCGCAGGCCGCCGCAACACCTGGCGAATAAGCGAGCGCCAGGTCACGCTGGTTGGTCAGGCCCTTGGTGGGCACGACCGAGATCTTGCCGTGGGTGGGCTTGCGGTGGTACTCGAGCGCGGCAGCGCTGAGATCCTTGTCCAATTCTTTCATTTGGGGTCCTCTCGCCTGTTGCTGTTGTTGTATCGGTTTCCCGACATCATATCGCCGGGGGTCTGTGACGGCTATCGTGGCAAGCGGCAATCGCGGCGCCGGTGCCGTGCGCCGCCATCACAACGTGCGCTGGGCATCAAGAAATCCGAGCAGGGCGCGATTGAATACCGCTGACTGCTCGATGTTTGACAGGTGGGCCGCATCGTGGAGCACGACGAGTTGCGAACCGGCGATCGCGCCGTGGATCTCGCGCGCCATCGCCACGGGTGTACCGGCATCCTGATCGCCGACCATCACCAATACGGGGAGATGCACCGTTCGCAATCGGTCCGTGATGTCCAGTCGCGGAATGGCATGGCAGCAGCCTACGTAGCCGGCCACAGGCGTCGCCCGGATCAGGTCGCCGATGCGCGCCATGACTTCGGGATGGGACTTGCGGTAAGGCTCTGTGAACCAGCGTGCCAGGGTCGGCTCCACCATGGGCTCCATGCCCTGCTCCTCAACGATGCGAATGCGCTCCTGCCACACTGGCAGCACGTCGGCCGGGTAGCGGCTCGTCGTGTCGGCCAGCACAAGGCTTGCCAGCCGCTGCGGCGCTTGCAGCGCCACATGTTGGCCGATCATCCCACCCATGGACAGCCCGACGAAATGCGTCCGCGCGATGTCCAGCACGTCGAGCAGGGCGATCACGTCCCCGGCCATCGTCTCGAGGGTATACGCGCCGGCGGGCGCACTACTGCCGCCGTGGCCGCGCGTATCGAAGCGCAGCACCGAGTAGCGTCGCGTCAGCACGTCCATCTGCTCGTCCCACATCGACAGGTCGCAGGCCAGCGAATGGGCAAGCGTCACGCAGGGACCGCTGCCGACAAGTTCGTAGTCCAGCTCGATGCCATTGACGGTCGCTTTCATGGTTCCTCCCTATCGTTCCCCGGCGTGCAGGCGGACATGCGCCTTGCACACGCACCGCTGCTCGTCTATGTTGAACGAGTATGCACCGGGGCGACGCCATGCCGCAGCCGCGGCACGTGGCGCAACACTTTACCAGAGCCGGTGCGCTAACATCGAACCGAAGGAGAACGAGGAAATGGCCCGAATCATTCTCGCCCGCGGCTGTCGGGGTGGCATCGTGCGCAAGTTGCAGGTCGCGTTGGCCGCCAGCGGCTACTACACCGGCGGCATTGACGGCGCCTACGGCGGCGGCACGGAACGGGCGGTCGCCGCGTTGCAGAGGGCAAAACGTCTGGCCGTGACCGGTACCGTCGATGAGACGACGTGGCAGTCGGCTACCGCGGCACCCCTGCCCAGCGTCGCGGAGCGCTGTCTGCAATTGACGGCAGCTTTCGAGGGCCATGGTTTCTCCATCGTCCAGGGCAATTTCGACGGCGCCTGGCTTACGTGGGGCATCATCGGATTCACGCTCAAATTCGGAGGTATCCAGAAGATCGTCCTGCAGACGTGGCAGCTCGATCCAAACACCGTGCGCGCCGCCATCGGTGAGCGCACGAACGAACTGATCGGCCTGATGGCGCGCAACAGTGGTCAGGAATTGCAGCGCTGGGCCGATGCCATCAGCGTACCGCCGAGCAAGGCGCCGGTAATCGAACCGTGGCGCTCGTCGTTCATGCGCCTGGGCGAAAGTCCTTTGGTGCAGCAGATCCAACTCCAGCACGCCATGCAGGCGTACTTCGATCCCTGCCTGCAGACCGCGGCGAAATACAACCTGAGGACAGAGCTGGGCATTGCGCTCGCCTTCGACATCCATGTGCAGAACGGCAGGGTCAAGTCCGAGGCCCACGCCGAGATCGTGCGCCGGATCGGCGCGGATTTCGCCAAACAGAGGGAGCCCTTGCGCCGCGAGGTTATCGCCAACGCTGTCGCCAACTCCGCCTCCAAGCCCTATCGCGAGGACGTGCGTTCGCGCAAGCTGACGCTCGCCACTGGCAGCGGCACGGTACATGGCGAGTTCTTCAAGGTCGCGAGCTGGGGGCTGGGCGAGTACGCCGCAGTCGGCAGAAGCGGCGTCCCGGCGAACACCGGCACCCGGGCGCACCGGGCGCCATCGCCGGCGGCGAAAACACCCGGCCACCGCACAACGGACCTGCAACCCGCGAAACGCAAGCGCGCAAAATGAGCGCAAGGCGCCGTTGCCTAGACAATAAGCACGCAGAGAACTAGCCGGATTTCTCTGTAGCACCCCACGGAGTTTCTTTGCCTAAGTGGTGAATCGTTGTCCGGAAACGCGGCGGTCGCACCCTCCGCCCGGTATTCACGCCGGCGTCAGCTTGGCCACCGCCAACGCCAGCCACTTGATGCCCTCGCGGCCAAAGTTCACCTGCACCCGTGCATCCGAGCCGGCACCCTCGGCGGCAACGATGACGCCGAGCCCGAACTTCGGGTGATTGACATTCTGGCCGATGCGAAAGCCGTTGGCGGCACCGGTCTCGCTGCGACGGGCGACAGCGGCGGGCAGTGACGGCGCCGACGGCCCGGCATAGCGGGCGCGCGCAGCCTCCGCGATCAGGCCACGGCCGCTCATCTTCGGCGTCAGCCATTTCAACAACGCGGCGGGAATTTCCTCCACGAAGCGCGAAGGCACGCTATAGCGGGTCTGGCCGTGGAGCATGCGTGTCTGGGCGAAGGACAGATAGAGCCGCCGTCGGGCGCGAGTCACGGCGACGTACATGAGGCGGCGCTCCTCTTCCAAGCCGTCGGCTTCGGTGATGGCGTTCTCGTGAGGGAATAGTCCTTCTTCGAGGCCGCTGATGAAGACGACATCGAATTCCAGTCCCTTGGCGGCGTGCACGGTCATCAACTGCAGTGCATCGTCGCCCTCGCCCGCCTGATGCTCGCCCGCCTCCAGCGAGGCATGGGCGAGAAATGCCGCCAATTCCGACTGCCCCTCCTCGATCGTCCCCTCCTCTGCCACGAAGTTGGCGGCGGCGTTGATCAGCTCGTCCAGGTTGGCGACGCGGTCGGCACCCTCCTTCTCGTTACGGTAGTGATCCCGCAGGCCGGACTGCTCGATAGTCTGCCCGACGATCTCCGGCAGATCGAGCCCTTCGGTGGACGCCTTCAGGCGCAGGATCAGCGCGGAAAAGACGCCGATGGCGCTGCCCGCCTTGCCGCCGAGCAGGGGAATGGCGCCGTACATGCTGGTGCCGTTTTGCTTTGCGGCATCCTGCAGTTGCTCCAGCGATCGAGCGCCAATGCCCCTGGTCGGGAAATTCACCACGCGGGAGAAGGCGGTGTCGTCGTCGGCATTGGCGATCAGGCGCATATAGGCGAGCGCATGCTTGATTTCCTGTCGCTCGAAGAAGCGCAAGCCGCCATAGACGCGGTAGGGCAGTCCGGCATTGAACAGGCCATGCTCCAATACCCGCGACTGCGCATTCGAGCGATAGAGCAGCGCAATCTCGTGCCGTGCCATGCCTTCGCCGACCAGCCCTTTGATCTCCTCCACGATCCAGCGCGCCTCCTCGCTGTCGTTGAAGGCTTCATAGACGCGGATGGGCTCGCCGGCGCCGGCATCTGTCCATAGGTTCTTGCCCAGACGCGCGGCGTTGTGCTTGATGATGGCATTGGCGGCGTCGAGGATGTTGCCGTGGGAGCGGTAGTTCTGCTCCAGGCGGATGACGTTCTGCACCCGGAACTCGCGCTCGAAGTCGTGCATGTTGCCGATGTCCGCGCCACGGAAGGCGTAGATGGACTGGTCGTCATCGCCGACGGCGAACAGGCAGGCACTCCCCCCGGCCAGCAGCTTCAGCCACAGGTATTGCAGCCGATTCGTATCCTGGAACTCGTCCACCAGCACATGGCGGAAGCGCTGCTGATAGTGGACGCGCAGGATCTCGTTGCGCGACAGTAGTTCGAAGCTACGCAGCAACAGCTCCGCGAAATCCACCACCCCTTCGCGTTGGCACTGGTTCTCGTATTCCTGATAGAGCTCCACCCGCCTGCGGGTGAAGTCGTCCCACGCGTCCACCGCGTGGGGACGCAGGCCGGCCTCCTTCTGGGCGTTGATGAAGTGCTGGAGATCGCGCGGCGGATACCTCTCGTCGTCCACGTTCAGGGTCTTCAGCAAACGCTTGATGGCAGCCAGTTGGTCGGCCGAGTCCAGGATCTGGAACAGGGCGGGCAGATTCGCATCGCGGTTGTGGGTGCGCAGCAGTCGGTTGCACAAACCGTGGAAGGTGCCGATCCACATGCCGCGAGTGTTGATGGGCAGCATCGCCGACAGTCGCGCCAGCATCTCCTTGGCGGCCTTGTTGGTGAATGTCACCGCAAGCACGCCTTGGGGGGTCGCCTGCCCGGTCTGAATGAGCCAGGCGATGCGGGTAGTCAATACCCGGGTCTTGCCGCTGCCGGCGCCGGCCAGGATCAAAGCATGCTGCGGCGGCAGGGTAACGGCGGCAAGTTGCTGGGGATTGAGCGCGTGGAGGAGCTGAGACATGGGCAAGCCCGGCTTTGAGGCGATTATACCCGGGCCTCGACCGACCCCAGGGCGACTAGGCTTCCTGCTCTAATCCGATGCTGCAAGAGGCGGTTTTGACGCCTTTGATGTTAGTACTCACTCGCTGTCAGTTGCCTGAATTTGCGTTGCTTTTCTGTAACCGCCGTTGACAACGGTAAACCCGGCGCGGGCTCGTGCGTTGATATTGCGGTGCAAGATGGATTAGAACCTTTTCGCCAAAATTCCTGACTAAAGTGTTGTATTATTTGTACCGTAACTGCTATTGCGGAGCACAAACAACTCCGACCAGTCCGAAAACAAGAGGGCTAATGGGCAGGCCGGAAGTGCGCCACAAACGGTTGCATGAAAGGAGATTCAGCCATGATGAAGACCCCAATGATCCTGCCTTGGCTGGCACGCAAAGCAGGTGTCTCCGACGCCCGCGCCGAAAAGCTGTGGGCCGATGCCTTGCGCTACGCCACCGTCAAAACCGGCTGGGTAGGTACCTCCGAATACTGGCGCGTCGCCGTGGAACGGGTGGTTGAACTGCTTGAGCGCGAGGCCGTCAAGGTCAAGCGCGTCGGCTTCAGTCCCGCCGTTCGCTTCCAGACCCGGATGTGGATGTTTCCGCTCATCGCCTGGCACGGCTTCAGCCTGATCGCCGCCGCAACCTGGGCCAAACTCACCAGCCAGCAGGGCCGACACGCCCACTGAGGAGTGCGCGCCGCCCCTAGATCTCCGGCTTGGCGGCAGCCAAGCCGAGTTCCGCTTTCACCCTCTGCACCAGCTGGTCGGCTTCGGCCCGGTTCGGCAAGTTGCGAATAAGCACGTCGAACGAGCGTCTGGAGCCGGACGAGCGCGGGCGCAGTTCGGCCGCATAGCCGGCGTTGCGCGCCTTGTCATGCACGGCCCGCGCATCCTGCGAATCGGCCGCAGTGGCGAGTACAAGTTTCCATCTACCGCCGCGCCGCGCTGCACCGGCCGCAGGAAGGATTTCCGTCTCGGCCGCCCATTGCTTGAGCTTGTCCGGATCCACGGGTGCGACCGGCTGCGCCGGCTGACCCTTCGGTGCGGCAAAGAAGGTCAGCGGTTCGTTCATCTCCACCGGTTCGCCGTCCTGATGGCGGACGCTGATGCGGCCTTCGATCAGGCAGACCAGATCCCGCTCGGCATCGGATTTGCCCCACAGGTCCGTGCCGCGTATGCCGGCCGTTACCGCATCCACGCGAATGCGCACGTCGCGCCGTACCAGTTTGCCAGCCACGCCGGTGGTGAAGCGGAAGGCACCGCGCGCGACATCCAGCGCAACCGTCGTGAGATTGCCGGGTTTGCGCTCCATGTCCTTCAGCGACAGGACGGCATTTTCACCCAGCTTCACCGTACTTCCTTCCGGAAGCTTGAGGTAGACCCGCGCATCGGCCCCGGTACGCACGCGATCGCCGGCGGCGAGCGTCATATCGGGGGACAACGGCTGACCCCGCCCGTCGCGCTCGACCCAGGCCGGCATCTGTACCGCGTCCACCACCGCCGTCGGCGCGCCGAGCGCCGGCGTCACGACCAGCGCAGCGCACAAGAAAAGCGCCGCCGGGAGGCTCATCGTCGTTTCTCCGTTTGAATTCGTCCACCATGATACGCACGAGCCGCCGGCGTGGATTCGGGCAGACACTAAGCGCCCCCGCGGGGTATCATCGCCGCTCGCCATGACCGGGTAATGGCGGTGGCGCGCCGCAAAGCCCATGATCCCCCTGCACGACGACAATCCCACCGAACTCAGACCCGTATTCACGGTCGCCCTGATCGCGGCGTGTGTGCTGGTGTTCCTCTGGCAGTTGTCCCTCGGGCGTGCCGGGGAGCGCGCCATCCTGGCGCTGGGCGTGATTCCGGCCGTGCTGCTGGGTGACAAGGCGCTGCCGCCGGCGCTCGCCCTCGTGCCGCCGGAGGCGACCATCTTCACCAGCATGTTTCTGCACGGCGGCTTCATGCATCTGGCCGGCAACATGCTCTACCTGTGGATCTTCGGCAACAACGTGGAAGACGCCATGGGGCATTCGCGCTTCGTCGTCTTCTATCTGCTGTGCGGCGTCGCCGCCGTGTTCGCCCAGGCATTGCCCGACCCCGGCTCGGAGATCCCCATGATCGGCGCCAGCGGTGCCATCTCGGGCGTGCTCGGCGCCTATCTGCTGCTCTATCCTCATGCCCGCGTGCTGGTGGGCATTCCCATCGGCTTCGTATTTCAGACGGCGCGGTTGAAGGCCGGCTGGGTGCTCGGGTTCTGGGTTTTGCTGCAAGTCGTCAATTCGCTCTTTTCCGGCGGCGGCCCCGGCGTGGCCTGGCACGCGCACCTGGGCGGCTTCATCGCCGGCATGGTGCTCGTGCCCTTCTTCCGCCGACGCGGCATTCGCCTGTTCAACCCGCCCCGGGACCGGCTCTACGATTCCTACTGACCGGCCGCCCTGCGCAGGCGCGCTATAATTCGCGCTTCCCCGAAGCAGCGCAAGCCGCGCCCAGCCATGCAGGAAAAATACAACCCGACCGTCGTCGAAGCGGCCGCCCAGCAGCATTGGGACGCCGCCAACGCCTTCCGCGCCGCAGAGCACCCGGCCAAGCCCAAGTACTACTGCCTGTCCATGTTTCCCTATCCCTCGGGCAAGCTGCACATGGGCCATGTACGCAACTACACCATCGGCGACGTGCTGACCCGTTACCACCGCATGCGCGGCTACAACGTCCTGCAGCCGATGGGCTGGGACGCCTTCGGCCTGCCGGCGGAGAACGCCGCCATGGCCAACGGTGTGCCGCCGGCGAAATGGACCTACGACAACATCGCCTATATGAAGAAGCAGCTCAAGTCGCTCGGCTTTGCCATCGACTGGGCGCGCGAACTGGCGACGTGCAGGCCCGACTACTACAAGTGGAACCAGTGGCTGTTCCTGCGCATGCTGGAGCAGGGTCTCGCCTACAAGCACACCGGCACCGTCAATTGGGACCCCGTGGATCAGACGGTGCTCGCCAACGAGCAGGTCATCGACGGCCGCGGCTGGCGCACCGGCGCGCTGGTGGAAAAGCGCGAAATCCCGATGTACTACCTGGCGATCACCAAGTACGCCGAGGAACTGCTTGCCGCCCTCGATCGCCTGCCCGGCTGGCCGGAGCGGGTGCGCACCATGCAGGCCAACTGGATCGGCAAGAGCCTTGGGGTGCGCTTCGCCTTCCCCTACGAGTTGGACGGCAGGCAGGAGAAATTGTGGGTATTCACCACCCGCGCCGACACCATCATGGGCGTCACCTTCTGCGCCGTGGCGGCCGAGCATCCGCTGGCAGAGCGGGCCGCACGCGACAATCCGCAACTCGCCGCCTTCGTCGAGGAGTGCAAACGCGGCTCGGTCATGGAAGCCGACCTCGCCACCATCGAGAAGAAAGGCATGCCGACCGGCATCTTCGTCAGCCATCCGCTCACCGGCGAGAGGGTCGAAGTCTGGGTCGGCAACTACGTGCTCATGGGCTACGGCGAAGGCGCCGTGATGGCCGTGCCGGCCCACGACGAGCGCGACTTCCATTTCGCCAAGAAGTATGACCTCCCGATCAAACAGGTAATTGCGGTTTCCGGCAGGACGTTTTCTCTCGACGCCTGGCAGGAGTGGTATGCCGACAAGCAGGGCGGCGTCTGCGTCAACTCCGGCAAGTATGACGGCATGGGCTACGAGGCCGCCGTGGACGCCATCGCCGCCGATCTCAAAGCCAGGGGCCTGGGCGACAAGCAGGTGCAATGGCGGCTGCGCGACTGGGGCATCTCGCGCCAGCGCTACTGGGGCTGTCCGATTCCGCTCATCCACTGCGAGACCTGCGGCACGGTGCCGGTGCCCGACGATCAGTTGCCGGTGGTACTGCCGGAGGACTGTGTGCCGGACGGAACCGGCAATCCGCTCAACAAGCGCGAGGACTTCCTGCGCTGCACCTGCCCGCAATGCGGCAAGCCGGCCCGGCGCGAAACCGATACCATGGACACCTTCGTCGATTCGTCCTGGTACTACGCCCGCTACTGCAGCCCCGACAATGCCGACGCCATGGTGGACGAGCGCGCCAGCTACTGGATGCCCGTGGACCAATACATCGGCGGCATCGAGCACGCCATCCTGCACCTGCTTTATTCGCGCTTCTGGAGCAAGGTCATGCGCGACCTGGGTCTCGCCGCCTATGACGAGCCCTTCGAGCGGCTGCTCACCCAGGGCATGGTGCTGAACGAGATCTTCTTCCGCAAGCCGGAGTCCGGACGCATCGCCTACTACAATCCGGCGGACGTCGAGATCCGCTACGACGACAAGGGCAACCGCATCGGCGCAGTGCTGAAGAGCGACGGCCAGCCGGTGGAGTCCGGTGGCATCGGCACCATGTCCAAGTCGAAGAACAACGGCGTCGACCCGCAGACGCTGATCGAGGAATACGGCGCCGACACCGCGCGCTTCTTCATGATGTTCGCCAGCCCACCGGAGCAGACTCTGGAATGGTCGGACTCGGGCGTAGACGGCGCCTACCGTTTTCTCAAGCGGCTATGGAATTTCGCCTGCCGCTTCAAATCCGAAGCGCAACCCGCCCTCGCCGCCGGCGCCCGCACCCTGTCCGTCGGCCGGCTCGATCCCGCGCTCGCATCGGTGCGGCGCGAGGTGCATCTGAATCTTAAGCAGGCGAACTACGATTTCGGCAAGTTCCAGTTCAACACGGTGGCTTCCGCCGCCATGAAGATCCTCAATGCCCTGGAGAAGGCGTCGCGGGAGAACGCACCGCAACACGCCGAAACCGTCGAGGAGGGTCTGAGCATTCTGTTGCGCCTGCTGGCGCCGATCACCCCCCACATCTGCCATCAGTTGTGGCGGGAACTCGGGCTGGGGGAGGACATCCTGCACGCGCCCTGGCCGCAGCCGCAGGAAGCGGCGCTCGCCCAGGACGAGATCGAGCTGGTGCTGCAGATCAGCGGCAAGCTGCGCGGCTCGATCAAGGTGCCGGCTGCGGCGGCACGCGAGCAGATCGAGGCCATCGCGCTGGCATCGGACGTAGCGCAGAAGTACATGGAAGGTCGCCCGGCGAAGAAAATTGTCGTCGTGCCGGGACGGCTGGTGAATATCGTCGCGTGAGGAGTCGGATGTGAAAAATCGGCGTTGCATCGCCGCCTGGCGGGGATGGATCGTGCTCGCCTCGGTGTTCGCGCTTTCGGCCTGCGGCTTCCACTTGCGCGGCGCCCAGCAGCTGCCGTTCGAGAGCCTCTACCTCGGCATATCCGAGTATTCGGAACTCGGCGCCGCGCTCAAGCGCAACATCCGCGCTGCCGGCGGCACGCGCCTCACCGACAAGCCCGAGGACGCCCAGGCGGTGCTCGCCGTGGTCGGCGAAGCGCGCGAACGCATCATCCTCAGCCTCAGCGCCGCCGGGCGCGTGCGCGAACTGCAATTGCGCTACCGCTTCATCTTCCGGGTCCATGACAACAAGGGCAAGGAGTTCGTCCCCCAAAGCGAGATCGTGCTCAAGCGCGACCTGACCTACGACGATTCCGTGGTGCTGGCCAAGGAACAGGAAGAGGTGCTGCTCTACCGCGACATGCAGAACGACCTGGTGCAGCAGATCATGCGCCGGCTGGCGGCAGCGAAGGCACAAGGCTGAACGACGTCGATCGCAGAGCACAGAGAGTGCACAGAGAACTTGCCGTGCTTTTCTCCGTGTTCTCCGTGTCCTCGGTGGTCCAAGATCTTGTCTGTGCATGAACCTCCGCCCCGACCAACTGACGGCCCATCTCGCCAAGGCGCTCGCACCGCTGTACGTGCTGCACGGCGACGAGCCGCTGCTGGTGGCCGAGGCGGCGGATGCCATACGCGCCGCGGCGCGCGCGCAGGGCTACGCCGATCGCGAAATTCTGGTGGCCGGACCGGCATTCAAATGGGATAGCCTGCATCTCGCCGCCGGCAACCTTTCCCTTTTTGGCGGCAACAAGCTGATCGACCTGCGCATCCCCGGCGGCAAACCGGGGCGCGAGGGCGGCGAAGCCTTGCAGCGCCACTGCACGACCCTGGGCGAAGGTGTGGTGACGCTGGTCACCCTGCCCCAGCTCGACTGGGCGACGCGCAAGAGCGCCTGGTTCGCCGCCCTGGTCGCCGCCGGCGTCGCCATCGAATTGAATGCTCCGCCGCTGCCCCAATTGCCCGATTGGATCGCCATGCGGCTGGCGCGCCAGCAGCAGCGCGCCGAGCGCGCCGCCCTGGAGTTCATCGCCGCCCACGTGGAGGGAAATCTGCTCGCCGCCCACCAGGAAATCCAGAAACTGGGCCTGCTCTATCCGGCCGGAGAGCTGACGCTCGCCCAGGTGGAGGACGCCGTGCTCAACGTCGCCCGCTATGACGTGGACAAGCTGCGCGCGGCGCTGCTCGCCGCCGACGCGCCGCGCTGCGCCCGCCTGCTCGACGGGCTGAAGGCCGAAGGCGTGGCGGCGCCGCTGGTGCTGTGGGCACTGACCACGGAGATCCGCACGCTGGCCGCACTGCGCGCTGGGCTGGATCACGGCCAGCCGCTGGCACCATTGCTCAAGAGCGAACGGGTGTTCGACGAGCGGCGCGCCCAGGCGCTGCAGCGGCTGCTGCCAAGACTCAGCTCCGGGCGGTTGCGGGCGGCGCTGCAGCATGCCGCCCGCATCGACCGGATGATCAAGGGACTCGCCCGCGGCGACCAATGGGACGAACTGCTGCAGCTCGGCCTGCGCCTGTGCGCTGCCGGCTGACGCCTCCGCGTCGGCCAACTTTCGAGCGATTTGGGATTGGGCGATAATGGGCCCATCCGCCTGTGACCGGTACCGATTTCATTCATGCGCAACGAATCCCCGGATATTGCCACCTACATGCACACGCTCGGCCGGCGCGCGCGCGAGGCCTCGCGCGCCATGGCGCGGGCGGACACCAATGCCAAGAACCGGGCGCTCGCGGCCATCGCCGCCGCCATCCGCAGCGAGGCACCGGCCATTCTCGCCGCCAACGATGAGGACGTGAAGGCGGCGCGGCAGGCGGGACTGGAGGCAGCACTGCTCGATCGGCTGACGCTCACGGAAAAGAGCGTCGCTGCCATGGCCGAGGGGTTGGACCAGATCGCGCAGTTGCCCGATCCGATCGGCGAGATCAGCGATCTGAAGTTCCGTCCGAGCGGCATCCAGGTCGGGCGGATGCGCGTGCCCCTGGGCGTGATCGGCATCATCTACGAGGCGCGGCCGAACGTGACGGTGGACGCCGCCGGCCTTTGTCTCAAGGCAGGCAATGCCGCCATCCTGCGCGGTGGCTCGGAGGCGATCCGCTGCAATCAGGCGCTGGCGAGGCTGGTCCACGGCGGCCTGCGTACGGCCGGCCTGCCGGAGGCGGCGGTGCAGGTCGTGGAGACCACCGACCGCGCCGCCGTGGGCGAGCTGATCACCATGAAGGAGTTCGTGGACGTGATCGTCCCGCGCGGCGGCAAAGGGCTGATCGAGCGCATCTCGCGCGAAGCGCGCATTCCCGTGATCAAGCACCTTGACGGCAACTGCCACGTCTATGTGGACGACGATGCCGATCCGGCCAAGGCCCTGCGCATCGTCGAGAACGCCAAGACCCAGCGGCTGGGCACCTGCAACACCGCCGAGTCGCTGTTGGTCGCCCGCAGCGTGGCCGCCGTGCAACTGCCGGCGCTGGGTGGCATGCTCGCGGCCAAGGGCGTGGAGCTGCGCTGCTGCCCCGAGTCGCTGGCGCTGCTGCGCGCGGCGGGCGTGGCGCCCGACAAGCTCAAGGCCGCGGTCGAGCAGGACTGGTACGAGGAATACCTGGCACCGATCATCGCCGTCAAGATCGTCGCCGGCCTGGACGAGGCCATCGCCCACATCAACACTTACTCCTCGGCTCACACCGATGCCATCGTCACGGAGAATTACACCCGTGCGCTGCGCTTCCTGCGCGAGGTGGATTCCAGCTCGGTGATGGTCAATGCCTCGACCCGCTTCGCCGACGGCTTCGAGTACGGGCTGGGCGCCGAGGTGGGCATCTCCACCGACAAGATCCACGCCCGCGGCCCCGTCGGCCTCGAAGGTCTCACCTCCCAGAAATGGATCGTGCTGGGCAACGGAGAGGTCCGCGGATAAGTTCCACGACACGAGCCGCTGCCGGCATGGCCCAGGGCCGATAGGTCCGCAAGGATGCCGCGACAGCGAGGAGCACCGCCCGCTGCCAGGGTCGGGGTTCGCAGTGGTTGACGGTCGCTATGCTCAGGGAACCGGCGGAGCCCTCAGCGCCGCGTCACAGCGGTCTGCGTTACGATTTCGAACTTGCGCTTCCTGCCGTCCGTGCGGACTTTCACCTCCCAGTAGCGGTCGTCGAACTCGACGTCGGTGATGGCGCCGAGTTCGTGCGCCTCCAGGGCGGCGACGATCGCGGAAAGCGGCTTGCTGGCGGCAGGCGGAAGCTCGGCATCGGCCTCGGTCGGCTTCTGCTGCCTTTCTTCCCCCGACCGCGGATCGAGGTAGAGCTTGCTTGCACTGTTGCCCTTGCGCGTCTTGACTTCCCAGAGCCCGTCGTCGAACTCGGCGCTGGTGATGATGCCGAGGTTCTTGCCCTCCACGGACTTGAGGATCGCCGAGAGCGGCTTGCCGTCCGCCGGGGGCAGCTCCCCCGCGCCGGCTGCCGCGCCTGCGGACAGAAGTATCAAGGCTATCCAGTGCGTCGCTGCTTTCCTTGCGATCGTCATTTTCATCCTTGGTAACGAGCTGACGTTAGGGTTACCCGGTGCGCCGCCAGCGTCATGCCATCGTTGCGCCCCGCGTGCTGCCCGCTTGCGGCGCCTGCTGGGTCTCCCCTTCCTGCTGGGGAGTGAAGCGGATGTTCGCAGGCGCGTTCGTGCCGCCGGTCATGATGAAGCTCATCGCCTCCTCAATGCTCCAGTCGGTCTCTATGACATTCTCCAGCGGTACGATCTCGATGTAACCCGAGGTCGGATTCGGCGAGGTCGGTACATAGACCGCTGCCACATCACGACCCGTTTCCTGATCGGTCATGACCCGGGTGACAAAACCTACCGCTTTCATCTCTGCGGAAGGAAAGCTTATCAATACTACTTTCTGCAATCCGGCAGGCTTCTCCCGTACCGCCGAGATGAAGCGCTTCGTGGCCCCATACACAGCGTGGGCAAGGGGGACGCGCTGCAGGATGGATTCCATGCGCGCAATCAATCGCTTTCCGACCACTTTGCTGGCGATCCAGCCGACTAGGTAAAGGGTAACCACGGTAATGAGCACGGCAAGGACGAATCTGAACGATGGCAGCAGTAGCCAGTCCGCCAAGGCATCCGAGAACGGGCGCGCCAGTCCGGCGAGGGCGGCGACGCTGGGGGCGCCGGCACGGTACAGCACACCGAGGATGAAGTCGAACACCAGCCATGTCACCCACAGGGGCGCCACCGTGATCAGGCCGATGATGGTGTAGCGCCAGAAATGCGCGGCGCGGGGCGAATGGGGGGAATGTGCCATTGGCATGCCCTCTCGGGGCGGTCAGAACGTCCCGAACAGGGTACCGAGCGTCACGACGGCGATCAATGCCATCAACGGCGCGGCTACCGCCACGACGAAGATATCGGCGTAGGACTCGCGGTGCGTCAGCTTGCATATGGAGAGCAGGGTGATGACGGCGCCGTTGTGCGGCAGGGCGTCCAGGCCGCCGGTGGCGATGGCGGTCACCCGATGCAGCAGCTCGGGCGCAATGCCGGCTGCGCGGCCCATCTCCAGATAGGTGGCGCCCAGGGTCTGCAGGGCGATGCTCATGCCGCCGGAAGCCGAGCCGGTGATGCCGGCGAGGATGTTCACGGCGACCGACAGGGACACCAGCGGATTGCCGGGCGCGATGCCCAGCACCGCATCGCGAATGACGGTGAAGGCCGCCAGCGAGGCGATCACCGCGCCGTAGCCCACCTGGGAGGCGGTGTTGAGGATGGGTAACACCGCGGCGCTGGCGCCGTCGTCGATGCTGCGCTTGAGATCGCGTAGCGCCCGCCGGTTCAGGACGATCAGCACCACAGTCGAGATCAGCAGGGCGCAGATGATGGCCCAGATGCCGCGCAGGGCGTCCACGCCAGTGGCGCCGTAGCGCGGCTCAGCCAGATAGGCCGTGTCGATGGACGGGATGATCCATGCGGCGAAGAGATAATTCAGCGCGATCACCAGCACCACCGGGGCGATCGCCCTCACGAAGGAGGGCGGCGCGCCGCCGGAGCCGTCCGGGCCGATCTCCATGAGGTCGTAGCCTTCCCCCTGGGCATATTCGCGCACGCCCTTGTCCACGCGCGGCATCTCCTCGACCGCCGTCTCGCCGTACCCCTCGCCGGCGGTGCGTGCGGAACGGGCCCGGCGCGTGAGCCATAGGCTGCCCAGCGCGAACATCACCGCGCCGCCGATGAAGCCCAGCACCGGGGCGGCGAAAGGCGTGGTGCCGAAGTACGGCATGGGGATGGCGTTCTGGATCGCCGGCGTGCCGGGCAGCGCCGTCATGGTAAATGTGAAGGCCCCCAGCGCGATGGTGGCCGGAATCAGGCGCTTGGGCACGTCGGCCTCGCGGAACAGGGCCGCGGCGATCGGATAGACAGCAAAGGCCACCACGAACAAGGACACGCCGCCGTAGGTCAGCACCGCGCACGCCAGCACGATGGCCAGTACGGCATGGCGGCTGCCGAGCCAGGCCACGATGCGGTGCGCGATGACGCGCGCCGCCCCGGAGGCATCCATCAGCTTGCCGAAGATCGCCCCGAGCAGAAAGAGCGGAAAGTAGGAGACGATGAAGCCACCCAGCGCCTTCATGAATATCTGGGTGTAGCTCGCCAACAGCGGCGTCCCGGGGCTCGCCAGCACCGCCAGCACAGCCATCAGCGGCGCCAGCACGAGCACGCTGACGCCGCGGTAGGCGAGGTACATCAGCAGGGCGAGGGAGAGCAGGATGCCGGCGATGCCGATCATAGGAATTCCTTGAACAGATCGAGCGTCGAGCGCCGGCCCAGATGGGTGAAATTGCGTTGCAGCCAGTCGTCGGCCGCTGCCCGCCCAATCCGGTGCAAATGCGCGAGGAGTCCCGGCGCGGCGTTGAGCTTGCTCGACGCGCCCAGACGCGCGAGTTCGGTTTCCGCTTCGATGCGATGCACCTTCAAGCCGTCGATCTGCCGGAACAGTGCCTCGCGGTAATGGTGGCCGGGCTGCCCCTCGTCGCGGATCAGCTTCTTCATCAGCGCCACCGCGCGCATCTCCTTGAGCAGACTGCCGTGGAACGTGATCTCGTCGATTCGGTCGAGAATCTCCCGGGCACGGGTCGGCACCTTCTCGCGCAACGACGGATTGATCTGCACCAGCAGCAGGTCGTGGGCCGGGCTTTCGGTGATGAGGGGCAGCAGCGAGGGATTGCCCATGTAGCCGCCATCCCAGTACGCCTCGCCATCAACCTCCACCGCCTGGAACAGTAGCGGCAGGCAGGCGGAGGCGAGCACAGCCTCCGCACTGAGCTCGCCGTGACGGAAGATGCGCAGCTTGCCGGTTGCCACATGGGTGGCAGCGATGAATAGCTGCACTTTGTCGCAACCGCGCACGCGTTCGAAATCTACCGCCCGCTTCAGGATGTCGCGCAGCGGATTGAGGTCCAGAGGGTTGAACTGGTAGGGCGAGAACAGGCGGCTCGCCAGGTCCAGGTAGAGGTGCAGCGGCGAGCTGCCCAAGGTCCAGTTACCGAAGAAGGCGCTCAGCACGCTCGCATTGAGGGGGCTGAAGCGCGCCGCCGTGCCCACCTCCGACCAGAGCCGGCGCAGCGCCTCTCGGGCGCCCCGGCGTCCCCCATCCATCAGCCCCGCCGCCAGCGCCACGGCATTCATCGCTCCGGCGCTGGTGCCGCTGACGCCGGCAATTTCGATTCGCTCGTCCTCCAGAATCCGGTCGAGCGCCCCCCAGGTGAAGGCGCCGTGTGAACCTCCTCCCTGCAGTGCAAGATCGATGCGCCGGATGTCCTTACGTTTCACGGGTCAAGGCGATGCCTCCTCCGTTGCCATCTCCGGTTGGTCCGCCAGCGCCACCAGAAGTCGATCATGGCGTAAGTCAGCAGTCCGGCCGCCGCTGCCATGACGGTCAATCCCGCAAGCAACGGTCTGCCCAGCGCAACGATGCGCTGCCAAACCGTCCTTTCCGCTGCATCGACGGATGCATCTTCCCGGACATCGGACGGGAGCACGGTTTCGCCCGTCAGCCAACTGCCAAGACGGTAGGCAGTGTAGTACAACGGCCCGAACGTCGCGGGGTTCGTGATGAGGGTGCTCGCTGCTGCAGCCGGAAGATTGGCACGCAACACGATCGCCGCCGCCGCCGTCACGGGAATCTGTGCCAGCGGAATGAGAAGCCCGAAGAACACCCCCAACGCCACCCCCAGTGCCACGCCACGACGCGACCAATGCCACAGCTTCGGATGTCCCAGCCGGGGCGCGAGCCAGCGCAGCCAGCGGCTTCTTTCGAGTCGTTCCCGAGTCGGTATCCAGGAACGCAAGCTCTCTCGCCAAGTCATGGTTGTGGCAGGTGCATATCGGACATCTACGGCTCTTCTTGATCGTGTGTCGGGCGAGGCTACCGTTATCCTGATCGGCACGTCCTGTCAAGATTTCCCGGGACGCCGAAGCGCCGGTACGAGGCAGGGGCGGCCCAAGCCACAGGACTATGGGATGATCTATCGACGACATCATGGAGACGATTTCATGGACACTCTGAGCCTGTTTCTCCGATCACCCGACGACTGGCGCGAGTTGGCCCGGGTGGCCATTCATATCACGGTCATCGTGGGCCTTGCCTGGGGCCTGCTGGCCCTGTCCCGGCGCATCGAGCCCCTGCTGCGCGCGCAACTGGAAAAACGCACCGACGACACCGGCCAGCTCCGCCGCCTGGAAACCCTGGGTCGGGTGCTGCGCTATGTAGCGACGGTGATCGTCACCCTCGTCACCGGCATGCTCGTGTTGTCCGAACTGGGCATCTCCATCGCCCCCATTCTCGCCTCGGCGGGCATCGTCGGCATCGCCGTGGGTTTCGGCGCGCAGAGCCTGGTGCGCGATTACTTCACAGGACTGTTCCTGCTGGTGGAGGACCAGTTGCATCTGGGCGACCTGGTGGAGGTGGCCGGCAAGAGCGGCGTGGTGGAGGAACTCACCTTGCGCTACCTGCGTCTGCGCGACTACGAGGGCCACGTGCACTTCATCCCCAACAGCGCCATCAGCACGGTCACCAACCGCGGGCGCGACTATGCCTACGCGGTGATGGATGTGGGGGTGGCCTACCGGGAGGATCTGGACGAGGTGTTCGCGGTGATGCGCGAGGTGGGCGCTGCAATGCGCGCCGACGAGACCCTGGGCGCCCTTATCCTGGAAGACCTGGAGATCGCCGGCGTCAACGCCTGGGCCGATTCCTCGGTGGTGGTGCGCGCCCGCTTCAAGGTGCGCCCCTTGCAGCAGATGACGGTGCGGCGCGCTTTCCTGCTGCGTCTCAAGCAGTCCTTTGATGCCCACGGTATCGAAATCCCCTACCCCCATCTCACGCTCTATGCAGGGCAGGGCAAGGACGGCCGGGCACCTGCGCTGCGCATCTTCCAGGACGCCATCCGCAGCCGAGATTAACAATGACGTCAGGATATTGTTTCGCCGCCACGTGCTGACCGTTCAGTATTCGCGCAGAAGAATGCTGTCGCGACTGCCGCGTTTGACTTCGTACATCAATTCATCGGCCTGTTTGAGCAATGCATCGAAGTTTTGTGGCGTCGTACGATAGCTGGCCACGCCGATGCTAAAGGTGACCGGCCATCGTTCCGCCTGCATCGCATCGAGCAAGGCCCGACGCAACTTTTCCACGTAAACCTGTACCGCATCGGCCTTCATATTGGGCAGGAGTAAGGCGAACTCATCGCCGCCCAGTCGGCCCGGCACATCGCTGGCGCGCACATGGGCGCGCATCACAGCGGCGACCGACCTGAGCAACCGGTCGCCAATCTCGTGGCCAAGGGTATCGTTGACCTCCTTGAAGCGATCAAGGTCGATATATACCGCGGCGAAGGGCGCCCCGTGGCGCTGCGCCTGAGCGAACGCCTGGTGACCCCGCTCAAGAAACTCGCGCCGGTTGGGCAGTTTGGTCAGCGCATCTTCGCGCGCCAGCCGGGATTCCCTCTGCAGGGTATTGCGTATTGAACCGACCAACCATGCACCGCCTGAAAAAATCGCCAACCGGACCACAGTATTGAACAGCAACGGCAAGAGTGATGATTGAACGCCGGCAAGCATTCGGTCGGCCAGGAACCATTCGATGGCTGCCAGTAGCGCCAGGGCATAGCCGAAGCGCGGCCCAAGAAACCAACTGACAGCCAGTACCGGCACGATGAAGAACGCGTGGAACTCGTAAGCCAGTCCAGTTAGGGTGTGGAGATAGCCGATTGCAGTCACCAGCAATCCGCCGCAGATCAGGATCAGGCTTTTGTACAGCCAGTTGGGTTGCCAGAGAAAGGCTTCCTTCGGTTTCACGTCAAGACGTCTTCAGATTTCGGTATGGCCGTGCCGCATCTGACAGCGCAGATGCGTTCCAGCGGAATGATCATGTCTCCCGCCGGCAACCGGGGTGCCCTGATACCCATCCGCACGGCCAGAACGACAAGGATTAGGCCAAGTCCAACCGGCCAGAGTGCTGCCCACAATGCATCACCCGTAACTGCCCCCTGTTGTACCCACGGCAGAGCCAGCCCCAGGATCACCAGAATCCACCAAGGCAGCGTCAGCCCTTTGCCTCCGCCGTGTGGAGATTCGGTTGCGAGCAACAGGAGTAGCCTCGCCATGAGAAGAGCCGTGCCGACAGCAGCTACGGCCAGCAAGCCGACCAGCCCATCCCATGGCAGGCCGGCGAGCGCCGACTTCAGTTGCAGCTTGGCTGCCATGCCACTGGTAAAAGGTACCCCGGCCAGGGCCATGGCGGGCAGCGCCATGCCGGCAAGCACCCAAGCCCGGCCGCCGTGGACCTTGGCCACCCCGACTCCCAGGAACAGGGCGCTCTTGGCCATCGCGTGATGTACCGCGTAGAGGAGGATGGCCGGCAGTAACACCGGCCACAGTTGCGGTGCCACCAGTCCCGCACCCACGCCGAGCGTCATGTAGCCCATCTGGCTGACACTGGAATAGGCCAAGAGCACCTTGGCATCACGCTGCATCAATCCCGCGGCAACGCCGAGGAAGGCGGCCACAATGCCGGCCGCAATCAGGAAGAAGCCCACGTCGGGCGCGGCCTGCCCGAGCGGCAGGAAGCGCAACCAGCCGAGCAGGCCGGCCTTGAGCATGACGCCGGAGAGCACCGCGCTCGCGGGCACGGGCGCCACCGGGTGCGCCAGCGGCAGCCACATGTGCAGCAGCGGTAGCCCGACTTTGACGCCAAAGCCGACGACAAGGAGCCAGGTCGCCGCAGGCGGCACCGGCGCAGCCGCCATTTCAGCCAGTAAATGGCTGCCGGCGGCATGCACCTGCAACAGCAAGCCCATCACTAGGGCGGTTTCCCCAAGCACGGCCATGATGAGATAGACCCGCCCGGCGCGCCGGGCCTCATCCGTGCGCGTATGGATGACCAATCCGTAGGCGGCGAAGGTCATGACGGCAAACCAGAAGTAGAAGGATGCCGCGTCGGCGGCCAGACAAAGCCCCAAGTTGCCCGCCTGGGTGACCAGGAAAAAGGCCCAGAACGACAGACGCCGCGGGTCAGCGGCAAGGTAGGCGCGTGCATACATGCCGGCGATAAGCCAGATCCCGGCCGTGAAACCAAGGAATATGCGCACGGTCTCGTCGAGCGCGTAGCGGCTGCCCAGCAGCAGCCAGGGCAGGTCGATCGCCAGGTCAGCGGGCGCACCCAGCGCCAGCCCCAGCGCAGGCAGCGGCGCCAGTGGCATGAGCGCGAGCCCGCCGCCAGCCACCATGGGTGGCAGCATCAGCACCGTCGCCAGGACCAGCGGCAGCAGGAAAGCCAGGATGATCAGGGCGTCCATTGCAGGTATTCCCGATCCGCGATCAGATAGGCCCAGGTCACGGGGCTGAGAGCTACGGCGGCAAACAGGCCGCTCAACACGACGACGATCGCTGTCGCCAGTGGCGGCAGCAACAGCAACACGGAGGTCTCGCGCCAGCCGCGGGCGGCGATGTGTTCCTCCGGCCAGGAAGCAGGAGCACTACGAAACCAGGCGCGATACAGGATGGGCAGAAAGTAAGCTGCATTGAGCAGGCTTGATGCCGCGAGAACCGCGAGCACCCAGGGCATGCCGGCTTCGAGGGCCCCGCGCCCCAGATACCACTTGCTGATAAACCCGGCCAAGGGAGGCACACCAATCATCCCGAAGGCGCCGATGGAGAAGGCCAACGTGGTGAGCGGCATGCGCCGCCCGGCACCATCCATCTCGCTGACCTTGTGGATGCCCAGCGTTTCGGCGTAGTTGCCGGCGCAGAAGAACAGCGTGATTTTCATGATGCCTTGATGTACCAGATGCACCAGGCCGCCTACCGTGCCGATGGGACCGAACAAGGCGACACCGAGTGCGATGTAGGACACTTGGCTGACCGTCGAGAACGCCAGCCGCTTCTTCAGGTCGTCCTGGAACAGCGCACGGAAGCTACCCCAGACGATAGTGACGGCGGCGAGAATCGCCAAGGGGAGAAGCAGGTTCAGCGACTGCGCAAACTCGACGCCATACACCTCATAGACGATCCGAACGATGCCGAAGGCGCCGGCTTTCACCACCGCCACAGCATGCAGCAAGGCGGATACCGGAGCCGGTGCGACCATCGCCTGCGGCAGCCAGCCGTGCAGCGGCACGAGGGCCGCCTTGACGCCGACGCCGGCGATCAAGAGCAGGAAGATGATCTTCAACTGCCCGGCGTATTCGGCACCGAGCACGGCGGCGATACCACCGTGGGCAAACCCGGTATGGCCGATCAGGTGATGCAGCCAGACAATGCCGGTCAGCAGCGCCGTGCCGCCGATCAGAGTATAGGTAAGATAGATCGTTCCGCCTTTCATCGCCTTGTCGGTACCGCGATGCACGACCAGCGGGAAGGTCGACAGCGTCAGCAGTTCGTAGAAGACGAAGAAGGTGAACAGGTTGGCCGCCATGGCGATGCCCATGGTGGCAGTGACGCAGAGGCTGAAGAAGCCGAAGAAGCGCGAGCGGTGCGGCGCGCCTTCGAGGTAGCCGATGGCGTAGAGCGTGGTGAACAGCCAGAGGATGGCCGACAGCGTGACGAACAGCATGCCCAGCGCGTCGGCCTTGAGCGCCAGTTCCAGGCCGGGCAGCACCGCGAAGCGCACGCCATATTCTTCGCCGGCCGCGACGCCGGCCAGCAGCAGGCCGACCAGCGCCAGCTTGGCGAAGGCGGCGAACAGATTGAGCGTGGTGCGCACGCCGATCCACGCTTCGGGCAGCGCGAAGATCACCAGGCCCGGCAGCAGCGACGAGGCCAGCACGGCCAGCGGCAGCCACTCGTTCGCGGTCATGTTGGTCCGCACCCTCCCGCCCTCCCCCTCGCGGGGGAGGTGACGGGTGTTCGCCGCTGCGCGGCTCCGGTTGCTGGCTGGCGCCCCTTGGGGCGGCCCTGCGGGGCGCTCATGCCATGACTCCCAGCAGTTGCATCAGTTCAACGCCGCGCAGGCCGAGCAGCACGCTGGCGGCGGCCAGTGCGAATGCACCCCATTCCAGCGTGCGCGGCACGGCGGCGAGCGGCGCATCGGCCGGCGCCAGCAGGAAGGCCTGGCGCAGCACGCGGAACACATACACCGCCGCCAGCAGTCCGCCGGCCAGCACCACGGCGACGATGGTCCAGGCGTCCTGCGCCAGCGCCGCGTCGATCAACTGCCACTTGGCGAGGAAGCCGCTGGAGGGCGGCAGGCCCATCAGCGTCATGCCGGCCAGGCCGAAGGCGAACAGCGTCACCGGCAGGCGCTCGGCCGCACCGGCCAGCCCCGCCACCGTGTCCTGCCCGGTCGCCTTGATCAGCACGCCGGCCGCCGCGAACATCGCCGCCTTGGCCAGGCCGTGCGCGAAGACCTGCATCACGCCGGCCTGCAGCGCGATGCCGCCCGCCAGCAGCGGCAAGATCAGGAACAGGTAACCGAGCTGCGCGACCGTCGAATACGCGATCAGCGTCTTGATGCGGCGCGCGCGGATCGCCCGCCAGGAACCCCAGAGGATGGCCGTGCCGCCGAGCAGCGCCGGCAACCAGGCGGCGACATCCGCCAGCGGCGCGAAGGGGCCGAGCCACAGGCGCAGGATCAGGTAGAACGAGGCCTTGACCACCAGCGCCGAGAGCAGCGCCGACACCGGCGCCGGTGCGCCGCCGTGGGCGGGCGGCAGCCAGCCGTGAAAGGGGAAGAGCGCGGTCTTCACCATCAGTCCGGCCAACATCAGGCCGCCCGCGATCCAGACCAGGTGCGGCGCTTCCGCCGTGAGCATCGGCGTGAGCGTGGCGATCGACACCGTGCCGTAGGCGCCGTAGACCAGCGCCACGCCGAGCAGGTAGGCGCCGGAGCCGAGCAGCGTCGCGAAGAGATAACGCAGCGCCGCCGCGATCTGCTGCGCGCCGCCGCCTGCCGCGACCAGGCCCACCGCCGCGAGGCCGACGAGTTCCAGCGTGACATAGAGGTTGAACAGGTCGGCCGAGAGGAACAGCGCGTTGAGGCCGGCGATCAGGAAGCCGGCCAGCGGCCAGAAATGGCGGCCGGCCGGATCGTCGGCCTTGAAGTAGGCGCGGGCGTAGAGCGCCAGCGGCAGCGCCACGACCTGCACCAGCAGCAGCATCGCCGCCGACAGGCCGTCGGCCGCGAGGTCGATGCCCAACGGCGCGCCCCAGCCGCCGACCGCGTGAGAGAGAGCCGTGCCGCCACGGCTGACTTTTGCGGCAAGGTCGAAGGCGAGGCCGGCTTGCAGCGTCAATCCCGCGATGGCCAGCCACGCACCGCGCCCCGGCCCGAGCAGGAAGGCCAGCGTCGCCCAGGCGAGCGGCAGCAGGATCAGGCCGGTCGGCGCGGACTCAGTCATCGGCGTCCTTCGGCAGTTCGTCGCTGCCCGTGGCGGCGTGCAGGCGGCGCAGCAGCGCCAGTGCCAGCGCCGTGGCGGCGACGGCGACGACGATGCCGGTGAGCACCATGGCCTGCGGCACCGGGTCGGGGTTGTCGTGACGCTGCGCCAGCCCGACCAGCACCAGGAAGGCGCCGCTGCCCATCAGGTTGAAGGCGAGGATGCGGCGCAGCAGTTCGCCGATCAGCAGCACGCCCGCGATGCCGAGGGTAAACAGCAGGGCGCCGGTGCAGGCAAATATCAATCCTGTACTCATGAGAGAAACAGGAACAGCCCGGCGAGGATCAGCCCCAGCGACAGCGTGAGGCCGGCCTCGATGGCGAGGATGAGTTGGCCCGCAACCGCAGGCGGATACTGGAGCAGTGCGCCATTGGCCAGCAGCGCGGCGGCGATGGCGAGGAAGAGCAGGAAGCCGCCGGCCAGCCCCGCGCGCAAGGCCAGCTTGGGCCGCGCCCAGCCGGGCGTGAGGCCGACCAGGTGCAGCAGCACCGCGCCCGCCGCCAGCACCGCCCCGGCCTGGAAGGCGCCGCCGGGACGGAACGCGCCGGCCCAGAGCAGGTAGAACGCGAAGACGATGGCGAGCGGCACGGCGATGCGCGCCAGCGTTTGCAGCGGCGCCGCGGCTGGAATAGTCGCCGGCGCGGCTTCACGTTCGCTGGCCGCAAGCAGGCCGAGCAGCGCCAGCAGCAGCACGGCGATCTCCAGCAGCGTGTCGTAGCCGCGATAGTTGAGCAGCACGGCGGTGACCGGATGTTCGACGCCGCTGTCGACGAGTTGCGTCACCACTGCCAGCCGCAGGTCGACGGCGGCATCCGGCAGGTCGAGCATGGCCGCGATCAGCAGGCCCGCGAAGGCGGCTGCGCCGAGGATGACGGGGATGGCGAACACGCGTCTCACGGTTTGCCTCCCTGTCGTCGCAACACGCCCAGCGCATCGAGCAGCAGCGCGCCGGTGAGCCCGGCGCCGATGGCTGCTTCGGCCAGCCCGATGTCGGGCGCCGCCAGCCGCGCCCAGGCCAGCGCCATCAGCAGGCCAAAGACGATGAACAGCACCACCGCGCGGTCGAGGCGCGGCGTCGTCAGCGTGCGGGCGCCGCTCCAGAGCAGCGCGGCGGCGAGCAGCAGGTCGTAGGCGAGGTCGATGCTCATATGGCCCGCCCCCTCCCAACCTCCCCCGCGCGGGGGAGGTGACGGGTGTTCGCCGCTGCGCGGCTCCGGTTCGTTGGCTGCGCCCGCCTTGGGGCGGCCCGGCGGCGGGCGCTCATTCGTCCTCCCTGCGCCACCGGCGGATACCCAGCGCGTCGGCGCGGCAGGCGATGGCGTAACCGATGCCGGCGCTGGCGGCCAGGGCCAGCGGCCAGATCAGCAACAGCTTCAGCGCCGCCAGCCAGGTGTCGGCTTGCAACGCCAGCCCGGCGAGCACGCAGCCGAGGCCTAGGTTGTCGGCCTTGGCCAGCGCGTGCAGGCGGCTGTAGACATCGGGGAAGCGCAACAGGCCGACGGTGCCGGCGAAGTAGAAGGCGCCGCCGACGATGAGCAGCAGCATGCTCAGCCACTCAATCATCGCCCTCTCCTTCCCCGTGCCAGGCGCGCTTGGCGAAGGCGATGCCGGTGATCGCGGCCAGCAGCGCCAGCACCAGCGCCACGTCCACCAGCGGCGGCTGGTCGGTGGCCACCGCCAGCAGCGCGACGATGCCGACGCCGGTGCTGCCGAACAGCAGCGCCACCAGCATGCGGTCCGCCGCCGTCGGTCCGCGCGCGGCGGCAAGCAGCGCCACGACCAGGTTGCCGAGCAGGAACAGCGCCAGCGGGAATTCGATGCCGCTCATGCTGCCTCCCCGAACAGGCGGGCGATGCGCGCCTCCAGCGCATGCGCTTCCCCGACAATGGGCAGGCGCGCGTCGAGCACATGCAGCCGCAGCCGAGTGCCATCGAGCGATACGCCCAGCGTGCCCGGCATCAGCCCCAGGGTGCCGGTCAACAAGGCGCTCGGCAGCCCCGGCGGCAAAGCGAGATCGAGTTCGACGATGCCCGGGCGCAGCGCCTCACGCCCGCGCAGGGCCATGGCCGCGACCTGCACACCACCCCGCACCGAGTTCAGCAGAAAGAAACCGAGGAAGCCCGGCAGGCCGGCCAGGCGCAGGCCGGTCGACGGCATCAGGCGCAGGCTTGCCCAGGTGGCGACAAGCACCGCCACCGCGCCCAACGGCAAACCGTCCGCGCGGCCTTCGGAGAGGACGAACCACAGCAGCGCAAAGAATACAGCGCGGCGAAGCATGGTCATGTGGGATCACCACCCTTCTCGAAACGCGCCTTGTCGGGCGCGTTTGCGCCACCCGTCATGACGAAGCTCATCGCCTCTTCGATGGTCCAGTCGGTCTGCACTACGTCGGAGAGCGGCACGATCTCGATGCGCTCGTCCTCGAGAATCCGGTCCAGCACGCCCCAGGTGAAGGCGCCGTGCGCGCCGCCGCCCTGCAGCGCCAGATCGACGGACCTAATGCTTTGTCTGCTCATTTCGCGTCGGCGACCTCTGTCATGGCCGCGCGTGGCTTGCCCTGCCCCGAGCCCGCCACTCGCGCCAGCTCACCACCCCCAGCGTCACGCCGGTGATCGGCAGTACGAACACCACCATGACCCAGCCGTAGGTCGCCAGCGCGTCGTGCTGCTGCGCTGCCAACGCGAGGTAGGCGATGTACGCGGCATAGAAGGCGAGGAACAGCGCGCCCTCCCAGCGGGCAATCAGGTTGCCGGTGAAGAAGATCGGCAGGCAGGCCACGCCGACCGCGACCATGACCGGCAGATCGAAGGAGAGCATGGCCGCCTGCACCGGTAAGCCAGCGGGCGCCAGCAGGCTCGATACGCCGAGCACGCCGGCAATATTGAAGATGTTGCTGCCGACGACGTTGCCCACCGCGATGTCGCGCTCGCCGCGCAGCGCCGCCATGAGGGAGGTCGCCACCTCGGGCAGCGAGGTGCCGACGGCGACGATGGTGAGCCCGATGATCAGCTCGCTCACGCCGAGACGTTTGGCAAAGGCGACGGCCGCAGCGACCAGCCAGTCCGCACCCAGCACCAGCAGGCCAAGGCCGGCAGCAACCAGCAGAAGCTGCACCGCCCAGTGGCGATCCCATTGCGCTCGCTCCCCGAACTCCCGCGCGTACTCGTCGTTCAGCTCGCGGGTCTGAGTCTGACGCCGGCTCTGGCGGATGAGAAGGATCGTGTAGCCGGCGAACAGGCCGGTCAGCAGCAGTCCGTCATATCTGGAGATGCTGCCATCGAACGCGAGCACCGGCAGGAGCAGGAAAAACCCGATCATGACCGGCACTTCCTGACGGATCAATTGCTGCGCCACCAGGAGAGGCGCAACGAGCGCCGAGGTGCCGAGGATGAACAGGACATTCATGATGTTGCTGCCGACCACATTGCCCAGCGCGATGTCCGCACTGCCCGCCCATGCGGATTGCGCCGACACTGCCAGCTCCGGCGCGCTGGTGCCGAAGGCCACCACGGTGAGTCCCACCACCAGCGGCGATATGCCGAACGACAGGGCGAGCTTCGAGGCGCCGCGCACCAGGAGTTCGGCACCGCCGATGAGGGCCGCCACGCCCAGGGCGAAGAACAGGGCGGTCATGGCCGATCCTCCTGGTTCGGTGGGGCGGGCGGGCGAATTGACGGATCGACATGCATCGCCGCCTTCGCCAGCAGATGCGCCGACACGGGTGCCGTCAGGAACAGGAACAGGGCGATGAGGAACTCGTGCGCGGAGAACCGATCCTGGAGCACAGTGAAGAAGATGCAGGAGGCGATCAGCACGCTCCCGACCCCGAGGGTGGTGGCCTTGGTCGGGCCGTGCAGGCGCCGGGGGAAATCGCTCAGCCGGGCCAGGCCGAGCGCGCCGATCAGGGCGAATGCCCCGCCCGCTACCAGCAGCAGGGCGATCACGGCATCGGCAAAGGGAGATAGTGCGTTCATGGTGTTCACTCGATGATGTCGCCGCGCGTCAGGAACTTCGACAGCGCCACGGTGCCGACGAACCCCAGCATGGCGATGAGCAGCGCCGCCTCGAAGTAGATCGCCGTCTCGAAGGCGATGCCCAGCAATACCAGGAGCGCCAGCGCGAGCACGTAAAGCGTATCCAGGGCGAGAATGCGGTCGGCGACCGACGGGCCGCGTAGCAGGCGAAACAGCGCGAGTCCGAGGGCCGCGAACAGCATCCCGAGGACATAGGGCATGACCAGTTGCGTCATTCGAACAGCTCCATCAGGGGCGACTCGTAGCGCTGTTTGATCGCCGCGATCAGCGCCGCCTCGTCTTCGGTATGAAGGGCATGGATGAGCAGATGGCGCCGATCCGGCGCGAGGTCGGCGGATACCGTGCCCGGTGTCAGGGTGATGATTCCGGCCAGCGCGGCGATGCCCGACGGGTCGCGGATGTCCAAGGGCAGCCAGATGTAGCGCGAGCGCAGGGCCGATTCCGGACCGAGCACGCGCCGCGCCACCTCGATGTTCGCTACCACGATGTCCCACAGCACGACCAGCGCGAGCCTGCCCGCCACGTCGAAGCGGCGCAATCGAGACCGGTGGGGGCGCAGGCGTTCCGTGATCCACGGCAGCGCGGTAGCGAGCGCCAGCCCGAGCAGGACCTGCCCGGGGGCCAGCGTGTTGTTCAGCATGAGCCACACCGCCAGCAGCACGGCGGACAGGATCGGGGCGGGAAACGCGCGTCTCATCGCTGCTCACCTACGTGCGGCACCGGCCGCAAGCCGAGCACCGCCTGTGTGTAGGCGCCGGGGGCGAGTAACTGCCTGGCGGTGGCGTGAGCGTAGCGCTGTATCGGCGCCGCCGCGATCGCGAGGGCCAGGCTGGCGCCGAGCAGCAGGCCGAGGGCCAGTAATTCGACTCCTTTCACCGGCAGCGCCGCCGCATCGGCGCCGGCGTCGGTTTTCCAGAACAGGATCGAGCCGGCACGCGACAGCCCGATCAGCGTCAGTAATCCCGCCACCAGGACAACGGACCAGACCCAGGCGCCGCCGCCCGTGGGCGCGACCGCCTGCAGCAGGAGCAGCTTGCCCAGGAATCCGGCGAGCGGCGGCAGACCGGCGACGGCGATGGCGGCGACGAAAAACAGCCCGCCGAGCAGCGTCGCGCGCGCCGGCGCAGGCCCCGGCAAGAACCGGTCGGCAGCCGCGCCGCGGCCGCGCCGGACCAGGTCGCAGATCAGGAACAGCAGCGCCGCAATGAGCGTGCTGTGGATGAGGTAGTACAACCCGGCGGCGAGCGCCGGCTCGCCGGCAAGGCTCACGGCGAGCAGCAGCGTGCCGGCCGAGGCGATGACCAGATAGCCGATCATGGGACCCAGGGCGGCCGCAGCGAGCGCGCCCAGCGATGCCAGCAGGAGGGTGGCGAGCGCGAGCGGCAGCAGCCACGGCCAGGCGAGCCCGGCGGCCGGGCCCGCCTCGGCGCCGAACACGAGGGTGAACACGCGCATCACCCCGTAGACGCCGACCTTGGTCAGAATCGCGAACAGCGCCGCCACCGGCGCGCTCGCGGCCGAATAGGTCGCCGGCAGCCAGAAATAGAGGGGCAGGATTGCGCCCTTGACCAGGAATACGACCAGCAGCATGAGGCCCGCCGCGCGCACCAGCGCCGCATCGGCAGCCGCGACCTGACTCACCCTGAGGGCGAGATCGGCCATGTTGAGGCTACCGGTCAGGCCGTAGAGCAGGCTCACCGACAGCAGGAACAGGGCGGAGCCGGCGAGGTTGAACACCACGTAGTGGAGTCCGGCGCGCAAGCGCTCGCGACCGCCGCCGTGCAGCAGCAGCCCATAGCTCGCCGCCAGCAGGACCTCGAAGAACACGAACAGATTGAACAGGTCCGCCGTCAGAAAGGCGCCGTTGAGACCCATCAACTGGAACTGGAACAGGGCGTGGAAGTGGGCGCCGTCGCGATGTCCGCCGGCCAGCGCGTGGATCAGGCTGGCGAGCGCCACCAGCGCGGTCAGCAACAGCAGCAGCGCCGACAGCCGATCGAGGGCCAGGGCAATGCCGAACGGCGCCGGCCAGTTGCCGAGCAGGTAGGCATGCGCTCCACCCTCCGCCGCCAGGGCCACGAGCAGCACGGCGACCAGCAGCAGCGCGCCGGTGGCGGCGAGGGAGACCGGAGCTTGCCAACGCGGCCGCGAGCGCTCCAGGAGCAGGAGGACGCTGCCCGCGCCGAGCGGCAGCACGACGGGGACCACCAGCCAATGGTTCATCGCCGTGCCTCCGGTTCGTCTCCATCCACGTGATCGGTATCGGATTCGGCGCGGCTAACCAGCGCCAACACCAACAGCAGGGCAGTCATGGCGAAGCTGATGACGATCGCCGTGAGGACGAGGGCCTGCGGCAGCGGATCGGCGTAGCGGGCGAGCGTGGCAGGCACCTCCGGCGACAGTATCGGCGCGCGATTCACCGCCAGGCGGCCCATGGCGAAGATGAACAGATTTACCGCGTAGGACAGCAGCGTCAGGCCGAGCACCACGTCGAAGCTGCGGGCGCGCAGCATTAGCCACACGCCGGCCGTCGTAAGCACGCCGATGGCGCTGGCCACCAGGAGTTCCATCAGGCCGTCTCCTCCGGCTCCGGCGCGTGGATGCGCCCGAGCATAGCGAGCATCAGCATCGTTCCGCCCACCACCGTGAGGTAGACGCCCAGATCGAAGAACATGGCGCTGGCGATCGGCACCTCGCCGATCAGCGGCAAGACCGGGTGCAGGAAGCTCGAGGTGAGGAAGGGATGATTGAAGGCCCAGCCGCCGATGCCGGTCAGGCCCGCGATTAGCAGGCCGGCGCCGACCCAGCGGTGGCCGTCGACGGACAGCCTTGCTTCGACCCAGCGCGACCCCGAGGCGATGTACTGCAGGATCATCGCCACCGCGAGCACCAGTCCGGCGATGAAGCCGCCGCCCGGCAGATTGTGGCCGCGCAGGAAAAGATAAAGCGAGACGGCAGCCGCCAGCGGCAGCAGCAGGCGCGCGACGACTGTAAGCAGCAGCGGATGACGGTCGGCGGCGAGCGGCAGCGCATCGGGCAGCGGTGCCGCGGCCCTGAACTCGCGCACCAAGGCGTGGATGGCGAGCGCGGCGATGCCGAACACCGTAATCTCGCCGAGGGTGTCGTAGGCGCGGAAGTCGACAATGATGACGTTTACCGCATTCGTGCCGCCGCCTTCGGCCACGCTTTTCTCGAGAAAGAAGCCGGCGATCGAATCCATGGGCCGGGTGAACACGGCGTAAGCCAGGGCGGCGACGCCGGCGCCGGCCGCCACCGCGACCGCTCCGTCGCGCCATTGCCGCGCCGGACGTCCTTCCACAGCCGAAGTACGCGGCAGATAGTAGAGCGCCAGCATCATCAGGATGATACTTACCACCTCCACCAGCAGCTGCGTGAGCGCCAGATCGGGGGCGGAGAAATAGACGAATGCGAGGCTCACGCACAGCCCCACCACGCCAAGCATGACCAGCGCAATGAGGCGCTGGCGGTAGTACACGACCGTGGCCGCCGTCGCCAGTACCAGCGTGGTCCACGCGGCAAGGCCCGCCGGCGTGACCGCAGAGGTTGGCACCGGCCCTGCGACCCGGCCGCCGGCTAAGAAGGGCGCGGTACCGGCGACGAGCGCGCTACCCACCAGCAACAGCAGGTAGCGCTGGAGGCTGCCGTTTTCGAGCGCAATGGTGACGGCACGCGCCAGTCCCAGCAGACGCATGAGCAACCAGTCGAACACCTGCCGACCGCCACGTCCCGCTTCCTCCATCGTGTGTAGATTGAGCAGGCGGTGCAGCCCGAAATAGAGCGAGACGCCGCCCGTCAAGGCGATCAGGCTCATAAGCAGCGGCATGTTAAACCCGTGCCAGATCGCGAGGCTGTATTCCGGCAGTGCGCCGCCCACCACCGGTCGCGCGGCCAGCGCGAGCAGAGGGCCGACCGTCTGCTGCGGGAAGATGCCGACGGCAAGGCACACCAGCACGAGGACTTCGACCGGCATCTTCATCCACCGCGGCGGCTCGTGCGGCTTGCGATCCAGTCCGACCGGCTCGCCGTTGAAGAACACGTCGTGGATGAAGCGCATGGAATAGGCGACGCTGAACACGCCGGCGAGCGTCGCGGCGGCGGGCGTAAAGAACTGGAGCAGCCGGTGCGCACCGACGAACAGGGTTTCGCCGAAGAACATCTCCTTGGACAGAAAGCCGTTCAGCAGCGGAACGCCGGCCATGGCCGCAGCGGCCGTCATCGCCAGCGTCGCGGTGTAAGGCATGTAGGCCCACAGGCCGTTGAGCCGGCGCATGTCGCGCGTGCCGCATTCGTGGTCGATGATGCCCGCCGCCATGAACAGCGAGGCCTTGAAGGTGGCGTGATTGAGCGTGTGGAAGACGCCGGCCACCGCCGCCAGCGGCGAGTTCAGGCCGAAGAGCAGCGTGATCAGGCCCAGGTGGGAGATCGTCGAATAGGCGAGCAGCCCCTTCAGGTCGTGCTGGTACAGGGCAAACCAGGCGCCCGCAAGCAGCGTTGCCAGCCCCACCGAGGACACGATCCAGAACCACGGTTCGCTGCCGGCCAGGGCCGGATGCAGGCGCGCCAGCAGAAACACGCCCGCCTTGACCATGGTCGCCGAATGCAGATAGGCCGAGACAGGCGTCGGCGCCGCCATCGCATGGGGCAGCCAGAAGTGGAAGGGGAATTGGGCGCTCTTGGCGAACGCGCCGATCAGGATGAGCACCAGACTCGGAACGTAAAGCGGATGGGCCCGGACCTGCACGCCCGCAGCGAGCACGACGTCCAGTTCATAGCTGCCCGCGATGCCCCCGAGCAGGAGGACGCCCGCGAGCAGACACAGGCCGCCCGCCCCCGTGATCGTGAGCGCCATGCGCGCCCCTTGACGCGCGTCGGCGCGATGCTTCCAGTAGCCGATCAGCAGGAACGAGGCGATGCTGGTCAATTCCCAGAAGACCGCGAGCAGCAGTAGATTCCCTGCGAGCACCACGCCCAACATGGCTCCCATGAACAAGAGCAGGAAGGCGAAGAAGCGGGCAATGGGGTCCTCGTCAGACAGGTAGTAGCGCGCGTAGAGCACGACGAGCGCGCCGATCGCCAGCACCAGCATGCCGAAGGCCCAGGCCAGGCCATCGACGCGCAGGCTGAGCGCAAGCCCCGCGGCCTCCATCCAGGGAAGCGAGATCCGCACCACATCGCCGGCGAACACATCGGGGCCCAGGCTCCCCAGCAGGGCCAGGGCCGCAATCGTCGTCGCGCCGGCAAGCGTCGCGGAGAGATTGCGCGCATCGTTGCGCAGGCCGGCGACGGCGGCCGCGCCGGCAAATGGCACGACGAGCAGCAGGAATAACGTCATGAGGAATTCAGCGCTGTCAGCCGAATCGTGTTACCCACTAAGCATCCGATGAGCCGTCCTGTCAGTGTATCGATCGCGCGGACACGAGCACGTCGCATGTCGATTCGGCGAGCACGTGCTTGGTGACGCTGCCCAGGAGCAATTCCTCGAAAGCGTTCTTGCCGTGTTTGCCCAGCACGATCAGATCGCAATCCTGCTCCTGTTCCTGCTCGACGATACGTACGGCGGGATGCCCTTGGAGCGCGCTCACGCGCATGTCTGAAGCATCGAGACCGGCGTCGGCGAGAAGTTGCCGCAGGCGTGCCAGCACGGCCTGCCGGGCGGCAATGCGGTATTGGTTGATCCTGTCTTCTTCCACACCTGCGAAGCGCAGCTTGCCTTCGAAGGGGACGTCGAAGACGTGCGTCAAGATCAAATCCGCCCGCGGCGCGATCACACGGGCAAGGGCGACCGACGTTTTCGACCAGGGCGAGAAATCCACGGGTACCAGCACCCGGCGATAGTCGTCGATCGGCGTTTGCTTGACCACCAGAATCGGGCGCAGGGTTCTGCGCAGCAGGCGCTCGGACGTCGTGCCGAGCAGCAGGTGACGCATGAAGGCTTCGCCGCGCGCACCCACGACCAGCAGGTCGGCGTCGATGGCATCGGCGTAACCGGCTATCTCCTTCAGAACCGCTCCCGTGGCGAGATGGACGGTAGGCGATATGTCCCATGGCTGTCCGGCCTCGGTAGCGAGTTGTTCCAGTTCCCTACGCGTTTGATCCAGCAGGCGCTCTTCGACCGGCTGCGCCTCGGCGCCGAGGAACTCCTTCAGGTCGGTCAGGACGCCCTGGCTCACGACGTGCGCGAGCGCAAGTCGGGCGCCGGAGAGCTTCGCGAGGCGCGCGGCGCGTGTTGCCGCATGGCGGGCCGGAGCCGACAGGTCGGTGGCTGACAATATGAGCTTGATCTGGTTCATGCCAGTTCCTCCTTGCGCGATGACCATCCTGGAGCCGAGCCGGGCGCTGCGCTGGGCGATCGTGGATTGGTCGTTTCTATCATTCCCGTTGCGGTTGCTCAACTGCGCAGAACGCGCTCGGCGGCGTCGAGGTCCTGTGAAGAGCCAAACAACACCACGGCGTCGTCGACTTCCAATGTCGTCCCCGGCGGCGGCGCGAGCAGGCGTTTGCCCCGGCGGACCAGCGCCGTGACGACGACTCCGTCCAGCGCAAGCTCTTCGATTGTCCGTCCGGCCACGCTTCCGCCGGAAGGGACGACGACAGGCTTCATGCGCTCCGCATCGCGGTCGAACTGAGCGTCCGCCAGCACATCCTCGCCCCGCAGGACCTCGCGCAGCAGACGGTAGCGGGACAGGCGCTGCCCCTCGAAGCGCCGCATCACATGCCCGGCAGGCACGTCGAGCAGCAGCAGGACGTGGGTCGCGATCATGAGGCCCGCCTCCAGCGTCTCGGGCACCACCTCGGTGGCGCCCGCCCCGCGCAGCGCCTCCACATGGCTCTCGTCGCGGGTGCGCACCATCACCGGCAGCTCGGGCCGCAGCGCCCGCACGTGTCGCAGCACCTCGAGGGCGGCGGCCACGTCGTCGTGACTGACGACGATGAGCCGGGCAGTGGCGATGCCGACCGCCTCGAGGATGTCGCGCTCGCTGCTGTCGGCATAGAAGACCCGCTCACCGGCCAGACGCGCCTGCTTCACCCGCGCCGGGTCGAGGTCGAGGGCAACGTAGGGGATGTTCTCTTCCTCCAGAACGCGTCCGATGTTCTGGCCGATGCGGCCGTAGCCGCAAATGATCACGTGCCCGCTCAGCAGGGCCGCATCGGTGGGTGGCAGTATCGGCGCGTAATCCTCGGCCTCGGCGGGCAAGGGCGCGAGGCGCCGGGCGATCGAATGGTTGTAGCGGATCAGAAATGGTCCGGCGATCATGGACAGCAGCACCGACGTGAGCGCGATCTGCCCGATCCTCCCGTCGATCACCTGCGCGCCCAGTGCGATGGCGATGAGCGCGAAGCCGAACTCGCCGCCGACGGCCAGCGTGAGCGCGGTGCGCCAGGCGGTGAGGGGCTCGATGCGCGTCAGGCGAAGGATGCCTGCCACGAGCGCGGTCTTGATCACGACCAGGGCAGCCGCGCCCGCCAGCGCCCAGTGCCAGACGCGCAAGGCCTCGCCCGGATCGACCAGCATGCCGATACCGACGAAGAACAGGCCCAGCAGCACGTCGCGAAACGGCCGGATGGCCGTCTCCACCTGGTGGCGGAACTCGGTCTCGCCCAGCATCACGCCGGCAAGGAAGGCGCCGAATGCCATCGACAGACCCAGCGAGTAGGTGATGGCCGCCGCGGCCAGCGAGACGAACAGCACGGTGAGCGTGAAGAGTTCCGCCGATCGCCGCTCTGTCACCAGATGGAAGAGGGGCCGCAGCAGCCAGCGTCCGCCCGCCAGCACCCCTGCCAGGGCGAGCACCGCCTTCGCCAGCGCCGGGGCAAGGGCGGCTCCCAGGGCCTCGGCCGTGGCGATGCCGCCCAATACCGGAATCACCACCACGAAGGGAACCGCGGTCACGTCCTGGAAGACCGACAGCGCCAGGGAGAGCCGCCCGTGGCGGCTCTGCTCCTCGCGCTGCTCGGTGAGCTGACGCTCGATGATGGTCGTGGAGGACTGGGCGAACACCGCTCCCACGACGAATGCCGCGGCTGGGGCCAATCCGGCCAGCCAGGCCACGATGCCCACCCCCGCAGTGGTGAGCGCCACCTGGGCGGTGCCCAGACCCACGATCAGCCGGCCCAGGGCGTGCAACTGCTGCGGCGAGAACCCGAGTCCGATGGTGAACAGGAGAAAGACGATGCCGAACTCGGCAAGCGGCCGCAACCAGTCCGGGTCGATGATCGGACCGGGCGTGTGGGGTCCCACCAGGACGCCGACCAGCAGATAGGCAAGGACCGACGGCGCGTGCAGGCGCCGCAGCAGGAGCACCGCCGCCACCGTCGTGCCAAGCAGCAGCAGGATGTGGTGCAGGGGTTGGTCTATGGCGCACTCCTTGCGTTTCGGTATGCATTCTGGTCCCGATCATGATCGCCGCTGGCCGGGCTTGCCGCAAGAAAATCGCCGCCTCAGGCCGGTTCCCACCAACCGCGCCGCAAGGCGCGGCGCGTCCGGCGCCGCTTCTTGCGCGCCGGCTTCGTCTCGCCACGGCCGAGCACATACCCGGCCAGATCGCGCAATGCATCCTTGACACCGCGCCTCCTCGGCACGAGCTCGTCCAGATCGAGTGCGAAGTAGCGGCGTGTCGTCACCAGCACGCGCTCCCGCTGCGCGGCGAAGTCGGCCGCTTCCTTGTCGTCGTCCATGTCTCACTCCTCCTTGTCGTTATCGGCACCGCACAAGCCCCGTCACCTGTGGCCCGCCGGCAGCAGGCGCCGGCGCAGGAATTTCTCGATTTCCAGCAGCACCAGCAGCCCAACGCCGACCGCGACGATCTGCAGGCCGGTGGCGAAGGACAGCGGGCGGCTGTGGAAGAAGGTCTCCATGAAGGGCGCATAGGTAAACAGCAGCTGCAGGCCGAACACCGAGAACACCGCGATCAGCACCGGTCTGGTGCCCTTGACGCCCTCGAACGTGAAGGACGGCGCACGCAGATAGCGCACGCTGAAGAGGTAGAACACCTCCATCGCCACCAGGGTGTTCACGGCGACGGTGCGCGCTTCCTCGACGGGGGCGCCGCGCAGGAGCGCCAGCTCGAACATGCCGAAGATGCCGGCGAGGAACAGCGCCGAGACGAGCAGGATGCGCCAGAGCAGGAACCCGGAGATGACCGGCTCCTCGGGCGCGCGCGGCGGCCGGCGCATCACCTCGCGCTCGGTCGGCTCGAAGGCCAGCGTCATGGCCAGCGCCACCGAGCTGACCATGTTCACCCAGAGGATCTGCACCGGCGTGATGGGCAAAGTCAGTCCCAGCAGGACGGCGGCAACCAGCGAGAGCGACTCGCCGCCGTTGATCGGCAGCAGGAAGGTGATGGCCTTGCGCAGGTTGTCGTAGACGGTGCGGCCCTCCTCGACGGCGTGGGCGATGGAGGCGAAGTTGTCGTCGGCGAGCACCATCTCGGCGGCCTCCTTCGCCGCCTCGGTGCCCTTCAGCCCCATCGCCACGCCGACGTCGGCCTGCTTCAGGGCCGGCGCGTCGTTCACGCCGTCGCCGGTCATGGCGACGATCTGCCCTTCCGCCTGCAGCGCGCGCACCAGGCGCAGCTTGTGCTCGGGGCTGGCGCGGGCGAAGACGTCGACCTCGCGCACCGCAGCGCGCAGCGCGGCGTCGTCGAGTTCCTCGATCTCGGCGCCGGTGAGGGCGCGGCGGCCGTCGCCGATGCCCATGGCGGCGCCGATGGCGCGCGCCGTGACGCCGTGGTCGCCGGTGATCATCTTGACGCTGATGCCGGCGGCGCGGCATTGCGCCACCGCGGCGATGGCCTCCTCGCGCGGCGGGTCGATGATGCCGACCAGGGCCAGCAGGGTCAGGCCCTGCTCGACGTCGGCGAAGCCGAGTTCGCGCTTGCCCTGCTCCATCGGCGCCTCTGCCAGCGCCAGCACGCGCTGGCCGGCCGCGGCGAGCGCCTCGACCTGGCGCTGCCAGAAGGCGTCGTCGAGCGGCCGGTCCTCGCCGGCGACGCGCTGGCGCGTGCACATCCGCATCAGGCGCTCGGGCGCGCCCTTGACGAAGGCGAAGGCATGGCCGGCGTGGTCGTGGTGCAGGGTGGCCATGAAGCGGTGCTCGGACTCGAAGGGGATGGCGTCGACGCGCGGCAGCGACTCGCCTTCGTAGTGCCGATCGAGGCCGGCCTTCAGCGCCAGGGTGAGCAGCGCGCCCTCGGTCGGGTCGCCCTCCAGCTTCCACTCGCCGTCCCGCTCGTGCAGCACGGCGTCGTTGCAGAGCAGCGCCGCGCGCGCGATGTCGGCCAGCTCGGGCACGTCCTGCGGCGCGACCTCGGCGCCGTCGACGCCGAAGCCGCCGTGCGGCGCATAGCCGGCGCCGCCGACCTCGAAGACGCGCTCGGCGGTGACGACGCGCTGCACGGTCATCTCGTTCTTCGTCAGCGTGCCGGTCTTGTCCGAGCAGATCACGGTGACGGAACCCAGCGTCTCCACCGCCGGCAGCCGCCGGATGATGGCGTGGCGGCGCGCCATGCGCTGCACGCCGATGGCCAGCGTGACGGTGAGGATGGCCGGCAGCCCTTCGGGAATCGCCGCCACGGCGAGGCCGACGGCGGCGGTGAACATCTCGGCGGCGGAAAAGCCGCGCGCCAGCACGCCGAAGGCGAACAGGGCGGCGGCCGAGACGAGGATGGCGCCGGTCAGCCAGCGCGCAAAGACGGCCATCTTGCGCAGCAGCGGCGTGGCGATCTCCTCGACCTCGGCCAGCAGGCGGCCGATGCGGCCGATCTCGGTGGCCTCGCCGGTGGCCACCACCAGGCCCTTCGCCTGGCCGTAGGTCACCAGCGTGCCGGAGTAGGCCATCGAGCGGCGGTCGCCGATCGGCGCCGTTTCCGCCACCGGGGCAAGGTCCTTCTCCACCGCCACCGATTCGCCGGTCAGCGCCGCCTCCTCGACGCGCAGGCTGCGCGCCTCGACCAGGCGCAGGTCGGCCGGCACCTTGTCGCCGGAGGCGAGGAAGACGATGTCGCCGGGCACCAGCTCCTCGGCCGGGATCTCGCGGCGGCGGCCGTCGCGCAGCACGGCGGCGTGGAGCGAGAGCATGTTGCGGATGGCGTCGAGCGCCGATTCCGCCTTGCCTTCCTGGAAGAAGCCGATGACGGTGTTGGCCAGCACCACGGCGAGGATGACGCCGCTGTCGACCCAATGGCCGAGCGCCGCGGTCACCGCGACGGCGGCGAGCAGCACGTAGATGAGGACGTTGTGGAACTGGGCGAGGAAGCGCAGGAGCGGGCCGCGCTTCTTCGGCGGCGGCAGGCGGTTGGGGCCGTGCAAGGCGAGGCGGCGCGCCGCCTCGTCATGGCTCAGGCCCTGCGGTGTCGATGCGAGATCGGCGAGCGCTTCCTCCTTTGTGCGGGCGTGCCAAGCCGATGTAACCATGGCCTCCCCTTTCTACCCATGGCGAGCGGCAGTTTCAGGCGCCGCGTTGCAGCGCGGCGATGCGCTCTTCGAGCGGCGGGTGGGTCATGAACAGGCGCTTCAGCCCCGCCCCGGCGCCGCCGGAGATGCCGAAGGCGGCCATCTTGTCGGGCAGCGGCGCCGGCTCGTGGGCGGCGCGCAGGCGTTCGAGCGCGGCGATCATCTTGCCGCGCCCCGAAAGCCGGGCGGCGCCGGCGTCGGCGCGGAACTCGCGCTGGCGCGAGAACCAGAAGACGATGACCGAGGCGAGGATGCCGAGCACCATCTGCGCCACGATTAGCGTGACGAAGTAGGCCGGGCCGTGGCCGCGCTCGGTCTTGAAGACGACGCGGTCGACGACATGGCCGATGACGCGCGAGAGGAAGATGACGAAGGTGTTCACCACGCCCTGGATCAGCGCCAGGGTCACCATGTCGCCGTTGGCGACGTGGGAGACCTCGTGCGCCAGCACCGCCTCCGCCTCGTCGCGGCTCATGGCGCGCAGGAGCCCCGTCGACGCCGCCACCAGCGCGTTGTTGCGGCTCATGCCGGTGGCGAAGGCGTTGACCTCGGGCGCCTCGTAGATCGCCACCTCCGGCATGCCGATGCCGGCCACCTGCGCCTGGCGGCGCACCGTCTCCACCAGCCAGCGCTCGATCTCGCTCGACGGCTGCTCGATGACGTGGGCGCCGACCATGCGCTTGGCGCTCCACTTCGACATGGCGAGCGAGATGAAGGCGCCGCCCATGCCCATCACGGCGGCGAAGGCGAGCAGACCGCCGAGGTTGAGCCCGCCGTCGGCCAGCACCGGCTCCAGCCCGAGCAGCCGGACGACGATGCTGAGGACGACCAGGATCGCGAAGTTGGTGGCGAGGAACAGGACGATGCGCTTCATGGCGGACTCCCGGGCGGTATGCGGCCTCAGTCGTTGCTGGCGAAGCCCAGCAGCGAGAGCAGGCTCAGGAACAGGTTGTAGATCGCCACGAACAGGCTCACGGTGGCCATGATGTAGTTGGTTTCGCCCCCGCTCACCAGCCGGCTGGTCTCGAACAGGATCAGCCCGGCCATGAGCAGCACGAACGCCGCGGACACCGCCAGCGAGAGCGCCGGAAGCGCGAGGAAAATCGCCGCGAGCCCGCCGAGGAACGCCACCAGAATACCCGCGAAGAGGAACCCGCCCAGGAAGCTGAAGTCCCTGCGGCTGACCAGCGCATATCCGGACAGGGCGAGGAATACGGCTGCCGTGCCGCCCATGGCGGTCATGACGATCTGATGCCCGTTCGGCAGCGCCAGATAGGTGCTGACAATGGGCCCAAGCGTGTAGCCCATGAAGCCGGTGAGCGCGAAAACGAAGGCCAGGCCGGCCGCGCTGTCGCGATAGCGCGTGGTCAGGTAGAGCAACCCGAAGTAGCCGACCAGCGTGATCAGCAACCCCGGATGCGGAAGTCCCAGTGCCGACGCGGCGCCCGCGACCAGGGCGCTAAGGGCCAGTGTCAGCGCGAGCAGCCAGTAGGTATTGCGGATGACCCGGTTGGCGGCAAAACGCCCCAAGGCGGCGTCCGCCGGACGTGTAGCAACGAGTACCCGTGGTGCATTCATATTGTCTCCTTGTCGGGCTTGTGATGGATGATACCGATTAGGCATCGGCTCAGCACGCCTGCGATGCGAGTCCGAGTCGCCGCTTGGTCTGGAGACGGTACTCGATGCGGCGGCCGAGTGTCGTGCCGGCACGATCCGCCGCGGAACTGATGACGGCGTACAGATCGCTGCCCAAGTCCCGGATCACCAGCGGTGGAAGTAGCGGCAGGCGCATAAGCACGCGACAGAACTTATCGGCACCACCGCGTGGGCCATTGACGTCGCCGAGACGCACCTCCACCCGCTCGACCCACAGCCGGTAGGGTTGCAAGGCGGATTCGAGGCGCTGAACCACGTGTTGGCGCAACCCGTCCGTAAGTGTGAAACGACGCGCCTGGATTTCAATCTTCATGAACTCCTCTCCTTTGGCAGATGCGTTGGGACCGCTCGATCACTACTGTACGCACGACAGTACATCAGGTAAAGTCGATTTAATTAGTTGTTGCAATCGGTTTTCTCGAATGTATGGGAGTATGTGCGATGAACCTCAAGCATCTCTATTACTTCTGGAAAGTGGCGGTCTGCGGGAGTGTGGTCAGGGCCGGCGAGGAATTGCATGTCACGCCGCAAACCATCAGCGGTCAGATTCAGCTTCTGGAACAGGATCTGAAGACGGAACTGTTCGTTCGGCAGGGCCGCAGGCTCGAGCTGACGGAGGCGGGCAAATTTGCCCTGGGTTATGCGAAAGAGATTTTTTCGCTGGAGTCCGAACTGGAAGAGATGATGCGGCTCCATCCGCGCGGGCGGCCGGCCGAATTTCGCGTCGGCGTCGCCGACGCCATGCCGAAGTCACTGGCCTACCGATTGCTGGAGCCGGCGACGCAGTTGGACGCGACGATCAGAATCGTCTGCAACGAGTGGCGGCTCGCTAGCCTCTTATCCGAGCTTGCGATCCATCGGCTGGACTTGGTGCTTGCCGACACACCGATTCCTCAGTCGGTGGACGTGCGCGCGTACAGCCATCCTCTGGGGGAGTCTCCGGTCACTTTTTTTGCCAGCCGGGCCCTGGCCGAGCGTGTCGAAGAGCGGTTCCCCGATTGTCTCAACTCGATGCCGATGCTTCTGCCCGGTGCAGATTCACCGATCCGAACCAAACTCGTGCGCTGGCTGAGCCGGCACAAGCTGCACCCCAGCTTCGTCGGTGAATTCGACGGCAGTTCGCTGATGGCGGCATTCGGCCAAGCAGGCTTCGGCGTGTTCGTCGCGCCTTCGATCCTCCAGGCAGAAATGGAGACGCAGTACGACGTCGTCGCGATCGGAGACGCGCAGGGGGTGTTCGCGGAGTATTTCGCCATCTCCGTGGAGCGACGCCTCACTCATCCGTGCGTGCTGGCAATCACCCGCGCCGCCCGCAGTCACATCTTCAACACCGCCGCTGCCGAGAACGACCAAGCGATCAGGCACATTGCCGATGCATAGCCGGTTCGACGCGCCGACGCAGCGCGCTTGACGCCATTGCAGCAACATCGTGCATATTGTAGATTGGTTGAGACGGCCAGGACGGATGCCGGTCTCATTACAAACCACCAGGAGGAGCACGACATGCTGCGGACATGGCAGGCGGTGTTGCTGGCGCTGGTCGTCGGCGCGTCGGGTGCGCAGGCGGCCCAGGAGGTCGCGGGAGTAAAGTTCGAGGACAAGGCCAGTCTCGGCGGTAAGGAGCTCACGCTCAACGGCGCCGGCGTGCGCACCCGCTTCGTGGTCAAGGTCTATGCCATGGGCCTGTACGTGGCCGAGAAGAAAGGTGCCGCGGCCGATCTCGTATCGGCGCCCGGTGCTAAGCGCGCCCATATCGTCCTGCTGCGCGATCTCGGCGCCCAGCAGTTCGTCGATGCTCTGAACGAAGGTCTGCGCAAGAATCACGGCGAAGCCGAATTGGCGCAGCTCAAGCCCCAGATCGACGAATTCACCCAGAACATGCTATCGCTCAAGGAGGCGAAGAAGGGCGATGTCATCCTTATCGACTATCTGCCCGAGAGCGGCACGCGGCTCACGGCGGCCGGTCAGCCCCGCGGCAAGGACATCGTCGGCGAGGAGTTGTACCGGGCGCTGCTGCGCGTGTGGCTGGGGGACAAGCCGGCCGATGACGATCTGAAGACCGGGCTGCTCGGCCAGGGCGCGCGCTGACAACGACCGGCGGATTCTGCAAGCCATTCCTTCAGGAGGAGATCATGTCCAGACCCATTTTGTGCAAGATTCTGGGCGGCGTGCTGTGCGCGACCCTCGCCCTGCCCGCGGCGGCCCAGCAGTTCATCAATGTGCTCACCGGCGGCACCAGCGGCGTCTACTACCCGTTGGGCGTGGCGCTGACCCAGATTTATGGCAAGGCCATCTCCGGCGCCAAGACGTCGGTACAGGCCACCAAGGCCAGCGCGGAGAACCTCAACCTGCTCCAGTCCGGCCGCGGCGAGATCGCCTTCACCCTGGGCGACGCGCTCTCCGATGCCTGGAAGGGCGACGAAGAGGCCGGCTTCAAGACGCCGCTCAAGAAACTGCGAGGCGTGGCAGCGATTTATCCGAACTTCATTCACCTCGTGGCAAATACGGAGTCCGGCATCAAGAGCCTGGCCGATCTGAAGGGCAAACGGGTAGCCGTCGGCGCGCCAAAATCCGGCACCGAACTGAACACGCGCGCAATCCTCAAGGGCGCCGGCCTGAGCTACAAGGATCTGGGCAAGGTGGAGTACCTGCCGTTCGGCGAGTCGGTGGAACTGATGAAGAACCGCCAGCTCGACGCGACGCTGATTTCCGCCGGGCTCGGCGTGGCGGCGGTGCGGGACCTGGCTACGGCGGTAAAGATCGTGGTCGTGCCGATCCCCCCCGAGGTGGTGGCCAAGATCGGCGACCCAGCCTACCAGCCTGCCGCCGTCCCGGCAAAGACCTACGACGGTCAGGACAGCGAGGTGCCGACGGTGGCGATCCAGAATTTCCTCGCCACGCACGAGGGTGTGCCCGCCGACGCCGTCTACATGATGACCAAGTCCATGTTCGAGAACCTGGATCAGATGACGGCGGCCCACACTGCCGCAAAAGCAATCAAGAAGGAAAACGCTGCCTCAGGCATGCCGCTGCCGTTGCACCCGGGCGCGGAGAAGTACTACCGGGAAGCCGGCCTGATCAAGTGAGCAGCCAACGGCCGGCGGCGCGAACAACACACACCCGGTGACCGGACCGGCGGGCGCCCGCCGACTCTTCGCGAGGAGGAGATGGTGTCGCAGCATCCCGAGGCGCCGGCCGACGAATTCCACGAGCATGGCGTGCAGCGGCGCCTGGGTGGCGTCGCGCTGAAGGTGCTGACAGCCGCCGCGCTAGGTTTTTCGACCTACCAGCTGATCGTCGCCGCGTTCCACCCGCTGTCCAGCCTGGTAACGCGCTCGCTGCACGTCGGCTTCCTTCTGCTACTGACATTTCTTCTATTCCCTGCGGTGAAACGCGGCAAGCCCTCGCGCATCGCGCGGTACGACTGGGTCCTTGCTTTCGGCAGCTTCGCCCTGGCAACTTATCACTGGATATTCGAAGCCGAGCTGATCCAGCGCTCCGGCGATCCGACCACCGCCGATCTGGCGGTCGCCACGATCTTCGTGGTGCTCGTCTTCGAAGCGGCGCGACGCATCCTCGGTCTGGCCCTGCCGCTGATTTGTGCCACGTTTCTACTTTATGGCCTGTTCGGTCAGTACCTGCCCGGTGCGCTGGCCCACCGCGGGTATGGCTTCGACCAGGTCGTCGGTCAGCTCTTTCTGGGCACCGAGGGCATCTTCGGCATCCCGACCCTGGTATCCGCCACGTATATTTTTCTCTTCATCCTGTTCGGCTCTTTCCTCGAGCACGCCGGGATGATCAACCTGTTCAACTCGCTCGCCCTGGGCTTCGTCGGCCATACCAAGGGCGGGCCGGCAAAGGTTTCCGTGCTCTCTTCCGGTCTGATGGGCACCATTTCCGGCTCGGGGGTGGCGAACGTGCTGACCACAGGCCAGTTCACGATTCCGCTCATGAAGCGCTTCGGCTACACGCCGGTGTTCGCCGGCGCCGTGGAGGCCACTTCCAGCATGGGCGGGCAGATCATGCCGCCGGTGATGGGCGCCGTTGCCTTCATCATGGCGGAAAACCTGAACGTGCCCTACGCCGAGATCGTCAAGGCAGCCGCCATCCCGGCCATCCTCTATTATCTGACCGCCTTCTGGATGGTGCACCTGGAGGCGGGACGCAAAGGGCTGCTCGGTCTTCCCAAGGATCAATGCCCCAATCCCTGGCGCGCCATGCGCGCGCGCTGGTACCTGCTTCTGCCGCTGGCTGTGCTGGTGTGGATGTTGTTCAACGGATTCACACCCATGTTCTCGGGCATGATGGGACTCGCGCTGACCGCCATGCTGATTCTGGGCAGTGCCATCGCCCTGCGGCTCACAGGCACGGCACTGCGCGTCGCGTTCTGGATCGCCCTCGGTCTGGGCGCAGCGGCCTTTGGCAAATGGGGGATCTATCCGGTGCTGGCTGTCATCGCCGCCCTGGTCGGCGCCTGCCTTTTCGTTCACGGCGGCCCAAAGACCCTGCAAACCATGAAGGCGGGACTGGTGGACGGGGCGAAGCAGGCCCTGCCCGTGGGCGTTGCCTGCGCCATCGTCGGTGTCATCATCGGCGTGCTCACGCTCACCGGCGCCGCCTCAAGCTTTGCCGGCTTCATCCTCGACATCGGCGAGAGAAGCCTGTTTCTGTCGCTGCTGCTGACAATGCTGGTATGCCTGGTGCTGGGCATGGGTATTCCCACGATCCCCAACTACATCATCACCAGTTCCATCGCCGCCCCCGCCCTGCTCAAGCTCGGCGTGCCGCTCGTCGTCAGCCACATGTTCGTTTTCTACTTCGGGATCATGGCCGATCTCACACCACCCGTGGCACTCGCCGCGTTTGCAGCAAGTTCGATCGCCAAGGAATCGCCCATGAAGATCGGCTTCAAGGCGACCCAGATCGCCATCGCCGGATTCGTCGTCCCTTACATGGCGGTCTACGCGCCGGAGCTGATGCTGCAGGGGGAATGGACCGCGCTCGCCGTCGCCTACATCGTATTCAAGGCGGTGCTCGCCATCTGCCTCTGGGGCGCGGCGGCCATCGGCTACCTGATTGTGCCGCTCAACCCGGCCGAGCGGCTCGTCGCGGCAGGTTCCGCCTTCCTCTTGGTCGCAGCCATTCCGCTTACCGACGAGATCGGCTTCGCCGCGTCGGCCGCCTTTCTCGGCTGGCATGCACTGCGCTCGCGCCGTCTGGCGGCGGCATGAGCGGGCTTTGCCTGGTGGCAGCCGGCGTAACACTGAGCCTGCCGGTGCAGGTCTTTACCCTCGCCTGGAACCATTCCGTCGAAAAAATCCGCTGGGAGGAGGACTACCGCATCGCCGAAGGTCGACTCATGCTCGAAGGCGCGCGTATCCGCGGCACGGGAGCGGGCATGGAGCCACCGGCGGGCGCAGTGCTGCGCGATGGCGTCTGGCACTACCGCCCGGGGCTGCCGCCGCTGGAGCGCCTGCGTCTGGCGCGTTCCCCCGCCGTGGCCGACTACGATCTGTGCTTCGAAGGCGCCTGCCGCGCCCTTGCCCATCTGGCCGGCTCTGCGGAGAATACGCCCCATGTCGAACTCTATCCGTGCCCTTGAGCCGGTGACGGCCCCAGCGTCCCGACCTGCGGTGCTTGGATGCCCGGTTTTCGACGCGATTGTCGCCGCACCGGGATTCGCCCTGGGCGTGCGATGCGACGGCGCCCAGGTTTGCGCCATCGAATTCCTGCCACCCCAGCCGGCGCTGGCTGCGCGCATACACTTGGCGGCCGAGGCCGAACGGCAGTTGCGTAGCTATCTCGGCGATCCGGACTTCCAATTCTCGCTCCCGCTGCGTCCGGCCGGCACGGCGTTCCAGCAGCGCGTCTGGCGGGCCATGACCGCCATTCCCCGAGGCACGGTGCGCACATACGGCGAGGTGGCGCAGGAGCTGCGGAGTGCCGCGCGCGCGGTCGGTCAAGCCTGCGGCGCAAATCCGTATCCCCTCGCGGTCCCCTGCCATCGCATCGTCGCCGCCGGCGCCCTGGGCGGCTTCGCCCACAGCCGTGGCGGCTGGCTGACCGAGATCAAGCGCTGGCTGCTGGCCCACGAAGCCCGGCGATGACGGCCACGATTGGAAAGAACGACGCCGCACTGCTCGATGCCTTTTGCGATGCCTTGTGGCTGCAGGACGGGCTGTCGCGCAACACCCTGGCTGGCTATCGCAGCGATCTGACTCGGCTGGCGCAGTGGCTCGCCGCGCGCAGCACATCCCTGGACCGGGCGGGAAAGGCGGAACTGGCGCAGTACCTTGCCCATTTCAGCGCCGCCAGCCGACCGGCCAGCCAGCGTCGGTTGCTCTCCGCGCTGCGTCGCCTCTGCCAGTACCGACTGGCCCAGGGAAGCGCGAGCAGCGATCCGACCCTCGATTTGGCGCCACCAAGAAACCCGGACCGCTTTCCCAAGACGCTGACCGAGGCACAGGTCGAAGCGCTGCTTGCAGCGTCCGACACGACGACGGCGCTTGGCCTGCGCGACCGTGCCATGCTGGAGTTGCTCTACGCCACCGGCCTGCGCGTCTCGGAACTGGTGGCGCTGAAGCACTTCGAGGTGAGCTTCGACATGGGTGTCGTGCGCGTCTTCGGCAAGGGCGCCAAGGAACGGCTGGTACCGCTCGGCGAGGTAGCGCTGGATTGGCTGCAGCGCTACCTGAAGGAGGGGCGTCCGGCCATCCTAAAGGGCCGAACCTGCGACGAAATCTTCGTCACCACCCGGGGCAGCGGTCTGACGCGCCAGATGTTCTGGGTGCTGATCAAGCGCTACGCCCGGCACGCCGGCATCGAGCCGGACCGCATCTCGCCCCATACCCTGCGCCACGCCTTCGCCACCCACCTGCTCAACCACGGCGCCGACCTGCGGGTGGTGCAACTGCTGCTCGGCCACGCCGACATCTCGACCACCCAGGTCTATACCCACGTCGCCCGCGAACGCCTGAAAGAGCTGCACGCTAAGCATCATCCGCGGGGGTAGCGGGGCATCGGCAGGGCCGATTCCCGGCAAAATCGAATTGTCGGCGTTTGCCACACGCCAGCCGTCCTGCTGTCGTCCACATGCGACATTATTTTTACGAATTATCAAATAGTTATGGCGCCGCAAAGATAGCCCGTCGTCAACCGGCGACACGCGCACAGCCGTTCTGCTCTGTAGGTTTTCGGACGCTGCTCATATCCATCTGAACTGTAAGGATTTCAACGAGCCGGCACGGCCCTTGCATTAGATCTGGCGACCTGCGGGCGCGTCGCCTGCAGGTCGAAGGGACAGAGTGCACATGCGCGCGGCCGGACGGGCAAGGCACGCGACGACCATCGAAGAGGAATTCATGAAGACCGCCGTGTATGCAAAAACAGATCTTGGCAAACAATGTATAGAGAGCCAGCACAGCGATCTGCCGCGGCGACTTCGAACCATGCTGATCCTCGTGGACGGCAGCACCGGCCTGCGCGAGCTGCGCAAGCAGGCGCTGCGCTTGGGCGCCCCCGACGATTTCATCGAGGAGCTCGAGCGCCGCGGCTACGTGTGTGCCACACGCCAGCCGGCCAAGACGGCATCCGCGAATGCCATTCCCACCATTGCCGGGTATCGGCTGGATGGCAGCCGCATCCCTCCGAAAGAGGCGGTCCAGCGGGCAGTTGCCGCCGCACGCACGGAATCCAAACCGGCGAGCCGGCCATTCAGTCTGCGGCGGTTCGGCGGCAGGCAGATGCCGGACAGCGCGCCGCCGCGCGCATCACAGGAAGCAGCGGTCGCCGCCGTGCCGATGGGAGAGCGCCCAAGCGACGCTCAGGCGGTAGAACGGCTGAGCCTCGCGCGCCGGCTGATGAAGGACTCGGCCGGCCGTCTGCTCGGCCGTCAGTCGACCCAGTTTGCGCTCAAGATCGACCTCGCCATCACGCGTGACGAGTTGCTGGGCCTGCTCGAGGACTATCAGAAACAGGTGGTCGGCGCCGCAAGCCTGCATCAAGCCCACATCCTCGCCAACTTGGTTCGCGGATTGCTGCATTAAGCCGCGGCCGCGCGGCGACGTTCCGCAATGTCGCCCATCGCGGGCGCTCGCCCGTGTATCGTTCGCGCTCGCCTGGCATCGGGTACCATTGCCAGCATGATTCCCGCCGACATCGCGAAACGTGCCCCAGCGGCGAGCGCGCGCGTGGAAATCCGCTACTGCACGCAATGCCGCTGGCTGCTACGTGCCGCCTGGTTGGCGCAGGAGCTTCTGAGCACGTTCGAAACCGAGCTGGGAGAAGTCGCACTCGTTCCGGGCACCGGCGGCGTGTTCGAAGTGAAGCTGGACGGCAGCGTGATTTTCTCGCGCAAGGAAACCGGCCGCTTTCCGGAATCGAAGGAACTAAAGCAGCTCATCCGCGACCGCGTCGCGCCCGACAAATCGCTGGGACACAGTGACCACAGATAGCACCGCTTATGAGCGCTGCCAAGCCGCCCCACCAGAACCCCGCGCTGCCCGATTTCTGGGACCACCGCTTTCGCGGCAACGTCACGCCTTGGGACGCCGGTTGCGTACCGGCCGACCTGCAGGCGTTCGTGCGCACATGCGCTGATCGCCAAGCCACTCCCCGCGTCCTGATTCCCGGTTGCGGCAGCGCCTACGAGGCGCGCCATCTGGCAGAGCTGGGCTGGCGGGTGACAGCGATCGATTTCAGCGCCGCGGCGATCGAGGCGGCGCGCGCCACCCTGGGCCCGTACGCCGACTGTCTGATGCTCGCCGATTTCTTCGCGTTCGACGCCGGCGCGCCCTACGACCTCATGTACGAGCGCGCCTTCCTATGCGCGCTGCCGCGTCGCCTCTGGGCTGACTACGCCCGGCGCAGCGCCGAGCTGCTGCACGCGGAGGGTCTGCTCGTGGGCTATTTCTTCTACAGCGACGAGCCGAAGGGGCCACCGTTCGGCACCACGCGCGAAGAGCTGCAAACGCTGCTCGCGCCCTGGTTCGCGTTGGTCGAGGACGAGCCGGCGTCGGACTCCATTCCCGTCTTCGCGGGCAAGGAGCGCTGGCAGGTGTGGCGGCGCAACCGGTCGACCTCAGCCTGACCTGCGCGAGCCCTCCGAGTCGCCGTTCCGTAGCTGCTGCAGGCGTCGGTACAGGGTGCGCTCGCTGACGCCCAGCGCCGCGGCAAGGGATTTTCGGTCACCTTGGTGGGCGGCGAGCATGCGGCGCAGAAAGTCCTCCTCGTTGTCGCGCAGCGTCGGGGTATAGCGATCCGCTTTGCGCGTCGCGCCAGGCGCTTCGGCCGCTTGCGTCAGGTCTTCAGGTAGATGTTCTGCGGCGATAACGTCGCTGTCGACCAGCACGCTGGCCCGTTCGAGAATATTGCGCAGCTCGCGCACATTGCCCGGGAAGGCATAATCGGCAAGCAGCCGCAGTGCCTCCTCGGACAGACGCAGCGGGCGCTTCGGGCTGACGCGGGTCAGCAGCGATCCGGCGAGCAGGGGAATATCGTCGCGGCGCTCGCGCAGCGCCGGCAGGTGGATGGGGAAGGCGCTGATGCGGTAGTACAGATCAGCGCGGAAGCTCTCCTGCTCGACCATGCGGCGCAGGTCGCGGTGGGTGGCGGCAACCAGACGGATGTCCGCGGGCAGAGGCTCGATCCCGCCGACGCGGCGATACGTGCCGGTTTCGAGCAGGCGCAGCAACTTCACCTGCAGCGCCAAAGGGATGTCGCCCACCTCATCGAGGAAGAGAGTACCGCCGCCGGCGGCCTCGACCAGCCCGATCTTGCGCTGTGCGGCGCCGGTGAAGGCGCCCTTCTCGTAGCCGAACAACTCGCTCTCGAATAGCGTTTCCGTCAGGCCCGAGCAATCCACCGCCACGAACGGCGCGTCGGCGCGCCGGCTTCCGGCGTGGATGGCGCGCGCCACCATCTCCTTGCCCGCGCCGGTCTCGCCCAATAGCAATACCGACGCGTCACTGGGCGCGACACGGGTAACGAGTTCCAGCATTTTGCGAAACGGCGCCGAGCGCCCGACCAGACCGTTGGCGGCACTTTCGGCGCGCGCCGTCGGCAGCGACTCGATACGCTCGACGAAATAGGCGATCTGCCCCTGCGCATCCTTCACCGGACTGAGTTCGACACGCACATGTTCTTCGCCGCGTGGGGTGTGATGCAGATGCAGCACCCGTGCCGTGTGGCCCGATTTCAGCGCCTGCCGGCGCGGGCAGGACTCGCCCGCCTCGTCGCAGGGCAGCTTGTAGTGGTGGGACACTTCGTAGCAGTACCGGCCGACGACCGAGTGGTGCGGCGAGTACGCTTGGCGATAGGCGCGGTTGGCGGCGAGGATCCGGTACTCGCCGTCCACCAGTATGCGCGGCTCGTCCAGGTTTTCGATAAAGGAGACGAGTTCGGGCAGACGTGCGGACGGGGGTCCAGCCATGTCGGATCACTGTGTCAATATTGGCAGATATTCTGCCACAAAAACGACAGTAATGACTGTCACGCGCCATGCACGCGCACGCTCACTCTACGTTCTGCCCGATAACTCATTGTTTCCATTGATGGCCGCGCGCGGCTCGGATGCTGGCACAGCCATTGCTCATAGGTAAGCTGACGGCTGACCCGCACAGACGAGTCGTGTTCGTCATCCTCCCTCTCCTCAGCGACCTGTGCGCTCTCCCCGCCCCCAACCCGGAGACGCACAGGCCCCGCTGAGATCACCCGAAAAGCGAGCGACCCGCCAAAGCGCCCGCACCGTGCTGAGGGCATCTTCGAGGAATACCGAACGATTAGAGCGCGACGCCGCCTGATGCGGCCTAAGCGCAATGCGAAAATGACTGCATGCACCTGCAACGACCTCAGTAACCCCGAACGACGTCAGTGGCTGATCGTCACGGCCGCCGCCGGCGGTGCTGCCTTGGCGGTCTCGGCCGTCCCGTTTGTTCGCAGCCTCCAACCTTCGGAGCGCGCCAAGGCCGCCGGCGCATCCATCGAAGTAGACGTGAGCAAACTCGCGCCAGGCGAGATGATGACCGTGGAGTGGCGCGGCAAGCCGGTGTGGATCCTGCATCGCACGCCGGAGATGCTGGCAGGGCTGGAAGCCATCTCGGATCGGCTGGCGGACCCGGATTCCAGGCGCCGCCAGCAGCCCCAATACGCCGGCAACCGGCACCGCTCCGTCAGGCCGGAGCTTTTCGTCGCCGTTGGCATCTGCACGCACCTGGGTTGTTCCCCGACCGAGAAGCTCAAGGCCGGCGCCGACAGCGGAATAGGGGACGACTGGCCGGGCGGTTTCATCTGTCCTTGCCACGGCTCGCGCTTCGATCTGGCCGGTCGCGTATACAATTCCATGCCGGCGCCGGACAACCTGGAGGTGCCGCCCCACATCTTTCTCTCGGATACGCGACTCCTGATCGGCGAGGACAAAGAAACCGGATGAGCGCCCGATGGGCGGTCCTCGCGCGTCGAACGTGCGCGAGACACCGCCGGGCAAGGCATCCGAGCCGCGTGCCAACGGAGCATTGCATCCCCTGGCTCGTTGCAATCAAACACTTAAAAGGGAAATCCATGCAATCCGCGTCGCGACTGCAGTTGTTCCCGGTGTCTTTCTTCGCCGTGGTGATGGGACTGGCCGGTCTGACCATCGCCTGGCGCAAGGCCGAGGTGGTGTTCAAGCCACCGCTCCCCGTGAGCTGTCTGATCGAACCGGTAACGGTCCTGGTGTTCGTGCTGCTCATTGCGGTCTATTCGCTGAAACTGCTGCGCCATCCCGGCGCGGTGGTCGCGGAGCTCAAGCACCCGATCAAGCTCAATTTTTTCGCCACCATCTCCATCGGCCTGCTCCTGCTCGCTGTCGTATACATGGAAGGCAATCCGACCACAGCGCGCCGCCTGTGGCTCGCCGGCGCGCTGCTGCATTTTGGCTTTACCCTTTATGTCATGAGCGCCTGGATCCATCACACGCATTTCGAAGTTGTGCATGTCAATCCGGCTTGGTTCATTCCGGTCGTAGGCAATATCGTCGCGCCGATCGCTGGTGTCAGGTTCTTCTCGCCGGAGATCTCCTGGTTCTTCTTCAGTGTCGGACTGGTGTTCTGGATCGTATTGCTGACCATTGTCATGTACCGGCTGTTCTTCCATGCGCCCTTGCCTGAACGACTCATGCCCAGCCTGTTCATCCTCATCGCACCGCCGGCGGTGGGATTTCTTGCCTATTTCAACCTGAGCGGGGAAATCGATGGTTTCGCCCGCGTTCTCTACTACACGGCGCTGATGCTGACCCTGCTGCTGGCAGCCAACGGCGTGCGCTTCCTGAAGCTGAAGTTTTTCCTCTCCGCTTGGGCCTATTCCTTTCCGTTGGCGGCCGTCACCATCGCCTCGCTGGTAATGACCCAGCAACTCGGCGGCGTGGGCTTCGAGTGGCTGTCCATGGTGCTGCTCGGCGTGCTCAGCACCGTGGTTGCGGCGTTGTTCGTGCGCACGTTGGTCGCCGTCGCCCGGCGGGAAATCTGCGTCGAGGAATGAACCGGCGCGGCGCCGCTATCCTTCCAGACCAAAGAAGCCGCGAATGCGCTCCAGCAGGTCGGCGCGACGCCGGGCGCTGTCGCGTTCGCTGCTCTCTTCGGAGCGCAACTCGTTTTGCAGCGCTTCGAACTGCTGGCTGCGGGTGGCGAGTATGTGGGCAAGCTGCTCGGCGATCTCCGGACGCGAACGAATGATGTCTTCGAAGCCTGCCTTGTCCAGCCGGTAACACTCCGCGTCGGTGCGCGCCATGACCGTCGCCCGGCGCGGCTCGCCCGTCATCAGGCCCATCTCGCCGAAGACGCTGCCGGCGGGCAATGTCGTAAGCAGGCGCCGTTCTCCCTGCGGCGTTTCGTACCAGATCTCCGCTTCACCGCTGACGAGGACGTAAAGCCAGTGCGCCAGCGCCCCCTGGTGCGTGACCACGTCACCGCGGGCGAAGGGGGCGTAAGCCAGTCGCTCCGCAATTGCGCGTTTTTCCGGCTCGTTCAGGCCGGCGAAGATTTCCACGCCGCCGAGCGCTTTGAGCCTGCGCGCGAGTTCGCGTTCGTTGACCACCTGCCGATACGCCTCACTTTCCTTGGTGACGTGGCGCCGCTCCTCCACGACCGCGAGCCGGATGCCGGCGCGCTGCAGAGCCGCGAGCACATGGGCGCGCACGGCGGAATCGGTGGCGTCGTCGGACAACGGATCGATCAGCCAATAGCGCACGGCATAGCGGGCATAGCCGTTGCCGAACTCCATCAGCACGCAGCTCGGCGGCGGCTCCTTGGCAACATTGTCGATCTGCGCCTCGGCAATGCAACGCTCGGTGAGCTGGACGATCCGGCCGGGCTGGATTTGGTAGCCGACGTTGAACCAGATCCAGCGCCGCCATCGGGGTTGCGGCGTGTCGCGGCGCCCGAGCAGATAAAACCGGCTCTTCATGAGCTGGCTGTTGGGGATGACCACGGTTTCGCCGTTGCGGGTCAGCACTGCGGTGTAGCGCCAGCGAATCTCCACCACCCGGCCGCTCACGTCCTCGACCCGAATCCAATCGCCGATGCCGATGGAGCTGTCCAGTTGCAGCGCCAGGCCGCCGAGGATGTTGCCAAGGGTATCCTGCATGGAAAAGGCAATGACGGCGGTGATCACCGCCGAGGTGGCGACGATGCCGGACAGATCGACGCCGGCGACGCGCAGGCGCACCAACCCCCAACCGATGTAGGCAAGGATGATCAGGATGTCCTCGAGAATGCGCGGCGGTCGCAGCCGCACGGCGGGCAGGGCCAAGCGGAAGAGGAACAGGCCCATGAGCCGAATCAACGCCATGCCGGCGCCGAGGAGGAACACCTCGTGCAGCGTCGCCGAGCCGGTACGGAAGCCGAGCGCCTCGATCAGGCCCGCCAGCAGCTGGCCAGCCAGGCATAGGACGAAAAAGCCAGCGGTATTGCCGATTGGCCGTCGCTCGACGGGCAGAAAGCGCCACAGGACGAACGTCAGGACGGCGGCGAGCGCCACGACGTATGGTGCCTCGGGATGCCAGAAGAACTCACTGGCGGTTTGCCACAGGCCCCCGGGGCTCATCGCTCGCCGTGGCTACCGGCGTCGCCGGTTCTACCCGGTTCTGCCAGCGCCGCCTTGACCGCCGACCACTGGCGGCGACTCACGGGCAGCCGTTCGCCCAGACCCTTGAGCAGCACTACCCAATGGGATTCCGTGCCTTCGGAGTGGTCGCGCTCGAACCCTGCGACGGCACTGCGGGCAACCAGGCAACTGCGGTGCACGCGCACGAACCGGTGGCCGAACTCCTGCTCCAATTGTGTCAGCGACTCCTCGAGCAGGTATTCCCGCTCGCACGTGCGGGCGGTAACGTACTTCAACTCGGCGCGCAGGTAGAGGATGTCGGCCACCGGCACGAGCAGGATGCGGCCGCGTTCGCTGCAACTCAAGTGACGCCGCCCTTCGGGCAGCAGCTCCTGCAACTGCTCGCGGCGCGGTGGCGTCCGGTGGGTGGCCTTCTGCAGCGCGGCGAGCAGCCGGTTGGCCCGCACCGGCTTGAGCAGGTAATCGATGGCGTTGAGCTCGAAAGCCTTGACCGCGTACTGATCATAGGCAGTGGCAAAAACCACGGCCGGCGACGGTTGCAGCGCCGAGAGATGTTGCACGAGCTCGATGCCGTCCATGACCGGCATGCGGATATCGACGATGACCACATCGGCCCCGGCCTCCGGCAGCCTGGCCAGGGCATCGGCGCCGTTCTCCGCCTCGCCGACCACCTCGTGCGGCAGTTCCGCTGCGAGGTCGGCGAGCAGCGCCCGCAGCCGGGCGCGCGCCGGCAGTTCGTCGTCGACGATGAAGATGCGCAGTCTTTGGTCAGCCATAGGCGCTTGCCTACGCCGCCCTGCGCCGGTACGGCAGGCGGATATGCACGCGATAGACGCCGTCGCGCACGTCCGTGTCGAGTCGCGCTTCGAGGTCGAAGAACAGCATCAGTCGCTCCCGGATGTTGGCCATGGCCATGCGATTGCCCGGCTGGGTCTCCTTGTCGCCATGAAACGGGTTGGTCAGCGTGATCAGCACCTCGTCGCGATGCCGCGTGATGTGAATGCCGATCTCCCCTGGCTGCGCCGAGGGCTCGATGCCATGATAAACGGCATTCTCCAGCAATGGCTGCAGCATGAGCGGCGGCACGAGGGCATCGGGCGGGCAGGATTTGATGTCCCAGTTGATTTGCAGGCGCTCGCCCAGGCGCAGGCGCTCGATGTCCAGGTACTGGCGGCAGAGTGCAATCTCGTCGTTGAAGGCCACCAGTTCCCGGTTCTCGGCCATCAGCACGCGGAACAGATCGCACAGCTCTTCGAGCGCCGCCTCCGCCCGGCGCGGGTCGGAGCGAATGACGCCGAGCACGGCGTTCAGGCTGTTGAACAGGAAGTGGGGACGGATGCGCGCCGTGAGCGCCATCAGCCGAGCTTCCGTCACTGCCGGCGAGAAGGCACGGCCGCGCAGATCCAGGTAGAACAGGACGACCACTGCGGCCAGCGTGCTCCACAGCAGTGTCCGCGCCGGCGGCACGGGGTCCACCGGCTGCAGCACTGCCGTAACCGCCTGCGCCACGAAACCGACACCCACGACGACCGCAGCGGCAGCTGCCGGGTAGCGCCAGGCACGCAGCAGCGGCTGCGCGATGTAGAGCAGCAGAAGGCTGAAAAGCAGCGGCGGCTCGATCAGCGCCGCCAGCTCGACGATGCCCTGGGACAGATCGGACGCATCGTGGTTGCGCGCCAGGGCGACCACCAGCGCGCCGCCATTGACCAGCAGCAACACGCGCAGCATGACGCCGAGGTTGCGGAAATCCGGCAGGGCGTGGGCGTGCTGGTTTTGCTTTATACTCGACATGGTTATGCAGCGTCCCGCGCCGTCCATGGGCCGGCGCCATTCTGCCCGGACCCCGCGTCGTTTCCTCTGGGGTCCCGGTCTCGGATCATTATGACAGATCGCAAATCCCAGCAGGACGCCGCGCCGGACGGTGACGGCGCGTCCGCCGCAGAACAGAAGGCCTGGTCGGGTCGCTTCAGCGAACCCGTCGACGAGCTGGTCAAGCGCTACACCGCCTCGGTGTTCTTCGACCGCCGCATGGCCCTGCAGGACATCCGCGGCTCCCTGGCCCACGCGCGCATGCTGGCGCGGCAGGGCATCATCGGCGCCCTGGACCTGGCCGACATCGAGCGCGGCATGGAGCGAATCCGTGGCGAGATCCAGCGCGGGGAGTTCCAATGGTCGCTGGACGACGAGGACGTGCATCTCAACATCGAGAAGCGACTCACGGCCCTGGTGGGCGATGCGGGCAAGCGCCTGCACACGGGCCGCTCGCGCAACGACCAAGTGGCCACCGACATTCGCCTGTGGCTGCGCGACGCCATCGACGACATCGTCGTCCTGCTGTGCGCTTACCAAGGGGCGCTCCTGGATCTGGCCGAGCAACACGCGGCCACGCCCCTGCCCGGTTTCACCCACCTGCAGGTGGCGCAGCCGGTGACCTTCGGCCATCACCTGCTGGCCTACTTCGAGATGGCGCAGCGGGACGTGGCGCGCCTCGCCGACTGCCGCCAGCGCGTGAATCAGCTGCCGCTGGGGGCGGCCGCGCTGGCCGGAACGTCTTACCCCATCGACCGGGAATTCGTGGCGCGGGAGCTGGGCTTCGAGGGGATCTGCGCCAATTCCCTGGATGCCGTGTCCGACCGCGATTTCGCCATCGAGTTTACCGCCGCCTGTGCCCTCGTCATGACCCATCTCTCGCGGCTGTCCGAGGAGCTGATCCTGTGGATGAGCCCGCGCGTGGGCTTCATCGACCTGGCGGACCGTTTCTGCACCGGCTCGTCCATCATGCCGCAGAAGAAGAACCCGGACGTGCCGGAGCTGGCACGGGGCAAGACCGGCCGCGTGACCGGCCATCTCATGGCCCTGCTGACCCTCATGAAAGGCCAGCCCCTGGCCTACAACAAGGACAACCAGGAGGACAAGGAGCCGCTCTTCGACACGGCGGACACGGTCGCCGACACGCTGCGTATCTTCGCCGACCTGGTGGGCGGCATCCGCGTCAAGCCGGAGGCCATGCGCGCCGCGCTGCACCAGGGCTACGCCACCGCCACGGACCTGGCGGACTACCTGGTGAAGAGGGGCCTGCCCTTCCGCGACGCCCACGAAGCCGTGGCCCGCGCCGTGCGCACGGCGGAGGCACGCGGCTGCGATCTCGCGGCCCTGTCGCTGGCGGAGCTGCGCCGGTTCTCGCCGCTGGTCGGCGAGGATGTATTCCACGTGTTGAGCATCGAAGGCTCGCTCGCCAGCCGTAACCATGCCGGCGGCACGGCGCCGGAGCAGGTGCGCGCCGCCATCGTCGCGGCACGACGCAATCTAGCGCCCTAACGGCGCCACCCCGCCTTTGGTGGCAATCCCTCGCGCCACCCGCTGTCGGTTCAGGTTCTGCAGCATGCGCCGTAGACGTCTGTCATGGACAAAATCGGTAAATACGAACTGCGGCATCTGCTTGGCAAAGGTGCTACCAGCGCGGTCTACCTTGGCTACGACCCGTTCGCGCAGCGCGACGTCGCCGTCAAGGTCATCGATCCGTCGGTCCTGACGGACCCGGAGCTGGGCAAGGCGCACCAGCGCCTGCTCATCAACGAGGCCTCGCTCGCCGGCAAGCTGGTGCATCCGCACATCGCCCAGATCTACGACGCCGTGGTGAGCGAAGAGCAAAGCTACATCGTCATGGAGTACGTCCCGGGCGGGACGCTGGAGCAGTTCTGCACCATCGACAGACTGCTGCCCCTGGACAGGCTGGTGGAGATCATCTTCAAATGTACCCGGGCCCTCGACTACGCTTTCAGTCTCGGCGTCACCCACCGCGACATCAAACCGGCGAACATCCTGCTCGCCGATGCGCAGAATCTCGGCGGCGACATCAAGATCTCGGACTTCGGCGCGGCGCTGCTGGCAAGCAGTGATCGAACCCAGGTGTCGGGCGTCGGCTCTCCGGCCTACATGTCTCCGCAACAGGTGCGCGAGCTGCCGCTCAACCACCAGACCGACATCTTTTCGCTGGGCGTGGTGCTGTATCAGCTGCTCACCGGCCGGTTACCTTTCCAGGGCAGCAACAGCTACAGCATCGTGCATCAGATCACCAGCGTGGAGGCTTTACCGCCGTCGGTCTTCCGGCGCGACGTCCCGCCGAGCATCGACGCCATCGTCGACCGGGCGATGCAGAAGGAGCTGTCGCTGCGCTACGCGAGCTGGGAGGAGTTCTCTCACGACTTGGCCCAGGCCTTCCGCAATAAGCAGCTCAAGCAGCGCCAGCGCAGCTTCGCCGACAGCGAGAAATTTCAGACCCTTCGCCAGCTACCCTTCTTCGCCGATTTCAGCGATGTCGAGCTGTGGGAGGTGGTGCGCTTCTCGGACTGGGAAATGGTCGCGCCCCAAACCACGTTCATGCGCGACGGCGATCGCGGCGACAATTTTTGCTTCCTCGCCGACGGCGAGGTGAAGGTGGTCAAGCGCGGGCGCGTGCTGAGCACGTTGGGCCCCGGCGACTGCTTCGGCGAGATGGCGGTACTGGGCCGACGTACTCGCGGCGCTGACGTCGTGACGCTGACCGATGCCAAGATCGTCAGCATCCGCGGCGAAGCGCTGCAGCAGGCCTCCGAGGTCTGCCGCATGCACTTCTACTCCGGGTTTCTCAAGGTGATCGCCAACCGGCTCAACGCCGCAAACACCCGCCTGGCGGCGGTCGGGTAGCGCGCTCGGCAAACGCCAGAAACGACGAAGGCGGCCGCAGCCGGCCCTAGGTCAAGTACGTTCCCCGTCAGCCCGCGGTGGTGCTGCCTTCCAGATGCTTCTGCAGCTCGCCGCTGGCGTACATCTCGCCCATGATGTCCGAGCCGCCGACAAACTCACCGTTGACGTAGAGCTGGGGAATCGTCGGCCAGTTGGCAAATTCCTTGATGCCGGCACGGATCGCCGGATGCTCGAGCACGTTCACCGAGAAGAAATCCTTTACCCCGCAGGCTTTCAGAATCTGTACCGCCTTGGCCGAGAAACCGCACTGCGGGAACTGCGGCGTGCCCTTCATGTACAGCACGACGGGATGGGAGCTGACCTGCTGCTTGATGAGTTGTTGGACATCCATTTGCCACTCCGAATAGCCGAGTAAATTGATCAGGATTCTACTGAGCACTTCGGCGCCGCGTCAAGCCACTCGCTTTCACGGCCGGCGGCCGCCGCCCACGCGGGCGATGCCCGCCAGATCCTGCCAGCCGGAAACGTCTATGAATCCCCGATCGAGCAGCAGGGCGCGGCAGGCATCGGCCTGATCGTAGCCGTGCTCGAACAGCAGCCAGCCGCCTGGCATCAGGTGCGCCGGCGCGTGGGCGATAATCGTCCTCACCGCGTCGAGCCCGTCGGTACCGCTCACCAGCGCCGTTTGGGGCTCGAAACGCACATCGCCTTGCGCGAGGTGTGGGTCGCCCGCGGCAACGTAGGGCGGATTGACGACGATCAGCTCGAAGCGCTCGCCGCCAAGAGCAGCGAACCAGTCGCTGCGCACGAAGCGCACCTCGGCGCCGAGGGTCTCGGCGTTGGCGCGCGCCACGGCCAGCGCCGTTTCGGAGACGTCGCTGGCCATGACGATGGCCTGCGGCAGCTCCTTCGCCAGGCTGATGGCGATAGCGCCGCTGCCGGTGGCGAGATCGAGCACCCGGGGCGCAGCGCGGCTGCGCAGCAAATCCAACGCCAGATCGACGAGCAATTCCGTTTCCGGGCGGGGAATGAGCACGTCGGGCGTGACGCGGAAATCGCGGCCATAGAACTCGCGGCTGCCGACGAGGTAGGCAATCGGCTCGCCCGCGGCACGGCGGCAGATCAGTTCGGCGAAGCGCCGCATGTGCGCCGACGTCACGGGCCGTTGCGGATGCGCAGCCAGGTCGACGTGGGTGCAGCCGAGAACGTGCTGCAGCAGTCGCCTCGCCTCGCTTGGGGGAAGCCGCCCGCGCACCGCCGACAACAGCGTCGCGGCCGCCTCGCCGGCCGCCTCGGACAGCAGCGGTTGCCGCGTCTGTGCCTCCTCAGCCATCACGTATCGTCCCTCGACAACTCACGCGGCCTCCTCCGACAGCGCCGCCAATTGCTCCGCCTGGTGCTCGGCCATGAGCGCCGTGATGAGGTCATCCAGGTCGCCGTCCATGATGTAGTCGATCTTGTACAGCGTGAGATTGATGCGGTGATCGGTAATGCGGCCCTGGGGAAAGTTGTACGTGCGGATGCGTTCCGAACGGTCGCCGCTGCCGATCAGCGACTTGCGCGTCGAGGCGAGCTTCGCCTGCTGCTCGCGCACCTGCTTGTCCTTGATGCGGGCGGCGAGCACCGCCAGCGCCTGGGCCTTGTTCTTGTGCTGGGAGCGGTCGTCCTGGCACTCGACGACGATGCCCGTGGGCAGGTGCGTGACGCGCACGGCCGAGTCGGTCTTGTTGATGTGCTGGCCACCGGCGCCGGAGGCGCGGAAGGTGTCGATGCGGATTTCCGCCGGATTGATCACCACGTCCGACACTTCGTCCGCCTCGGGCAGGACGGCGACCGTGCACGCCGAGGTGTGAATGCGTCCCTGGGTCTCGGTGATCGGCACCCGCTGCACGCGATGGCCGCCGGACTCGAACTTGAGCTTCGAGTAGGCGCCGAAGCCGATGATCTTAACAATGATCTCCTTGTAGCCGCCGATGTCGGCCGGACTCTGGGAGATGACCTCGACTCGCCAGCCCTGGCGTTCGGCGTAGCGGGCGTACATGCGAAACAGGTCGCCGGCGAACAGCGCCGATTCATCGCCGCCCGTGCCGGCGCGAATCTCCAGATACAGATTGCGCTCGTCGTTGGGGTCGCGCGGCAGCAGCGCCCGCTGCAACTCCGCTACGATCCGCTCCATTTCGTCGCGGCAGCTCTGGATTTCGCTCTCGGCGAGATCCTTCATTTCCGGGTCGGTGATCATCTCCTGCGCTGCCTTCAGGTCGTCGTCCGCTCTGCGGTAGCCGCGGTAGAGCTCGACCACGGGCGCGATCTCGGCATGCTCGCGCGTCAGGCGTCGATAGCTGTCGAGGTCGCGCGTGGCATCCTCGGCAGCCAGCAGGCCATCGATCTCGCCGAGTCGGCGGGTTAGTTGTTCCAGTTTGTCGCTGATGCTTTTCTTCATGGCGGCAATGACACGCCCCGGCACCCGTGGGCGCGCGGGGCACGATGGCTTCGGCTACTCGCCGGGATGCAAATGAAACAGGCGCGCAATCACGCTCGATAGTTCGTTGCGATCGTGGGCGTCGGCCTGGTTGAGCACGTTGGTGGGGGCATGCATGAACTTGTTGGTCAAGCCGTGGCTGAGCGCCTCGAGCACCCGCTCGGGATGCTCGCCGCGTGCCAGCAGCTTCATGGCGCGCTCGAACTCGTGCCGCCGCATGCGTTCGGCATGGTCGCGCAGCGCGCGTATGGTCGGCACGACATCGCGCGCCTCGACCCAGTGCAGGAAGTTCTCGACCCGCGAATCGATGATGGCCTCCGCCTCGAGCACCGCGGCCTGGCGCGATTCCAGGCCCGACTCGACGATCTCGGCCAGATCGTCGAGCGTGTAAAGGAATACGTCGTCTAGTTTGCCCACCTCCGCCTCGATGTCGCGCGGCACGGCCAGATCCACCATCACCACCGGCCGGTGACGGCGGGCCTTGATGGCGCGCTCGACCATGCCCAAGCCAACGATGGGAAGCGGACTGGCGGTGCAGGACACGACGATGTCGTAGGTATGCAGGTTGTCGCCGATCTCGTCCAGCTTCATGGCCTGGCCCGACAGGCGCCGGGCGAGCGTCTCGGCGCGCTCGGCTGTGCGGTTGGCGACGGTGATCTGCTTCGGCTGGCGGGCGGCAAAATGGGCGGCGCACAACTCGATCATGTCGCCGGCGCCGATGAACAACACGCGCTGCTCAGCGATGCTCTCGAAGATACGTTCCGACAGATGCACCGCCGCGGCGGCCATAGACACGATGTTGGCGCCGATAGCCGTGGTCGAGCGCACTTCCTTGGCGACGGCAAAGGTGCGCTGGAACAGCTTGTTGAGCAGCGCGCCGAGCGTGCCCGCCTCCTCGGCGGTGCGCGCCGCCTGCTTCATCTGACCGAGGATCTGCGGCTCGCCCAGCACCATGGAGTCCAGCCCGCTGGCGACCCGGAAGACATGGCGCACGGCATCGCGCTGGGGCAGGGTGTATAGGTAGGGACTGATCTTCTGCGGCTGCAGATGGTGATATTCCGCCAGCCAGTCGGCGGCGCTTTGCGGCGCCTCAGTGGCGCAGTAAAGCTCGGTACGGTTGCAGGTGGACAGGATTGCCGCCTCGCGCACGGGCTTGTCGCGCAGCAGTTCGTTCAGCGCCTGCGGCAGACGCTCGGGCTGAAACGCCACCTGCTCGCGCACGGCGAGCGGCGCGGTGTGGTGATTCAGACCGAGAGTGAAGAGCTGCATGGAGCGTCGTGACGCGGCAATTTCCCAAGGAAATTATAGCAGTAGCCCCTCGGAACGGACCCTTGACGCAGGTCAGCAAGGCGAGGTCGTCCTCGGGGGTGTCCAGGTGCTGAGGGCAAAGCCAGGGGAGGGCATCATTCTGTGGCCAAGGGGGAATTCCCTCGGCGGATTTTGCTCACTGCGTTCGCGAAATCCTTGGTGGCCCAGGGCGGAATCACCCTGAGCAGATTTTGCTCACTGCGTTCGCGAAATCCTTGGTGGCCAAGGGCGGAATCACCCTGAGCAGATTTTGCTCACTGCGTTCGCGAAATCCTTGGTGGCGGAACACGGAACCGAATCCGCGACCACCGTTAGGAGCGAATGGTAACACATTGGCCCCGCGAGCGCCAATTCGATGATTAGGCCGCGAATACCAACCGACCGTAACGTGACGCTACCTTACGGTTTCAGTGTGCATGCTCAGGTCCGAAGACACGCGCGATAGCTGGTCCTACGATGCTATCGAGCGCCCGGTGCGCCCAGCATGCCTTCTCCTTGTCGGCAAAGTGTGTGACTTGGCGCAAGGCAATATCTGTTCTCGCCAGCAAAGGGAACGACTCACGCTGCATCATCTCAGCGATCCATGCGTCGGCCTCATCCACTTCCATCCGGACAATCGCATTCAGCAGCGCCAGCGTAATCGGCTCGACGATACCGCTACGATGGCACACAACATCTCCCTTGCCAGGAACATCGTGGGTCCACATCCCGTGATCTGCCTCCAAGGTGGACGGTCGCCTCAGCGGTACAGGGCAGCTGCCGATTTCCAACAGCAGTGCCGGCGTTGCACTGCCAACAACTTGCCCATCATCACCGACGGCAAGAAGCTGCAGACCTGCCAGATGCGACAGCACGAGCCAGCCTTGACCGCCGACCTGCATGGACATTTCATCTCTTTCATCTGGTGACAGGTCCAATGCAATGGACATCCCTCCGGGACCGGACGCAACGACACTACCGTCCTCATTGAACCTGAGGCCAACCGTCCCGAGACTCGGCCAGTACATAGCCGCCCGGGTACCGGGTCTGACTGCCTCTTTGCGGGGATAATCCATCAACAGTTCATTCAGGAAAGCGAGCGGGATCCCTCCAAGAATCCCTGCGGCATCAATGATCGCCTGCGCAGCCACCACGTCACCCATCGGCAGCCTTGCAGAGCTTCTCAACAGCCATTTCGCGGTCTTGGCAGGGTCAGACTTTACTCGCCCAACCAATTCCTTTGCCAAGACTTCAGCAAGCTCTGCAGCCATGGCCTCTGGCAGACGTGCGACAACGATGTCTTCATTTGACGACTGATGGATGGTCCGCTTTACTGCACCGATTTTTCGCAGGACGCCAAACTCCTCGTTGTCGAGCTCAGTCTTTGCCGTCTTGGCGCGCACGACATAGATCATCGTCGATTCCAGCACGAGGGGGGCAGACCTAGACTTGTCTTTTGCATCCTTCAGAATGCATCTGGCCAGCTTTCGGTATCCGGTACGAGGATCATCGTCGGAGAAACGGCGTCGTGCATTGGCAATCAGGTCCAGCCCCATCAGAGGTGGAAGTGCCACAACCAGATGATCGGTACTGCAGGCGGGAACTTGCGCGTCGGCAGCAATCGCCCTGAGAAGCCAGGGAGACCGGTACTCACCGGAAGCTTCTGCACCGGGCATGAACCGCATGCTCAACTTGGCCAATGCCTCGCATGCGGACTTGAATTCGTCGTCGTCGAGAAGGCCAACCGTAACGACAGCTGCATTTCTACCGATCCGTGTTTTCTTCCTTCTGGTCTCATTGAGTATTACCGAATCGGTTAGCGAGTCGTCCAGGCCCATGAGAATTCGCAGTTGGCGACCAAACTGATCCGAGACAAGTTCATCAACGTCCCTGCGAACCTGCTCGCAAGTGACGCTATTACCGTCTACGGCAATTGTGAGTATTGGCCCGGTGTCGCGGAACGAAACTCCACGCAGCCAGGATCGTATGTCATCAGAAGTAGCTGGCCAGCCCAACTCCGCTGCAAACAGATTTGCCAGTAGTTGGAATACTCCTTCCCCAGCTGAATCTGCCTCCACAAGGAGCACACATAGGTCGTCGCATCGTGTGGCGAGCTCGGCTGCCTCCCGGATGGCGCTGCTTTTTCCTGCCAACGGCGCCCCCTCCATGAGTACCACTCGAGGGCCCGATTCGGATCTGAGATGGGACAGAGCTTCCTGGGTCGCTTTCCGGGGAATCAAAAAATCTCTAACGAACGGTTGTAGGTAGTCACCCCACGCTCCGCACATGTCGGCGATCGTGTTTGCTGTTGCCGAACGTATGGCATTGACCCAAAGATTTCCACGCTGTCCAAGAAGGATTTCGACCGCTTTTCTCAGATCGACAGTGGCCACGGTAGTGGCTGCAGAAATCACTTTTTTCAGCTGCTCAGCGCCAAAGGTGCTGGCATCCAACGGTGAACCATCATGCGATGCAAGCAAACGCGTTTCGCGGCCGTTGGTCACGATCACCAGTGGCGGGCTTGGCCGGAGCATTCTTGCGTAGGAGAGTCCCTGCTGGTCATCGGCGGCAGTGAGACTTGCGTCCTCGCGCTTCAATTCCAGTACGGCTAAGGGTGCGTCGCCATCCGACACCAAAATATCCAAACGCCCTTCGGCACGGGAGACAGTTCGTCCATCGACTTCGACGTTCCCACGTCCAAATTTCATGGAAAAGCGGAGTTGGTGACGCAGCGCACCAGAACCAAGCCACGGGAATACGCGGGCAACCGTGCCGTGGATTCGCGCCTCGAGATCTGACTCGGTCGGGGACTGCGTCAGTTGTTGGATATCCATGTCATTCGCACCGTTTCACGCGGCATGCTCTCCGTCCCCATCGAAACCTCGAAAACATCCCTTGTCTTCGGCGCCACATTTTGCCTTCATGTACCTGACTCTTAAATGGGAGGTAAATGTGATAGTACGAAAGGCAGCAACGTATGACCAAGTCCTACAACCAGCTAATGTCAGGAAGTTGGCTCGTCAAGGAGCCGCTCGAATGCAAAAATGCTGGATAGGTCAGCCGCATTAAAATGGTCTTTTGTAAGCCCGATCATCGCGTCGAATATCCACTCAGCCCTGTCCAATTCACGCCCATCCTCCAAAACCTTAAGGTGGAGCATCGGCGAAACGTAATCTTCGTGATGAGTCAATGCGTGGGTATTACCAAGAAGCACCGCCCTCAGAGCACGCTGCTCACATTCAAATTTCAGGCGGCTGTATTTCAGAACTTGTGCTGCTCCTTTCTTGATATCGTCAGTGCGATCAAGCCCCGGGAGTTCTTTTGTGTTCGCGACCCGTTTCTCGACGTTCTGATTGTTTTCAACTATATGGAAGTTGCCGCAACCGAATCGATGCCACCGCAGATGGTCCGGCTCGTTCGTCCATTGGGTATAGGCAGTTGCATGCTTAGCCCAATTCGATGCGATAGTCGCAACAGTTTCCGGATTGCCGACCGCACTGGCCAAATCTGGCAGCGGCCACGTTTCAACCGTTTCAGGAGTTGGGTGCGAAACGGGGAGAGAGAATTCTGCGCCAGCAAAGAAGAGCGAGAGTTCAGAGACTCCCGTCATAGGGATGTTGAGCCACTCATGTTGGTCCCTCCCGGAGTACGGAATCGCCATGGTTGCAACAAGCGGATAGGCGATCAACGGCTTAGCTTTCACCTCAATGAATGCAAGTATCGCGTCAGTTGCAACAGTGAGATCGAACTCTCCCCGCGCACCACCCCCATCTCGGAGACGAGCGTTTGTTCGAGATGCCTTCAGCGTTGCCCGCAACAAGGCCTTCACAACCTGAATGCCTTGGTCGCCAATGGCTCTTCCACCTGGCTTGGCGAGCCATTCGACTTGTGGGTAGTCCCGAACAGTGCCGTTCTTGGACTCCCTGCGAGATCCCGGCAAATAGCATTCTGTGCGCGGCGTGCCGGCGGCAACACACAGTGGGCACATCCATGTGTAGGGGAAGAGCGCCTTACCACAGCCGCAACGCAACGCTTTTTGGACGAATTCACCTCTGTCGTCTATCAGACCGTTCGTGTAAACGCCAGTGATACACAGATCGACCAAAGCCGACAAAGCGTAACCCAAACCAGCAGTCGGCAGCTGGCCTTGCCTCTTCAGGTCACGAAGCGAAGAGACGTAGTTTTCGACGACTACATCAAGCGCTATATCGATGGCCGAATTGACTGGCTCCCTGCGGAACTTTGCATGGTTGAAAAGATGTGTCTGAAGTTCCTGGTAAGGAACACATGTGGCTTTGTAGGTGCAATCTGTACATGGTCCTTCAAAACGAGCTACTGCCGCGCGACGGGTCGCCATGTTCTATTCCTCGAGCAATCTGCTCGCCGGAACGCCGAGGCTTTTCGCGATCCGCGCAATGTTATCGATCGATACGTTACGTTCGCCGCGTTCAATCGAACCAATATAGGTCCGGTGCAACCCACATCGGTCAGCCAGTTCTTCCTGAGACAATCCAAGCTCATGTCGCAGGGCTCTCAGGCGGGCAGCGAAGATTGCTCGCAGCTCGGGTGCGTCTCGCGTGGTCATGTAATCGGGGCAGTCTCTGAATTTAGTGGCCCCAATTCTCCAACTGATGTAGACTATGAATCTACAGACTATGAGTAGCAATCATTTTATGCGGGCCATCCTTACTTACAAGCGCGATGTTGAATCAAAGGATGACCACCAACTCGCGATCCTAGAGCTCACAAGTCTGTGCGGTACAGATCCGGCCGAAGTTTCTCACGCAGAAGCTTGCCAGATTTTAGGCTGCAAGAAGCTCCCTTTTGTAGAGGCGACTCAGCGCACATTTGCCGTGGCGGTGAGCCCGAGCGTCGCCAGTCGGCTAGTGCGAAGATTGGCGTTCTGGGACTTGCTATTCGTTCGGGCGACCAAAGACGTTTCTCCTGACTCTCTCGCGACCGGCAACGCCTGGGCCAGTGTTAATGGAATACTGGCCTTTGCAACACAATCGCAGGTCATGGAGTGGACGGCCTATGCCAAAGATGACCATATGCTTAGTGCTGCTCTTCGCTCTGGCAGTGCATTGGAGGCCCTCTACGAGCGAGCGCACACCTTTATAAATTCTGCGGTCAGTGCGCCGTTGACCCCCATTTCGCGCCGAAAAAATGAATACCTGACGCACGGTTTCCACAAGTACAAGGCGAAGTTTTTCCCGCGTTTAGCACGGTCGCTGATTAACTACACTTGTCCAGAAGACGACGCAGTCGTTCTTGATCCATATTGCGGAAGCGGAACGACTGGTGTCGAGGCATCGCTCATGGGGATGGAGGCAATTCAATTTGACCTTGACCCACTATCGGCATTCATAGCCCACTCAAAGGCGCTATTGGGACATCTCGATCTCGCCAAGTTCAACGAAGCGGTTTCTCTGCTTCCCAGCAAGTTTTCATCCGGTGCAACCGCATCACTATTAAGCATTGAGGAGCACTATCGCCTTCCGCGCTTCTTGTCCGAACGTAATCCAAAGAGGCTCACCCCAGAAGTCCTCAACGAAATTGAGACCGAAGCCACGTTCATCAAGGAACTAATTACTGGTTGTGCTGACGACGACACGCGAGCGCTATTTGAGCTTTCCTTCAGCCATGCACTCGCAACAAAAGTTGCTTTGCGGTGGATGGGCACGGGGGACAACCGGTTTGCCCTTGAGATTGGTCACCGCTCGTTATACGTTTTGTTCATCGCCCAGTTGAAATACATTTTGCGTAAGCTCGATACTTGGGCGGCGCTCCGTGAGGGGGGACTAGTTGCCCGGTATGGCGAAGTCCGTGTCGGCGTTTGTGACTGTACATCGCTGCCGCTACCCGACGGGAGCGTAAACGCGGTTGTGACATCACCACCCTACTTGCCGGCAGCATCCGGACGCGAAACATATCTTAGGAGTCGTGCCGCATCATTGGTAGGTTTGGGCCTTATGACAGAAGATGCGATCCACGACTGTGAGCGCCAGATCGTTGGCAGCATTCTTGCTGAACCTACTGAGGCTGGTCCGTTACCAGATAGCGTTGTGGACCTAGTGAACTGGATGCGACCACAGCGCGAGCGCACAGCTAAAGCTCGCCCTACAGCTGCGTATTTCGAGAGACTCGGGGACTCTCTCAAGGAGATGAAACGTGTTCTGGTACCAGGTGGCATCATTGCCTTGGTCGTCAGTAAGGAACACATGTTCTACGAGATGACGACTCGGGCTGTACTTCGCCGCTTTGATATGGTGGAAGCGATCTCCGAGCTTGCTACGCAGAACCGGTACGGCATTGGTTTAGAGTTGGATCGCGTACAAGTTCTCGAACTGCCAAAAATGGACTTCGCCGCACGCCCGGGAGCAAAGGGCACTTACTGCGAAGCTATCATCTTTCTCAGAAAGAGAGCAGAGCCTGAAACGCCGCACCCCTTGAGCGTTAAGTGACAGAGTAGGCATCACCCGTGAGCAGCATCACGGAGACTTCCGGTTTCGATGCCTTGAGCGTATCGACCGACGCAACATATCGCGTCGGTTCAGCGTGCGGGATTGCCACTCCATACTTGTCGTTGAGATCGGATGGCCTCATTTCAAAGCAAGCTAGCCCAGCGCCCAACGTTATTAGCTTACTCCCCAATGGCGTAACGACGAGACGGCAGCCACCCATAATTGTCATGCTGTGGCGGTAGCGCTGCATCGCACCCAGCAGTTGGCGATATGCCTCAAACGGGTTCGACTCATGGGCGTACAAGATATTTGACGTAGGGGTTTGCCGACTGTCGAACAGCGGTACCTTGTACTCGACCAGCAAATTGTCGGCACGCCTTGGATTGCGCGAGGGATGTGGTAAAACAGGGCATATCTCGGCTGAGTTGGGAATCACTGCGGAAGCCATGACCTTTTGAAGCTGGCTAACACGCCCTTCTCCCAAGATGGGGAACCAAACGAGAGGCCAATCCTGGACACTTTCGGCATGCAAAGCCCCCGAAAATCCAGGAATCACCACGAGGTCATTGCCCGGGTCCTCGGCCTGAATATGCCCGTCAAGAGCAGCATCCTCGCCCACCAGGACCTGGAAGTTAACGCCGTTCGCCGTCAGTGGCGAGATTCCACCTCCGACATTTTTGTTGGGAACAAGCTTGTTGAGCAGGCTCGTCAGCAGAGAAAGATACGCAACACGCGGAAAAGAGCTGACATCCAGAACAATGTCGGTCTGGTCTGTGACTTCGGCCAAAACCTGGCTCGTTCCAAGTCTAAGGGCGGTCCCTGCGCTGAGGTCATCTTCACCACCTGACGCCCCACCGATCGTAATAGTCTGGCAGCCGCCAAGCGAAGCGAAAATCGACTCGAGTGACGCCGCATTTTCGTCGGTCAGATGACTGATTTCGTCATCGAGAGTGTAACCACTGAAGCCAACCAGCAGAAGCTGGGCTTTCTCGACGTTACGCCCTGATGCCTGCATGCTTGAAACGAACTCGCGCATGACATTCTGGGCCCGGATATCGAAACCCCGGCCCGCGATATAGAGAAGCCTAACGGGTCGGGAATCAAACATCTGATCCCATAGTTCATGGACACCGCGCCCCCGTCGAAAGATATATTGGTCCCAAAGCATTCTCAGTTCATCTCCAGCTTGCGTCGTCGGCTCGGGACAAAACCACGCTCCATCCAGTCGATAAGCTCACTTGCCGATATGTCCTGCCATCCCCCCATTTGCACTGGTAGTCCGTAACAGGCACAAAGCGTCCGATTCAGATAGAAAATCGTTCCGCTCTCCCGTGACGCACTTGCAGAACTTGGTCTGGCCACAACCAGATTATCTGCAGCACATTCAGCAAGCACTCGAGTAAGAACATCACCCGCGACCCCCAGGGGCCTTGAAGTCGAATGTAGTTTGGCAAACTCCGTTTGCGACAGACGTATACCCGTCACTCCAGGTGCATAAGGCGCGTTTCGCTGAAATGTCTTTTCGCGACAGAACCCACCAAATGAATCGAGAAGTCGAAGGGCTCGCGACCCCTCTGTATGATTCTTCGGAATGAACTCACGTTTGCGCTTCGCCGCATCGACGAGGAGTTTTTCTTGTTCAGATGGAGACAAGACCAATTGCGGTTTCCGCAATACCTGTTTCGCCTGTAACCCAACGTAGAGGGCGGCAGCAAGTGATAACAGTTCCTCAATATTGCTTGTCGCCAATGTGCATAGACGTTCGAGACCGTAGTAGTACGGGATCTTAAGTTCGTCGTGTATGAAGATTTCCGCAGCACCGCGAACCTGAGAATTGTCTTTATCATCAAGCTCATCCGCCGACAGTGCCAAGTCCAGTGTCATTTGCCTCTTGGCCTCGTCGCGAGCCATCCAGGTGCGCGTAACGTACATATCAATGAGTGCTTCGATCGTTGGCTCGGCGGCCCGTTGTTGAGCTCGTGCAAGCCATTCGCTGTATCGAACATTAGATTCGTGCCTGCGCGAATCTGCATTAAACGCGTCTATCCCTTGGATGACCGCATCTCTGATTTCATCGGGAGAGTATTCGCTTTGCAGACACTGAGAAAATGAGCTTGATGCAACAACGTCTTGGAGAGACATTCGCCGGTCGAGGATATTCTGGGCGAATGTCATGAACTGATGTGTCCCCTTTGACCCGCTCCACATATCCTCAAGGGCGTATTCGCGCAGGTCACGTCCTTGGCGAGCCCCCTGCGAAAGAAGGTCATTTCCAAGTGCGCTAGCCCTCTCGGCAAGCCATACTGGAACTGATGGGCGCAATACCGTAAGCTCGTCGATCAGAAGCGTCCGTTGCTTCCGGCGCAATTTGTGGAGATCGTCAATCATCAGCAGTCGCCGGGGTGCAACTGTTCGATCCTTGAAATGGAAGCCGACGGATTGAAGCCAGAGAACGCTCTCAAATCGCACATGCAATGGCATGCTTGCATCCTGATGGCCAGCGAATGCGTCAAGCTGTGCATAAACGCGTTGCTCATGCTGTTCCGCCCAAGCTATGAGCTGGCGCGGGTTTTCATGGCGTGGAATGCACTTCAGGTCAGCGGCAGAATCGTCATAAGTTAGGCGAATCGCGTCAATTTGATCGGTAGGGCTGATGCCGATCAAAGCACAGACGCTACGCAACGTCCGAAGTACAACTCGGCAATCTAACAGCGCTCTGAATAGGCCTTCGTTTGCAAGCTCGGCACCAGGAGGAAGGTCGGCATAACCGGAGGCGCACGACAAAATGATACCGACCATTTGCGGGCCGTCCTGATCATCTACAACTCCGCGAGAAACTAGGTGCTTGAACGATTCCGTGAGTTCTGGAACGTGGCGAGAACTCCAGAACGCGCCCAATGCTGTCGGGGTAAACGCCCTCAAAAGGGTCGTCTTACCAGCACCAGGTGCACTGCGAAAGATGTGAACTGCGCCCTCGAAGGCGTCCTCCGCCAACTTCTCCAATATCTTCGGAGAGAACAGCCTAGCGAAATCCATGTCCGATGTGGTCCGCTCGGACATCCTTTCGAGGAAAGGGTTAGCCTTATATGCCATTAGAACTCTCTGTGCCTGCTCATCCTGGGAAACAGGCCGAACGGGCTGAAGGATTCGGGCCCCCATAGCAGATAGATGGAATTGTTCGGCGTGTTATGCGATAAAACCACGGGCAAAGCGCATCCGGCAAAGCCGAGCCGAGCATCTGTGGTTCCTCCAACGGCAATGTGCTTATCGGTGGCGCGAGTATCGTAGTAAGCGGTGTTGGCCAGCAGGCTGCGTAGCTGAGAGGGAACGCTCTGTGTCAGGGCTATGTCCGGCTCTATGGGACAAAGCACTCTAATTTGGAGCGGTTTGTATCCGAATTCGGATGTGAATCTTTCTGACCAGTATTCAATGTGATCAACTGCCTGACGCGTGGCAACGTATAGCAGCAAAAAAACCTCATAGTGCGCCGGGTCCACGAGGTCGCCCCGATGGAGCCTTTCATAGATCTTCCGAATCTTGCCCTTGAAGACGTTTTTGCTTGCGTCATAGCGAATATAGGTATTCCCGCTTCCGGAAAAATCATCCAGAAGCCAGATCAGGTTGAATCGTGCATGTTCTACAGGGTATCCATTTTTCCCCAGCGTTTCCTTAAGGTCATCGGTCATTTCCTCGGCTTTGTCTTCACCGAGTTCATATGCCTGCCATATTTGCTCGTTGCTTATCGCATTACCGCTCGCGCGTCGAAGCTCATTTGTTCTTGCTCCGTCACTGAGTCCCAAATACAGCGATTTGATTCGTAGCTCCTCGAAACGCCTATGACGAACTATCTTCATTACGCGATGGTTGGGTATGTCATGCTCCTCTGCCACCAGTCGCATGCGCTCCTGCACTATCACATCTGGATAGGCAGTGCGGACTAAGTGCGAGAATTCAGCGTCAGATAGGTATACCAACCGCTCGGCGACCAAATCGAGGGCCGCTTGCCGATCGGGCTCGGCGAGTTGGTTCAACCAGAGCGCCAGATTTTCTATGAACCGGCGCCCAGGCCCAAATCGTTGATAGTGATCATACTTATAGTCAGCGAGTAACTGCAGCTTGGGCAAGAATCGTGAGACTGTCGCCTCATCTTGCCACCCCATGACCGTAGCCAGAAGTTGCGCTGCATTTTGATCTCGCATGTATCGGCCTGACGTCGTTAATGGGGTATTGATAAACGAAACCGGTTGGCACCTGGTTCAATTGCCATCTGACTAAGATACCAAAGCGTCGCATCCACATCCCGCAAATGTGCTGGCGCTAGTTTCCATCCGCGATCAAGTCTACGTGACGGAGCGTCTACACTTAAAGAATACCTGTGTTCGAGCAGTGCTGTGTCATTGCCAGGCCACGCCCCCTGATCACCCATAGTCAATATCGCTTGCGGGTCAATCTTGAAATTCTGAATAATGTGCGCAATCAACCTCGCTTTGCTTATTCCCTTAGCCAGAACATCGATTGAATGCTTGCTTCTAACCATACTCGACAAATCAAGCCCGGCCTGACGTAACGAATCGGCCATTACAAACCACATCTGCTCGGTCGACAGCCCTTCTCGGAAACGAATGCTTACCTGGTAAGGATGTGTTGTTCTCACGTCCTGAATAGGAGCCCCCAGGTTTCTCAGTCGTACTGCGATTCGAGTCACATGGCTTAGAAATTCACTTGTTTCGTTCTTTGACGACGGCGCTGAGGCAGCGCTATCGACCCAACCGCCGTTATACAAACCAAGCTGGATGCGCTCCAGGACTTCGGAAGGGAGGCTCTCCTGCAAACGCTCCTGAATAGAGCCTCCGCGGCCTGATGCTATGCCAACAACCACACCAGCCCGTACCAGTTTCTCGATTTGGCCCAGCACATCTGTCGGTGGCGGCTCGTCCTTCCTCTGTGAGCTGCAAAGAGTGCCGTCATAATCAAAAACTACTGCATGGAAGTACTGCTTCCCCAATGCTTCACAGAACGCCTCTCGCTCACGAAGAATCGCACCGGTTCCTCGCACCGAAGGCCAGTGCGCACCTAATACTTCTGATTTTGAGAGTTCAGGCCCATCTGAATGATCTACTGGCGCCGGAACAACGGTTGGCAGATCGAGGTAGTACAAATCTCTCCCGAACTGCGGCACCTCCGGGCGTCCGGGATCTTTTCCAAATACATGGGCAATCTCAGCAACGAGGTGCATCTGAGCGACAATTCCCGCAATCAAGTCACTGGGAGACGAGCCACAAAGAGGCATAACGTAGGTGGGTATGCTTGGGGGAATAAGCGCAGCCATGCGTCCCCAAAGATTCCCAAGCGTAGGCTCGGCCAATACGAGCATTGCACATTCATCTGGCCGCTGCGCAAGCCAGAGGTGCCGACCATGAGCATATGACCGAATGTCGGCTAGCTGGCAATGAAGCAACGCCGCTTCGGACACTTTGGATTCAAGATCGGCGGCAATTGGGCGAAGCAGCGGCGAGAACACAACAGTTAGCGCCCCGCGCCTTGCCACTTCAGCAATGAAGTCACGCGCACCTTCCATCCACTCTGCAACCGATTGGTTACCTATTAGTAGGTCGTCTAGCCGCGACGGCAATGGTTCTTTGTTTTGGTCGAGCTCCCCATAGGCTCGGGCAACGACCATTGCATCCAACAATAGACTGTTGGTTGCCAAATAGCCGTCTTTTTTTTCGAGGTCAAAAATATGCCCGCTTACATCTGTGAGTCCGTTTACGCACTCCATCAGTGGGCTGCTCGCGCGATTCGTCAAAACGTGGATAGTTCGTGCGCTATGCCTGCGCGCCCTGCGCAACGCTTCAGAGATGTCTGGATTTTTTCCTTCGGCAGAAATCAGAAATACCGGACTGGATGCCGCAAGCGTAGGATTGCAGATCACCTCCAAAGGAGTGACCGGCCTAGACACTCTCCCGGTATACGTTTCGTGCAAGTTGCACATCAGCGACGCTACCGTATATGAGCCACCGGAGCCCACACCAATGATGCTTGATTCGCAGGCGCTCGCTATTGCTGATCTTAGCGGCGCCACGTCAAGCGTCAAACCACGCTGATACGTCGCCGCGAGTTCATCTAGCTCCGAGTCGTAATGGTTGCGATTCATCTCAAAATATCAGCAAGCTAGTTCGACCGACACCGCTCCTGTCGCAGCGCGGGGCCGCGACTTCCCGTTCGATTTCGTTTTGCTTATTTGCTGAACAGACTCGCTCCTAAGTTCTGACCGTAGTTCCATGAGGAGGACCCCAAGCATGTTCTTGCCTTTTCCGTTTACCTCACCCCACAGGCGATTGACCGGATTATCTGTTTTTGCCGATTCAACTAAGCGCGCATCCCCCGTCGAAAGGAGCAGATCGCGGAGATCCTGATGTTGGGTGAACTTGGCACGCAACACTCGCCGCATCCGATCGAACTTTACCTTTGACCAATCAGGGGCGATATCCCACGTATACAGCCCGTGAGCAGCCATTGCCACCAGCGCTGGGCTTGGCGCGCTCAGAATCCACTCGCGCACCGATTCTTTGACCGCCTTGCCCGCTTGGTATGCATGTTCGGAGGTCGGATACTCGCGCCCCTCAAACACCACTGGGCGTCTACATAGGTTACTAAACGCCCCATAGGGCTTCTCATTTGCACGATAGAAATGAATCTCCGACTGATCTGCCTCGTCGTTACACACCTGTATTGAAGAGGCTTTCTGGAGTTTCGCGGGGCTTTTCATTTACGGCTCTCCTTCGAGGAATCGGGCAGGGGATACAAACTTAACGTCTTGCAGTGATTGACCAGCAGCACCTCCACCAAATTGGTAAGGCTGCGACGATCCTGGGCCGCCGCCACTTCGGCTGCAGCCTTGATTTCAGGATCGACTCGCAAGGTCATGATTGCGGTCTTGACTCTTGGGCGGCCTCTAGGCATGAGAGGTAATCTGCAAAATAATGTACTGCATCATACAGTACTTTTAACTTTTTTAATACGATCTTTTAATATCATATGTATATACATATGATATATGCAATCAGAACAGCAACAGGACGGCTACGTAAACATTGCAGCCTCGATGCGTCGGCGAAGAACAAGCCCTGGAAGTGCTTTCCCTCCGCCCCACACCCATCTCTGCAATTCGATAGCTCCGGCCTGCCAGTCCCGCTGGTTGATCCGCCGCCGCAGCGTCGACGTCTGGAGCCGCCCTGCACCAAGGTTGAATGTGAAGTCCACGATGGCTGCGAGCCGCGCCTCGGGCTCGGTGGCCAGCACAGGGCAGTAGCGCAAGGTCGCCTGTAGCGCAGTTTGCAGATCACGAGCTAGATAGATTTCAGCTTCTGCTTCTGTGATCGGAGGATGCTTTGAATCGCAAAGGTGGCCGTAGCCAATCGTCCAGTACCCGGCCGGACAGATGTATGGCTGTGCCCGACCGGGATCAGCTCTCGCCACCCTGTGGAAACCCTCGAAGTGCTTGGCGAGATTGATCGCCGCTTTCGGAACTTCGATCACGGCCGCACCCGGTCAAACACACGCCCCAGGAACCAGAAATTCAGCACCCCGGCCCACAGCGCCTGATCCGCTTCCGTCCAAGCGTGCAGGATCGCCGTGCCCCACCCGGCGCCGGCAGTAATGGCAGCCACAAACGCTGCCGTTTTCGCCGCGCAGTAGAGCAACATGAACCAGTAGGTAATCACCGGCCGCACGCTGACCGACAAGGCATCAGCCCAGCGCACGCCGGAACACTGGCCTTGGGCAGCGACCGCCTCCTTCAGTGCTTCGATGGCCCCGGTATTCCATGCCGCATCGGCAGCGGCCCCAATTTCCGACATTCGCTGCGCCCCGCGAAGCTTCTCGAACTCCAGCGCCTTGTCCTGCATCGCAAGCTCGTGGCCACGCTCGCCATTGCGATCCATCCACTTCAGAATTTCCGGCGCAAGGCGGAAGGCCCCACCGAGGAGGCCGCCAAGTAGGGTCTCGATCATTGCCCACCTCCAAACAGCTTGAGTTTCAGGAACGCACCGGCCAGCAGTGCCATCACCAAACCGGTGACCAACATCTTTACGATGGTCAGGCCTGCGGTTTTCTTGGCCTCGTTGAATGCGTCGAGCAGATTGCGTAGTTCGCGGATGTCGTGGGCCGCATCCTCACCATCAAGTCCGACCTCATGCAGTGCATGCCGGGCTCCGCGTTCGGCGGCACGCTCCAGCATCGCCTCGAATTCTTCTTGTGGGATGGTCACCATCTTCCGGCGCTCCATTGGGGTTGCATCCATGATTTCGTCCTCCAGAAATGGAAAGCCCACCTCATGGGTGGGCTCGTAAGATTGGTAAAGCGATGTCAGATCGCGATGCCGGCACTCCAGCCGGTGCTCTTGTAGGCGGCGAGCACGGCCTCGTCCTCGATGTAGCAAAGCCAGCCGACCTTCGGCGTGTAGTACTCCCAGGCACTGGCCACACGCACGGCGATCTGGTTGGTCCTGCCAGCCCACACACCGGTCGCAGCGGCCGGAATGATGTAGCGGTCGCCGTCGACCGGACTGGCTGGCGGCGTGGCCAGATCCCGATCCTTGACCGCGAGCCCGACTACCGCGCCGAGCCGCTTCAGATTGCCGTCCATCGTCGTGTGCCACCCGGACTCGCCGAGTGTCCAGCCGTAGGTAAGCCCAAGATTCGGATCAGTGCTTGCCATCAGATGCCTCCATAGTATTTGCCGTAGTTCAGGCCGAAACCCGCCCGCTCGAAACTCCGCGTCTGCTTCTGCCAGCTGACCTGCCCGTCTCGCACCGACTCGATCTCGACCTTGAGCCGGCCGTTGATCCGTCCCAGCCCGCTGTCTGTGGCCTCGTCAGTGGTTGTGTAGGTCAGCGACGTCGTAGTCAGACCCGTCAGGTTTTTTTGGAGCCCAAGGTTCTCGTTGTAGATGCGAACCGTGTAGGTAGTCCCCGCCTCGGGGCCGATGCTTCCCTCAGACTGCGTCACCAGATAGACGGTCTGCTGCATCCGGTCGCGATGGGCCCAGGTCAGCGCCATCTGGCCCAGAATCACCGTGGGCCACATCACGTTATTGACCCGCACATTCCCCGGCGGATACGGCCGGATCATGCGCTTGGTGAAGGTGTAGCTGTCGGCCGTCGCCGCTGACTCCGCCAGTCGTCCCATGCCAGTCGATGGCAGAAGTTTGACCTGCAGCGACTCACCGGACAGATACTGCTCGGTGAGCAGGGCTTCGACGCCATCGACGAACCAGATCCGCGCACCAGCCAGATGACCAACTGGAACGGTATCGAGAATGCCCCGTTCCACCGTGATCGTGCCGGCACCGAGATTCACTGCCTTGATGGCCACGATCTCGTCGTCGAGATAGGCCAGCTTGTCGAGGCCGACCGACTCCAGATCCTGCCCGTTGCCGATCGCCAGCACAGTGGCAGCCGAGTCGATGTCGTTGATCAGCGTCGCGTTGGGCGTAAAACCCATCGCCTCGACCTCGGCAAAGGCGGCACTGCCCTGGCGCGTTAGCACCTTCACATTGAGGGAATCTCCGGAGGGCCGGCTAGCGCACACCACCAGGAGGCCGCCTTCGGGTTCGAGTTCGGCCCGGGCCGTCGCCGACTCACCAACCACTCGCTTGACCACCGTCCACCAGGGCGCCTCGCCCAGTTTCCTGAAAGGCACCGGGGCCGGGGCCGTCAGTGGCGAAACCCAGGAAGTGGGCGTCGGCGATACATAGGTGGCCGAGGGCAAGCCGAAGATGTCCTCCACGCATTCGATGCGCACCCGCCCATCGGTCAGGGTGCCATAGCTGATGCGAACCACCCGCATCACCAGTTGGGCGATGCCCAACTCCGGCCAGGTCAGCTTGAAGACGTCGCCGATATTGAGACTGGCGGCCTTGCGATTGGCGACCAGCGTCGCCTTGGCCAGGGGCACGGACAACTGCTTGAGGTCGCCCAGCGCCACCTTCGAGGCCAGTGTGCCGTTGCTGATGCCCGGATAGTCCACCGTCACCGAGGATACCACGCCACCGGCCAGTTCCAGTGCCGCCAGGTCATGCACGGTGATCGCCGCATCCTTGTCGGTATTGCGGTCCCGGTAGCGCACTGTGACCTGGTTGATCAGTTCGGATTCAGCCGGACGCGAGAAGCTTTCCAGCGCGAGGATATTGGTGGCATCCAGCACCATCAGGTTGGAGAGGTTGTAGTCCGCCCGGGCGAGTTTCAGGGTGTATTGCCCGGTACGCGGATGGACATAGAGCGTGCCATCGATGTGGCGCAGCACTTCGCCGATGAACTCTTCGAGGGGCTGTTCGCGATCCCACAACAGGGAGAGTCCGAACTGCTCGCTGCCCAGGGTGTAGGACGCCGTAGAGAAACTGCTGGCATCGATCTCACTGGTGGCATGGCCCAAGCCCCAGGTCGGATTGTTGAGGCACTCGTAGATGATGTGAGCCGGATTGGCGTCTCCGTTGATGTAGCCGCTACCCAGGGCCGCCGGTGCCGGAATCCGCCGTGCTTCGACGCTCCAGGGCTTGATGTAGGGGTTCATGGCCGACAGCTGGCACTGCTGGACGATCAGCGACAGCACGCCGCGAAACGCCGGAATGATGCTGCCGAGCTTCTGTTGCAGGTAGCCGGACACGGTTTCGGCCGGGCCGCCGAACTTCACCTCGACGTAGCCTTGCACACCACCTTCGCGCGAATCGCCGCCGAACAGCTGCGGGGCATTGATGTAGATCGTCTGGCTGCTCGTAATGCTGCCGCTCCAGGCGGTTCGCTCGCCGACGATGATGCGGGTAATGGCGTCGACCGGCCCATGGCACAGGACCAGATGCAGCCCCGCGTAGTAACGATGGCCGACGACATAGGAACTCGAGCCGCCACCGCGTTTTCCGCCGCCGCCCACTTAAGTCTCCTGCTCACGTTGCTCGACTGCCTCGGCGAGGCGCATGGCCATGGCGTCGCCGGTGGCCCGGAGCCAGTCGGTCGTCACACCGTCCCGACGAAAGTCGTCGAAACTAACCCCGTCACGCGGAAACCATTTGCGCAGCCCCGCGTTGCAATAGCCCAGGGCCTTGGCGTCCTCGTGGGTTGCGATCACTGTCATTTCTTACCTCCACTGCCAGACGTCTGGCGAATTTCCGTGGTCTTGATGTCGCCGTACCAGACACAGTTGGCCTGGCGGATCACGCGCGTGCCGAACAGCACCGGGATGGGCTTGCCCTGTTCAGCCACCGGAACATCCACATTGCCGGGCGAGACGGAAGCCGGTTTGGGTGGCCGGGGGCTCAGCAAGGCTCCGATGACCGTGGTCACCACCCAGACGAGAATTTGTGTCCACATAACCGACCTCAGACGATCGAGTCGCCGGCAAAGGGGTTCTTCGCCGGTATCCAGGGGAACCCGCCAAAGTTCAGCGCATTGCCGAACTTGCTCTGACAGGTCGAGAAACTGCGGTCGCAGCCGGCGAAGGCTTCGAAGGCACTGCCCACCGCCAGTCCGGGCAGGACGCTCGACAGCGTGACCGTATCGCCCGAGTGCTGGGTGATCATGCGCGGCACGCCGCCCACGCGCAGATAACCGCCGGTCAGCCATCCGGTGCTCTGCGACAGGAAGGCCACCGAGGTTGCCGTCAAGCCGGAGACCGCGCTCAACGTGCCGGCGATCTTGTAGGCCTGGTTGTTGATGCCACAGCCCGGGTCGTAAAGGGCATGGCGGCAACCCGTCTGGTAATGCGCCCGCAGCCCCGGACGCTTCAAGGCCGTGAAGATCGACTCACAGCGGATCGTCGCGCCGCTGCCGGCAAACACCACCGAAGCCACGCGGCCCTTCCACGCCGTGATGTATTCGCTGTCACCATAGTGATTGCGAAACAGCGTCAGGGACACCACCCCGTTGGGCCGGCTGGCGGCGAACAACTGGGCCACCGCAAAGTCACGCGCACATTCCAGTTCGATGCCATTGCGCGAGAATTCCGGCGATTGCTCCAGTCCGGAACGACGCAGAACGGCTGGCTGGTAGGTGTCGGCCTGGTAGGTCACGACCTCGCGGCCGCTGGTCACCGCCCAGACCTGCTGGCCAAGGACGAAGCGATAGAGTTCCACCGGCTGACCGGAAGCCGCCGAAGTTTCCTGCGTGAGGTAGGACATGTTTAGCCTTTGATGCTCTTGACTGGCAATGCAGATTCGACGATCCGGTCGGAGAGCCAGTGCAATTCGATCTGGTCGCTGTCGAGCCGGCTTTTTTCGAGGAAGTAGATGGCGAGCCAGTCTGTGGGGTTGGCATCGAAGCCGAAGGTCTGTTCCAACGTCATTGTTTCTTCCTCAGAGGTGGTCCCCGCACCGAAGCTCAGGATCGTTCGGTAGTACCAGGTGCCGTTCTTGTGCAGGAAGGCAGCTTCGGTGCGTCCCGGCATCGGGTTGAAGTACAGGGCATAGCCCCGTGCCGCCACGGTCATCACCGTCTGGTTCGACAGGATTTTGCGGGTCGGCACGATGGAGGTTTCCCATCCCGGCTGCCAGTACGCCACCAGGCGTCCGGCACGGGCCGCCAGCCAGCCCTTGAAGGCGGCGATCTCAGCACGACTGGTGAAGCGGAAATCGAAGGCGCGACGAATGAACGGTCGTGCCCCCGAGTCATCCACCGCTGTAATGCCGGTCTCGTAGTCCAGGACTTCGGCGAGCCGCTGATACTCCACATCGACATCGCGCTCCCGGTTCGGTCGCGGGAAGGTCATCGGCCAGATCGGCACATTGCTCAGTCTGGTGGCGTTGTCTTGCTTGGTGATCGTGGTGGTTCCGGCGATATCGAACACCACCCGGGCCGTGACGATGGCTTCCGTGACCCGCGTCACCGGCTGGCTGATACGGAGACGTGCGGTACGCGCTGGCGTCACGAAGGCGCCTGCCGGCCAGGACTGGAGGATGGGTTGCTTGAGCGTCACCCCATTGCTGGCCACTGAAAGGACTTCGGCCGCCTCGGTATTGCGGCTGTCGGTACCGATGACCAGCAGGCCATCGGCTTCGTACTCCAGATGTGTCGTCGTCAGCGGAATGAAGGTACTGCCCGCCACCAGGCTGCCCGCCAACTGCGTCTTGTCCGGCCAGATCGGCAAGGCATAGACCCGCGACTGCCAGGCCGACAGCAGGACATCCAGCAAGGCGGCATCGTCGCGCCCAAGCAGGATCGTGAATTCGAGCGAGCGGCGCGGATTGACGCGCAGGCTCACGCGCTGTTCGGTGCCATCCCGGGCGGTCAGCACATCGGTAGCCCAGGCCAGTCGTTCCAGCCAGGACTCGCCCCAGTGGGGCCGCAGGCCGAAAACCACGACCCGTCGCCCCGAGATGCTCAGACGCGGTGTCTCCCCAGGAAACTGGAAGGTGAAGGACGCCTCAATGACCGGGGGACCATCGAGACTGATGGATACCTCGTACAAGCGCGACGAGAGCATGCCGAAGGTGGTCGGCGGATTACTGCTGCCCGACAGCACGATGCCACCATCGTTCTCGCCGACGATGGCCGACAGGGTCTTGGTGGCGAAGTGCGCGTTCCACACCTCGATCTGTCGCATCTGCGTCGACAGCAGGTTGCCCAGGATGATCTTGCCCGGCAGCAGATGAATCTGGTGATACCAGTGCTGCTCGAACTGGCGGATCGTGAAGCCGGCGAAGCCAACCGGCAGTTCGCTGATCGGTAGAAGGTTCGTCAGGGATCCGCTGCTGGAGAATCGGGCAATAGCCCCTTCATACGGGCGAAACGGTGCCGGCAGGAATTTCTCCGGCAAAGCATAGGCCGGATCGCCCTTCGCTCCCGAGGGCAACACACCTCCCGCAAAAGTCGTCATTTCTTGAAGGCGTAACCGCCATAGGACGTGCTGAACACCATCCACTCATCGCTGCCGAGCGTGACGATGTCCTTGTTGGCGTACTGACCGTTCATGCGCAGCAGACGGGCCTCGGGGATGTAGCCCACCATCGAGTAATAGTAGGTCGGCGTGGTGCGTCCTACTTCGACGGTGATCGGATACAGCGGCGTCACCCCGTTGAAGGTGATCGGCGAATAGCTGTCGAGTTGTCGCGTCAGGCTGGTGTAGAACATCCGCGACGCGGTATTGCCGGAGCCGTTGGCGGTTTTCCAGGCATTGGTCGCACTGTCGATGTCGGCGCGCACGGCACCGCTGTAGCTGTCGGAAAGAAACGCACCACCCGTGAAGTTGCAGGACTTGGTCATGGTGCCGAAGAGCAGCATGTTGTAGATGGTGCTGGTGTATTGCGTGACGCAATAGCAGTAGCCATCCCCGCCAAACAGGAAGTATTCGGCACTGCCGGACAGCAAGTTGGCCGAGATCGAGCCACCCGATACGGTTTGTGAGCCGTAGGCCAGGCCGCTGCTGAACGCAGTTGAGCCATAGGCCGCGATGTAACTGCTCCAGGAGTGCAGATTGACGTACTGTCCGCTGGCCGCATGCTGCAGGTGCAGCCGGTAGTAACCTGAGTCCGCCTGATACATCAACTGCGTGTAACCGCAGTAGGTGGTAGCGAAGAGCCGGATCTTGTCGAGCAGGTCGTTCGGCGAGGTGGTGATGCCGGATTGGAATGCCATAAGTGTTGGAACGCCTTACGTGCCGACCGCTACCGCAATCAGCATGTGAAAGTTGAGGGAACGAGGTCGGCGATGCGGCGTTGGTCTATGCCAGTTTCAGTGCCCAATAGTCGTAGTACCCGGTGCGATACACGTCCTGCACCACGAGGTGATCCACGCCATTGGCGGTGATGATGTTCTCGACGGAATTGCCGTAGCCCGGCACGCTGTACATGCCGTCCAGTTCGCCAAGGCCCTGCATCACGAAGGGCAACAGCGGATAGCTGCCATCCGGCGCTTCGCGCTGATTGCTGCCCCAGGTGCCCGGCCAGAAATACGGACTGCTGTTCCAGGTGCCCGTGGGCGACCAGTACGCTCCGGAATAGCCGGCCGTGCGCGGAAGATGGTTGCGGTAGGTGTAGGCGTTGCTCCAGCGCGTCGAGCCGTTGTACGAGCCACCCACCACCAGGGGATACGGATATTGGGCCGGCGTGGCATAGGGCAGGAACAGCCCGAGGTGCACGCACTCGTAGTAGGTGCCGGTCTTGACCACCACGACGATGCGACGACCGTTGGCGACGAACCAGTACGGCATCGCCGACAGGGTCAGCAGTGCGTAGTAGGTTTGACTGCTGTTGTACTGAGCATCGAAGGCCACCCCAGGGTTGTAGGTGACATAGCCCCGCAGTTTCCAGTTGCCGTAGTCCGACGATGTCTCCGTCTGGATGGCGACATAGATTTCGTCGCTGCCGGCCAGGCCGACGCCCTTGAGCACCAGTTCGGCCGGCGGCCCCGGCACCCAGCGCATGACCTGCCAGCGCTCGTTGGCCGGCAGCATCTGCTCGGTGACGAAGGCCTTGAGGCGGGTCAGCAGGTCGAGGTAGTCCGAAGCGGTACCGGATGTCCAAGCCATGGCAGTTCCTAACGCAGAATCTCACGCACGGCCGAGCCATTGCGCGAGAGGATGTTGAGAATCGACTTTTCCCCAGCGGGGGAAGTGAGGTAGTCGGCGGCAAGACTGGGATCGATCACATTGACGATGCGTACCGCCTGACCGGCCCCACCCCCTGTCGTTGCCGGGGCGGCGGGTGGCACCAGTCCGCCCTCGGCGAAGGCCAGACGCACACCCTGCCAGCGGGGGACACTGAGTCCGCCGTTCAGGGCATGCAGGAAATCGACGCCGAGCCGGCGCACGGCAGCGGCGCGCAGGACATATTCCCCGGCCGACAGACGCGCCGGGATCGAGTCCGAGGTCGAAGTCCCCGGCCCGCTGACCAGGCCACCCGTGGCGAAGCCCTTGAACAGTCCGCTGATGAAGGCACCCAGGCCACCATTGCCCCCACTGCCACCACCGCTCCCAATCGCCCCGAACAAACTCTCGGCGAGTTTCTGCGAAGCGATCCGGTTGATCGAGGCCAGGACGCTGCGCGCAAAATCGGCGAAGGCATCCTTGGCCGACTTGGCGCCCGAGCCGATCTGCTCGAACATCGTGGCAAAGGCGTTCTGGGTGTCACCATTGATGCGGACCGCCACCTCGTCCGTCACCGTCTTGAGGCTGGCGATCTCGATCTTCAGCCGCGCCACCCGATTGACCGCTTCCTCGGAACCGGTCGATTGCGCGAGTTGCTCCATCTTGGGGATCAGTGCTTCGACCTCCCTTGCCGTCTCGGCCTGCAAACCCAGCAGCGTCTGCCGCATCTGGGTCTCGGTGATGAGCCCCGCCTCCTTCTGCACCTGGAGTTCCCGACCCCGCAGTGACAGCCGCTCGGTCGCGATCTGGTACTGACGCTCGAAGCGTGCCAGTTCCGCCAGATCCGACTCGACATCAATCAGCTTCGCCACATCCTGCGTGCCGGCGGTATCGCCCATGCGCTGCAATTGCTCGATCAGGGGTTGATACTCGCGTTGCAGTCGGGCGCGAGTACTGTCACCACCCGTGCCTCCCCGCACCTCAGCAAGACGATCCCGCACCCTGGCGAGTTCATTGGCGAGTTGCCGTTCGGCATTGGCCGCCGCATGGGCATTGGCTACCTCGATCTCACCGCGTTGTTGTGCCAGAACGGCAATCTCACCGTCGAGCTTCTTGACCTCGGCCATGGCCCGCAGCCTGGTAGCCTCGTCTTTCCCACCACGAGCCATTTGTTGCTGGGCACTGCGTTCCTCGGACTTGCGGGAAATGTCCTCGTCGATGGCCGCCTGCTCAAGATGGGTCTTTTGCGCGTAGTAGTCCTGAATCGACACCAGGCGATCATCGAGTGCCCGGTCGAGGGCGGCCTTCTGCTGATCCAGCCCGGTCTTTAGCAGACGGAATTCAGCGTCGGCCTGTGCCTTCAGGACAGCCAGGCGCGCTGCACTGTTGTCCTTGGCTTCCGTGCCTTTCTTGATGCAGCGTCCGCCACGCCATTCACCGCCCGAGAGCACGCAGGCCAAGCGCTGCATGTCTTCTGTCGCCGCGCCCGTATTTCCCGCAGTCGGAGTGGTAGGAACTGGCCCCGCCGGGCGTGCCTGGGGCGGATTGAGGATGCGTGCCGACAAGGCATCGACCTCGGCACGCGCCTTGGCCGCATCTTCACGCATGGCTTCGCCGATCGCCGCAAAACCCCGGATGTCGAGGCGGGCCAGCGCGGCGAGTTGCGCGGCCATGCCACCGATCTCGGTGCCCATCGACTTGAAGACGTAGGTGACATTCACGCCGAGGACGAGAATTGCCTCCAGGGTGGTTTTGAGAGCACCGCCGAGAATGGCTGCGAAGCCGGTCGCTTCTCCCTGGCCTTCGCGGATGGCATCAGTGACGACCCGCAAGGGTGCCAGCAACTCGGTAGCCAGCGAAATGCCTAACCCGGAAGACGAGGCTTTGAGTGCGGTCAGGTTGTCGTTGAAGGCTTCGGCCGCCTGAGCGGTTTCGGTCGACAACTTCAGTCCGAGCCTTTCGGCTTCCTGCATCAGTGCGCGGATTCCCGATGACCCCTGATTCAGGAACGGGATCATGTCCATTCCGCTCTTGCCGAAGAGCTTGACCGCCAGTGCCGTCTTGGTGGCTCCGTCCTCGAAACTGGCGAAGCGATCGGCAATCTCCAGCAGGATCGTGTCCGATGACTTGAGATTACCAGCCGCATCCTCGACCGAAATGCCGAGCGCCTGGAACAAAGCGGCGCCTTCTCCCAGTCCGGAACGTGCTTCTGTCAGGTTGGCGGAGAGTCCTTTCAGACCGGTCTTTAAGGTATCCAGCCCGACATCCGACAACTGGGCGGCAAACTGCAGCGTCGACAGGGCCTCGACCGAGATGCCGATCTTCTGCGAGAGCTTGTTCAGTTCATCGGCCGAATCGATCGCTCCCTTGACCAATGCCGCGAATGCGCCAAGCGTGAGGGAGACACCCAGACCTGCCAGCAATCCCTGCACGCGACGGGTTTCGTCACCGAGACGCCCGAGGTTGTTCCGGATGCTATCCAGGGCTGTGCGGGTCTGGTCGACGGCAGTGATGAGGATCTGTGCGCGATCGGAAGCCATGTCAGTTGCGGTTCAAATAGCGATTGATGAATTGAGCCAGTTGCGGCATGGCACGCCGCACCGTCCCGTCAAAGTCGAAGCGGCGTTTCAGGGTGACGCGAGGCACCAGGACAGCGATCGGGATTTCCTGGCCACGCTTGATCGATTTCGCCCCGGTGCGCTGTCGCTCGGCGCGCTTGAAGCGCGTCAGGGCCGAGGCGTTCTCCTTGATGTTCTCCGCCATCAGAATGACTTTGCCGCCTTTGCGAATAAACCAGGCATTGCCGGAACGCATCAGGGTGTCGATCACCCGGGCGAAAGCCTTGCGGCCCATCCGTCGCCCGGACTCGGTCAGCGGGATCAGCATCTTGCCGGTCAGGGTCGCCCCCCGGACATGCACACCCAGCCAGGAAACCCGAGACCCCACCAGTAAGGCCGGCAACCGCGAAGGATCCCGATCCAGCACCTTGGCCCGCATCGAGCGCAGGAAGGCCGGTTTGCGGATCGCCAGGTCGGACTGCATGCGGGTACGCAGTGCGTCTGTCAGGCTGCGGCTGCTGTCACGCATTCCCAGGCCGACCGCCTTATGGATCGCCTCGCGGCGTGAGCGGGTCCAGGCGGCCAATTCGCCCTTGTCGAGCAGACCCGAGGTGGTCAGGGAGATTTTGAGCATGGTGCGGTGAGACTCTGAATGGCGTTGCGGATGGCCTCGCCCGTTCCCTGGCTGCCAGTGGCGATGACCGTCAGCAGATTGGCCAGTTGCCGCTGCTCCTGACGATCGATGGCGACGAGCCAGGCGTCGACCTGCGCCAGGGTGTAGTGCCGGATGTCCTGCCAGGCATGGCCATGGGCGATCAGGCGCTGGCAGGCGTCGGCCCAGACAACTGACTGCCGATGCGACTCACTGCCTCGCCCAGCTTCGGCACCACCCGCTGGATAAAAAAATCCGCATTCACCTCGAACAGTGCCTGCGCAAGGCAGATCGCCTCGTCTAGCGCCAGACCGACAATCCATTCGCGCGGTTGGCGGCTGGCGATGGCCATGGCGTCAATCATGGCCTCGCCGTGACTGCCCAGAAGCCGTAGCCAGTCCGGTTCGATGGCAAGATCCGCCGTGAAGGGCTGAATGGCCTTGGCGAAAGC
>DAITBA010000026.1:0-39314 GCA_036824005.1 Rhodocyclaceae bacterium
GTGGTTGAGGCATTTCGTTGCGCTCGATGACTAGTTAGCAGGCGGCGTGCCAGCGCTCGTACCATTGCCCATCTGGCGTTCCAACCAATTGAATTGAAAGATATGTGTCGCGTGGACTGGCGCACCGGGCGGCGTGTGGGGCGACCATCCGCGAAGGGCTGAGACCAACAGGTTCGTCGTTGTGTTGGCTGCGCGACAACATCCAGCATGCCGGCCCTCGGTTTCTCGGCACATTCATACAGATCGTGCGCGTTGCAGCCGCCGAACCATCTCTTTCCCTGTCGCTGGCCCGGGGCAACCAATTGTTAGTTAAAGAAAATACGATGCGTCGGGGCGGCTTCGGAGCGCCGGTCCTGCGCGTCGCAGACTAAACGCGGTCCCAGTGGAACATGCGAAATAATGCACCACATGCGTAATATTGCATTTCTTGGCAACGTGGTTTATAGTGCATCGAAATCGGCATGCAACCAGTGCTGGACAATCCGGGCCGGCCCCGAACTAGGAGGAAGAGACGATGAGCGATGGTTTGTTCGACCAGTTCAAGACCTGGTACGAAAAGCGCCACGATTACGCGCGGGAATGGAAAGGGCGCACGGGCGGGCAGGTGGTGGCAACGATGTGCACCTACACGCCGGAGGAACTGCTGATTGCCGCTGGCATGCTGCCGGTACGCGTGCTGGGTGCGCACGAACCGCAGAACGTCACCGAGCCGCACATCTTCGGCATGTTCTGTCCGTTCTGCCGTGACTCGCTGGCGCAGGGGCTGCTTGGCCGCTTCGACTATGCCGAGGGCGTGACGCTTACGCAGTCTTGTATCCAGTACCGGCAGGCGTTTGGCTCCTGGCGCATGCACGTGCCGACGGTGAAGTGGGACTACTTCGTGCCGATGCCCAACGAGGTGCAGTCGCCGCATGCGCGCAAGGCGCAATACGCCGAGGTGCAGAGCTTCCGCGTCTTCCTGCAAACGCTGACCGGCAAGACGCTGACCGACGAGATGTTGCACGAGGCGCTGGCGGTGGTCGATGAGAACCGCCGCCTGCTGCGCGAGCTGTTCGAGTACCGCAAAGCCACCAATCCGCAGGTCACAGGCGTCGAGGCGCTGCTCGCCGGACTGACCGCGCAGTTCGTCGACAAGCGCGAACACAACGAGGAACTCAAGCGCGTGCTCGCCGCGCTGCCCAAGCGCAACCTGAACCGCCCGGAAGGCGTGCGCTTCATGACCATTGGCTCGGAAAACGACGACGTTGCCTTCATGAGTATGATCGAGTCGGTCGGCGGCACCATCGTGATCGACGACCAGTGCTCGGGCACGCGGTACTTCTGGAACGAGTCGAATAAGGACGCCGATCCGGTCAAGGCCATCGCCGACCGTTATTGCGACCGCCCGGCCTGCCCGACCAAGGATTACCCGACCCACACGCGTTTCGACCACGTGCTAGGCCTGGCCAAGGAATTCAACGCCCGCGCGGCGATCTTCCTGCAACAGAAATTCTGTGATCCGCACGAGGGCGACTACCCGGACCTGAAGCGCCATCTCGAGGCCAATGGCATCCCAACACTGTTCCTCGAATTCGACATTACCAACCCGATCGGGCCCTTCCGCATCCGCGTCGAGGCATTCCTCGAAACGCTAAGCGAAGAAGAACTGTTCTGACGGCAAGAGGAGAACGAAGAGCATGAATGCACCCGCGACTTACCCCAGCGAACCGCTCAAGCTTTGGAAGAAGGCCAAGGAGCTGCGCGAGCGCTATTACCACGACTACGCCAAGGCCAAGGAAAAGGGCGGCCTGCGCTGGTCGGGTTCGGCCTGGGCGCTCGATGCGCTCCCCGCCGGGCTGGGCACCGATGTACATTCCCTGACCGGCGAGCCCTATGCCGCCGCCGTGGCGCACGATCGCAAATTCGCCAAGGAATGCATGGACGCTGCCGAGGCCTACGGTTTCGCCCGCGACCTGTGCTCATACATGCGCATCTACTGGGGCGGCATGCACAACAACAAATATTTGTTCGGCGGCGAGTTCCCCAAGCCCGACTTCATCTTCCAGACCCAGATCTGCTGCTCGCATTCGAAGTGGTATCAGCACGTGGCCAAGGAAGAGAAGGTGCCGCAGTTCTACGTCGATGTCGGCGTCGGCCCGTACAAGGAAATGACCGACGCGCGGCTGGACTACGTGGTCGGCCAGTTGAATGAGGGCATCGAATTCCTCGAGAAGGCCACCGGCCGCAAGTTCGACGACGAACTGTTCGTCAATGCGGTGAAGAACGAGATGCGCTCGACCAGCCGCTGGGCCGACATCTGCGCTTTGAACAAGGTCAAGCCGGCGCCGCTGGACGAGAAAACCATGTACTCGCTCTATGTGCTGGCCACCTTGTCGAAGTCCTCGCAGTGGTGCGCCGACTTCTACGACGAGTTGTACGAGGAGGTCAAGGACCGGGTCGCCCGCGGCATCGCCGCCGTGCCCAACGAGCGCTGCCGGCTGATGACCGACACCCAGCCGCCCTGGTCCTTCCTGAAGATCTTTCGTTATCTCGAAACCTACGGCGCGGTGTCCATCGGATCCCTCTATACCTTCGCCCTCGAAGGTATCTGGGAAACCAAGGAAGACGGCAGCTGGGGCGGCCGCAGCCTGCCCTGGGAGAAGGGTGTCGCCATGAACGACCGCCAGAGCGTGCTGCGCCTGTATGCCGACTGGAATCTCTCCAAGCCGCAATGGCAGCACTTCTACAACCCGCAGTTGAAGACCGAGATGATGCTGCGCATCGTCAAGGAATGGCAGGTCGATGGTGTCATGCTGCACCTGAACCGCGGCTGCGAAGGGCTAAGCCTGGGCATCATGGAGAACCGCCTCGGCATCGCCAAGGCCGGGGTGCCGATCATGACCTTTGAGGGCAACATGGGTGACGAGCGCGAGTTCGACGAAGTGCGCACTCAGGCCCGCGTGGATGCCTTCATGGAACAACTCGGCTTGCGTCGGCAGGCCGCCTAAGAGGAGAACGAGGAATGATTACTGCCGGAATCGACATGGGCTCCCGCAGCGTCAAGGTGGTGCTGTTGGAGGAAGTCGCGGTGGATGGCGCGGCGCAGAAGGCCTACTCGGTGAAGAAGGCCCATCTGATGTTGCCGGGCGAACTCGATGCCGACCAGGCGGCGGAGAAGGCCTACGACGATGCCCTGGCCGGTGCCGGGCTGTCGCGCGGCGATGTCAAGGCGGTGTTCGCCACCGGAGCGGGGCGCAAGCAGGTCGCGTTCGCCACCGAAGGACTGACCGAAATGACCGCCGGCGCCAAGGGGGCGAACTTCATGTTTCCCAACGCGCGCACGGTCGTCGATGTCGGCGCCGAGGAAGGCCGCGGCATCAAGACCGACGCGGATGGCCGCGCCACCGACTTTGCCGGCAACGAGAAGTGCGCCGCCGGCGCCGGTTCCTTCGCCGAAGCGATGTCGCGCGCCTTGCAAATGACGCTGAAGGAGTTCGGCGAAGCCAGCCTGCGTTCCGACCGGACAATCCCGATGAATGCCCAATGCACCGTGTTCGCCGAATCCGAGGTGGTCTCGCTGATCCATTCCTCGACGCCTAAGGAGGACATTGCCAAAGCGGTGCTCGACGCCGTGGCCAGTCGCGTCTGCGCCATGGTGCGCCGGGTCGGCATCGAAGGCGAGGTGGTTCTCATCGGCGGCATGGTGCACAACACCGGCTTCGTCAAGTCGCTGAAGACGGCGATGGACGTCGATGCCGTGTCGCTGCCCGACATGCCCGAATACATCAGCGCGCTGGGCTGCGCGCTGATCGCCGCAGAACGCCAGCACTGAAAACACAAGGAGCGAAGACATGAATACGGAAACCGCCGCCGCCACCGCCCCGGAAAAGAAGGAATTCTGGCGCTGGCAGGAAAACGTCTGGGTCGACGAAACTAAGGACTGGAAGAGCGCCAAGCTCATCACCTGCGGCATCGACGTCGGCTCGGTGTCGTCGCAGGCCGTGCTGGTCGTCGATGGTGAGCTTTACGGCTTCAACAGCATGCGCACCGGCAACAACTCGCCGGACTCGGCGCGCAACGCGCTGCAGGGCGTGATGGACAAGTGCGGCATGAAGCTGGAGGACATCCACTACGTCGTCGGCACCGGCTACGGCCGGGTCAACGTGCCTTTCGCCCACAAGGCGATCACCGAGATCGCGTGCCATGCCCGCGGCGCCAACTACATGGGCGGCAATTCGGTACGCACCATCCTCGACATGGGTGGGCAGGACTGCAAGGCCATCCACTGCGACGAAAAAGGGAAGGTCACCAACTTCCTGATGAACGACAAGTGCGCGGCCGGCACCGGCCGCGGCATGGAAGTCATCTCCGACTTGATGCAGATTCCCATCGCCGAGCTCGGTCCGCGCTCCTTCGATGTGGATACGGAAGTGGAAGCGGTGTCTTCCGTCTGCGTGGTGTTCGCCAAGTCCGAGGCGTTGGCGCTGCTCAAGGCCGGCTACACCAAGAACAAAGTGATCGCCGCCTACTGCCAGGCGATGGCCGAACGCGTCGTCTCGCTGCTGGAGCGCATTGGCGTCGAGGAAGGCTTCTTCATCACCGGTGGCATCGCCAAGAACCAGGGCGTGGTCAAGCGCATCGAGAAGCTGCTCGGCATCAAGGCGATGGATACCAAGATCGACAGCCAGATCGCCGGCGCGCTCGGCGCAGCGCTGTTCGGCTACACGCTGGTGCAGAAGCAGGGCGTGCCGGCGAAAGCCGCGGCGTGAGTTGAGATGAACCACAGAGGCACAGAGGCACAGAGAAATCGCACAGAGAAGACCTCCGTGAGATTCTCTGTGAACCCCGCTGTGCCTCTGTGTCTCTGTGGTGGACTTTGGAGACGTATCCCATGATCGCCAACTACGGCTACAAGGACGGCTCGGGCGAGTACTACATCAGCATCGACACGGACAAGTGCATCGGCTGCGCGGCCGACCGCGCCTGCCTGACTGCCTGTCCCAAACAGATGTTCGAAATCATCACCGACGACTACGACGATGAAGTGGCCTGGGTGAAGAAGCCAAACTGCCGTACGCTGGCCTACGACTGCGCGGAGTGCAAGCCGTCGGGCGGTTACAGCACCTTGCCCTGCATCACCGCCTGCACGCCGGGCGCGATCAAGCACTCGTGGTAGCCATGGCGACGAACGGCAAGCAGCGCGAGATCATTCCCATCGCCGAGGTGCGGCCCGCCGCGTCGGGCGGCTCCTGCGGATCGTCCTGTGGGTCTTCAGGGGGCGACGACGCGGTAAACAAGCTGACGCGCGAGGGCTGGATCTTGCGCACCACCATCGGCGAGCCGCGCCTCTCCGAACTGGTGGAGAACTACAAGTCCATGGGTTACGAGGTACATGTCGAGTACTTCGGCGACGCCACGCAGTCATCGGCGGACGGTCAGAGCTGCACCACCTGCTTCGACGCAGCCGATCGCAGCGACGCGAAGCAGCGCTGGGGCTCGGTATATGTCCGCCCCGGATCGCCGCGCGCGAATGGCGACGACGACCTGTTTTAACGATACGTCGGGCGCCGTCATCGGCGGTGCCGCACACTTGGAGAGGAAGAAATGTCGAACAGTGAACGTGTGATGCGCTTCCTGAAACTAGAGGATCTCGACGCGGTGGTCGCCATCGACGAGGCGTGGTCGAAGCAGAACCGCCGCGAGTACTACGAGCGCAAGATTGCCAGCATCGTCAAGGGACGTTCGGAGATCAATTGCTCGCTGGTCTGCGAGATCGATGGCAAGATCGCCGGCTTCATGATGGGCTACCTGTTCTTCGGCGAATTTGGCATCACCGACGCGACGGCCACCATCGACGCGATCGGCGTGCACCCGGACTTCAGCAATCGCGGCGTGGCCGGCGAGATGCTCGACCAGTTCGTGATGAACATGAAGGCCGCCGGCGTAAAGAAGATCTACACCCTGGTCAGTTGGGACGACTTTGGGCTGGAGAAGTTCTTCTCCCGGCAAAAGTTCGTGCCCTCCAAGCGCATCAACCTTGAACTGGCGCTGCCCTGAGCAGGATCGTCGAAGCGATGTCCGATGTGGATCGACACCCATTGTCATACCCGCTACTCCTACGACAACTGGCTCGAACCAGTGGACCTGGTTCGTCGTGCGCGGGAGGTCGGGCTGGATGCGGTGTGCATTACCGAACACTATTCCTACGAGGCGTCGGCGCCGGTGGAGCAAGTCGGCCGCGAGGAGGGCATGCTGGTGCTGCGCGGCGTGGAGATCAGCACGGACCGCGGACACTTGCTGGCCTATGGCGTCGAAGACGACGGATGGAACATCTGGGGCCGCAACAACTACATTCCGCTGCTGGACGTAATCGAGCGCATCAACGGGGTGGGGGGTATTTGCGTGCCGGCGCATCCCTATCGTGAGATCGGGCTCGCCAGCCTGCTCGACGGGCTGCTGGACCTCGCGGGAATTGCCGGCGTGGAGACGCACAACGGGGCCAATCTTGACTCGGACAACGAGCTGGCGGCCAAGGCGGCGCGGTACATGGGGCTGCCCGGTCTGGGCGGTAGCGATTGCCACAAGGTGCATGCGGTGGGACGTTGCGCGACGCATTTCCCGGACACGGTGACAGACATGGCGAGCTTCATCGCCGCCGTGCGTGCCGGCGCCTGTCGTGGCGCGTACTACGAGTCGGCGGCGATGCGCAAGTCGGTATGACAAACATGAACCACAGAGACACAGAAGCACAGAGAGAGCACTGAGAGGGCCGGGATTTACTCTGTGTCTCTGTGCCTCGGTGGTGGGTTTTACGGGCCGGAGGTGGAAATGGAGACAGCACAAACGGCAACGATCAACTGGTGGAGTGCGAGCCGTGCGAAGGCGCTGACGGCCTTCGGTGCCCCGGTGAAGCTCACCATCGACGGCAGGGGCGTGGAGGCCCCCGCCGGTGCTTCGGTGCTCAACGCGGCGACGGTGGCCGGACTGTACATCCCGGCGCTGTGCGCGCATCCGGATCTGCCGCCCGCGGTGCAGCGCGGTGCCGGCGGTGCGGGCTGCAATCTCTGCCTGGTCGAGGTCGACGGCGAGCCGGGAATGCGCAAGGCATGTTCCCTGACGGTTGCGGAAGGCATGTCGATTCGCACGACCTCGCCGGAGATCCAGAAGATGCGCCAGGCCAACCTGGCGAAGATCCTCGCCACGCACCCCCACGTCTGCCTCACCTGTCCCCAGCGCGAGGGCTGCTCGCGCACCCAATGCTCCTACGGCAATCCGCCCGAGACGCGCTGCTGCTCGATCTTCAACAGTTGCGAGCTGCGCAAGATCTCCGACTACATCGGCATACCGAACAACACGCCGGCCTACAAGCCGATCCAGCTTCCTGTCATCAAGAACGAACCGTTCTTCGATCGCGACTACAACCTGTGCATCGACTGCCGCCGTTGTCTGACGGCATGCAACGACATCCGCGGCGTCGGCTGCCTGGAGGTGAAGACGGCGCCGGACGGACGCACCTATGTCGCGACCATCGAGCAGACGCTGGTCGACTCCGGCTGCAAGTTCTGCCAGGCCTGTGTCACCGTCTGTCCCACCGGCGCGCTCACCGACCGCACGCTCGATCCCGCCAAACGCGAGGAATCGATGGTTCCGTGCAAGGCCGCCTGCCCGGCGGGCATCGACGTGCCGCGCTATGTGCAGCTTGCCGCCGAAGGCAAATACGGCGAGGCCACGGCCGTGGTGCGTGAGAAGCTGCCATTTCCCGGTATCGTCGGCCGCGCCTGCTTTGCCATGTGCGAGAGCGCCTGCCGCCGCGGCAAGCTCGACGATCCGCTGTCCATACGCACGCTCAAGCGTGTCGCCGCCGACAACGACACCGGCATCTGGCGACAGTATTCGAAGCAGTTGCCGCCGACGGGGAAAAAGGCGGCGGTGATCGGTGCCGGCCCAGCGGGCCTGACGGTCGCCTACTACCTGGCGAAGAAGGGCCACGCGGTGACGGTGTTCGATGCGCAACCGGCCGCCGGCGGCATGGCGCGCTACGGCATTCCGTCGTATCGCGTGCCGCTGGCTGTGATCGACAGCGAAGTCGCGGAAGTGGAGAAGCTCGGCGTCGAATTTCGTTATAACAGCCGCATCGAAAACGCCGACGAGTTGTTCGGCCGGGGCTATGAGGCGATCTTTATCGGCATCGGCTGCCAGGGCGGCGACAAGCTGGGCGTGCCGGGCGACGATCTGGCGGGGGTAGTCGACAGCCCGACCTACCTTCGGGCGGCGACCATGGGGCTGGTCAACACCAGGGACGGCATCCAGACCGGGAATAAGGTTGCCGTGATCGGCGGCGGCAACGTCGCCACGGACAACGCGCGCAGCTCGCGCCGCTTCGGCGCCGCGGTGGACATGGTCTACCGGCGCACGCGCGATGAAATGCCGGCCCGCGACGAGGAGTTCGACGGCTGCGTGGACGAGGGAGTGAACATTCGCTACCTGCTGGCGCCGAAGAAGATCGAAGCGGGCAGCAACGGCAGCCGCCTGAAGATCACCTATGCGCGCATGGCGCTCGGTGAACCCGATGCCTCGGGCCGCCGCCGCCCCGTCGATACCGGCGAGGAGCTGAGCGAGGGCGTGGACCTGGTGATCGCGGCGGTTGGCCAGCACCCGAAGAAGTTCGACGGTTTCGGCGTGCAAACGGACAAGAAGGGCCGCATCACGGTGCGCGAGGACTCGATGCTCACCAGCCGTCCCGGGGTCTATGCCGGCGGCGACTGCGTGCTCGGCCCGTCGACCCTGATTGAGTCCATTGCCCAGGGGCGCATCGCTGCGGCTGCCATGGACAAACAGCTCGGCGGCGACGGCAACATCGAAGAGAAGCTGCTGCCCGAGGACTGGAGCACCGATCCGCGCATCGGCCGCGAAGAAGGATTCAACCAGCGCCACAAGTTCCACCCGATCATGCTGGCGCCGGAAAGCCGCGGCGGCTGGGACGAGGTGGAGCGCGGCTATGACGACGCCATCGCCCGCGCCGAGGCTGGCCGCTGTCTCAAGTGCAACCTGGCGCCGAAGATCGCCGACGCCGTCCTGCCGCCGGAGGCTTGGCTGGAGTTTTCCGAAGCCGTCGTCGCCGGCATCACGACCGAGGCCGGCGTGTTCCAGTTGCTCGATGCGGACAAGAACGTCCTCACGATCAAGGGCGTGGAGAGCGTGCGGGCGGGGCTTCAGGATCAACTGGGGCGCAACGACGCGGCGAAGTTCTTCGTCTTCGAGGAGGCGGCGATGTTCACCTCGCGCGAGAGCCAGCTGATCCAGGCCTACCTGCAGCAGTACGGCAAGATGCCCGGCGGTGGATCGGACGAGCTGGACGATTTGTTTTGATTTGCAGCGAACCACAGAGGCACAGAGACACAGAGAATGCACAGAGGAAGACCTCTTTTGTTTTGCTCTGTGGAAGCCTCTGTGGCTCTGTGTCTCTGTGGTGGGGTTTTGTCTTGTCGATGAGGGGGAAATCATGGGCCAGGTGATCGATTTCCGGAGCTGCAGGCCGGTGCCGGACAAGCAGCCGGAACATTGCGTGCGCTGCCGGCGTTGCGGGGCGGACCTGTGGACCATCAGTCAGAGCGGGGAACTGCGCTGCGCCGACTGCGAAGAGCCCTGCCCCTACCGCGTGCAGATGAAGAACGAGAACTAAAACTAGGAGGAGATGCCAACGTGATACCGCAACATATCGAAACCTGGCAGATGAGCGAGCCGGGCCGGCTCGCCCGCACCCGCATTTCCATGCCGGAGGTCAAGCCCGGCGAGGTCGTGGTGGAAATTCGCGGCTGCGGCGTCTGCCACACCGATCTGTCTTACTTCTACATGGGCGTGCCAACTGTGCAGAAGCCGCCGCTGTCGCTGGGCCACGAGATCAGCGGCGTGGTCGTCGGCGGGGAGTCCGCCTGGGTTGGGCGCGAGGTGATCGTGCCGGCCGTGATCCCTTGCGGCGAGTGCGCGTTGTGCAAGGCGGGCCGCGGCAATCGCTGCCTGAGCCAGATGATGCCGGGCAATTCCATGGGCATCTACGGCGGCTTCTCCAGCCACATCGTCTCACCGGCGAAGTTCCTCTGCCCGGTCGGCGAGCGCAACGGCGTGCCGCTCGAGCATCTGTCTGTGGTGGCCGATGCGGTGACTACGCCCTATCAGGCAGCCGTGCGCGCCGGACTGAAGGCGGGCGACCTGGTAATCGTCGTCGGCGCCGCCGGCGGCGTAGGCAGCTTCATGACCCAGACCGCGAAGGGTATGGGCGCCCGTGCCGTGATCGCCATCGACATCAACGAGGAGAAGCTCGAATTCATGAAGGGCTACGGCGCCGACTTTACCATCAATCCCAAGGGCAAGAGCGCCAAGGAGGTGAAGGAGCTGTTCAAGGGCTTTTGCAAGGAGCAGGGCCTGCCTGCCAACTACGGCTGGAAGATTTTCGAGGTGACCGGCACCAAGCCGGGTCAGGAGCTGGCGCTGTCGCTGCTGTCCTTCGTCGGCACGCTGGTGATCGTCGGCTACGGCACCGACGAGACCAGCTACATGCTGTCCAAGCTCATGGCCTTCGATGCCGAGATCATCGGCACCTGGGGCTGTCCGCCGGACAAATACCCGCAGGTGCTGGCCATGTGCCTCGATGGGCGCATCGCGCTCGAACCGTTCGTCGAGACGCGGCCCATGAGCCAGATCGAGGCCGTGTTCGACGAGGCGCACCACGGCAAGCTCAAGAAGCGCGTGGTGCTGACGCCGGATTTTTCATGAAGGCTTGAACCACAGAGGCACAGAGGCACAGAGGAATCGCACAGAGAATATCCACGCGAATCCCTCTGTGAAATCCTCTGTGCCTCTGTGTCTCTGTGGTGAGGTTTTGACTTTCTTGGAGTTCTCAACATGGCACTGGATTGGCTGCGCAGGGACAACGAACTGAAGGACCACCAACTGGTCGGCGACCAGTACTTCGGCGCGGACGCGCCGTCGATCATCTACGAGAAGCGCCCCGTGCTGGACGCGAGCGGCAAGCCGGTCAATGGCCTGTATTCGGCCTGGATCACGCTCAACAACCCGGCCCAGTACAACTCCTACACCACCGAGATGGTGAAAGGTGTCATCGCCGGCTTCCAGAAAGCATCCTCGGATCGCACCGTGGTCGCCGCGGTGTTCACCGCGGTTGGCGACAAGGCCTTCTGCACCGGCGGCAACACCGCCGAGTACGCCGCCTACTACTCCAAGCGGCCGAACGAGTATGGCGAATACATGGACCTGTTCAACGCCATGGTGGACGCCATCCTCAACTGCAAGAAGCCGGTCATCTGCCGGGTGAATGGCATGCGTGTAGCGGGCGGCCAGGAGATCGGCATGGCGACCGATCTCACGATCACGTCCGATTTGGCCGTGTTCGGCCAGGCCGGACCGAAGCACGGCTCGGCGCCCGACGGCGGCTCCACCGACTTCCTGCCATGGTTCCTGTCCATGGAGGACGCGCTGTACAACTGCGTTTCCTGCGAGACCTGGAGCGCCTACAAGATGAAGGCCAAGGGGCTGCTGACCAAGGTGGTGCCAGTGCTGAAAAAGGACGGCAAGTGGGTACGCAACCCGCTGGTGCGCACGGATACCTATGTCGACGACGGCGAGATCGTCTACGGCGAGCCGATCGCCGCCGACAAGCTGAAGGCGGCGAAAGAACTGATGGCCGCCTGCAAAACGAACTTCGAGCTGCTGGATAAGGAAGTGAATGCGCTTGTCTGGAAGTTCACCAATCTCTTCCCCCACTGTCTGATGAAGTCCATCGACGGCATCCGTGCCAAGAAGAAATTCTTCTGGGACCAGATGAAGCTCGCCAACCGCCACTGGCTGGCGGCGAACATGAACTTCGAGGCCCACCTGGGCTTCAACGCCTTCGACTCGAAGAAGATCACCGGCCAGGACGTGATCGACTTCGTCAAGTATCGCCAGCTCACCGCGGAAGGCGCCCTCATGGACGACGACTTCGCCGCGCAGGTGCTGGGCAAGCCCAAATCGTAACGTGCCGACGAGCCCCGGGGCGGGCAGGCCCCGGGCTCGCCGCGTCGGTCCCCGTCCCATACAATGGGCCCATGAACGGCCTTCCTGGTACGACGGGCGAACCCCTCTTCGACGCTCACTTCCACATCATCGACAGCCGCTTTCCTCTGTTGGCGAACCAGGGGTACTTGCCGCCGGCATACACCTGCGATGACTACCTGCGCGCGGTGCGGGGACTCGGCATCGTCGGCGGGGCGGTGGTGTCAGGATCGTTTCAGGCGTTCGATCAGACCTATCTGGTCGACGCCTTGGCGCGGTTGGGCGACGGCTTTGTCGGCGTCACCCAGCTGCCGGCGACGGTTTCGGACGAGGAGGTGTTGCGCCTGAATGCAGCTGGCGTGCGCGCGCTACGCTTCAACGTCAAGCGCGGCGGATCGGCGGGGCTGCCCGAAGCGCCGTCGTTGGCGCGGCGCGTGCACGAGCTCGCCGGCTGGCACGTGGAATTCTACGTCGACTCGGCGGAACTCGACGCGCTGCATCCGCTGCTGCGCAACCTGCCGCGGTTCAGCATCGATCACCTCGGCCTGTCGCGGCATGGCTTCGGCACGCTGCTCAAGCTGGCGGAGCGTGGCGCGCGCGTCAAGGCCACCGGCTTTGGTCGGCTCGATTTCGACGTCGCGCAGGCGCTGCGCGATCTCGCCGCCGCGAATCCGGACTGTCTCATGTTTGGCACCGACCTGCCCTCCACCCGCGCGCCGCGTCCTTTCAATGCCAGCGACATCGCGCTCGTTCGCGACGCGCTGGACGAGACGATGGCGCGCAAGGCGCTGTGGCAGAACGGCCGCGATTTCTACTTCCCCGGCGGTGGGTGAGCGACGGGCATTGCGAATGCTGCCATGCGATGCTCGGAGTTTGGAGCATCCCGAGACGCTCCAAGGCCTCCAAGTCTCACCAGTGAGTTGCTGCGCCGCGTTCTCTGTCCGCCGTGTCTACATGACAAGCCCGCCGCTCGCCAGCAGGACTTCGCCGCTGATGTAGTCCGACTCGGGTATGCAGAGCAGATAGACCGCGCCCGCCGCTTCCTCGGGCGTGCCGCCACGGCCGAGCGGGATTGCCTTGTTGAGGTAATCGAGGAATTCCTGAGGCACGCCCAGCTTTACTTCGCGCTCGCCGACCTTGGCCACGGATTCCGCCCCGCCCGCGGCGGCCGTCAGGCGTGTCTGGATCAGGCCGAATGCTACGCAATTGACATTGACGCGGTAGCGCCCCCACTCCTTGGCCAGCGTCTTGGTGAGTCCGATCACGGCGGCCTTGCCGGCGGAGTAGCCCGACTGCCCGGCGTTACCGTACATGCCGGCGATGGAAGAGATGTTCACCACCTTGCGGTTGTAGGGGCGGCCTTCGTCGGCGTCCTTCTTTGCCGCGGCCCGGATGAAGTCGCTCGCCGCGCGCAGAATGCGGAACGGCGCGGTCGCGTGCACGTCGAGCATGGCCTGCCACTGCTCGTCGCCGACCTTCTGGATGACGCTGTCCCAGGCGTAACCTGCGTTGTTGACGATGATGTCCAGCCCGCCGAATTGCTTCAGCGCGGTGTCTACCATGCGTGTGCCGAAATCGGCGGCGGTGACATCGCCGAGACAGGCGGCGGCCTCGGAACCCGCGGCGCGGATGGCGGCGATGGTTTCATCGGCCGGCGCGGCGTCGAGATCGTTGACCACCACGCGCGCGCCTTCGCTTGCCAGCTTCAATGCGATGGCGCGTCCAATGCCGCGCCCGGAACCGGTCACCAGGGCGACCTTGCCTTGCAGTTTCTTCATTGCTTTGCTCTCCCGTGAAACGTGCAACAAAATTCAGTTTGCCGGCGTCGCGCCGGCCGGTGACGACATGCCATGCACCGCTACGCCGTGACGCACGGCGGTGAGCTCGGCGAGGATGGCGATGGCAATCTCCGGCGGCGTGCGACTGCCGATAGGCAGGCCCACGGGGCCGCGCAGCCGCGCGATGTCGCCGGCGGCGAGATCGAACTGGGCCAGCCGGTGCCGGCGTTTGTCGTTGTTTGCTTTCGAGCCCAGGGCACCGACGTACAAGGCGCGCGATTTCAGCGCCTCGAGCAGTGCCATGTCGTCGAGCTTGGGATCGTGGGTCAGGGCGAGGACGGCGCTGTGCTCGTCGAGTCCCATTGCCACCACCACGTCGTCCGGCATTTCGCGCACCACGCTCACGCCGGGAAGATCCCACGACAGGGCGTACTCCTCCCGCGGATCGCAGACGGTGACGGCGTAGTCGAGCGCCCGCGCCATGTCGGCGACATAGCGCGACAGTTGTCCGGCGCCGATGATGAGCAGCCGCCAGCGCGGCCCGAGCACCGTCGTCAGCGTGGCGCCGTCGAACCGGCAGGCGGCGTCCGCGGCTCCGGTGGCGAGCGCGACGGCGCCCGAGGCCATGTCGAGCGTGCGCGTGACGGTTTCGCCGCGGCCGAGCGCGCGCAGCAGCTCGGGCAGGGCGGAGCGACCGGACAGGGGCTCGAGCACGATCTGCAGCGTGCCGCCGCAGGGCAGGCCGAAGCGCGTCGCTTCGTTGGCGGTCGCGCCGTAGGTAGCCAGCTCGGGTTTGGCTGCCGCCAGCTCGCCGCGCTTGACCCGCTCGATGAGGTCGTCCTCGATGCAGCCGCCGGATACCGATCCGGCGAGCAGGCCGTCGCCGCGGATCGCGAGGAGCGAGCCGACGGGCCGCGGCGCGGAGCCCCAGGTGCGCACGACGGTGGCGAGGGTCGCCTTGTCGCCTGCTGCGACCCACGCGGCCGCCGTGGTCAGTACGTGGAGGTCGGTGCTATCCATGTCACAGGATTCATTGCCGGGCAAACGAGTTCTCTGGCGCCGAGGCGCCGGACCCAGGGTGTTTGAGCCGTCGCGCTTGGGTGCCGGCGCCGAGATCGTTGCTCTTGTCCGGACGATGCAATATAATACCGTAATCTATCACAAAGTGCATTTTAGTGCACAGAACGCACGGGACAGGGAGCCGAAGATGTCTGAATACCGCTTCATTCAATACGGCGTCCAGGACGACGTCATCACGATCACCATCGCCAGGCCGCCGCAGAATGTCCTCGACATCGCGACGATGGAGGAGATGAGCGACGCCCTCGATCGCGTGGCCGCGGACGGGTCGGCGAAGGTGCTCGTCGTCACGGCGGCGGGCGAGCGCGCGTTCTCCGCCGGTGTCGATGTCGTCGATCATACGCCCGACAAGGTGGACCGGATGATCGAGGTCTTCCACGGCATGCTCACGCGTCTGCTGTCCATTCCGATTCCTACCGTCGCGGCGGTCAATGGTGCTGCGCTGGGTGGCGGCTGCGAGTTGGCGATCGCCTGCGACATGATCGTCGCCGCCGAGCACGCGAAGTTGGCGCAGCCCGAGATCAAGCTTGGCGTCTTCCCGCCGATTGCCGCCATCCTGCTGCCGAAGATCCTGCCCATGCCCAAGGCCATGGAACTGTTGCTCGGCGGCGGCGCGGTCGATGCGCAGGAGGCAGCACGCCTCGGACTGGTCAATCGGGTCTTCGCCAAGGACGGCTTTGACCGTGAGACGAGGGCGTTTCTCGGTCAGTTCCTGTCGTTGAGCCGCGTGGCGCTGGTGCATACCAAGCGCGCCATACGGCAGGCGTCGGGGCGTTCCTACGCCGAGGCGCTTCCCGTCGTCGAGCAGCTGTACCTGCAGGAATTGATGGCGACGGAGGATGCGAAAGAGGGATTGAACTCCTTCATCGAAAAGCGCAAGCCGGTGTGGAAGAACCGCTGACCGGCGCACAGTCCAGCCCACATCGGCGAGATCGGAGGAGACCATGCAGTTGATCAACAGGGTGGCCGTCGTCACCGGCGCCGCGCAGGGCATCGGCGCCAGCGTGGCGCTCGCCTACGCGCGGGAAGGGGCGCGCATCGGCGTCGTCGATCTGAACCTCGAGGCGGCGGAGAAAGTGGCGGCAGCGATCCGCGGAAATGGCGGGGATGCACTGGCCATCGCCTGCGATGTGTCGGAGCGCGCCGCGGTCGATGCGATGGCGGCGGCGGTGCAGGAACGCTTCGGGCGCATCGACATCCTGGTCAACAACGCCGGCATCACGCGCACGGCGATGCTGCACAAGATGACCGAGGCGCAGTGGGATGCGGTCATCGACGTGCATCTGAAGGGTAGCTTCAACTGCCTGCAGGCGGTTGCGGGCGGCATGATGGAACGCAGGTATGGTCGCATCATAAATGTGACGTCGGCCGCCGGCGTGCTCGGTACGATCGGCCAGATCAACTACAGCAGTGCCAAGGCGGGCATCCTCGGGCTGACCAAGTCGGCGGCGCGGGAACTTGCGAAGCACGGCATCACGGTCAATGCCATCGCACCGGGCGCCGCGACGCAGATGACCGAGGTCATCCGCACCGACGAGCGCTTCAAGGAGAAATACCTGGAGCGCATTCCCATGGGGCGCTGGGCAGAGCCCGACGAGATCGCGCCGGTGTTCGTCTTCTTTGCCTCCGATGCCTCGAGCTACGTCACCGGCCAGGTGCTGGCCGCGGATGGTGGCATGACAATTAGATGAGACTCTTCCCGCCGGGCCGTCCGTCGCGCCTGGCGCGAGTACCGATGCGTGCGGCTGCGCCGGCACATAAGCGCTTTTTTCGGGGCGTCGGTTTGACCGTGCCTCCCCTTTGGCGATAAACTTTGCAAGTTTTATCAATCAGCCACCTTTATCGCCATGACACGTCGAAAACTCGTCGCAGGCAATTGGAAGATGCATGGCAGCCTTGCCACAAACGCCCAGTTGGTCGGTGCTCTTGTCGGTGAGGTGCGCAGTGCCGGCGCCTCGGACTGTGCGGTGTGTGTGCCATTCCCCTACTTGGCGCAGACGCGCGATCTGCTCAAGGGATCGGCCATCGCATGGGGGGCGCAGAACGTGAGCCAGCATGCGCAGGGCGCCTACACGGGCGAAGTGAGCGGCGCCATGTTGGTGGACTTCGGTTGCCGCTATGCCATCGTCGGACATTCCGAGCGGCGCGCGCTCTATGGCGAAAGCAGCGAAACGGTCGCCGCGAAGTTCGTCGCTGCCCAGAAGGTGGGGTTGACGCCGATCCTGTGCCTGGGCGAGACCCTGGAGCAGCGCGAGGCAGGTGTTACGGCGAAGGTCGTTGCCGAGCAGCTCGATGCCGTGATCGCGGCGGCCGGTGTAGGCGCTTTGGCTGCGGCGGTGGTTGCCTACGAGCCCGTATGGGCCATCGGCACGGGTCGTACGGCGACGCCGGATCAGGCCCAGGAAGTACACGCGATGATCCGCGCGCGCGTGGCGGCCGGCGATGCCAAGGTGGCGAGCGGGCTTCAGATTCTCTACGGCGGCAGCGTCAAGGCGCAGAATGCGGCTGAGCTGTTCGCGATGGCCGACATCGATGGTGGACTAATCGGCGGCGCGTCGCTCGTCGCGGCCGACTTCCTCGCCATCGTGCGCGCCGCGGGATAGGGATAAGACGCGAAGGGACGGTTGCCGCGGGCGGCCGCTGCGTGGGACTCGACAGGGATTCGTATGGAGATTGCATTTCCGATCGTGCTTGCCGTTCATGTGCTGATCGGCATATCGATCATCGGGCTGGTGCTGCTCCAGCATGGCAAGGGCGCGGACATGGGCGCGGCGTTCGGTAGCGGCGCCTCGGGCAGTCTGTTCGGCGCCACCGGTTCGGCAAACTTTCTCAGCCGGACGACAGCGGTTCTTGCGGCGGTGTTTTTCCTGACGAGTCTCGGATTGAGCTACATGGCGAGCAACAAGCCAGGTTCGGAGCGCAGTGTGATGGAAAGCGTCAAGCCGCAACCGGTCGCTCCGGCTGAGTCGAAGCCGGAAGCGCCCGAACCCGCTGCGCCGGGCGCGGATTCGAAGGCGAAAGATATTCCGAAGTGACCACGACGGCGTTGCTGGTTTAAGTTGAGGTGTGACCAGCGTATAATCCGAACGCCTCGAAATTGACTGCCGACGTGGTGGAATTGGTAGACACACCATCTTGAGGGGGTGGCGGCGCAAGCCGTGTGAGTTCGAGTCTCACCGTCGGCACCAGAACAAGTGCGGGCCGCAGCCGGGGGGGCTGTGACCAGAAAAGCAAGACACTGACGATCCGACAGATATCAACGAGCCCGGGCCATGCTGGAAGAATACTTTCCGATTCTCATGTTTGTGCTCGTCGGCATTGCCTTCGGCTTCGTGCCGATGATTTTCGGCTGGCTCCTCGGGCCGAATCGCCCCGACGCGGAAAAGCTATCTCCCTACGAATGCGGCTTCGAAGCGTTCGAAGATGCGCGCATGAAGTTCGACGTGCGCTACTACCTGATCGCCATCATCTTCATCATCTTCGACCTCGAGATCGCGTTTCTGTTTCCCTGGGCGACGATACTCGGCGAATTTGCCGAGTCGGAGTCGACCCGTCTGTTCGGTTTCTTCGAGATGTTCGTGTTTCTCGGAATTCTGCTGATCGGCTACATCTGGGCATGGAAGAAAGGGGCGCTCGATTGGGAGTAAGCCATGAGCATTGAAGGCGTGCTGCAAGAGGGCTTCATCACAACGTCCCTCGACAAGCTGATCAACTGGACGCGCACCGGCTCCCTGTGGCCGGTCACCTTCGGTCTTGCCTGCTGCGCGGTGGAGATGATCCAGGCCGGTGTGTCCCGATACGACCTCGACCGCTTCGGCGTCATGTTCCGGCCCAGCCCGCGTCAGTCCGATGTCATGATCGTCGCCGGCACGCTGTGCAACAAGATGGCGCCTGCCCTGCGCAAGGTCTACGACCAGATGGCCGAGCCGCGCTGGGTGATTTCCATGGGCTCCTGCGCCAACGGCGGCGGCTACTATCACTACTCGTACTCGGTGGTGCGTGGCTGTGATCGCATCGTGCCGGTGGACGTCTACGTGCCCGGATGCCCGCCGACGGCGGAGGCCCTGATCTACGGCATCATCCAGTTGCAGAACAAGATCCGGCGCACCAACACCATCGCCCGCTAACCCGTTACCACGCCCCGAACGCCATGAGCGCCAAGCTGGAATCGCTTTGTCAGAATCTACAAACGATATTGGGCGAGCGCATCGCCGCGCTGAAGTGCGAACTCGGTGAAGTGACACTGGAAGTGGCGTCGGTGCACTACCTGGATGTCGCACGCCTGCTGCGCGACCGACCGGAGCTGCGCCTCGACCAGTTGATCGACCTGTGCGGCGTCGACTACTCCAGTTATGGCGACGGCTCCTGGCAGGGCAGGCGATTTGCCGCCGTCAGCCATCTGGTATCGATCAAGAACAACTGGCGCCTGCGCCTGCGCGTGTTTGCCGACGACGACGAGTTCCCCGTCGTCGACTCCGTCACCGGCATCTGGCCCGTTGCCAACTGGTTCGAGCGGGAGGCCTTCGATCTTTACGGCATCATGTTCAGCGGCCACACCGATCTGCGCCGCATCCTCACCGACTACGGCTTCATCGGCCACCCGTTCCGCAAGGACTTTCCCATTTCCGGCCACGTCGAGATGCGATATGACCCGGATCAAGGCCGGGTGATCTATCAGCCGGTGACAATCGAGCCCCGCGAAGTGACCCCGCGCATCGTGCGCGAGGACACCTACGGCGACGCCGGCCGCGGATGAAGGTGGGCACGGACATGGCTGGAGCCTACCTCGACATCATCGCGGCCCCGGCTGGCGCGACCAGCGGCGCGAAGCGCTGCAACAACGCTCGGAGCTGAACTTGGCGGAGATTCGCAACTACACCATCAATATGGGACCGCAGCACCCGGCGGCGCACGGTGTCCTGCGACTGGTGCTCGAACTGGACGGCGAGGTCGTCGTGCGCGCCGATCCGCACATCGGGCTGCTCCATCGGGCCACCGAGAAGCTCGCCGAAACCCGGACCTGGGTCCAGTCGGTGCCGTATATGGACCGGCTCGACTACGTCTCGATGATGTGCAACGAGCACGCCTATGTCATGGCCATCGAGCGCCTGCTCGGTCTGGAGGTGCCGCTGCGCGCTCAGTACATCCGAGTGATGTTCGACGAGATTACGCGCATCCTCAATCACCTGCTCAACATCGGCACCCATGCCCTGGACGTCGGCGCCATGGCTCTGGTGCTCTACACCTTCCGCGAGCGGGAGGACCTCATGGACATCTACGAGGCGGTGTCGGGCGCGCGCATGCACGCGGCCTACTACCGCCCGGGTGGGGTGTATCGTGACCTGCCCGATGTCATGCCAAAGTACGAGGTCAACAAGTTCAAGAACGCCGAGACGGTGCGCCAGCTGAACGAAGCACGGCAGGGTTCGCTGCTCGACTTCATCGAGGATTTCACCAACCGCTTTCCGCGCTACGTGGACGAGTACGAAACCCTGCTCACCGACAACCGCATCTGGAAACAGCGTACCGTCGGTATCGGCGTCGTATCGCCCGAGCGGGCGATCGCACTGGGCTTCACGGGCCCCATGCTGCGCGGCTCCGGCGTCGAATGGGATCTGCGCAAGAAGCAGCCCTACGAGGTCTACGACAAGGTCGATTTCGACATCGCTGTCGGCGTAAATGGCGACTGCTACGACCGCTATCTGGTACGCATCGAGGAGATGCGCCAGGCCAACCGCATCATGAAACAGTGCGTGGACTGGCTGCGGCGCAATCCCGGGCCAGTGATCACGGACAACCACAAGGTGGCGCCGCCGTCCCGGGTGGAAATGAAGCAGAACATGGAAGAGCTGATTCATCATTTCAAGCTCTTCACCGAGGGCATCCACGTGCCGCCCGGCGAAGCCTATGCCGGCATCGAGCATCCCAAGGGCGAGTTCGGCGTCTACGCCATTTCCGACGGCGCCAACAAGCCCTATCGCGTCAAGCTGCGCGCGCCGGGATTTGCTCACCTCTCGGCCATGGACGAGATGGGCAAGGGGCACATGATCGCCGACGTCGTGGCCATCATCGGCACCATGGACATCGTTTTCGGCGAGATCGACCGCTGAGTCCACGGCCCTGACCATCATGCTGAGCGAAAACGCACTGAAAAGAATCGATCGCGAGATCGCGAAATATCCGGTCGAGCAGAAGCAGTCCGCGGTGATGTCGGCGCTTGCCATCGCCCAGGACGAGAAGGGCTGGCTGTCGAACGAGACCATGGAGTTCGTCGCGAGCTACCTGGGCATGCCCCCGGTCGCGGTGTACGAAGTGGCGACGTTCTACAACATGTACGACCTGCACCCGACCGGGAAGTACAAGCTCACCGTATGCACCAATCTGCCCTGCGCGCTCTCGGGCGGTGTACATGCCGCCGACTACATCAAGCAGAAGCTCGGCATCGATTTCAACGAAACCACGCCCGATGGTCTGTTCACCCTCAAGGAAGGCGAGTGCATGGGCGCCTGCGGCGATGCGCCGGTGCTGCTGGTCAACAACAAACGCATGTGCAGCTTCATGACGCCCGAGGCGATCGACAAGCTGCTCTCGGAACTGAAATAAATGGCCCTACAGCAGATCCTCTTTGCCGGCCTGGACGGCGACCGCGGCTGGCGCATCGGTGAGTACCAGAAGCGCGGCGGCTACGAGGCACTGAAGAAGATCCTCAAAGAAAAAATCCCGCCCGAGCAGGTCATCGCCGAGGTGAAGAACTCGGCGCTGCGCGGCCGCGGCGGCGCCGGTTTTCCGACGGGGCTGAAGTGGAGCTTCATGCCGCAGAAGTATCAGGGCGAGAAGTACGTCGTCTGCAACTCCGACGAAGGCGAGCCAGGCACGTTCAAGGACCGCGACCTGCTGCGCTACAACCCGCACAGCGTCATCGAGGGCATGGCCATCGGCGCCTATGCCATGGGCTGCGCGCGCGGCTACAACTACATTCACGGCGAGGTCTGGGATGTCTACGAGCGCTTCGAGGAAGCGCTGGCCGAGGCGCGTGCCGCCGGCTTCATCGGCCAGGACATCCTCGGCTCGGGCTTCAGCTTCGAGCTGTTCGCCCATCACGGCTACGGCGCCTACATCTGCGGCGAGGAAACGGGCCTGCTGGAATCCATCGAAGGCAAGAAAGGCCAGCCGCGCTTCAAGCCGCCGTTTCCGGCGAGCTTCGGTCTGTACGGCAAGCCGACCACGATCAATAACACCGAGACCTTCGCCGCGGTGCCGTGGATCATCCTCAACGGCGGCGGCAAGTATCTCGAGCTGGGCAAGCCCAACAACGGCGGCACGAAGCTGTTTTCCGTCTCGGGGCACGTCAATCGTCCAGGCAACTACGAAGTGCCGATGGGTACGCCCTTTCCGGTGCTGCTGGAGATGGCCGGCGGCATGCGTGCCGGACGCAAGTTCAAGGCCTGCATTCCCGGCGGCTCCTCGGCGCCCGTTCTGCCCGCCGAGATCATGATGGAATGCACCCTGGATTACGACTCCGTCGCCAAGGCGGGTTCCATGCTCGGCTCCGGCGCGGTAATCGTCATGGACGAGACCACCTGCATGGTCAAGGCGCTGGAGCGCCTGTCCTATTTCTATCACGAGGAATCCTGCGGCCAGTGCACGCCCTGCCGCGAGGGCACGGGCTGGATGTATCGCATCATCCATCGCATCGAGCACGGCAAGGGTCGCGCCGAAGACATCGACCTGCTGAACAGCATCACGCCCAATATCATGGGCCGCACCATCTGTGCCCTGGGCGATGCCGCGGCCATGCCGGTGCAGAGCTTCCTGAAGCATTTCCGCGCCGAATTCGAATATCACATCGAGAACAGGAAGTGCCTCGTGCCGCCGGAGGTGCAGCGGGCGGGCAGTTCCTTCTTCGTCCCACAGTCATGCTAGAGATCGAAATCGACGGCAAGCAACTGCAGGTGCCCGAAGGCAGCACCATCATGGATGCTGCGCGCCAGATCGGTGCCTACATCCCGCACTTTTGCTACCACAAGAAGCTCTCGATTGCCGCCAACTGCCGCATGTGCCTGGTGCAGGTGGAGAAGGCGCCCAAGCCGCTGCCCGCCTGCGCCACGCCGGTGACCAACGGCATGAAGGTGCAGACCCATTCGGAGCAGGCGATCAACGCCCAAAAGGGCGTGATGGAGTTCCTGCTCATCAACCATCCGCTCGACTGCCCGATCTGCGACCAGGGCGGCGAGTGCCAGTTGCAGGATCTGGCCGTCGGCTACGGCAGCGGTTCTTCGCGCTATGTCGAAGAAAAGCGTGTCGTGGTCAACAAGAATCTCGGCCCGCTGATCTCCACCGACATGACGCGCTGCATCCACTGCACCCGCTGCGTGCGCTTCGGTCAGGAGATCGCCGGCATCATGGAACTGGGCATGGCCAACCGCGGCGAGCGCTCCGAAATTCTCGCCTTCGTGGACCGCACGGTCGACTCCGAGCTTTCCGGCAACGTCGTCGATCTGTGCCCGGTCGGCGCACTCACCTCCAAGCCCTTCCGCTTCTCGGCGCGCACTTGGGAGCTGGCGCGGCGCAAGTCGGTGAGTCCGCACGATGGGCTTGGCGCCAATCTCATCGTCCAGGTCAAGCACAACAAGGTCATGCGCGTGCTGCCCCTCGAGAATGAGGGCGTGAATGAATGCTGGCTGTCGGACAGGGACCGCTTCTCCTACGAGGCGCTGAACTCCGACGAGCGCCTGACGCAGCCCATGGTCAAGCGCAACGGCCAATGGCAGGAGACCGACTGGCAGTCGGCCCTGGACGTCGTTGCCAATGGCTTGAAGTCCATCGTCGACGAACGCGGGCCCCAGGCGCTCGGCGCACTGGCCTCGCCGCACAGCACCCTGGAAGAGCTGTTCCTGCTGCAGAAGCTCACGCGCGGACTGGGCAGCGGCAACGTGGATCATCGCCTGCGCCAGAGCGATTTCTCCGCCGACGGCAAGCTCGCCGGCGCACCCTGGCTGGGTATGAAGATCGCCGATCTGAACACCCTCGATCGCCTGCTGGTGGTCGGCAGCTTCCTGCGCAAGGACCATCCGCTCATCGCCCAGCGTCTGCGCCAGGCGGCCAAGCGCGGCACGCAGGTGAGCATGATCCACGTCGCCGCCGACGACCTTCTGCTGCCGCTGCACGCCCGCGCCGTGGTGCCGCCCAACGCCCTGGTGGACACCCTGGCACAGGTCGTGGTGGCGCTGGCCCGGGAGAAGGGCGCGGCGCTGGACGCTGCGCTGCAGGGGGCGCTCGGCCCCGTGAGCGTTTCCCAGGATGCCGAACGCATCGCCGCCAGTCTGGCAGGCGCCGGCAACGGCGCAGTGCTGCTCGGCAATCTGGCGCAACAGCACCCGCAGGCGGCGATGCTGCACACCCTGGCGCAGGAGTTGGCGCGCCTCGCCGGCATCCGCTTCGGTTTCCTCGGCGAGGCGGCCAACAGCGTCGGCGGCTACGTCGCCGGCGCCGTGCCGTTCGCCTCGCCGGCGGGACTCAACGCCGGGCAAATGCTCGCCGAACCGCGCGACGCCTATCTCGTCCTGCACGCGGAGCCCGAACTCGACTGCGCCGATGGGCGCCAAGCCGCCGCGGCGCTGGCCGCCGCGAAGCTGGTGGTGGCGCTGACGCCGTTCCGCACGCGTGCCCTGGACTATGCCCATGTGCTGCTGCCGGTCTCGCCGTTCACCGAGACCTCGGGCACGTTCATCAATTGCGAAGGCCGCATCCAGCCGTTCAACGCCATGGTCAAGGCGCTCGGCGACACGCGGCCGGGATGGAAGGTGCTGCGCGTGCTGGGCAACCTGCTCGGCCTGTCCGGCTTCGATTACGACAGCTCCGAGGCGGTGCGCCGGGACGTGCTCGGCGAGACGGCCGAATTCGTCGCCAGCAGCACGAACAATGCGCTCTCGGGCGTCGCCGTCCGGCTCGGCGGCGCGACGGGCGGGCTGCAGCGGGTGGCGGACGTGCCTATCTACTTCGCCGATCCGCTCGTGCGCCGCGCGCCTTCGCTGCAGAGCACGCGCGACGCGCGACCGCCGACGGCGCGGATGAACGCGGCGACGCTGCAGCGCCTCGCCATCTCCGCCGGTGATCGGGTGCGGCTGCGCCAGGGCGAAGCCGTGGCCATCCTCGACGCGGCGCTGGACGAGACGCTGGCTGCCGGCTGCGTGCGCGTGGCGGCGGCGCACCCAACGACGGCCGGGCTCGGCGCCATGCTGGGTGACATCGAAGTGGAGCGTGCCTGATGGAAGAGGCCGTACTGCAATTGTTCCAGTGGGTCTGGGGTCCGCTGTGGGCGCCGGTGTGGAACGTTTTCGAACCGCTCTGGCCCGCCGCCTGGGCGCTGATCAAGATCGTCGCCATTCTCGCGCCGCTCATGGGCGCGGTGGCCTATCTGCCGCTTGCCGAGCGCAAGGTCATCGCCTACATGCACGTGCGCATGGGGCCGAACCGCGTCGGCTGGAAAGGTGTGCTGCAGCCTATCGCCGATGCGTTGAAGCTCCTGTTCAAAGAAGTCATCGTGCCGAGCGGGGCGAACAAATCCCTGTACATCCTCGGCCCGGTGTTGGCGCTGGCGCCGGCGCTCGCCGCCTGGGCGGTGATTCCCTTCACCGACACACTGGTGCTGGCCAACATCGACGCCGGCCTGCTCTATGTCATGGCCATTACCTCGATGGGGGTCTATGGCGTCATCGTCTCCGGCTGGGCGTCGAACTCGAAGTATGCCTTCCTCGGCGCCATGCGCTCGGCGGCGCAGATCGTTTCCTACGAAATCTCCATGGGCTTCGCTCTGGTGACCGTGTTGATGGTGTCGCAGAGCCTGAACCTGGTGGATATCGTGAACGGCCAGGGCCGCGGCTGGTTCGCCGATCACGGGGTGGGTTTCCTGTCCTGGAACTGGCTGCCGCTGCTGCCCATGTTCCTCGTCTATTTCATCTCTGGCGTGGCGGAAACGAACCGCTCGCCCTTCGACGTGGTGGAGGGCGAATCCGAAATTGTCGCCGGCCACATGGTGGAGTACTCCGGCATGGCCTTCGCCGTGTTCTTCCTGGCCGAGTACGCGAACATGATTCTGGTGTCGGTCATGGCGGTCACCATGTTCCTCGGCGGCTGGCTGTCGCCATTCGGTCCCGACTGGCTGACGAACGTGCCGCTTCTGGGCGCGGTCTTCGAGGACGGGTTCCACTGGCTCGCGCTCAAGGTGTCGTTCCTGCTGCTGCTGTTCCTGTGGTTCCGCGCCACCTTTCCGCGCTACCGCTACGACCAGATCATGCGTCTGGGCTGGAAGGTATTCATTCCGCTGTGCTTCGGCTGGGTCCTCGTCGTCGGCGTCTGGATGCTGACGCCGCTGTCGCTCTGGAAATGAGGTAAGTCATGGGTGCGATGAAAGAGCTGTTCGGCAGCCTGCTCCTGAAGGAGATGCTCAAGGGCATGGCCGTGACCGGACGTTACCTGTTCGCGCGCAAGATCACGATCCAGTTCCCCGAGGAGAAGACGCCCCAGAGCAACCGCTTCCGCGGGCTGCATGCGTTGCGCCGCTATCCCAACGGCGAGGAGCGCTGCATCGCCTGCAAGCTGTGCGAGGCGGTTTGCCCGGCGATGGCCATCACCATCGAAAGCGACCAGCGCGCCGACGGCTCGCGGCGCACCACGCGCTATGACATCGACCTGACCAAGTGCATTTTCTGCGGCTTCTGCGAGGAGGCCTGTCCGGTGGACGCCATCGTCGAGACGCGCATCCTCGAATACCACGGGGAGAAGCGCGGCGACCTGTACTACACCAAGCAGATGCTGTTGGCGGTGGGCGATCGCTACGAAGAGCAGATCGCGAAGGATCGCGAGCAGGACGCCAAATTCAGGTGAGGCCATGGACTTCACGACATTCATTTTCTATTTCCTCTCGGCGATCCTGGTGTTCGCCGCACTGCGCGTGATCACGGCACGCAATCCGGTGCACGGTGCGCTGTTCCTCGTGCTGGCCTTCTTCACCGCCGGCGGCATCTGGGTGCTGCTGCGGGCCGAGTTTCTCGCCATCCTGCTGGTGCTGGTCTATATCGGCGCCGTCATGGTGCTGTTCCTGTTCGTCGTCATGATGCTGGACATCAATCTGGAACGCCTGCGGCAGGGCTTCTGGAGCTACCTGCCGGTGGGGGCGACGATCGGCATCCTGATGGTGGCGGAGATGATCGTCATCGTCGGCGGCCGCTACTTCGGCGCCGAAGTCATGCCGGCGCCCGCCGCGCCCGGCGAGGGCTACAGCAACACCAAAGAGCTGGGCCGGCTGATCTACACCGAGTACGCCTATCCGTTCGAACTCGCCTCCGTCATCCTGCTCGTGGCCATCATCGCCGCCATCGCGCTGACCATGCGCAGGCGCAAGGACATCAAGTACACCAATCCGGCGCAGCAGGTGGCGGTCAAGCGCAACGACCGGGTGCGGCTGGTGTCCATGCCGGCGGAGAAGGAATAGGCCGGCACGCGCGGGCGGGCGGAACAACAACGAGCCAGGGAGAATCAATGCTGTCGCTGTCGCTTTCCCACTACCTTATCCTGGGCGCGATCCTTTTCGCGATCAGCGTCGTCGGCATTTTTCTCAATCGCAAGAACCTGATCGTGCTGCTGATGGCGATCGAGCTGATGCTGCTCGCCGTCAACATGAACTTCATCGCCTTCTCGCAGTATATGGGCGACGTGGCCGGGCAGATCTTCGTCTTCTTCATCCTCACCGTCGCCGCGGCGGAGTCGGCCATCGGACTGGCGATTCTGGTGGTGCTGTTCCGCAACCTCAACACCATCCACGTGGACGATCTGGACAGCCTGAAGGGATAGGACCGCAGCGATGGACATGAAGACCCTTTACCTGATCGTGCCCCTGGCGCCGCTCGCCGGCGCCATCATCGCCGGGCTGTTCTGCCGCGTGATCGAGCGCTGGGTGGCGCATACCGTGACCATCCTCGGCGTCGCCGTTTCCTTCGTCGCCTCGGTGCTCATCTTTCAGGACGTGCTGGCGGGCAATACCTACAACGGCCCCGTCTACACCTGGCTTGCCAGTGGCGATCTGAAGATGGAGATCGGCTTCCTCATCGACCGGCTCACGGTGACGATGATGCTCGTGGTCACCTTCGTCTCGCTCATGGTGCACATCTACACCATCGGCTACATGGCGGACGATCCCGGATACAACCGATTCTTCAGTTACATCGCCTTGTTTACTTTCTCCATGCTGATGCTGGTGATGGCGAACAACTTCCTCCAGCTCTTCTTCGGCTGGGAGGCGGTGGGTCTGGTGTCCTATCTGCTCATCGGCTTCTGGTACACGCGCCCGACGGCCGTCTACGCCAACCTCAAGGCCTTCCTGGCGAACCGCGTCGGCGACTTCGGCTTCCTGCTCGGCATCGGCCTCATCGCCGCCTATTGCGGCTCGCTCGACTACGCCCAGGTGTTCGGCAAGGGCAGGGAACTGGCAGGGATCACGGTCGAGCTGCTGCCGGGCTCGCCCTGGATGCTGATCACCGTCATCTGCATCTGCCTGTTCGTCGGCGCCATGGGCAAGTCGGCGCAGGTACCCCTGCATGTCTGGCTGCCCGATTCCATGGAAGGCCCGACACCGATTTCCGCCCTGATCCACGCCGCGACCATGGTCACCGCCGGCATATTCATGGTGGCGCGCATGTCGCCGCTGTTCGAACTGTCCGAGACGGCGCTCTCCGTCGTGCTCGTCATCGGCGCCATCACCGCGCTGTTCATGGGCTTCCTCGGCATCGTCCAGAACGACATCAAGCGCGTGGTCGCCTATTCGACCCTGTCCCAGCTCGGCTACATGACCGTGGCGCTGGGCGTGTCGGCCTACTCGGTGGCCATCTTCCACCTCATGACGCATGCCTTCTTCAAGGCACTGCTGTTCCTGGGCGCCGGTTCGGTCATCATCGGCATGCACCACCAGCAGGACATGCGCTACATGGGCGGGCTGCGCAAGTACATGCCGATCACCTGGATCACGTCGCTGGTCGGTTCGCTGGCGCTAATCGGCTTCCCGTTCCTGTCGGGCTTCTACTCCAAGGACAGCATCATCGAGGCGGTGCATTACTCGCACATCCCGGGCAGCGGCTTCGCCTACTTCGCCGTAGTCGCGGGCGTGTTCGTCACCGCCTTCTATTCCTTCCGCATGTACTTCATGGTCTTCCACGGCAAGGAGCGCTTCCACGAGCAGCCCCACGATGCCCACGGCCACGACGATCATGGCCACGGCCACCACGGCACGCCCCACGAGACGCCCTGGGTGGTCTGGCTGCCGCTGGTGCTGCTGGCGATTCCGTCGGTCGCCGTCGGCTTCTACACGATCCAGCCGATGCTGTTCGGCGAGTGGTTCGGCAGCAGCATCGTCGTCGGAGAAAATCACCACGCCATGGCCGAGATGGCCAAGGAATTTCACGGCCCCATCGCCATGGCCATGCACGGCCTGACCAGCCTGCCCTTCGCCCTGGCGATGGCGGGCGTGGTGCTGGCCTGGATTTTCTATCTGGTCAAGCCGAACCTGCCGGGCATGGTGGCCGGTGCCCTGAAGCCGATCTACGTGCTGCTCGAAAACAAGTACTACTTCGACAAGTTCAACGACTGGTTCTTCGCCGGCGGCGCGCGCCTGATCGGCCGCGGCCTGTGGCGCGGTGGCGATGCCGCCATCATCGACGGACTGCTCGTCAACGGCTCGGCGCGTGTCGTCGGCTGGTTCGCCAGGCTGTCGCGGCTGGTCCAGTCCGGCTACATCTATCAGTACGCGTTCAGCATGATCATCGGTGTGTTCGTTCTGCTCACGATCTGGCTCAACCGGAGCTGAGAGCTTGCTCTGACACGAATAACCAACGGAAATCGAGATGAACGAAACAGCTCCTCTGCTCAGCCTCGCGATCTGGGTGCCCATTGTCGGCGGCCTGCTGGTGCTATCCACCGGCTCCGACCGTAATGCCGGACAGGCGCGCCTGCTGGCGCTGATCGCCTCCGCGCTCGGCTTCGCCGTCACCATCCCGCTGTACAAAGGCTTCGACGTCGCCACCAGCGCCATGCAGTTCGTCGAGCTGGTGCCATGGATTCCGCGCTTCAACGTCAACTACCACCTCGGCGTGGACGGCATCTCGGTGCTGTTCATCCTGCTCAACAGCTTCATGACCGTGCTGGTGGTGATCGCCGGCTGGCAGGTGATCCAGGAGAAGGTCGCCCAGTACATGGCGGCGTTCCTGATCATGTCCGGCTTCATCAACGGCGTGTTCGCGGCGCTCGACGCGGTGCTGTTCTACGTCTTCTTCGAGTCGTCGCTGATTCCGCTGTATATCGTCGTCGGCGTCTGGGGCGGGCCGAACCGCATCTACGCGGCGATCAAGTTCTTTCTCTACACGCTGCTCGGCTCGCTGCTGATGCTGATCGCGCTGCTCTACCTGTTCATGGAATCGAGCGGCAGCTTCAACATTCTCGACTGGCATACGCTGAAGATCGGCATGCAGGCGCAGACGCTGCTGTTCCTCGCTTTCTTCGCCGCCTTCTCGGTCAAGGTGCCGATGTGGCCGGTGCACACCTGGCTGCCGGATGCGCACACCGAGGCACCCACCGGCGGCTCGGTGATCCTCGCCGCCATCACCCTGAAGCTGGGGGCGTACGGTTTCCTGCGCTTCTCCATGCCCATCGCGCCGGATGCCAGCCATGCGCTGGCGCCGATGATGATCGGGCTGTCGCTGATCGCCGTGGTCTACATCGGCCTGGTGGCGCTGGTGCAGACGGACATGAAGCGGCTGATCGCCTATTCTTCCGTGTCGCACATGGGCTTCGTGACGCTGGGCTTCTTCATCTTCAACCAGCTCGGCGTCGAGGGCGCGCTGGTGCAGATGATCTCCCACGGCTTTGTCTCCGGCGCGCTGTTCCTTTGCGTCGGCGTCATGTACGACCGCATGCACACGCGCGTCATCGCCGACTACGGCGGCGTGGTGAACACCATGCCCAAGTTCGCCGCCCTGTTCATGCTGTTCGCCATGGCCAATTCGGGCCTGCCGGCCACCAGCGGCTTCGTCGGCGAATTCATGGTGGCGCTGGGCGCGATCAAGTTCAACTTCTGGGTCGGCTTTGCCGCGGCGACGACACTGGTGCTCGGCGCCGCCTACACGCTGTGGATGTACAAGCGGGTCATCTTCGGCGCGGTTGCCAACGATCACGTCGCCAAGCTCGAAGACATCTCGGGCCGCGAGTTTTTCTTCCTCGCGCTGCTGGCGATCTGCGTGCTCGGCATGGGCATCTACCCGTTCCCGTTCACCGAGGTGATGCACGCGTCGGTGAGCGATCTGCTCAAGCATCTGGCGACAAGCAAGTTGTAGGGGATGTCATTGCCATGGCCGTCTTCAGCCGCCGCCAAAACATGATTCCCCTCTCCGTCATCGGAGCAGGGGCCGCGCCTGACCGCGGCGCGATTGCACGGGACCGGACATGAACTTCGTAATTCCCGATTTCTACCCAGCGTCGGCGGAGATCTTCGTCGTCATCATGGCCTGCGTGCTGCTGCTCGCGGATCTGTATGCGGGCGAGAAGCAGCGCTGGCTATCCTTCTTCCTGACGCAGCTGACCCTGGTAGCGGCAGCGGCCATCACGCTCGTGACGCTGGACGGCCAGGTAGTGATGACCTTCAGCAACATGTACGTCGACGACCTGATGGGGGATTTCCTCAAGCTGGTCGTCTATCTCGCCGTGGCCGTCACCCTGATCTACGGCCGCGGTTACATGGCCGCCCGCGGCATGGAGCGGGGCGATTTCTACCTGCTGGTGCTGTTCGCCACGCTGGGCATGATGGTCATGATCTCGGCCAACAACTTCCTGACGATCTACCTCGGCCTGGAGCTGCTGTCGCTCGCGCTCTACGCCCTGGTGGCCCTGGATCGGGAATCGCCCCGCGCCACCGAGGCCGCCATGAAGTATTTCGTCCTCGGCGCGCTCGCCTCCGGCCTGCTGCTCTACGGCATGTCCATGATCTACGGCGCCACCGGCACGCTGGATCTGTCGGGCGTGTCGCAGGCGCTGGCGCACGGTGTGGCCAACAACACCGTGCTCGTGTTCGGCCTCGTGTTCGTCGTCGCGGGGCTGTCGTTCAAGCTCGGCGTCGTGCCCTTCCACATGTGGATACCGGACGTCTACCACGGTGCGCCGACCGCGGTGACGCTGTTCATCGGCTCGGCGCCCAAGATCGCCGCCTTCGCCATGGCCATGCGCCTGCTGGTCAACGGCATGTTCGATCTTGCCGTGCACTGGCAGAACATGCTGATGATTCTCGCCGTGTTGTCCATCGGGCTGGGCAACCTGGCCGCCATCGCGCAGACCAACATCAAGCGCATGCTCGCCTACTCGGCCATCTCGCACATGGGATTCATGCTGCTCGGCCTGGTCAGCGGCGTCGTCGCCGGCGCCCGTCATCTGGCCCTCAACGCCTACAGCTCGGCCATGTTCTACGCCGTGTCCTACGTGCTCATGAGCCTGGCCGCATTCGGCATGATCCTGCTGCTCTCGCGCGCCGGGTTCGAAGCCGAGGAACTGGAGGACTTCAAGGGCCTGAACCAGCGCAGCCCCTGGTTCGCCGGCGTGATGCTGATCGTCATGCTGTCCATGGCCGGTGTGCCGTTCTTCATCGGCTTCTTCGCCAAGCTGGCCGTGCTGCAGGCGTTGGTGGCAGCCGGCACGGCGGTGGTGCCGGAGGGCTGGAACATCTACTACTCGGTGGCGGTGTTCGCCGTCATGTTCTCGCTCATCGGCGCCTACTACTACCTGCGCGTCGTCAAGCTCATGTACTTCGACAAGGCCACGGACACCGCGCCGATCCACGCCAGCTTCGACATGCGCGTGCTCTTGAGCGCCAACGGCATCGCCGTCGCCGTGTTCGGCATCATGCCCCAGGCGCTCATGTCGCTGTGTGCGTTCGCGCTGCTGCGCTCGCTGTAACAAAGCTGCTGCGGAGCCCGTCTGCGGCGTTCCCGCTCGCCAAAATGCCCGCCGTACCCGCATGTACTGTCTTGCGTCCCGGCGCGCTGGGGCCCTGCCGCCGAGCTTCCTCGCCACGCTTTGCAGCCCGCCGCACCCGTAGCAGCCTGGCGCGGGGAGTCCTATGACAGAGAAGAAATTCTTCGAGGACCTGATCGCCAGCGAGCAGGTCTTCGACGGCAAGCTGCTGCACGTGCTGCGCGACCGGGTGCGCCTGCCCAACGGCGATGAATCGCTGCGCGAATACATCCGCCATCCCGGCGCGGTCGTCGTCATCGCCTTCCTGGACAACGGCAAACTGCTGTTCGAGCGCCAGTACCGCTATCCGTTGCGGCGCGTCATGCTCGAGCTGCCGGCAGGCAAGATCGACGCCGGCGAGGATCTCGTCACCTGCGGCAAGCGCGAGCTGCGCGAGGAAACCGGCTACGAGGCGGCCGAATGGCGGCACGTCGGGACAATTCATCCCTGCATCGGCTACTCCGACGAGCGGATCGAGATCTTTCACGCCCGCGGCCTGACCTATGTCGGCGCGGCACTGGATCATGGCGAGCAACTGGAGACCATCGAGCTGTCCCTGGATGCGGCCCTGACCGGCATCCTCAGCGGCAGGATCACCGACGCCAAGACCATCGCCTGCCTGTGGTGGGCCGAGCGCATCGCCAGGCAGGGGTGGCGCTGAGCCCGGTCCCGGCCGGAACACCGATTTCACCGCGGAGGACGCAGAGGACGCGGAGGAAAAGCGCATTGGAGTAGATGCGTCGGCATTTGCCCATTTGGCAAGTGATCGATTCTTTCCTGCCTATTGATGTCGCTCTGCGTCCTCTGTGTCCTCTGCGGTGAGCTTGCCGTTCCCAGTGTCCCTGCCGCCACAACCCGCCCACGGCGCCGCCGATTCGCTACAATCAGGGAACACATCCACATCCGCGCTTGGCGGTGACCGACTGCTGCACCGCAGCGCGAACATCCGACCGATGGCCGACACCCGCGAGCAAGACAGCCTCGACCACGCCGGCACGCACACGTCGTCCGCGTCGCGCGTGGCGGACAGCGTCGACGTCGATGTCGAGGAAAGCCAGCGCCTGAAGGCGCTGAGCATCCTGTCGGAGGTTTCCGCCAGCCTCGCCGACGAGGACGACGTCGAGGAGCTGCTCGGCCGCTTTCTCGGCACCATGCTGCGCCTGGCCAACGCCAACGCCGGCGCCGTGCGCGTGCTCACCGCCGACGGCCGGCACCTGCGGCTGGTGGCGGCGCGCGGACTGCCGCGCGAGGTGGTGGAATACGAGCGCCTCGTGTCGGTGGACTGCGGCCAGTGCGGCAGCGCCATCCGCGACCAGCGCTCGCGCTACGAAATCGACCTGCACGAATGCTCGCAGCGCACCCACAGCGCCTACTTCGGCGGCAACTGCCAGGCCATGGTAGTAGTGCCGCTGCAACACGGCGGGCGGTTGCAGGGTACCTACAACCTGTTCCTGCCCGAGCGCTTCGAGCTGCCGGAGGAGGTGGCGCTGCTGTTCCGCTCCATCGGCGAGCACCTCGGCATGGCGCTGGAAAACGCGCGGTTGAAGCGCGAGAACCTGCGCATCGCGCTCATGAACGAGCGCCAGATCATGGCCGCCGAGGTGCACGATTCCCTCGCCCAGACCTGCGCCTACATGAAGATGCGCGTGGCATTGCTGCAGGATGCCCTGCGCGACGCCGACGTGGAGCAGGCCGGCAAGTATGCCGGCGACGTCGGCCAGGCGCTGGACGTCGCCTACGGCCAGTTGCGCGAGCTGCTCACCCAGTTCCGCAGCCGCATGGATCCGCTCGGACTTCTGCACGCGCTCAAGGAGCTGGCCGACGGCTTCCAGGACCGCACCGGCATCGAGCTGGATTTCAGCAACCGCGTCGCCGACCTGCGCCTGTCCGTGGACCAGGAAGCGCAGGTATTCTTCATCGTCCAGGAGGCGCTGGCCAACGTCGTGCGCCACTCCGGCGCGACGCGCGCGAAGGTGACGCTCGAAGGCGCCGGCGACCACTACGTCGCCACGGTCGAGGACAATGGCCGCGGCGGGCCGGGCTACTTCGCCATCGCCAACCGCACCGGCGGCTTCGAGGAGCACCCGCGCCTGCGCGACCACTTCGGGCTCTCCATCATGCGCGAGCGCGCGGCGCGCATCGGCGGCCGGGTCGAGGTGGCCAATCTGCCCGAAGGCGGCTTCCGCGTGCGGCTGACCTTTCCGGCCATGGCCGTGCGGGCAGGGGAGCGGACGGCGACATGAGCGACGAGAACATCCGCGTCCTGCTGGTGGACGACCACACCCTGTTCCGCAAGGGGCTGGCGGAGCTGCTCGAGCAGCGCGGCGGGATCAGCGTCGCCGGCATCGCCGGCAACGAGGACGAGGCGCTGCGCCTGCTGGCGGAAACGCGCCCGGACGTGGTCATCACCGATCTCAACATGCCGCCCCACGGCGGGCTCGCCCTGCTGCGGCGCATGCGCGCCGAGGCCTGGCAGGGGCCGGTGCTGATCCTCACCGTCAGCGACGCCGAGGAGGACCTGGCCGCCGCCATGCGCGCCGGCGCCCAGGGCTACCTGCTCAAGGACATGGAGCCGGACGACGTGGTGGACGCCGTGCGCCGGGCCGTGCGCGGCGAGACCGTGGTTGCGCCCTCCATGACGCTGAAATTGGTCAGGCTGCTCCAGGGCGGCGGCCCGGCGGCGGCCAAGGCCGATGCGCTCAAGCAACTGACGGCGCGCGAGCGCGAAATCCTCGACTACCTCGCCCAGGGCCTGTCCAACAAGGCGATTGCCCGCACGCTCGACATCAGCCATGACACCGTCAAGCTGCACGTGCGCCACATCCTGTCCAAGCTCAACCTCACCTCGCGCGTCGAGGCGGCGGTATTCGCCGTCGAACACAAGTCCGCATCCCAGCCGGCGCGGTCGAGGCAGTAGAAGGGTGACCCGACCATCGAGCCGGCGAGACGCCGGCTTCGAGTCATGCCGCGGATTCGAACGGGACTTCCCACCCCGGGAAGATCAACACCGCGGGGTGGCACTTGAGTGCGCGGGCGAGGACCTTGGCCCTTTCCACGCCGAGATTTACCCGCCCGTTCTCGATGGCCGAGATGGTGGCCTGAGGGATGCCGGTCAGTTCGGAAAGCTGGTTCTGGCTCAACTCCTGCAGCTCGCGGATGATGCGAACCGACTCGCCAACCGTGACCTCCACGCGTTTCCTGGCTGGGCGAAATTGCTTCATGTCATGGCCTCCGATAATCGTGCGGGGTTACGGCAGGAGCTGGGATTGTTGCAGTTTACCGCGGCGGCGAGAGCGGGGTGTCGCCCCGCCGGTCGAACCAATCTTGACCCGTATTAACGTATTCCGTTAATATACGCTTGTGATCAAGTCGTTCCGCTGTCGCGATACCCAGAAGCTGTTCGCCCGGCAGCCCGTACGCCGATTCAAGGCCATCGAAAGTGTCGCGCGGCGGAAGCTCGAAATGCTGGACGCTGCGGCCCGGATCGAGGATCTGCGCGTACCGCCCGGCAACCGCCTGGAAGCGCTTTCCGGTGACCGTAAAGGACAGCACAGCATACGCGTCAACGACCAGTGGCGCGTTTGCTTTGTCTGGCGCGATGGCAATGCGGAGGATGTCGAAATCGTCGACTACCACTGAATCGATCAAGAGAACGCTCATGGCAAAGCTTGCACCCATCCATCCCGGCGAAATCCTGTCCGAGGAGTTCCTCAAGCCGCTCGGTCTGACGCAGTATCGGCTCGCCTCCGACATTGCTGTGCCGCCGCGCCGGATCAACGAGATCGTGCATGGCAAGCGCGGCATTACCGCCGATACAGCGCTGAGGCTCGCCCACTATTTCGGTACGACGCCTCAGTTCTGGATGAATCTTCAGGCCCGCTTCGATCTGCAGGTGGAGGAAGACCGCATCGGTGCCAAGGTTAAGGCGCTGAAGGTGCTGCAGGCGGCGTGAAAGACTCCCGGGCAATGGCGAGGGCTTCCGCCGATCGCCGCCGCGTCGCGCCGAAGTAACACGCGTGGCGCACACACCGTCATGAACCCACCCACGAACCGCCGCCACCCCGCCGACGAATTCGTCACCTACCTCGCCGAGCAGCTTGCGGGCCTCGGCCGCGTCCATGCCCGGCGCATGTTCGGCGGCCACGGTCTGTACCTGGATGAGGCCATGTTCGCCATCGTCGTGGACGACATCGCCTACCTCAAGACGGACGCGGGCAATCGCGAAGCCTTCGCGCGCCTGGGGATGGAGCCCTTCGAATACCTGCGCCGCGGCAAGCCCGTGCAGCTCGGCTTCCTGCGCCTGCCCGACGCGGCGCTCGAGGAGCGCGACGAACTGCTGCGCCTGGCGCGGCTCGCCCTCGACGCGGCGCTGCGCGCGCGGGCGAAGCGGCCGGGGAGGGGTTGAACGGCAGACTCCGCCACACTTACAATAGACACATAGATGTCTATGCACAAAGAGGTCGACATGGAAAGTACTGTCCGTTGGTCGCTCAAGGTGTCCAGGGAAACGGATGAGGCGCTGCGCGCCTATCTCGGGCAATGTGGCGGACGCAAGGGCGATCTGTCCCGCTTCATCGAGGAAGCGGTGCGCACAAGGCTGACCGAGCAGATCCGGTCGGCCAAGCCGACTCCTCGTTCCGCCTCCGCACAGCGCGACGATGACTTTGCGGTAACCATCAAGACCATCCGCGCCCGCGCCCGCGCGCTGACCGCCCGGCAAGCCGAGCGGCTGGCTGCCGACGCGGTGGCCTTCGCCCGCAAGTCCCGCGCGCGCTGATCCGTGCGCGCCGTTGTCGATACAAACGTTCTCATCAGCGCCCTGCTGTCAGTCTCGGGTCCGCCTGCAGTGATCATCAACGCCTGGCGGCAGGGTCGGTTCGATCTGGTCACCGGCAGCGCGCAGGTCGAGGAATTCAAGAGAGCCACGCGCTACGCGACACTGGCATCGTACATCAGCCGCGCAGAGGCCGGCGTTCTGGTCAACGGCCTGCGCAAGGCGGAAGTCTTCCTGCGCCGGCTGCCGGAAGTCCGCGGCTCGGCCGATCCGGACGACGATTTCCTACTCGCCATGGCCGTCGCGGGCAAGGCCGACTATCTCGTAACCGGAGACCGGCGAGGGCTGCTTTCCCTCAAGCGGATCGGGACGACCAGAATCGTCACTGCCAGGCAGTTCGCGAACGAGCTTCTCCGGTAGTGGTTGCGGTACGGCGGGACGGATGGCCCGTCTCGTCGTGGATCACGGCCACCGGTCGCTACCCCGCATCCAGCGGCGACACCACCCCGCGCCCGCCGCGGTTCAGCACGTGGGTGTAGATCATGGTCGTGCTCACGTCCGAGTGGCCGAGCAGCTCCTGAACGGTGCGTATGTCGTAGCCCGCTTCCAGCAGATGGGTGGCGAATGAGTGGCGCAAGGTGTGCGCCGTCGCCGGCTTGGCGATGCCCGCGGTACGCACGGCCGCGAGGATGGCGCGCTGCAGATTCTGTTCGTACAAGTGATGCCGTCGGTATTCGCCCGTACGCGGATCGGTGGACAGCGCCCGGGCGGGAAAGACCCAGAACCAGCCCCAGGACGCCGCCGCAGCCGGATACTTCCGCGACAGCGCATCGGGCAGCCAGACGCCGCCGCGGCCCGCGGCCGCGTCGCCCTCCCACATCGAACGGGCGCGCCGGAGCTGTTCGCGCAGCGGCTCCTGCAGACGGCGCGGCAGCATGGTCAGGCGGTCCTTCGCGCCCTTGCCGTCGCGCACCGTGATCTCGCTGCGGTCGAAATCCAGGTCCTTGACGCGCAGCCCGACGCACTCCATCAGGCGCATGCCCGTGCCGTAGAGCAACCGCGCCATCAGCGCCGGCGTGCCGTCCATGGCCGCCAGCAAGCGCTCGACCTCGGCCCGCGAGAGCACCGTCGGCACCCGCTGCGGCTTCTTCGGGCGCACGATCTCGGTCATCCAAGGCAGCTCGACGCCGAGCACCTCCCGGTAGAGAAACAGCAGCGCCGACAGCGCCTGCTGCTGAGTGGAGGCCGCGACATTGCCCTGCACCGCCAGGTGCGACAAGAACGCCGTCACCTCGGCCGCCCCCATGTCGACGGGATGCCTCTTGCCATGAAACAGGATAAAGCGTTTAATCCATCCTACATACGAGCGTTCAGTGCGCAGGTTGTAATGGCGCAGCCGCACCGCCTCGCGCACGCGCTCCAGCAACCGCGGCGGCGCCCCGGCCGGATGTGCCGCATAAGCTGGCGGGGCGGGTTGCATAAGCTGGAGCGGGGTCATGAAGATCAAGAGGTTGCGATGAAGACTGTACGCTTATACAGCACAACTTTAACAGCTTATCCGGCGGTTTTGCAAGTGACTTTACGTTGAACTAAACCGCTGACGCGGT
>DAITBA010000007.1:0-164231 GCA_036824005.1 Rhodocyclaceae bacterium
TCAACTTACGGCGGGACTTACACCCGCAGGAGTGCGCCCGTGCCGGGCGCACAAGGAAAAAGGCCCGCTTACGCGGGCCTTGTCTCCACTCCTCCTCCTTATTGTTTCTTGCGCGGTCAAGCGCCCCGCGTATCGATGTCGCCCTCCAGGCTCGGATAGCGGACGTGGTCCACCAGTTCCTGCACCTCCTTCTGCGGTGCCGGCGTAAGCAGCGACACGATGACGATGACGATAAACCCGACCGGAATGCCGAAGATCCCCGCCGAGATCGGCGTGATGCCGAACCAGGTGTTGTCGGCAATCGACGAGGTCACGCCGAACATGCCGCGCAGCCAGGGCTGGGTCATGGCCATGTAATAGAAAGTCAGCCCCACACCGGCGATCATGCCGACGACCGCTCCCACCCCGGTGGCACGTTTCCAGAACACCCCGAGCACTAGCGCCGGAAAGAACGCCGCGGCGGCGAACGAGAACGCCGCCGACACCAGGAACAAGATGTCGGCCGGTTTCTGCCCCGCGACGTAGGCTGCAATCAACGCCACGACGATCAGCAGCGTCTTCGCAACCGTCAAACGGCGCGTGGTGGGGGCGTTCGGGTCGATCATCTTGTAATAGACGTCGTGCGAAAGCGCGTTGGCGATGGTCAGCAGCAGCCCGTCAGCGGTAGAGAGCGCCGCCGCCAGACCGCCCGCGGCCACCAACCCCGAAATCACATAGGGCAGCCCCGCGATCTCCGGCGTCGCCAACACCACGATGTCGGTGTGAATCGCGAGTTCGGCGCGCTGAATGATTCCGTCTGCGTTGACGTCCGACAGCGATAGCAACGTAGCATCCACCGATCTCCAAAGCTCGACCCACTTCGGTAGTGCCGCGTACGACGATCCCACCAGGTTGGCATAAACCTCGTATTTCACCAGCACCGCCAACGCCGGAGCGGTAAAGTAGAGCAGAAAGATGAAGAACAGCGACCAGAAGACCGAGACCCGCGCCTCCCTCACGCTGGGCGTGGTGTAGTAGCGCATCAGGATATGCGGCAGCGCCGCCGTGCCCACCATCAGGCACAGAGTCAAGGCCAGGAAGTTGCGGCGCTTGATGTCGCTGTCCTTCTCGTCCTTGCCCTTGAAGATCTCTGCATGCTCTTTCATCGGCGCCGCCCTGGCCGCCAACCCCTCTTCTTTCTTCCACTGCGCCTTTGCCGCATCGACGTCCTTGGGGTAAGACGCCAGCGCCTTCTCGGCAGATGCCACCTCCTGCGCTGACGCATTGGCTGCTTTCAGATCTGCGACCTTTTTCTCCGCCGCAGCCTTGCCGTCGGCATAGGCTTTGTCCGGTTCCTTCATGGCCGCCTTCGCTGCATCGGACTTGGCCTTGAACATGTCGCGGACCTGCTGTTCCTTCGGGTCGGCATTGATCTTCTTCTCCAGCTCGGTCACCTTCTGGAGTTGATAGCCGTATACCACTTGCGGAATCGGCACACCGGTCTGCTTGGCCGCCAGCCACACGGGCGGGATCATGTAGGCGATGATCAGGATGATGTACTGGGCCACCTGGGTCCAGGTCACCGCGCGCATGCCGCCGAGGAATGAACAGACCAGGATACCGGCAAGACCGACGAACACCCCGATCCCGAACTCCAGCCCGGTAAACCGGCTGGTGATGATGCCCACGCCCATGATCTGCGCCACCACGTAGGTAAATGAGCACAGAATGGCGGAGAACACACCCACGAGCCGCGGGATGTGGCCGCCGTAGCGCGCACCCAGGAAATCCGGAATGGTGAACTGTCCGAACTTGCGCAGGTAGGGCGCAAGGAAAAGTGCCACCAGGCAATAGCCGCCGGTCCAGCCCGTAATGAAGGCCAGGCCGTCATAACCCAGCGCATAGAGGTTGCCGGCCATGCCGATGAAGGAGGCCGCCGACATCCAGTCCGCGCCGGTCGCCATACCGTTGAAGAAGGCTGGCACGCGCCGCCCGGCGACATAGTATTCGGCCACGTCCGCCGTGCGGCTCATGATGCCGATGCCGGCGTACAGGGCGACGGTGGCGAACAGGAACAGATAGCCGATCCATTTGTTCGGCAGGCCGAGCTGTTCCAGGATGGCCAGAACGACGATAAAGGCAATGAAGCCGCCGGTGTAGAAACCGTAATACTTCTTCAGTTGCCGGGTGAATGCCGACTGAGTCTGGGCAGCCATGGCTTAGTCCTCCCCCTCGTGGACGCCGTACTCGATGTCCAGCTTGTTCATGTAGTGCGCGTAGTACCAGATGATCACGACATAGACGATCAGCGAGCCTTGCGCCGCCATGTAGAACGGGAGAGGGAAGCCGAGTATGGTGATACCACTTAACTCCCTGGAAAAATAGCCGATCACGAACGTGACAAAGAACCAGATGAACAGCAGGATCGCCGTAATCGTCAGGTTCCTGTGCCAGTATTCCCGATGCTTGTCGGTTAACTGCATGGTCTCCTCCAATGGGCTCAGCGAATGAAGAGCGGATGCGCTAGATGCGGCCCGTTCGCCGGGCCCGGTTATGGTTTGGAATCGGTAGCGCTGGGCCGGAGTATAGGACGGCTGTCCGACTAGGACAAGCGTTTTCGGGAACAATTTTCCGAGATAACCGGCGCGTCCTGATACCGAAGCATCATAACCCGCGGGTGCTGCGCTGCAGCACGTCAACCTACAGGCGATGTTCCATCTGCAACCGCTGCTGCAGCTTGCGCGCCTGCTTGAAGGATTCCTTCAAAACATGCCGGTCGAGTTCGTTGAGCTTGTCCGGATCCACGCGATTGCGCTTGCCGGCCGGATCGTCCGCAGCCAGCTGGTGCTGCATACGCAGCGTCTGGACGTAGAAGAACGCGTCGATCATCGCCCGCACGTCGTCGCGCCCCATGCGCATCGCCTCGGCAGCGGTACGCAGGCGCTGGGCGGTGTTGGTGTGGGCGATGCCGTTGCTGAGCGAGATGATGCGCGCGGCGTCCACGAAAGGGCGCGAGCCGAACATCTTCAGATCGATGGTGTGCGGGAACTCCTTGGAGTCGTCGAAGACGAAGTCGCGGATCAGCCCCAGCGGCGGCTGACAATGCAAGGCGTTGCTCGTCATCAGGCGCAGAAAAATAGCGCTCGTTGCCGCGTACCGAAGCAGCCATTCGCGCAGCTTGTCGGCGAGCGCTTCGGCGCCAAACAGGTGCCGGAAGTCGAAAAAGATGGAGGCGTTCAGCAGCGCCTCCGGGTCCGGATTGTAGATCCAGTCGGAGAACTGGCGGATCCACTCGTCCAGGGACAGGCACCAGTGCGGGTTGCTTGCCATGATATTGCCTTTGCACAGAGGATACCCGCACTGGTCGAGCATTTCGTTCACCGTGCGCGCGAAGGGCAGGAAGCCGTTGCGTAGCGCCTGCGCCTCGGAATCGGAACGGGCGGTGAAGATGATTCCGTTGTCCTGGTCGGTGCTCAGCGTCTGCTCGAAGCGGCCCTCCGAACCGAGCGCAATCCAGCACCAGTCCACGTGCGGCACGTCGTGCGCGTCCAGCGCCAGTTCGATGATCCGATGGGTGAGCAGATCGTTCAGGGTTGAAATGAGCTGCATAAGATTCTCGGCGCCCACGCCCTGCACGAGCAGGCGCTCGGCCAGGCGACGAATGCCCGCGGCAGCCAGTTTGAGCGCTTCGATGTCCGCCGATTCCAGGATCTCACGGCTGATCTCCTTGACGTCCACGCGCTGCAACGCGAACAGGTCGTTCTGCGACACCAGGCCGATCAGCCGATCGTTGCCGTCGACGACGATGATGTGGCGCACCCGGTTGCGCGCCATGGCCGAGGCCGCCTGATAGGCGGTCGCCTCCGGTCGCAGCGTGATCAGGCCCGAGGTCATGACGGCAGCAATCGGCTGCTGCAGATCGCAGGTGTCGAGTGCCACGCGCCGCAGCAGGTCCTGCAGCGTGAAGATGCCCAGCGGCCAACCGTGCGCCTTATCGGCGACGATGATCGAGCCGATGTGGTGCGCGGCCATGATGCGCAGCGCCTCGTGCACGGGCTCGTCGATCCCGATGGTGATGGGGGTGCGCCGGATGATGGAGCCCAGCGCGCTGTGCATCGTCTGCTGTTCGTACTGGGTGAGGCCCTGCAAAGTTGCTTCCATGCTTGTTCTTGGTTCTGGTTTCTAATATTTGACCCGCGCGTAGTAGGTCTTTTCCGCCGCCTCGCGCGCCTCGCGCAGCGTGCGGATACCCTTCTCGGCAAGAAGCGGGATCATCTTCAGGAATACTTCGCCGGTCACCATGGCGTCACCGAGCGCCGTGTGGCGGCCGATGACATTGACGCCGAGCCGCTCGGCGATCGCCTCGAGCTTGTGCGATTCCTGGTTGGGGTGTATGAGCTCGGACAGCAGCAGCGTATCCAGCACCGGCTGGGTGAAGCGCACGCCCGTCGATTCTTCCTTCAGTTGCAGGAAACGCATGTCGAAGGCAGCGTTGTGCGCCACCAGCACCGTCTCCTCGGCGAACTCGGCAAAACCCGGCAACACCTTGTCGATGGTCGGCTGATCGACGAGCATGTCCTCGGTGATGCCGTGGATAGGGATGGACTCCGGGCTGAGCGGCCGGCGCGGATCGACGAGCTGATCGAAGATCTCGCTTTTCAACAGGCGTCCGTTCACGATGCGCGTCGCACCGATCTGGATGATCTCGTCGCCTTGCGCGGGCTGCAGCCCGGTGGTCTCCGTGTCGAATACGGTGAAGGTCAGCTCTGACAGTAGCCGCTCGTCCAGCGAGTGATCCGAGCCGAGCTGGCGGAACAGATCGAAGTCGTAGTATTCGGGGCGGCTGTCGCTGTGCAGCAGCGAAGCGCTGGCCACCGTCTCTTGCGGCGTCGCCACCGGAATCAGCAGGCGGAAATATTCCTGCTGGCGGGGCTTGTCTACCTGGAACCAGATCTCGCCGCCATGGCGCTCGGTGACGTCGCGCAGGGTCAACAGACTGGTTTCGCCGCCGACGTTCATCGGTTCCAGTTCCCACTCGTGCAACGTCTCCATGGCCGCGGCCATGCCGGACCAGATCATGTCCAGGTGGGCAAGTCTGCCGGCGGAGGCAAGGCGAAAGCGCACCTCGCGGATGCCGAAATCCTCGTGCAGGCGACTGGCCAGGTAGTTGAGCGCCTGCAGCAGGGAGAAGCTGTCCACCTTCAGCCACAAACCGTCTTCCAGCGATACGGTCTTGGTAGCGATGCCGACCTTGTGCTCGATACGCCGCTGCGCCGCGGCGATCAGGTCGTCACCGAGCATCTCCTCCAGCGGCCAGCGCGTCTTCATGGCGTCGGCATGGTCGAGCATCATCTGGTCGAGGCGGTGACTCATGTTACGCACCTCCTCGCCGACGATGCCGACAAAGCGATCGCGCTGGGCGGCATCCATGTCCGGGTATTCGAGCATGGCCTCGATGGCGGCGCGCACGTTGGCCAGCGAGGCGCGGCTGCCCTCGGTCAGCGACTGCAGCATCTGGTCGCGCCGGCTCTCCGTTTCGAAATCGCGGGTGATGTTGTCGAGCATCATGACGTAGCCGCTCATGGTGCGCTCGGGCTCCTTCTCCGCTTCGGCCGCCTCGTTCACGCCGTGGGCCGCGCTCATAACCGGCGCCATCTGGACCCGCAGCAGTTGGCCGGCGCGGGTCGTGGTCAGGAAGTTGGCCACAGGCTGCGAGCCGCTGCGCCGGAGCCGGCGCTGGATGCTATCCAGCGCGTGGGTAATCATGTTGCGCTCGAAAATGGCGAAAATCGAGCGGCCGAGTCCGATCAGCGCCCCGCCGCCCGTCGCAGCGGCCCCTTCGGCAAGCGCCATGAATTGCAGCCGCGCGCGGTTGTTGTAGAGCAGGACACGGCCATCGAGGTTGCACACGACGACGCTCTGGGTCAGCTCCGACATGAGCGCAGCAAAGCGGTTGCGCTCCTCCTCGATGGAGGTCTTGGCCTCGCGGATCTTCTCCTCTACGTCGTGCTGCAGGGCATCGCGCTGGTCGGCCAGTTCGTTGACCCCCTTTGCCAGCGACACCAGCTCGGCGGGCGCATCCAGTTGCAGCCGCCGCTGGCGGTTGGCCCCAAGCATGAGCCGCACCTCCTCCGCCACCCGCGTCGGTGCGCCGACATAGAGGCGATAGAGAAAGCTGACGAGGCTGCCCAGCATGACGAAGCCGATCATGGTGAGGAAGGCGACCAGACCCAACCGCGGCGGGATGATGTCGGCGATGACGTTCTGCTCTTCCGGCTTGAGATCGGCCCAGATGGCGGCGCCGATGAGGCCGATACCGACGGCAAGCAGCAACCAGGTGGCGGCCACAGCCGCCACGAGCTTGAACTTGCCCCTCATGTAGGAAGGCCGAGCAGCTGCTTGGCCTGCGCAACGAGTTCCTTGGTGGCGAAGGGTTTGGTCATGTAGGCGTCGGCGCCCATCGCCATGCCTTTGGCGACTTCGGTGTCGCGCCCCTTGGCGGTGAGCATGATGACTTTCATATTCTGCCATGCGGCATTGGCGCGTATCTGCTGGCACACCTCGTAGCCGTTGCGCTTGGGCATCATGACATCGAGCAGGACGAGGTCTGGCTCGTGCGCGGCGATCTGTTGCAGCGCCGCCTCGCCGTCGTTGGCGATGAACACCTGGAAGCCTTCCCTCTTCATCAGAAACTCAAGCGAGATGACGATGTTCGGCTCGTCATCGACGATCAGCACTTTCTTCGTCATGAATTCACCCCCCGCGCTCCATTTTCGTTGTTAACCTGCGGCCGCCGCCCGAACCACCTGCACGGATTCCGAGGCAGGCGTGCCCAAGGGCAGCGTAAAGGAAAAGGTCGCCCCCCTTCCAAGTTCGCTCGCGACACCCAGCCGCCCGCCCAGGTACTCGATGATCTGGCGGCTGATCGGCAGTCCCAGGCCGGTGCCGGCCGGCTTGTTCGTCATCGTATCGCCACCCTGGCGGAACTTTTCGAAAATCACCTTCTGGTCCGCCGCGCTAATGCCCGGCCCGTTGTCCTGGACTTCGACGCGCAACCGCGCCGCCTCGGCCATCAGGCGCACGACGACTTCGCCCTCACCCGGCGTGACGAACTTGACCGCATTGGACAGCAGGTTGATCACCACCTGAATCAACCGGTCCCTGTCGGCCACCACGTGCGGTACATGGGCAGGCATGTGGGTATGGAGGGCAACCTCCTTGTCGGAGAACAAGGCGCTGGTCGAGGCGACGGCCTGCTCCAGCACGTCGCGCAGGTCCAGCTCCTCCATATGCCATTCGACCCGGCCCGACTCCAGCTTGGCCATGTCGAGCACCTGATTGATCAGCCGCGTCAGCCTTTCGGTCTCGGACGTAATGATACCGAGAAAGCGCTTGCGCTCGGCCAGATCGGTCTTTGGGTCTTCGAACAGGATCTCGGAAAAGGCGCGGATCGACGTGAGCGGCGTGCGCAACTCGTGGGACACGGTCGAGATGAAGTCGTCCTTCATGCGGTCGAGCTCGCGCAGACGTTCGTTCGCCTCGCGCAGCTCGCGCGTCGCTTCCTCGAGTTCCCGCGACTTCTGCTCGAGCTGGCGGCTGTAGGCGCGCACCTGGGAGGCCTCGTCGAGGATATTCATCACTTCGTCCAGCCCCAGGGGCTCCTCCTTGACCACCGAGGCGACCATCACGCGCGCTGAGGCGCTGCCGATAGCGCCGGCGAGCAGCGTCTCGGCGTAGTGCACCAGATCGGCATCGGCCTCGAGGCCGGATATGGACGTGAGGCCACGGCGTCGCGCAAAGGTCTCGAAGGCCGAGCGCGCCCGTTCCGGGCCGAGAAAGCGCCCGGTCAGCGGCAGCAGATCCTCGACCTGGGCACTGCCGCGCCAGAAGCGCGATCCGGGGGACGTGGGCGACTGGCTGACGACATCGACGAACAGCGTGGCCTGGCCGGTCTCGACGACCGACGGACGACCGCTCACCGACACGGCAATGTAGATGCCGATGTTCGCGAACATGCTCCAGAACAGGCAATGGGTGATCTCGTCGAGGCCCGTCAACCCGAAGAGTTGCTGTGGCTTGAGAAGCTCGACGCCCAGAATGCCCTGCTGCATGAAATCGGACGGCAGCCAACCCGACTTGGCGAACGATGGCAGAAGAAGTGTGTATAGCCAGACCATAAAACCCGCCACCAGGCCGGCTGTCGCACCGGCGCGCGTGGCGCCCTTCCAGAACATCCCGCCGATGATCGCCGGGGCGAACTGCGCCACGGCCGCAAAGGAGATCAGGCCGATGCCCACCAGCGCATAGGCTTCGCCGGCAACACGGAAATAGATGTAACCCAGCACCAGGATGACGACGATTGCGCCGCGCCGGATGGCAAGCAGCAGTCCCGACAGGTCCGCCCTCCGGGTCAGCCATTGCCACTTCTGGCGCAACAGCAGAGGCATGACGACGTCGTTGCATACCATGGTGCTGAGCGCGATCGTTTCCACGATTACCATGCCGGTAGCGGCTGAGAGACCACCAAGGAAGGCAAACAGGGCAAGCGCCTCCTGCTTCTCGGCCATCGGCAAGGTAAGGACGAACGTGTCGGCGTCGACACCACCGGTGGGGAAATGCAGCAGACCGCCGAGCGCGATCGGCAGGACGAAAATGTTGATCAGGAACAGGTACAGCGGAAAAAGCCAGATTGCCTTGCGCAGATGGTTTTCGTTGACGTTTTCCACCACCGCGATCTGGAACTGGCGCGGCAGAAACATGATGGCCAGCATCGACAACACGGTGAGCGACGCCCAATTGCCGTATGCGCCGTCGGTGCTGCGCACCGTCATCAGCGCCTGCAGCCGGGCCACCTCACCGGCGCGCTTGAAGATGTCGCCAAAGCCGTCGTAGATGCCAAAGGTGACGAACAGGCCGACGGCGAAAAAAGCAACCAGCTTGACCACGGACTCGAAGGCAATAGCCGCGACCATGCCCTCGTGGCGCTCGGTCGCATCCAGGTGCCGAGTGCCGAACAGGATCGTGAACGCAGCCAGGATCAAGGCGATGTACAGCGTGGTGTCCTGCAGCACCGGCATTGCAGCCGCCCGCGCCGGCATGACGATGTCGGGATAGTGCAGCAGGATCGTAAAGCTGTTGGACACCGCCTTCAGCTGCAGGGCGATGTAGGGAATGATGCCGATGACAGCGATGATCGCCACCAGCCCGCCCAGAAGGTGGCTCTTGCCGTAGCGCGATGCGACGAAGTCGGCGATCGAGGTGATGCGGTTCGTCTTGCTGATGCGGATCATCTTCAGCATCAGGAACCACCACAAGGCCAGCACCAGCGTCGGTCCGAGATAGATCGGCAGGAATCCGATGCCGCTCGACGCCGCACGCCCGACGCTGCCGTAGTAGGTCCACGCGGTGCAATAGACGGCCAGCGACAGGGCGTAAATGTAGGGATTGGCGATGATGGAGCGGCCGGCATCGGCACGCTTGTCGCCATAGTAGGCAATGGCGAACAGTGCCAATAGATAGGCGAACGAAGCAATGACGATGACCGAGCCCTGGAGCATGCCGTCGTCGTCCGATCAGCCGTTCAGCGCGGTTCGCCGCGCTTCTCGATGGCGTAGGCCATCAGCCCGATGAGCAGGGCCCAGGCGCCGAAGATGTAGGCGAACAGCACCGGAATGCCCAGCACCGTGCGCGGACTGTTGAAGAGATACAGAACAGGGTAGTTGAGTAGGACGCAGCCGAGGAGAAATATTGCGACAAGCTTCTGCCCGGTAAGCAGGGAGCGGTTCATCGCCAGTCTCCAAATGCGGACATGTCAAGTACAGAATTATAGCGCCGCAGCCCCAAGGCCGTGACTTTCTGCCGGTCGCCGCCCGCCGGGCGCCAAGCGAAGGAAAAAGGGCGCCGCAGCGCCCTTGTACAACGAATCCCATCCGCCACCAGAGACCGGGGACGGCTTCCGTCACACAAGGAACGGAAGCCGCAGGCCCGCGCCCCCGCCAGGGCCGGCGACACCTCCGGCGGACCCCCTCAGCCGGCCGCTTCCTTGAGCTGTTGCAGGATCGCCGGGTTCTCCAGCGTCGAGACGTCCTGCGTGATTTCCTCTCCCTTGGCGATCGAGCGCAACAGCCGGCGCATGATTTTGCCCGAACGGGTCTTAGGCAGGTTGTCGCCGAAGCGGATGTCTTTCGGTTTGGCGATCGGCCCGATTTCCTTGCCGACGTGGTTGCGCAGCTCGTTGGCGATGCGCTTGGCGTCCTCACCGCTGGGCCGTGCCTGCTTGAGCACGACGAATGCGCATACCGCTTCCCCGGTCATCTCGTCGGGGCGCCCGACTACGGCCGCCTCGGCAACCATCGGATGCGCCACCAGCGCCGATTCGATTTCCATCGTGCCCAAGCGGTGGCCGGAGACGTTCAGCACGTCGTCGATGCGGCCCATGATGGTGAAGTACGCCGTATTCGGGTCACGCACCGAGCCGTCGCCTGCGAGATAGAGCTTGCCGCCCAGTTCCTCCGGATAGTAGGACTTGCGATAGCGCTCCGGATCACCCCAGATGGTGCGGATCATTCCCGGCCAGGGTTTCTTGATGACCAGAAAGCCGCCTTGACCGTTGGGCACGTCATTGCCGGTTTCGTCCACGATGGCTGCCTGGATGCCAGGCACCGGCAGCGTGCACGAACCCGGCACGAGATCGACCGCGCCCGGCATCGGGGAGATCATGTGGCCGCCAGTCTCCGTCTGCCACCAGGTATCGACAATGGGGCAGCGGCCACCGCCGACGGTGTTGAAGTACCACATCCAGGCTTCGGGGTTGATCGGCTCGCCGACCGTGCCCAGCAGTCGCAGGCTGGAAAGGTTGTATTTCGTCGGCAGGTCGCCACCGGCCTTGATCAGCGAGCGGATAGCCGTGGGCGCCGTGTAGAAGACGTTTACCTTGTGATCCTGGATCGTCTTCCAGAATCGTCCGGCATCGGGATAGGTCGGCACGCCCTCGAACACCACTTCCGTAGCGCCCACCGCCAGTGGGCCATAGGCGATATAGGTATGACCGGTCACCCAACCGATGTCGGCAGTACACCAGAAGATATCGGTGGGCTTGTAATCGAAAGTCCAGCGCATCGTCATGACAGCCTGCAGAAGGTAGCCGCCCGTGCAGTGCTGGACGCCCTTCGGCTTGCCGGTCGACCCGGAGGTGTAGAGCAGGAACAAGGGATGCTCGGCATCGACCCATTCCGGTTCGCAGGTGTCAGCCTGCTTGGCGAGCAGCTCGTGCAGCCAGGTGTCGCGCCCGGCAACCATGTTGCACGGGCCGCCTGTGCGTTTGTAGACGATGACGTTCTTGATGGACTCGCAGCCGCCAAGCCCGAAGGCCTCATCGACGATCGGTTTCAGCGGGATGTTCTTGCCGCCGCGGCACTGCTCGTCGGCGGTGATCACGGCAACGGCGCCCGCGTCGGAGATGCGCTCCTGCAGGCTCTTGGCCGAGAAGCCACCGAACACCACGGAGTGGGTGGCACCGATGCGGGCGCAGGCCTGCATCGCCGCGACGCCTTCGACGCTCATGGGCATATAGATGACGACACGATCGCCCTTCTTGATGCCCACCGACTTCAAGCCATTGGCAAACTTGCAGACGAGGTGGTACAGCTCCTTGTAGCTGACCTTGGAGACCTTGCCGTCGTCAGCCTCGAATATGATCGCGGTCTTGTCGGGCTGGGTCGCGAGATGGCGGTCCAGGCAGTTGTAGGAGGCGTTCAGCTGGCCGTCGGCGAACCACTTGAAGAACGGTGCGTTGCTCTGGTCAAGCACCTGGGTGAACGGCTTATGCCACAGAAGGTTCTCGCGCGCGTGACGGGCCCAGAATCCCTGATAGTCTGCGTCGGCCTCCTTGCAAAGGGCGTCGTATGCCGCACGGCCCGAAATGTTGGCCTGCTTGACGAAGGACTCGGACGGAGGGAACGCGCGGGTTTCGTGCAAAACGGACTCAATGTTCGACATACTCAACCTCTCCTTTGATTCGACATGATGTAACGAAACAAACCTCGTTCCGCCGCAGCTTGGTCCCGCATCACTCGGGTTGTTTTTCGAGTTTTCCTTCTAAGCCACGCATTGTATGGGATTTATCAATTAAATAGCACGAATCTTACATGCCACTTACAGACAGTGCGGCGCGCGCCCCGATTTCCCGCAGGGCTAGGCGCCAAGGTAGAATTATGATTTGGCGCGCCCGGCTCGGGACGTCGCTCCACAACGCCGGCCTTAATCTCCTCTCTCACACGAAATCATGAACAAGACCGTCAAGGCCATGGAAGGCTTCATATTCTGGAGCCGCTGGCTGCAAGCGCCGCTGTACCTGGGACTGATCGTTGCCCAGGGCGTGTATGTGTATCAATTCATGGTCGAACTGTGGCACCTGGTCGCCAAGACCGGCGACATGACCGACACCGACATCATGCTGATCGTCCTCGGCCTGATCGACGTTGTGATGATCGCCAATCTTCTGATCATGGTGATCATCGGCGGCTACGAAACCTTCGTCTCCCGGCTCGAATTGGAAGGGCACCCTGACCAGCCCGAATGGCTGTCCCACGTCAACGCCGGGGTGCTCAAGGTAAAACTGGCCACGGCGCTGATCGGGATATCCTCGATCCACCTGCTGAAGACGTTCATCAACTCGGCGCACCTCTCAGACCGGGAAATCATGTGGCAGGTGATCATCCATCTGACGTTCGTCGTTTCGGCGCTGATGATGGCGTTCACCGACAAGGTGATGAACGCCACTTTGCACATGGGCAAGAAGCAGGCCCAACACTGACACGCAATTAACGGGGGGATCGCCATGACCACTATCCGCCAGGAACACCTGATCCAATCGGTTGCGGACGCGCTGCAATTCATTTCCTATTACCACCCGGTCGATTACATCAAGAACCTCGCCCGCGCCTATGAGCTGGAGCAGTCGCCAGCCGCCAGGGATGCAATGGCGCAGATCCTGATCAACTCGCGCCTGTGTGCCGAAGGCCATCGGCCGATTTGCCAGGACACCGGCATCGTCACGGTGTTTCTGAAGATCGGCATGGACGTTCGCTGGGGCGACGCAACAATGTCTGTGGAGGACATGGTCAATGAGGGCGTGCGCCGGGCCTATCTATTCCCAGACAACAAGCTGCGCGCATCCGTGCTGGCCGACCCCGCTGGCGCGCGCAAGAACACGAAGGACAACACGCCCGCCGTGACCCACATGGGCATCGTTCCAGGCGACACGCTCGAAGTCACCGTTGCAGCGAAGGGAGGCGGCTCGGAGAACAAGTCGAAGTTCGTCATGCTGAATCCGTCGGATTCCATCGTCGACTGGGTGCTCAAGACCATACCCACCATGGGCGCAGGCTGGTGTCCGCCGGGAATGCTCGGCATCGGCATCGGCGGAACGGCAGAGAAGGCGATGGTATTGGCCAAGGAAGCGCTCATGGACCCCATCGACATGCAGGAACTGATTGCCCGGGGTCCGCGCAGTGGCATCGAGGAACTGCGCATCGAGTTGTACGAAAAGGTCAACGCACTGGGCATCGGCGCCCAGGGCTTGGGCGGGCTGACGACGGTGCTGGACGTCAAGATCAAGGATTATCCGACCCATGCCGCCTCGTTGCCTATCGCCATGATCCCCAACTGCGCGGCGACTCGCCACGCCCATTTCGTGCTCGACGGTTCGGGCCCGGCGACGCTGGAACCGCCCTCCTTGGACGACTGGCCGCGGCTGACGTACGACACGAGCAAAGGCCGGCGGATAGACCTCGACACCGTCACTCGAGAGGAGGTTGCTACATGGAAGCCCGGCGACGTACTGCTTCTGAACGGCCGATTGCTCACCGGTCGCGACGCCGCACACAAGCGCATGACCGACATGCTCAACCGGGGCGAGAGTCTACCGGTCGATTTCCGCAACCGGTTCATCTACTACGTCGGGCCGGTGGATCCTGTGCGCGACGAGGTGGTCGGCCCGGCGGGCCCCACCACAGCAACACGAATGGATAAGTTCACGCGGCAGATGCTGGCGCAAACCGGGCTACTTGGCATGGTCGGCAAAGCCGAACGGGGTCCGGTTGCGATTGAAGCCATCCGCGACCATAAGGCAGTTTATCTGATGGCGGTCGGAGGCGCCGCCTACCTCGTTTCGAAGGCAATCCGCGCCGCGCGGGTCGTTGCTTTCGAAGATCTCGGCATGGAGGCGATCTACGAGTTCACCGTCAAGGACATGCCTGTGACGGTCGCCGTCGATGCGGCAGGAACGTCAGTACATCTGACCGGCCCGCGCGAATGGCAGGCCCGGATTGGGAAGATCCCGGTCAAATCGTCGTAGAGCAATACGGAAGCGCGGCTGGTACGCCCCGTTCCCATAAGCAGAAAAGGGGACCCCTCATGGGTCCCCCTCCAGCAAAGATCGACGCGTATTATTCCTGGTCCGCCCGACCGGGACGGGGCACGATACGGTTCAACCTTGTGTCTTAGTGGCGCTGTGCGTTGCGTTGAAAACCAGCGCGCCCACGCGCGCCGTCAGCATCATTTCAATCTCGTTCAAGACTTCCTGACCAACTACGGCGGTGACGAAATCCTTGGCAAAGCTGACGGGAGCTGCATCGGTAGCCTTCGCAGACGGTGCCTGCAGGATTGCCAATACCGCACATACTGACCCCAACAACAGAGCTTTGTCTTTTCTCATGAATTGCTCCTTTTTTGATTCTTCTCCATACGGGATGCCACTTCTGACCTCTCTTTTGCTGCGCAGATGCTGAAATCGGGTGACTTTGCGGGCTCTCGGTGCGTCTAACGACCACTCGACAAAACAACCTGCGTTGCGACCGCACCCGAGATGGATACCGGCCCTGGCTTCATGCAGCACTTGGTGCCCGACTCATCCCACAAAACTACTGCAAGCTGCGCTGTGCCTGCCAGGTCGACCCCCATGCCTCGTACCGATTCGAGTCCACCTTCGTGTACCGGCTTGAGAGCCTGGAACGACGGCGCCGGATCAGAAATCCCGGCTTGTTCTCCGGCGAAGGCCAGCGGCGAAAGAGAAAAAGCGACGACACACGCGGCAAGCATGATTTCTGTGGCGAACGCCCGATCGCGAAGCCTGCGAATCTCAGTTTGTTGCCGTATCATCACCAGTCACCTTCGACGTTGGCGGTATCCGGATTTCTCCATGTTCCCACAGCGTCCTTGCACCCTCCGTTAAGCATCCTTCGTACCACGTACATAACTTACTGATTTATTGTGACTACCATCGAAGCGTAGGACATCTTCCTACGAAACCTGTAAAGCTCCCTTAACATTCATCCGAGAGAGTTAACTGCAGGGTTTATTTTTTACTTAACCTACTGTTTTATTTGTGTTTGCCTATCTCGGTATGTTGTATCGCAATTGGGAAGCATTTCTTGCTCGGCTGCGAGGCGCGCCGTTTCTCACTTGTTATCAGTCAGTTAGCGCGATGTTTCTGGAACCCCTATGAGACAGTTGGAAGTGTTTCAACTCTGAAATGCACCAAAGGGAGGAACGACGCGTCCGGCCGTACTCCGCGTCTCCCGGGGCGGTTGGCTGCGCCGCAGTTCGCCGACAAGTCTGCAGGCTGGCAGGGAAAGCGGGCGTTCTGCAAGAAATATGATCCAGTTTCATTGGGAGCCGATCCCCACGATCCGATCACGCGAAGGATGCGTTTCCCGGTACGAACAACCCAGCGGGATGCATGGCCGCTCTCCAAATAGGACCCTACCCCCTTGTCATTGCTAAGACATGAACCGGTGAGCAGGACTCCGCGGCCGCACGAGCCTCGGCATAGGGTGTGTCGTAGCAGACGACGTCAAGCGTCCGAAGGAGATGTCGGGCACACAGGCGGATAACTCCACGGCTGAGACGCCGCCTCGGCTTCAAGTCACCGGAAAGATCTAAAAACTCCTGCTCGAAGTTCGTCTCGGTGACATCGATCGACTATCGCCGCGCGATCAGTCTCAAACGTCGATGGGCTGAATTCCCGCTTCTAACCGAAAGGACAATTTGCTCCGGAATTGCCTCCCGCCTTTCTCGCGTCGAGCCTTCACACGCGACCGCCCGGTGCAATCTGTAAAGCGCGCGACTCACGGTGCGAGACCTGCACCATGTTCGCCTGCGCCAATACCATGACACGGTCTGAAATACACCTTACGGCGCGCGGAGACTAACCCCTTCGAATTATGCCCTCTTGCAGATTTATTTGAGCCGTCATGCGACTTATACTTCACTCACCAAATCGTCCGGTGCATCACCTCCAATGCGTGATTGCGACGGTGTTGCTGCGAATGGTTTTCGTCCGATTGGTTACACGTGCTATTTCACACGGCGTCCTCGGCTGGAAATAGTATCGTTTGCGGCTCAGGGCTGTTCCGGTCACGTTGGGGAAATATGACAAAGTGCACATTCACAGGGGGAACGATGGCCGGTTTCGCAGACCCCTACTGTCGAGGCGCCGTGCGCGAGGAGATGACGTCCGACTAACCACAACCGCAGTTTCGCATTAGTTTTCCCGATCGAAGTAGGCACAAATAAGCAGAGTCGCGGGGTCAGAAAACAATGGTGCAAGCACCGAAAGTTCGCCATCTCCTATACGTAAATCCGCATCCATCGTGTCACGCAACATTTCCTCAACTGCGGGTTGCCGGTTGGGAACCGCATGTCGTTGTCGGCACCGATCAGATCAGAAGACTTCGGCCCAGCGAGGAATTCGACGTGGGCGTCGTTTACATCGATGCCAATGTGCAACCCGAATCCCTGGCATCGATCAGCGATCTACTGTCGAGGCTGGATGCGGAGTGGGTTGCGGTTATGCCCAAGGAGGTACTCGGCAACCCGCAAGTGCGGCGGCTGATCGCCGAGAGTTTTTTCGATTTCCACACAGCACCACTCGACATTAATCGGCTGCTGACGACTCTTGGCCATGCGTCTGGCATGGCATCCCTGAAGAAGCTCGAGCTAACCCGCGCCGAGGCGCAGGTCGGCGAAGAGGAAATGGTGGGATGCAGTCCGATCATGACGTCGCTCTTCCGCGACATTCGAAAAGTTGCCCACGCCGATGCCGCGGTGCTCGTCACCGGCGAGAGCGGCACCGGCAAGGAGCTCACGGCAAAGGCGATTCACGAACGCTCCGAACGGTCGAGCGGTCCGTTCATTGCTATCAACTGCGCTGCGATACCGGCCACGCTGATGCAATCGGAGCTCTTTGGTTACGAAAAAGGCGCATTCACCGGCGCAACTCAGCGCAAGATCGGCCGGATCGAAGCCGCTGCCGGCGGAACCATTTTCCTCGACGAAGTCGGCGATCTCCCGCTCGACTTGCAGACCAACCTCCTGCGGTTCCTGCAGGAGAAGCACATTGATCGCATTGGTGGACGGGAGCCGATTTCGGTCGACGTCCGCGTGATTGCCGCAACACACGTAGACCTCGAGAAGGCCGTCGCCACCGGCCGATTCCGTGAGGATTTGTTCCACCGGCTCAATGTACTCAGGGTCCGCATGCCCGCGCTGCGCGAGCGCGCCGGCGACGTCGAAGTCCTCGCGCGCTTCTTTTTCCGGCAGTTCGCTCACGAGAAGCGCCGCTCGCTGCGCGGCTTCTCGCGCGACGCACTGGAGGCGATGAATCGCTATGACTGGCCGGGTAACGTCCGCGAACTGATCAACCGCGTACGCCGCGCCGTGGTGATGAGTGAAGGCAGGCTCGTCACGGCCAGCGACCTAGGGCTCGACGAGTCGATGCAGACGCAGCGCATCGTAACACTCGACGAAGCGCGCGAGCTCGCCGAGAAACAGGCAGTCATCACCGCCTTGGCGCGAAATCCGAACAACGTCGCGCGCGCCGCGAAGGAACTGGACATCTCCCGCGTGACGCTCTACCGACTGATCGAGAAGCACCAGCTCAAGAGCTCCTACGAGAGCCAGCTTCAACCGGAAATCAGGCTCGTATCGTCGGACTGAGCGTCGCGCACGTCCCCCGCCATCTGCCCGCGGGATGTTCCGTACCCTCGCGGCCGGCGGGCCGATTCTAGGTCTCCGGCACCGCGTACCGACCCGCACAACGCGCCAGGCGAGCGTGCGCCGCGTTGCGTTGCCCGGCAGCGATCCACTTCCGTAATCGCGTTCGGGCCAAGCAGCGGCGTGCCGTCGCAGCTTCCCGTGCCACACCCATCCCCTCGACGCTCGGTCAATTTTCTGGTATTTCGGCCGATAACGATCCTTAAAGGCTAATGGAACCGCCCAGGACACCGGATCCTTGGGCCGGGCAAACGCTTTTCCGAGCACTTCCGGGAACGCATTGCCGGTAACTGCTGCACCAAAAGACCAAGACTGAGCATTCGACGCCCCAGCGCTGCCGCAATGAACCTATCGGCGCCAACCCAACTGATCGATGTACGCGTGTTCGCCCAGCAGGTGGCGACGCTGTACAACCTCAACCCGTTCATCCTGATGATGACGATCATCGCGGCAGTCGTCGTATGGACGGTGCTCAAAGACTCGTCGCCCGCGCTGACCTTGAACGCCTGGTTCTTCGCCATCTGCTTCGTTACCGTCCTGAGGTATGGGCTGTTCCGATCATACCGGCGCAGCGCACCGCCGCCGGAGCACTCAAGGCGCTGGCTACTCCGCTTCGTGGTGCTGACCGTACTTGCCGGAAGCGTTTGGGGATTGGTCGGCACGGTGCTCTATCCGCCCGACGGCGACCCGAACCAGCTCGTCATCGGGATCATTCTCGTCGCCCTCTCCGCCTCGGGCCTGTTTTCCTTGTTTCCCGTGTTCGTGGCCTACGCGGCGCTTGCCGTCCCGACACTTCTGCCGTTCGTTTTGTATCTGCTCATCTCGGGCAACGAAGCCGACCGATTCGTCGCGGTTACGGTTTTCATCTTTCTCGTGGTTGCCTTGGCCAGCGCCCTGCGCAGCTCGAAGAACAATGCCAATTCCCTGCGGCTTCAGTTCGAGATTGCCCAGATCGCGGAGGAGCGCGAGCGGGCAAAAGATGCCGCCGAGGCGGCGAGCCGGGCCAAATCGCAGTTTCTCGCCAACATGAGCCATGAAATCCGCACACCGATGAACGGCATCATCGGAATGGCGGATCTGCTTCTCAACACCGCGCTGAGTTCGACCCAGAAGCGTTACGTCCAGACCGTGCATAGATCGGGCGAAACCTTGCTGGCCATAATTAATGACATCCTGGATTTCTCCAAGATCGAAGCGGGAAAGCTCGAACTGGAATCCATCCGCTTCAACGTGCCCCAGCTGATCGCCGAAGTCGCGGACCTGTTCAGCGAACGGGCCGGCGCCAAGGGCCTTCGCCTGTCCGCGGCGGTGGACCCGGATGTACCGACCCACGCACGCGGCGATCCGACGAGACTGGCTCAGGTGTTGAACAATCTAGTGAGTAACGCCATCAAGTTCACCGCCAAAGGTGGGGTGACAGTGCGTGCCGCGGTAGCGCCCTCCCAAGGCCAGGACGAACCCTCCCCGGCCGCGGAGCAGATTCTCATGTTCTCCGTCAGCGACACCGGCATCGGGCTGGCAGAGTCCGACTTGGAACACATTTTTGACGCCTTCTCCCAAGCTGATGGTTCGACCACCCGCAAATACGGCGGCACTGGGCTGGGCTTGGCGATCGCGCGACAGCTCGTCACCTTGATGGGCGGGGAAATCGGCGTAGACACCCGCCCCGGTCGGGGTTCGACGTTCTGGTTCACCGTGCGTCTCAAGGGCGTCGATCCGTCAGAGGTGGCGAACGAAGAGCCGCGGCACAGAACCTCGGCACACGCGAGTTTGCGCGGACATGTCCTGCTGGCCGAGGACAATCCGGTTAACGTCGAGGTAGCACAGGCGACGCTGGAATCCTTTGGACTGAGTGTCGACGTGGCACAGAACGGACAGGAGGCAGTCGAGGCCGCCGCGGCCAGCCACTACGACCTTGTACTCATGGACTGCCAGATGCCGGGCATGGACGGATTCGAGGCAACCCGCCGCATCCGCGCCATGGAGGGTTCACGCCACGGGGACGGGGCGCCAAGCATGCCGATCATTGCTTTGACCGCCTACGCCATCGAGGGCGACCGCGAACGTTGCCTGCAGGCAGGCATGAACGACTACATTGCGAAGCCGTTCCGGCAGGCTGATCTTCACGCGCTACTGGAGCGTTGGCTCGCCAAGATCGAAAACGATCAGCCGTCAGCGCCGGACGACACGGCCTGCAAGCCCCAGTCGCAGGTTGCGGCGGGGCAGAGTTACCCGCTATCCATCGCCTCAACCCTTCTGTCGGACGCCTCGGTACCGGGCACCCCCGGCGCCGCCGCCGAAACGACCGCGATCCTGGATCCGGCTATACTTCAATCACTCCGTCAGATGCGAAGACCCGACGGACCCGACGTCGCGGCAAAGACGGTGGAACTCTACCTCAAGCAGTCCGAACGGTTTTTGCCTTCACTCCAGGAAGCCATTGCCAGCGAGGATGTCGCCGTGGTTCAGCGGACGGCGCACACATGGAAAACCAGCAGCGCAAACGTCGGCGCCACAAGCATGGCCGCCAGGCTAAGGGCTATTGACAGTGCGGCCAGGCAGCGCGAAATGGCGCACGTGAGGGCCTTGGCCGGAGATCTCGCGCAGCATCTGGCCGCCGTGCGGTCCGCACTCGATGCTGAACTCGACTCCCACCGTACCGTCGACCGCGCCAAAGGTCATTGCGACGAGCGGTGACATCCAATTGAAATAACGACATGAACAGAGGCCTCCACCACGCAACGATCCTGATCGTCGATGACGACGAGACGGAGTTGTTTCTGCTTCGGCACAACTTGGAGGGCGCCGGTTTCGCCGTCCAGGAAGCCGCAACGGCCGAGGAAGGGTTGGACGCCTGTCGCTCCAACCGCCCAGACGCGCTTGTCCTCGACGCCACCCTCCCGGGCATGGACGGCTTCGAGATGTGTCGTCTGCTGCGCACCCAGTCCGCCCATCGCGCGCTGCCGATCCTGATGCTGACGGGGCGCGAAGACCCCCAGTGCAGAACCCACGCGTTCGAGGCCGGTGTCACGGATTTCATGACCAAGACCACCGATTGGGAACACATCGTCAAGCGGGTGCGCGCCCTCGTGGACACCGGCAGCCTCGCTGCCTAGCCCGCGACGGCTTCACGTCGCCTCATCCAGCGCCGGCTGGCCAAAACGCGAGCTACCTCCCGTCCCACGCTCCCGGACGAAAAAAGCCCGCGTGATGCGGGCTTTTTCGTCCAATCCAATGTCGCGCTACTTGGCGGTAATCGCCGCCTTGATCTGGTCCAGAGTTGACGGATCGTCGATGGTGGTCAGGTCGCCGGGATCCCGCCCTTCCGCAAGCGCCTGTATCGAGCGGCGCAGCATCTTGCCGGAACGGGTCTTTGGCAATCCGCTGACGAAGTGGACGCGGCCGGGGCGGGCGATTGCCCCGAGCAGTTCATCGACCTTGGCCATAACCTCCTTCTCCAAAGCCTGTTTCGCTTCGGGCGTGGCGATCGAATCGACGCTCTTGACCACGGCGAACGCGACCGGCACCTGCCCTTTCAACTGGTCGTTGACGCCCACGACGGCCACCTCTGCAATCGCCGAGTGCGCCTGCACGGCCTCTTCGATCTCGCGCGTGCCGAGACGGTGTCCGGCGACGTTGATCACGTCGTCCGTGCGGCCAAGAATGAAGAAGTATCCATCCTCGTCCTTGATGCCCCAGTCAAACGACGAATAGACCTGCGGCTCCTTGAACAGGGTGAAGTAGGTCTGCACGAAGCGCTCGTCCTGGCCCCAGACGGTGGACAGGCAGCCCGGCGGCAGGGGCGGCAGTACACCGACGATTCCCTTCTCGTTCGGCTCGCACTCTGTGCCGTCTTCGCGGAAGATCTTCAAGTTGTAGCCATAGGCAGGGAAAGAAGGCGACCCAAACTTGATCTTGGTCTTCTCCACGCCGGGCACGGCCGTGAGCATCGCCCAGCCCGTTTCCGTCTGCCAGTAATGGTCGATAACGGGTTTGTTCAGCTCACCCATGATCCACTCGTGGGTCGGTTGGTCGAGCGGTTCGCCAGCGAGGAACAGGTAACGGAGCTTGGAGATGTCGTGCTTGTGCAGGAACGCCGGATCCTGCTTCTTCAGCACGCGAATGGCAGTCGGCGCGCTGAACATGGTGGTAACCTGATAGTCCTGAACGATCTTCCACCAGATGCCGGGATCCGGGCGGATGGGCGTACCTTCGTACATGACCGTCGCCATGCCGGCGATCAGCGGGCCGTAAATGATGTATGAGTGGCCGACGACCCAGCCGATGTCCGAGGTTGCGAAGTAGGTCTCACCCGACTGACCGCAGTAGATATGCTTCATGGATGCGGCCAGTGCCACTGCGTAGCCGCCGGTATCGCGTTGGACGCCCTTTGGCTTGCCGGTCGTCCCCGAGGTGTAGAGGATGTACGACGGTTCGCTCGACTCCATCCACGTGACGGGCACATTGGCATTCATGTGCTGGGCGCGCAGCGTTGCGTAGTCGAGATCGCGCCCCTCCTTGCGCGGGAACCCCTTGTCCAGACCCCGATCGACGATGACCACCTTCTGCGGCGGGAACTGCGCCAGCGCGCATGCCTCATCCACGAGATTCTTGTAGGGAACCGCCTTGCCGCCGCGCATGCCGGCATCGGAGGTAACCATGAGCTTCGGTTTGGCATCATCGATGCGCGTCGCCAGCGAGCCGGATGCAAATCCGCCGAAGACGACGGAATGCACGGCACCTATCCTGGCACAGGCAAGAATGGCGAAGCAGGCCTCGGCGATCATCGGCATGTAGATAAGCACCCGGTCGCCCTTGCCAACACCCAAGCTCTGCATGACGGCGGCCATGCGCATCACTTCCGCCTTCAGCTCGGAAAAACTGTAGATCTTCTCCTCGTTGGTCTCGGTCGAGACATAGATCAGTGCCCGGTCATTCGGACGCTTTTCGGCGTGGCGGTCCACCGCGTTGTAACAGAGGTTCGTTTCGCCGCCGCTGAACCATTTGACGAACGGCGGCCGACTGAAGTCGCAGATCTTTTGCGGTCGCGTCTTCCAGTCGATCAGTTCCGCCTGCTCGCCCCAGAACTGCTCAGGCTGGTCGATGGAACGCCGATAGAACTCCTTGTACGTCGTCATGCTCTCCACTCCCTAAGAACCCTGCAGGTTACGAATGCCTGGACGTTGTTGAAGTGGTCATCGTTCCCCGACGTTGCGTGTCGTCGGAGTGCTCAACTAACGGTTCCGAGCCACATTTTTCGGCCAGCGCCGCGAGCGGGATTCCGCATTTGAACTCGCTCTCGATCAATTGTAGCAACGGCAGCAGCCGGCGCGTAATGCCCGGCAAGTGCGGCCGAACTTCGGATGCCGACTTCGCCTGCAGCAGCAAGAGCGCTCGCTCGATGCTGAACACCTCGGCGACGTGCACCGCCTTCTTGATCGCGCCGCTGCTCACGACGACGCGATTGCCGCCCTCGCCCTGGCCTTTCTCGACGCGCTGAGCGGCCAGACCAATCAACTGGCTGATCATAAATGACTGATCGGCATGGCTATTGGAGATGCCGATAGTCAGGCTGATCCGAATCATTTCGCCGCGGTACTTGAGCACCACGCTCTCGATTGCCGCGCGCAGGCGCAGCGCAAAGGCGCTGCAGGCCTCGAGGCTGGTGCTTGGGCTGACGACGCAAAACTGCGAGTCACCCATGTGGGCGACGGAATCTTCCTTGCGCACCCCGGCCGCGAGGATCTTTGCCAGTTTGCGGATGATGAGGTTGGCCACGCCCTCCCCATGGTCGTCCATGATCGCCGCAAAGCGGTCGATCTCGATCACCATGACGTTTATCTCGCTGTAATTGCGGCGCGCCAGCGAGAGGATCTGAGCGCCCTGGATCTTCAGGTACTCAGGTGTGACGAGTCCGTATTTCGGATCTATGGGCGACTGCATGGCAAGGGCCGCGCGGCTCTCCTCGAGCGCCTGGTGGGCGCGCGCCAACTTGATCTGGGCTTCGAGACGAGCCAGCAATTCGATGGTGCCGATTCCTTTGGTTATGAAGTCGGTGGCGCCGAGATCCCTTGCCCTGGCGCGCGCATCGTCATCCTCGTCACCGGAAATCATGATGACCGGGATGTCCCGGATACGCGCGATTTTGGACCCGCGAATCCGCTCGAGCAAGCCATAGCCGTCCAGCTTCGGCATGGACAGATCCGACACCACCACCTGTATGGACGGATCGATGAGCAGCGTCTGCCAGCCCGCCTCACCGTCGGCCTCTTCGCGTACATCGAAGCGCTCGCGAATGTGCTTAACGATGGATGCGCGCACCATGCGCGAATCATCGATGACCAAGACCCGGGGCAGTGCGTTCTTTGTCTCTTCAACCATGGGCGGCGCGGGCGTCAACCGGCAATATCGACGACAATGCGCCCGCGTACCCGGGCTTGGAGGAAATCCTCGAACACGCCGGGAAGATCATCGAAAGCAATCGTTCGCGTCATCTCGGCGAGGTGCGGCGGACGCATGTCGGTCGCCAGACGCTGCCATATCCGCTGCCTTCCCGGCATCGGCCAGTATGCCGAGTCTACGCCGAGCAGATTCACTCCGCGCAGAATGAACGGCATCACTGTCGTGTTGAGTTCGATCCCCGCCGTCAGCCCACAGGCCGCGATGCTCGCTTCCTGCTTCATGGTCCGCGTCAGCCAGGCCAACGGTTCGCCCCCGACGGTATCATAGGCCCCGGCCCATATGGCCTTTTCCAGCGGGCGCCGCCCCATCTCCATAGTCCGGCGCGAGAGCACCTGGCGCGCGCCAAGATGGCGCAGATAGGCGTGCTCCTCGTCCTTGCCCGTAATGGCGGTCACCTCGTAACCGAGCTTGGCCAGGATATCGACGGCGATGCTACCAACGCCACCGGTCGAGCCTGTCACCGCCACCGGACCGTCACCCGGCTTCAGGCCATTGTCCTCGAGGCGCTGGATGCCCAGGCCGGCCGTGAATCCCGCCGTACCCAGAGCCATGGCATCGAACAGGCTCATCCCCCTGGGCATGGGCACGACCCAGTCGGCAGGCATGCGCGCGTACTCCGCGTAGCCGCCGTGATGGGCAACGCCGATTTCGAAGCTGGTCGCGATCACGGCGTCGCCTTTGGCGAACCGAGGGTCACTGCTCGCCACCACCGTGCCCGAAAGGTCGATGCCACCAACGCAAGGAAATCGCCGCACAATCTTGCCCGCGCCCGTGGCCGCCAATGCGTCCTTGTAGTTGACGCTCGAATAGGCGACGCGGATCGTCACTTCGCCCGGATCGAGTTGGGCCTCGTCCATGGACACGAAGCGGCCAACTATCTTGCCCGCTTCTTCGCTGATGACGTACGCCCTGAACGGGTTCATTCTTGTTGTCCTTCGCATCCAATCCGGCGGCGACCGGCCCCCTGCCCGGGAACAGCACACGACGTGCCGGCGGCTCGCTGGAACCGCGGCATGTCCAAGCGCTTTCGATTATACCGGATCGGCGCGGATTCACTCCCACCCGCGGCTGAGTATCCAAGGCCGAGCACCCGGCCATGTCGGCGGCATAGGCCGGACACTCGCGGACAACGCGAACGATTCCCACTCTCTTTGCAAAATTGATTGACGAAGGTTTACACCTTCGGGATTAGTCCGTATAGTGCGCGCCGTCATGCACAGAACAATCATCTTTGCATTGGGGATGTTCGCTTTCGTTTCGACCGTCACTGCGACCGAGTCAGACGAAGCGAAGCCTTCCCTTTTCGAACGTTACACGACCAGCGCACAGGAACTCGGCGCGAGGGCGCTGTCGTTGCTCGGCATTCATTACCGCTACGGCGGCAATTCACCCGACACCGGTTTCGATTGCAGCGGATTCGTTCGTCATGTCGTGGCCGACGTTCTCGGACTGCGGTTGCCGCGCAGCGCGCGGGATATCAGCCAGGTCGGCGCGCCGGTGACCAAAGATGAGCTCCAGCCCGGCGATCTGGTTTTCTTTAACACCTTGCGACGCACCTTCTCCCACGTCGGCATCTATCTCGGCGATCATCGCTTCGTGCACGCGCCGGCGCGCGGGGGCGAAGTACGCGTCGATGACATGCGCCAACGCTACTGGCTGACCCGCTTCAACGGCGCCCGACGCATCGCGGAGTAGATCTCCGGGCGGCCCCGCACCGGCTCCTGCTTTCGGCCGCAGCCGGGTATGCTGTGGACCATGCCGCCACGATCCGGTCCTATCGCCTGCACGCCCTATCGCGCGCCGTATTGGTCCCTGCTTTTCCTTCCGCTTCTAGCGTGTTGGTGCCCCGCTTCACACGCCGACACGGAGCAGGCTGCAGACGACGCGCAATGGCTGGACGGTATCGTCGAGCGGTCTGCCGCCGCGGTCAACGAAGGTCAGCTCCACTTCCTGGCGAGGCTGCCCGACAAGCCCGTGCATCACCATCGTAATGATATAGTCATCAGCGAGGAGAGCCTTCGCAACGGCTGGGTCGAACTGCGCCAGTGCCATCATCATCTGGATGCCGTTGGCCGAAGCCAAATCGTTTTCCACCGCGAGCACACTCGCGCCCTGCGCATTCTCGAGACATCGGCCATCGACGAAAGCTGGGTGGAAGGCCACACGATCCAATTGAGCGGCACCGCTTCCGGGGCACACATCTGCCTCGCCGCCGAGAGCCGGGCATTGAGTATTCAGCCGGACGGCACCTACCTGCTGCGCAATGGCCCCTACCTGCGCCGCTTCCTCGACGGTTACTACCCGATTCGGGTGTCAATGCGAGTAACTCTGCATGCCCGAAGCGTGAGATTCCTGGGCAGCACGCCCGCACCTCAGATCGGCTTCAAAGTTTGGCAGACCGGCGACGAAGTGCACTACGACGCCCAGTTCGAAGGACGCCTGACTACGCAGCTAACCTTTGTCCGGGAAACCGAGTAGCTGGCTGTCGCGTAGCCGGCGCGTCACCGTGCGCGCCACGACTGCCGCACCGCATCAGCTTTTTATCGCTCCTGATCAAGGGGTTGTGGGTATTCGCTGCCGATCGCGAGATCCTCGTAGCAACATCTTGTGCATGAACCATTAAAGCGTGAATTGTTGCAAATTATTCGCATTTACGAATACGTCTTATTTGTGTTAAGATCGCCACCAACCTATCGCACCCACGGGAGCAACCATGAAATCGCGCTATTCAGCCCTTCTGGGCTTGGCACTTGTCGCCATGTCAATGTCTACGTCGGCACAGGAGAATGTCCTGAATCTGTACTCCGCCCGCCACTACCAGACCGACGAAGCGCTGTATGCGAACTTCACCAAGCAGACCGGCATCAAGATCAACCGCATCGAAGGCAAGGAAGACGAGTTGCTGGAACGCATCAAGAACGAGGGCGCCAACAGCCCGGCGGACGTTTTCATCACCGTGGATGCGGCGCGGCTGGCACAGGCCGATGCCCTGGGGCTGTTCGCCCCGGCGAACTCCAAGATCCTGGAAGAGCGCATTCCGCAGAATCTGCGCACCAAGGACTGGTTCGCCTTTTCCACCCGCGCGCGGGTCATCATCTACAACAAGGTGACCGTCAAGCCCGAAGACGTGCAGAACTACGAGGATCTCGCCCAGGCCAAGCTCAAGGGCAAGGTGTGTACCCGTTCCGGCAGTCATCCCTACAACCTGTCCCTGGGCTCGGCGCTCATCGAACACCTGGGCGAGGCGAAGACGGAGGAATGGGCCCGCGGCGTCGTGGCCAACTTCGCCCGCGCACCGAAGGGTGGCGATACCGACCAGATCAAAGCCGTGTCCGCCGGAGAATGTCAGGTAGCGCTGTCCAACACGTATTACCTCGTACGCCTGATGCGCTCAGAAAAGCCCGAGGACAAGAAGGTCATGGAGTCGGTCGGCATCGTCTGGCCGAACCAGAAAAGCTTCGGCGCCCACATCAACGTCTCCGGCGGCGGCATGCTCAAGACCGCGCCGCACAAGGACGCTGCGCTCAAGTTCCTCGAATACCTGGCGAGCGACGAAGCCCAGTCCTATTTCGCCAACGGCAACAATGAGTGGCCCGTGGTCAAGACCGCGGTCACCAAGAACCCGGCGCTCGAATCCCTCGGCAGCTTCAAGGCCGATGCCATCAACGTCGGCGTGCTCGCCAAGAACATGGCTCAGGCACAGAAGATCTACGACCGCGCCGGCTACCGCTGAGGCCGAACACACCCCACTCGGCCCCGCTCAGGCGGGGCTTTTTTGTCTGCAGCGCGCCCGCGCGTGCCGAGCGTCGGGCACCGTGGTCGGGATAGGAATGCTCGCAGCCCGCGTGCCGTAATCGCCCGGCTCCGTTATCCTCATCGATCAACCTAGAAAAAGCTGTTCTCCACCAAGGACACAAAGAACACCAAGGAAACTCAGGTACTTGGAGGGCATGTGCTGCTCACCCGCCGGGTGGAGGCATCCTTCCCGGCAACTATCGAGTTTTCTTCGTGTTCTTGGTGTCCTTGGTGGTGCAAATGCGGTTTTCAGAATCAATGGTATGGCCCGGCCCATGAGCAACGACCCCGAAGCGCGCCCGGCAGCGCGGCAACTGCGACCCATCGCCCAGCTCTGGCGCTACCTGCGGCCGTACCGCGTGCGCATCGTCCTGGCCTTCGTGGCGCTCACCATCGCGGCCGCCGCGACGCTCGCCCTGCCCCTGGCCGCGCGGCAGATGATCGACCTCGGCTTTTCGCGCGCCAACGCCGAACACATCGACCGCTACTTCCTGCTGCTGTTCGCCGTGGCAGCGGTCCTGGCGCTGTTCACGGCGCTGCGCCACTACCTCGTATCATGGCTGGGCGAGCGCGTCGTGGCCGACCTGCGCGCCGCGGTCTATGGCCACGTCATGCACATGAGCCCGACCTTCTTCGAGGTCACGCGCACCGGCGAGGTGCTGTCGCGCCTCACTGCCGACACCACCCTAATCCAAACCATGGTCGGCAGCAGTCTGTCCATGGCGCTGCGCAACACCTTCATGGGCGTGGGCGGGCTCGCCATGATGACAGTCACTAGCCCTCGGCTCACCGGCGTCACGGCGGCGCTGCTGCTGATCGTACTGGCCCCGATCATCGTCTTCGGCCGCCGCGTGCGCCGGCTCTCCCGCGCCAGCCAGGACCGCGTGGCCGACGCTTCCGCGCTCGCGGGCGAAACGCTGAACGCCATCCAGATCGTGCAGGCCTACACCCGCGAAGGCAGCGAAACGCGGCGCTTTGCCGCCGCCGTGGAAAGCAGCTTCACCACTGCGCTGCGCCGCGTCCGCGCGCGCGCGTGGCTCGCCGCGCTGGTCATCCTCATGGTGTTCGGCGCCGTGGTGCTGGTACTCTGGCTCGGCGCCCGCGCCGTGCTGGCTGGGGCCATGACGCCGGGCGAGTTGGCGCAGTTCGTCCTATACGCCGTCCTGGTCGCAGGCGCGATCGGCGCCTTGGCCGAGGTGTGGAGCGAAGTGCAGCGCGCCGCAGGCGCCACGGAGCGGCTCACGGAACTGCTCACCGCACGCTCCGACATCCGCGCGCCTGCGCACCCTGTCCCGCTGCCCGCATCGCGCGGTGAGATCCTGTTGGACAGCGTCACGTTCGCCTACCCTTCCCGGCCCCAGCAGCCGGCGCTGCAGAAATTCTCTTTGCATGTGATGCCTGGTGAGACGCTTGCGCTGGTCGGCCCGTCCGGCGCCGGCAAGAGCACGCTGTTCCAGCTCCTGCTGCGCTTCTACGATCCACAACAGGGGCACATTCTGCTCGATGGCGTGGACATCGCCCGGACCGACCCGGTCGAACTGCGCCGGCGCATCGCCATCGTGCCCCAGGACACGGTGATCTTCTCGGCGGACGCACTGGAGAACATCCGCTACGGCCGCGCCGAGGCGACGGACGAGGAAGTCCGAGCCGCCGCCCGCACCGCAGTGGCCGAGGAGTTCATCGAGCGCCTGCCCGACGGCTACCGCTCCTTCCTTGGCGAGCGCGGTGTACGCCTGTCCGGCGGCCAGCGCCAGCGCATCGCCATCGCCCGCGCCATGCTGAAAAACCCGCCGGTGCTGCTGCTGGACGAGGCGACCAGCGCGCTCGACGCCGAGAGCGAACGCCTCGTCCAGGCCGCCCTGGAGCGGCTGACCGAGGGCCGCACGACGCTCGTCATCGCCCACCGGCTGGCGACCGTACTCAAGGCCGACCGGATCGTGGTCATGGATGAGGGCCGGATCGTGGCCATCGGCCGGCACGAGGAATTGATCGGCCAGGGCGGGCTGTACGCGCGCCTCGCGGCGTTGCAATTCGGCCTCAGCGCCGGCGACTCATCGCGATCTGCCGCGACAGGATGATCAGCGGCAGCAGTCCGACGGCGACGATCGCCAGCGCCGCAGTGGACGCCTCGGCCAGGCGCTCGTCCGCGGCCAGGATGTAGGTCTGGGTCGCCAGGGTGTCGAAGTTGAACGGGCGCATCACCAGCGTCGCCGGCAGCTCCTTCATGACATCGACAAACACCAGCAGAGCGGCGGTGAGCATGCTGCCGCGCAGCAGGGGCACATGCACCCGACGCAACATCGCCGCCTGCCCTAATCCCAGGCTGCGCGCTGCGTCGTCCATGCTCGGGGTGATCTTGCCCAGGCTCGCTTCCACCGTCTGCAAGGCGATGGCGAGGAAGCGCACCAGGTAGGCATAGACGAGCGCGGCAATGCCGCCGGTGAGCAGCAAGCCTGGATTGATGCCGAAGGACTGGCGCAGCGCTTCCGCCAGCAGGTTGTCGAAGCGCGTCACCGGAATGAGCACACCCACAGCGATGACCGAGCCCGGCACGGCGTAGCCCAGGCCGACCAGACGATTGAGCACCGCCGGCCAGCCGCCTTTGTTCAGGCGCGCCGCATAGGCGAGCAGAACCGCGATCACCACTGCCAGCAGAGCGGTGAGCGCCGCAAGCACGAAGCTGTTGCGCGCCAGCTGCAGAAAGCGCGCGCCGAACTGGGCGTCGCCCTCGCCCAGCGCCATCCGCAGCAGCAGGCCCGCCGGCAGCAGAAAGCCGATGACCAGCGGTGCCGCGCAAAGTGCGAATGCCGCCCACGCCTTGACCCCGCGCAGCCGCCGGCCGGCCATGGGCCGGCTGCGCCCCGTGGTGTCGTGGAAGCGGGCGCGACCGCGGCTTGCCCGCTCCAGCGCCAGCACCAGGACGACCAGCCCCAGCAGCGCCGCCGAGAGCTGGGCGGCAGCAATGCGATCGCCCAGGGAAAACCAGGCGCGGTAGATGCCGGTGGTGAAGGTCTGGACGCCAAAGTAAGCCACGGTGCCATAGTCGGCCAGCGTCTCCATCAGCGCCAGGGCGACGCCCGCCGCCACGGCCGGGCGTGCCAGCGGCAGCGACACGCGGAAGAACGTAGCCCAAGGACCGAGCCCGAGCGAGCGGCTGACTTCGAGCATGCCGCTGGCGCGCTCGATAAATGCCGTACGCATGAGCATGTAAACGTAGGGGTAGAGCACGAATGCGAACATCAGAATGGCGCCGTGCACCGAGCGCACGTCGGGGAACCAATACTCCCCCGCTTTCAGCCCGAAGGTGGCGCGCAGCCAGCTCTGCACCGGGCCGACGAATTGCAGAAAATCGGTGTAGGTGTAAGCCATGACATAAGCCGGCATGGCAAGCGGCAGGATCAGCGCCCATTCGAACACGCGCCGGCCGGGGAAGTCGTGCATGGCTGTCAGCCATGCCGTGGCGACGCCGCCGAAGGCCACCCCCGCACCGACTCCCAGGCACAGCCACAAGGTATTGGCCAAGTACTCGGGCAGGACGGTGGCGCTCAGGTGTGCCCAGATCGCCCCGGTTCCGCCGGCGAAGATATTCGCACCCACGGAGAGGATGGGCACTGCGATAAGCAGCGCAACCACGAAGGCAGCCGCAGTCAGACGCGACGGATGCCGCCGGCCCGAGGCACCGAGGGGAATCGCCATGGAAACGGTCCGGCTCAAGATCGCAGCGGCGGTGTCAAAATGCAAATTATAATTGCTTACACCATAACGATATCTTCCTGCCCGCAGAAAACATGCCGCTGCTGGAACTCGACAGCATCTGCCACGCTTACGGCGAGCAACTGGTCGTAGACCACCTCGGCTTCGCCCTGGGGCGAGGCGCAATCGGTTGCCTGCTCGGCCCTTCGGGCTGCGGCAAGACGACGGTGCTGCGCTGCATCGCCGGCTTCGAGCAGGTGAGCGAGGGCAGCATCCGCATCAACGACGAGACCGTCAGCAGCCCTACGGTCCATGTGCCACCCGAGAAGCGGCGCATCGGCATGGTGTTCCAGGACTATGCCCTGTTTCCGCACCTGTCCGTCGCCGACAACATCGCCTTCGGGTTGCGCGGCGTGCCCGGTGCGCAGGCGCGCGTGTATGAGTTGCTCCGGACTGTCGGCCTCGCCGGCCAGGACCGGAGGTACCCCCACGAGCTCTCCGGCGGCCAGCAGCAACGCGTCGCCCTCGCCCGGGCGCTGGCACCGCAGCCGCAGCTGCTGCTGCTCGACGAGCCCTTCTCCAATCTGGACGTCGATCTGCGCGAGCGGCTGTCTCTCGAAGTGCGCGATATCATCAAGCACAGCGGCACGACTGCCATACTCGTCACCCACGACCAGCACGAGGCCTTCGCCATGGCCGATGAGATCGGCATCGTCCACAACGGCTGCATCCAGCAGTGGGACACACCGTACAATCTCTACCACCGGCCGAAGAACCGCTTCGTCGCCGACTTCATCGGCCAGGGCGTATTCGTGCCGGGAACGGTAGTGAACGAGCAGCGGGTGCACATGGAGCTCGGAATGCTGGAAAGCCGTGTGCCGATCGAATGCAGCGTCGGCTGCGGCGCCTGCGACAAGGGCTGCCACGTGGATGTCCTGCTGCGACCCGACGACGTGGTGCACGACGACGCCAGCCCGATGAAAGCCGAGGTCATGCACAAGGCATTCCGCGGCGCCGAGATCCTTTACACGCTGCGACTGGCGAGCGGCGCGCGCGTGCTGTCCCTGGTGCCGAGCCATCACAACCACGCCATCGGCGAGAAGATCGGCATCCGCCTGGACGTGGACCACGTCGTCACCTTCCGCACGCCGACGCAGACCAATGAAGCAGGTGCGATCCAGGTCGTGCAGCACGTCAAGACTGCATGATCCCCTGGCTCGACCGGGACGATCCGTTTCCGCCGGTGACAACGGCATTGCGCCACCCCAACGGTCTGCTCGCGGCGGGCGCCGATCTGTCTTCCCAGCGGCTGATCGCCGCTTATCATCGCGGCATCTTTCCCTGGTACGGCGCCGGCGAACCCATCCTGTGGTGGAGTCCGGATCCGCGCATGGTCCTGCTGCCGGGCGAGCTCAAGATTTCCCGCTCGCTGCGCAAGCGTTTGAAGCGCGGCGATTACGAGGTGCGCCTCGACAGCGCCTTCGCCGACGTGATGACCGCTTGCGCCGGACCCCGAGCAGGCCAGGACGGCACCTGGATCACGCCGGACATGCGCCGGGCCTACGTCCGCCTGCATCAGCTCGGCTACGCCCACAGTGTCGAGACGTGGATCGACGGCAGGCTCGCCGGGGGGCTCTACGGCGTCGCCCTGGGGCGCGTGTTCTTCGGCGAATCGATGTTCACCCGCGTTGCCGACGCGTCGAAAATCGCCCTCGCGCACCTGTGCCGATATCTTGAGCGGCGCGGTTTCGCCATGATAGATTGCCAGATGGTTACGACCCATCTCGCCTCGCTCGGCGCGCACACCATTCCGCGCCGCGAATTCGTTGCTAAGCTGGATCTATGGACTGCCGAAGGACCAAGCCCGGGAAAATGGCCGACGCACGACGTGCACGGGGCATTCGCCGCCGATCGCGCGCCGCGCAACGACAACGATGACGCTGCTTAAGGACATCCCCTTCCCGCTGCTGCAGTTCTACGCCACGGCGCCCTACGCCTGTTCCTATCTGCCGGGACGGGTGGCGCGCTCCCAGGTCGCCACGCCCAGCCACATGATCGACGTGGCCATGTATTCGGAGCTGGTGCGCGCCGGCTTTCGCCGCAGCGGCATCTTCACCTACCGCCCCTATTGCGACGCCTGCCGCGCCTGTGTGCCGGTGCGCGTACCCGTCGCCAGCTTCGTGCCCAACCGCAGCCAGCGCCGCGCCCAGGCCCGACACCGGCCGCTGATGGCGCACCAGCTGCCGCTCACCTACGACGAGGAGCACTACGCGCTCTACCAGCGCTACCAGGCCAGCCGCCATAGCGGTGGCGGCATGGACCAGGACAGCCGCGAGCAATACGCCCACTTCCTGCTGCAAAGCCATGTGGACAGCGTCATGGTGGAGTATCGCGACGCCGGCGAGTTGCACATGGTGAGCATCATCGACGTGCTCACCGACGGCCTGTCGTCGGTCTATACGTTCTTCGATCCGGACGTGCCCGGCGCCAGCTTCGGCACCTACAGCATCCTCTGGCAGATCGCCCAGTGCCAGCGCCTGCGCCTGCCCTATCTCTACCTCGGCTACTGGATCCGCGACAGCCACAAGATGGCCTACAAAGGCAACTTCCGTCCCATGGAAGGGCGTATCGGCGGCGTCTGGCGGGCACTGCGCGAGGAGGAACTGGGGCCGCGGCGGTAGTCGGCGAACGCGCCCCGATCCCGTTCCGATACCTGCAGCTCTGCCGCGCCCAGCGACCATGTGGGCGCTGAATACGGTGCCTTTTGGCTCCCGCTGCTCAGGCAAGCGGATCACGCACATCCAGAAACGAGAACTTCCTGAAATCCCTGTCGTGGGTGTAGAGCTTCACCACGCCATGCTGGCTCAGTAGCGCAGCCAAATGAGCGTCCGGCACCAGGTTCCCCCTTGTGGGGACGTCCTTGGCAATTTCGCGGTAGACGTCCCAGAAACCCTCTTCTTCAGAAATTACGCGGCAAGATGGGGTCGCCAACAGTGCGTCGATATTGCGTGCGGCGTCTTCGTGGGTCAGCGGTCGATCGAAGATCGACGGATGGGTGGCCATCCGCACATAGCTCATCACGGTGACCCAAGCCAGGCAGAAGACCTCGCGGCCGCTTGCGCATTGGTACAGAAACTCCACCGCCTTGTCATGCAACGGACTACTGCCATCCGATGCGTGGAGCAGGATGTTGACGTCGATGCCGAAGCTCATCGGGAGCGGTCGTCCATTGCATCGAGCAGGGCGTGCGTGTCGCCCAGGTCGACCCGCGCGCCCAACTCGAGCATGCCATCGCGCCGCTCATGGGAAGAGCGCCGGCGGACTTCGCGCTCGATGCTGCGCCGCTGGCCACCGCGGTACCGGCCGGCGCTACCGGAGTTCCTCATTGACGCCCTCACGCAAATAGCCCAAACTCCTCGCATCAATGCAGGAAAGCATATTTATGCGTACGACCATTGATTTACCTGATGACGTCCTCCGCCGAGCAAAGATCGCCGCGGTGGAGCGCGGCTCCAGTCTGCGACAGCTCGTCATCGACGCGCTCAAGCGCGAAATGGAGGAGCCTTCGCGCGTTCGCGCCCGACGGATGACGAGCCCTCCGATCAAGCTTGCCGCCGATTCGCCCTTGCGAACGCTCAGCCCGGACGAGATCAAGCGTCTGGATACCGAAGCGGAGGTCGAAGCCGAAGTGGCGCGGGCAAATGCGCGCCATCGCTGACGCGAACGTCTTGCTGCCCTTGCTGACCGAGGGGCACGCCCACCGCGCGCCCGCCAGCGCCTGGTGGGACGGCTGCGAGGACGGCAGCGTCGGCCTATGCCTGCCCGTGCGGATGGCGCTTCTGCGCCTGCTCACAAATGTTCGCGTCATGGGTTCCAGCATCCTGCGCCCGGAGCAGGCGTGGGACGTGCTGGCGGAGTTGATCGATGACCCGCGCATCGTCATTGTCGATCAAGCCCCAAAGACCCACACGCAGCATTGGCGCGCCAACATCGAAGGGCGCGAGCCCTCTCCCGACCTATGGACCGATGCCTGGCTCGCTGCGCTGGCCCAGGCGACCGACTGCGAGATGATCACCTTCAATCGCGGATTCCGCTCCTTCGCCAATCTCAAGCTGCACCTGCTGTTGCCGGTGACCTGAAGGATTGCTCAGCCGCTCGGTCCGTCGGCCCGGCGCTCGCCCAGACCCTCTTCGACGGGGGGCTACGCCGCGCCCAGAGCGACCAGGCCGTCGCCGCCTACGACGGCACCGTGGCCACCTACCGCCAGACCGTGCTCGCCGGCTTCCAGCAGGTGAAAGACAACCTGGCGGCGCTGCGCCTGCTGGAAGAGGAGGCCCAGGTGCAGGACGAGGCCGTGCAGGCGGCCCGCGAGGCGGTGCAGCTGGGCCTCAACCAGTACAAGGCGGGCACCATCAGCTATCTCGACGTGGCGACGCTGCAGACCGTGGCGCTCAACAACGAGCGCACGGCGGTGGACGTCCTCGGGCGGCGGCTGACGGCGGCGGTGGCGCTGGTGCGGGCGCCGGGGGGTAGGTGGAGTGGGGAGTTGGCGGGGAAGGCGGCGGTGGTGGGGGATGGAGAGCGGTAGCAATGGCGTCTCTCTTGTGGGAGGGGAGGGTGCGCGGCGCTGTTCATGGTCTGCCGCCGCACATCACGCAAGCCTCTCGTGATCTGTCAGGTACTCTGCCGTGCGAATGCCGGCTTGTCGGCCTGACCGGCCGTACGCCCGTCGACTGTTAGGCGACAGGTGCTAATCAGAAATCAGACCTTGTTGCCATTCGTGGTTGCCGAAGATTAAAGGCCCTGAACGGCACACGAATGCGGTGCCCGATTCAAGGTCGGATGCACATTCAAGGTGCATCTCTTACGCCGCCGACGTCGTCTTCGAACCGTGCAGCTTTCCAATAATCATATGAATCAATTGACTAACAATTCCCTCCGGGCTTGGCACGCACCATGCTTTATGAATCCCATCTTGTATCCAAGATCGAATTCACAAAATCTTGCTCACTACACCGGATATCGCTGGCCTCCTCGCCGCCTACCAGACACAAGCGCTCACCCCTTCGGCCGTGATCGAGGCGCTACTCGCCAGGATTGACGGCACCGCCGATAGGGATTGCATCTTCATCTGTCGGCGCGATGCCGTAGAACTGCGTGCCCAGGCCCGCGCCCTGAGCGAGCAACTCGCCACCGACACGGAGGTACTGAAGCGCCTCCCCCTTTTTGGCGTCCCCTTCGCGGTCAAGGACAACATTGATGTCGGTGGCCTGCCCACGACCTGCGCCTGTCCGGCATTTAGCTATACGCCGACGCGTTCCGCCACCGTGATCGAAAAACTGGAGGCGGCCGGTGCAATCCTGATCGGCAAGACCAATCTTGATCAGTTCGCCACCGGTCTGGTCGGCACCCGTTCGCCTTATGGCGAAGTGAAGAATCCCTTCAACCCCGACTATGTTTCTGGCGGCTCCAGTTCTGGTTCGGCTGCCGCGGTGGCGCTGGGTTTTGCCGCCTTCGCGCTGGGCACCGACACCGCCGGCTCGGGCCGGGTGCCGGCTGGCTTCTGCAATCTGGTGGGCATCAAGCCCACGCCGGGACTGGTCAGCACAAGGGGCGTGTTCCCGGCCTGCAAGAGTCTGGATTGCGTTTCAGTGCTGTCGCATACCGTGGCGGATGGCTGGGCGGTGTTGTCGGTGCTGGCCGGGCCGGATGCCGAAGATAGCTATTCGCGGCCCATCACCGCGCTGCCGACGGTCACGCGCAAGGTCCGCATCGGCCTGCCAGCACCCCTGGAATTTCTCGGCGACAGCGTTGCGGAAGCGGCTTTCGATGCCGCCTTGGCACAGCTCAAGACGCAGGCCGATTTCGACTTCGTTGATGTGCCCCTGGCGCCCTTCACCGCCATCGCCAAACTACTCTACGACGGCCCCTGGGTCACCGAGCGCCGTCTTGCCCTCGCCGACTTTTACGCGCAGGCCGACCAATTGGACCCGACGGTGCACGCCGTGATCGGCAAGGCCGAGGGCAAGACCGCCGCCGATACCTTCGATGCGCTCTACCGCCTCGAAGCCGGCAAGCGCATGGCCGAAGCGGTGTTCGCCAATGTCGATCTGATGCTGGTACCAACCGCGCCGACGATATACACCCGCGTCGCCATCGCTGCCGAGCCCATCGCCCGCAACAGCGACTTCGGCATGTATACCAACTTCGTCAATCTGCTCGGCATGAGCGCCCTGGCGCTGCCCGGCCCCTTTCGCGCCGACGGCCTGCCTGCCGGCATCACCCTGCTAGCGGCGGGCGGTGGCGACCACCGCCTGGCCGAATTCGCGCGCCGTATCGAGCCGCTGCTGCATGACCGCCTGGGCCTGAGCAGTGAGACGCCGCCGCGCGCCAGCGAGCCCCTGCCGCCGCTGCCGAGCGATGAGCCCATGGTCGAAATTGCCGTGGTCGGCGCCCATCTTTCGGGCATGCCGCTCAACTGGCAGTTGCTGGAACGCGGCGGTCGTCTGCAGCGCGTCACGCACACCGCTCCGTACTACCGCTTCTTCGCCCTGCCCGGCACCGTGCCGCCCAAGCCGGGTCTGGTGCGCGTTCCGCAGGGCGCGGCCATCGCGTTGGAAATCTGGCAATTGCCGGCCCGCCATTACGGCAGCTTTGTTGCCGGGATACCGGCGCCGCTGGGTATCGGCATGGTCAGACTCGAAGACGGTAACGAAGTGCAGGGCTTCATCTGCGACCCTCTCGCCACCGTTGGGGCAGAGGACATCAGCCTTTTCGGCGGCTGGCGCGCCTACATGGCACACCGCGCCGCGCAGTGATTATTACTTTTCCCAAAAGGAGATCCACCATGATGCTTACCCGCAAAACCTTGCTGCTGTCGGCCTCGCTGTCACTGCTGGCGACAGCGTCGGCTCTGGTGAGTGCCCAGGACCGCAAGGCCGAAACCCTGGTCGTTGCCAACGAGACCGGCCCGAACATGCTCGACGTGCAAGGCGTCGGCGCCAACCGCCCGGCCTATGGCGTGGCCTGGCTGGCCTACGATCGGCTGATGACCTACGGCAAAAAGAAGATGCCGGACGGCACCCAGAGCTACGACTACACCAAGCTCGAACCGGAGCTGGCGGAAAGCTGGCAGGTGGCCAAGGACGGTATGTCCGTCACCTTCAAGCTGCGCAAGGGCGCCAAGTTCCACGACGGCAAGCCGGTGACGGCCAAGGACGTGAAATGGTCCTACGACCGCGCCCTGGCCATGGGCGGCTTCCCCACTTTCCAGATGAAAGCAGGTTCGCTGGAAAAGGCCGAGCAGTTCGAGGCGGTGGATGACAGCACCTTCAAGGTGAATTTCCTGCGCAAGGACAAGATGAGCCTGCCCAACATGGCGGTACCCGTCGCCTCGGTCTACAACTCCGAACTGGCGAAGAAGAACGCCACCGCGGAAGACCCCTGGGCCGGCACATGGCTGAAGAACAATACCGCCGGCGGCGGCGCCTACAAGGTTGCCAGCTACAAGCCGGGCCAGGAAATCGTCTATGAGCGCTTCGACGACTGGAAGAGCGGCCCGCTGCCGAAGATGAAACGCATCATCCAGCGCGAAGTCCCCTCGGCCGGCAACCGCCGCGCCCTGCTGACCAAGGGCGACATCGACATCACCTTCGACATGCCGCCCAAGGACTTCTCGGAAATGTCGCAGGAAAAGGGCAACGTCAAGGTTGCCAGCGTGCCGATCGAGAACTCCATGTGGTACATCGGCATGCTGACCAGCAAGCCGCCCTTCGACAACCCGAAGGTGCGCCAGGCCGTCGCCTACGTGCTGCCCTACGACAAGATCATGCAGAGCGCTTTCTACGGCCGCGCGGTACCCCTTTTTGGCAACACGAAGCCGGTCACCGGTACCGAATGGCCCGTCGCAACGCCGTACACGACTGACGTTGCCAAGGCACGCGCCCTGATGGCTGAAGCCGGCCTGTCCAGTGGGTTCGATACCACTTTGTCCTTCGACCTTGGCCAGGGCACGGTCTCCGAGCCGATGGCGGTGCTGATGCAGGAAGCCCTGGCGCAGATCAATATCAAGACCACGATCAACAAGGTGCCTGGCTCCAACTGGCGCGCCGCCCTGCTGAAGAAGGACATGCCGCTGATCATCAACCGCTTCGGCGGTTGGCTGAACTATCCCGAGTATTTCTTCTTCTGGAACTATCACGGTCAGAACGCGGTATTCAACACGCCGAGCTACCAGAACGCGGAAGTGGACAAGCTGATCGAGGCCGCCCGCTTCGAGACCGACAAGAAGAAGTACGCGCAGCAGGTCAAGGGCTTCATCGACATCGCCTACCAGGACGTACCGCGCATCCCGGTCGGCCAGCCGATGATGGACGTCGCCATGAAGAAGAACATCCAGGGTTACACCTACTGGTTCCATCTGCAACCCGACTACCGGCAAATCTCCAAACAATAAGGCGGCGTGGTGCTGACGACGATCCTCAAGCGGCTGCTGGGTGCGATCCCCAATATCATCGGGGTGATCGTCGTCACCTTCCTGCTCACCCGCGCCCTGCCCGGCGACCCGGCGGCCTTCTTCGCCGGCCCGTCGGGTACGACGGAAGCGGTGGAGGAGATCCGCATCAAGCTCGGGCTCGACAAATCGTTGCCCGAGCAGTTTTTTCGCTATGTGTACGACCTGGTGCGGGGCGACTGGGGCAACTCGCTGGCCACCGGCCAGCCGGTGCTGACCGAACTCGCCACGCGCCTGCCCGCTTCGCTGGAACTGACCCTGGTCGGCCTGGTGCTGGCCGTCGTCGTCGCCATTCCGCTCGGCATCCTCGCCGCCACCAGACCCGGCTCGTGGATCGACCACCTCTGCCGAGGCATCGCCACCGCCGGGGTGTCGCTGCCGACTTTCTTCACCGGCCTGCTGCTGGCCTACATCTTCTATTTCCTGCTCGGCTGGGCGCCTTCGCCGCTGGGCCGGCTCGACCCCTACCTTTCCAGCCCGGCCCATGTCACCGGCTTCTACCTGATCGACAGCCTGCTGGCTCGCGACCTCGAAGCCTTCGTCGGCGCGGCCAAACAGCTGATCCTGCCCGCCGTGACACTGGCGCTGTTCGTTCTCGCGCCGCTGGCGCGCATGACGCGCGCCTCGATGCTCGGCGTGCTTTCCGCCGACTTCATCCGCACGGCGCGCGCCTCGGGACTGGCACCCGGTACCGTGCTGTTCACCTATGCCTTCCGCAACGCCCTGCTGCCCGTGATGACCACCCTGGGCATGGTGTTCTCTTTCCTGCTCGGCTCGAACGTGCTGGTGGAAAAGGTCTTCGCCTGGCCCGGCGTCGGCTCCTTCGCCATCGAGGCGCTGGTGGCCTCGGACTACGCGCCGGTACAGGGCTTCGTGCTGACCATGGCGTTGCTCTACGTCTTCCTCAACCTCGCCATCGACATCGCCTACGGCATCGTCGATCCGCGCATGCGCAGCCATGACTGAAGCCGTCCTTCCTTCTCCCGTCTGGCGGACGCGCTGGGCCACGCTGCGCTACGTGGTGGCGGAAAACCCGCTTTCGCTGGCCGCCTTCCTGCTCTTTGCCGCCTTCGTCCTGCTCGCCCTGGTCGGCCCCTGGTTGGCGCCTTTCGACGCGCTGGCCTCAAATGTCGGCGCGCCGCTCTCGCCGCCGTCCAGGGCCCATTGGTTCGGCACCGACGCCATTGGCCGCGACATCCTCTCCCGCGTCATGGTGGCGGCGCGCCTCGATCTCGGCATTGCCGTCGCCGCAGTCGGCCTCTCCTGCGTCATCGGCGGCCTGGCCGGCGCCTGCGCCGGCTATTTCGGCGGCTGGACGGAACGCATCGTCGGCCGGCTGTCCGACACGATCATGGCCTTTCCGCTCTTCGTACTGGCCATGGGCATCGTCGCCGCGCTGGGCAACACGGTGGCCAATATCGTGCTGGCCACCGCCATCATCAACCTGCCCTTCTACATCCGCGTCGCCCGCGCCGAGTCCGCCGTGCTGCGCAATGCAGGCTTCGTCGAGGCGGCGCGGCTGGCCGGCAACAGCGAGGCGAGGCTCCTGTTCCACCACATCATCCCCAACATCCTGCCGCCGATGACGGTGCAGATTTCCCTCAATATGGGCTGGGCCATCCTGAATGCCGCCGGGCTGTCCTTCATCGGCCTTGGCGTGCGACCGCCCGCCGCCGAGTGGGGCATCATGGTGGCGGAAGGCGCGCAATACATCGTCTCCGGCGAGTGGTGGATCGCGCTGTTTCCCGGCGCGGTACTGATGCTCGCCGTGTTCTGCTTTAACCTGCTCGGCGACTCGCTGCGCGATCTAGTGGACCCGAGGCGACGGACATGAACACGCTCCTCGCCGTCGAGAACTTGTCGCTCGAATTCCGTACCCGCAGCGGCATCGTGCGCGCGCTGGAGAACGTCAGCCTCCAACTGCCCGAAGGAGGTTCGCTCGGCCTGGTCGGCGAAAGCGGCTCGGGCAAGTCGGTGCTTTCCTTCGCCATCCTCGGCATCCAGGATGCGGCGGCACGCGTCACCGGCGGCAGCATCCGCTTTTCCGGTATCGACCTGTTGGCCGATGACGGCAGCGCGATGAAGAACATGCGCGGCCGCGAGCTGGCGATGATCTTCCAGAACCCCCGCGTGGCGCTCAATCCCATCCGTCAGGTCGGCCAGCAGATCGAGGATGTGCTGCGCCGGCACACCGATCTGCGCGGCGCGGCAGCGCGGCAGCGCGCCATCGAATGCCTGGCCGACGTGCGCATTCCCGATCCCGAGAGGCGCTACACCGCCTATCCCTTCGAACTGTCCGGCGGCATGTGCCAGCGCGTGATGATCGCCATCGCGCTCGCCTGCCGGCCGCGGTTGCTGATCGCCGACGAGCCGACCACGGGGCTCGACGTCACCACCCAGGCCGCAATCATGCGGCTGATTCGCGACCTCGGCCGCGAGAAAGGCATGGCGACGCTGCTGATCACCCACGACCTCGGCCTCGCCCGCGACTTCTGCGACAAACTGGCCGTGATGCACGCTGGCCACATCGTCGAGGTCGGCCCCACCGAAGCCCTGTTCCGCACCCCGGCCCATCCCTACACCGCGCAACTGGTGCGCGCTACACCGGTGGGCCAGGACCAGTTGGAGAGCCTCGCCTCGATCCCCGGCAACCTGCCGGACCTGCGCCGCAACGACCTGCCGCCTTGCCGCTTCTCCGAGCGCTGCGAACGGCGCAGCGCGGCCTGCGCCGCTGCGCTGCCGAGCGTCCGGGCGGGCAGCGACCACACACTGACCTGCCACCATCCGCAGATGGGGCAGATGCCATGAGCCAGTTGCTCGAGGCCATCGACCTGGTCAAGCGCTTTCCGGTGCGCGTCAAGGGCCGGAAGAAGCACCTGCATGCTGTCGACGGCCTCAACTTCCACATCGATGCCGGCGAGACGGTCGGACTCGTCGGCGAATCCGGCTGCGGCAAGTCGACCCTGGTGCGCCTGCTGACCCGCACGCTGGACATCACCGACGGCCACGTGCGCTTCCACGGTCACGGCATCGGCCTGATTCCGGCGCGCGCCATGGCCGACCACCCGCTGCGGCGCGAAATCCAGATGGTGTTCCAGGATCCAACCGACAGCCTCAACCCGCGCTACACCGCGCGCCAGACCATCGCCGAAGCCGCGCGCATGCTTACCGGGACGCGCGGCGCCGGCGCCATCGACGCCGCCGTCGAGGAAGCGGCGGCCCACGTCGGGCTGCCCCCGGAACTGCTCGACCGTTACCCGCACCAGCTTTCCGGCGGACAGAAGGCGCGCGTCGGCATCGCCCGCGCCATTGTCGTCAAGCCGCGCCTCCTGGTGCTCGACGAGCCGACCGCCGCGCTCGACGTTTCGGTGCAAGCGGTGATCCTGCAACTGCTCGACCGTCTCAAGCGCGAGATGGCCATGAGCTTCCTCTTCGTTTCGCACGACCTCAACGTGGTGCGCCTGCTCTGCGACCGGGTGATGGTGATGTACCTCGGCCAGATCGTCGAGAGCGGCCCGGCGCGCGAAGTCTTCGCGCGGCCGCTGCATCCCTACACCCGCGCGCTGATCGCCTCGCTGCCGGGCGGACATGGCGACGAGGGCGACCTGCTGATCGGGGGCGATCCGCAAAGCCCGATCGATCCGGACGCCCATCGCTGCCGCCTGTTCGGCCGCTGCCCGCGCGGTGTCGAGCGCTGCGAGACCCAGGCGCCGCCGCTGCGCGAAGTCTCGCGCGGGCGCAGCGCCGCCTGCCACTTCGTCGCGCCGACCGAGCGCGAGCGATTCATCGACGCCGCGCTGGCCCTGCTCAAGGTGCCGTTGCCCCCGGCGCGGCGGGCGGCACTGATGACCGAGTTCGACCGCGTCGCCGACATGGCGCGACGGGTCCAGTCGGTGCGACTGCCGGACGATGCCGCGCCGACGCCGACGTCCGTGCCCCGGTATCGGCCATGAGCGCGCAGCCGACCACCGCCATTGCCGCCGCCTTCGCCCGTGGCGAGGTGTCGGCGCGCGAAATCGCCGCCGCGACACTGGAGCGCATCACCGCGCACAATCCCGCGATCAACGCCTACACGGCGATCCTGGCCGAACGCGCCCTGGGCGAGGCGGATGCCCTCGATGCGGCGCGCTCCCGCGGCGAGCAGGCAGGGCCGCTGGCTGCCGTGCCCTATGCGGTCAAGAATCTGTTCGACGTTGCCGGCGTCACGACACTCGCCGGCGCCCGGTTGCTGGCCGGCAATCCGCCGGCCGCCACGGATGCCGTGCTGGTACGACGCCTGCACGCCGCCGGCGGTTTGCTTACGGGTGTGCTCAACATGGACGCGCTGGCCTATGGCTTTACGACCGAGAACACCGACTTCGGTGCCACGCGCAACCCGCACGACCCGGCGCGGACTGCCGGGGGCTCGTCCGGCGGCTCCGCCGCAGCTGTCGCCGCCGGCCTAGTGCCGATCGCGCTCGGCTCCGATACCAACGGTTCCATCCGCGTACCGGCATCGCTGTGCGGCATTTTCGGCCTCAAGCCGACCTATGGCCGCTTGCCGCGCAGCGGCAGCTTTCCCTTCGCGCGCAGTCTCGACCACCTTGGCCCGCTGGCCGCGACGGCCGACGACCTGGCGCTGACCTACGATGCGTTGCAGGGACCGGACGAACGCGATCCGGCCTGTGCCCAGCGCAGCATCGAGCCTACCGCCGCCTTGATCGGCCGGGGCGTCGGCGGGCTGCGCGTGGCGCGGCTGGCCGGTTATTTCGACGACGAGGCCGGCGCCGTGGCGCGCGCCGCATCCGAGCGCGCCGCCCGGGCTCTGGGCAGTCTTGGCGACCTTGTCCTGCCCGAGGTTGCGGCGGCGCGAGCAGCGGCGTATGTCATCACCGCCGCAGAGGCGGGTGCCTTGCACCTCCAGGCACTGCGGGAACGCCCCGAGGACTTCGAACCGCTATCGCGCGAACGACTCCTGGCCGGTGCCCTGCTACCCGCCAGTTGGGTCGATCGGGCACGGCAGCTGCGCACATGGTTCCGGCGGCGGGCGCTGGAGGCTTTCCGCGACATCGACCTGTTGATCGCCCCGGCGACGCCGGTGACCGCTACAATGCTCGGGCAGGAAACCATGCTGATCAATGGCCGGCTCCTGCCAACACGGTCCGGCATGGGGCTATTGACGCAGCCGATTTCTTTCATCGGCCTGCCGGTGGCAGTCGCGCCGACATGGCCTGACAGCGTTGCCTTGCCCATTGGCGTGCAGCTGATCGCACCACCGTGGCGCGAAGATTTGTGTCTCCGGGCGGCTTGGGCTCTACAACAGGCTGGCATCACGATGCGTTCCAACATATCGCCGCTACCGCCAACACGGAATTTTGCTGCGAAGGTGACACTCACGGACGACAGAGTCAGGCATGGGCACGGCCTCCCGAAGGGTGGCGTATAGTCGCTTCCCACGTCGGTATCCAAGATCGAACCATGCCTGAACCGCGAGTCGAATCCCGCTTCCATACCCGCTTGTCGGAAACGGTTTACGAGCGACTCAAACAGGACATATTCGACTTCCGCGTGTTGCCCGGCGACCGGCTTGTCGAAACCGAACTGGCCCAATCCCTGGGCGTCAGCCGCACCCCCGTGCGTCAGGCCCTGCAGCGACTGGAACAGGAAGGTTATCTGAAGGTCGCATTCCGCAATGGATGGAATGTCTCGCCTTTCGACTTCAACCGCTTCGAACAGCTTTACGACCTGCGCATCGTGCTCGAAGTCGCCGCCATTAACCTGATCTGCGAAGCCGAAACCCCCGCCGATCTTGCCGCACTTGCCGGGATCTGGCTGGTTCCCCCCGAGGAGCGGCTGAGTGACGGTCGTCAGGTATCCGCTAACGACGAAGCCTTTCACCAAGGCCTGGTGCTTGCCACCGGCAACCTCGAAATGGCGCGCGTGCATCGCGACATCACGGACAAGATTCGCATCATCCGGCGGCTGGATTTCACCAAGGTCGACCGAATCAACGCCACCTACGACGAACACGCCCAGATACTGCGCCTGCTGCTGCAGCGCAAGGCTGTCCAGGCCGCGATGGTGCTGCGCTCGCACATCGAAGCAAGCAAGTCGGAGGTCCGCAAGATCACCCTGCACATGCTGCACATGGCGCGACAATCGATCAGCCCGTTGCAGGCAACGGCCACAACGAATCTTGTATGAATAAATCTGCCAGCTGGTTTGAGACTGATCCGATTCCTGCCTGAAGTTTGAGGCGAAAATTGATCGTCGCCAGCCGCTGGATGGCAGGTAACCTGAGCATTGCCGCCCGATTATTGCCACAGGCTCAAGGTCCGCAAAGGCCGAAGTGCTGCCGAATGACCGATATTCATTGATAGCAGCGTTGCCATCTTCGCTCGCGAGGAGTTCGGGTTCCTACAGTACGCAATTCCCGATTGGCGGCTCTCGCTTAGGACCAGGTGCCAAGCAATTGCGGAAGCGGCGTCGGATCTCCTATCCTTTGGCCAGCGCCGGGACGGGCGCATCGATGACGCCGGCGTGGCGTGCTCCTGCATGCTGTTATGGTATTCAGAACGATGCACTCCCACAGTCAGTCGTCGCGCAAGGACCAAGCATGGCCAAGCATCAGCAGTGGCTGAAACAAGAAATCGCGCACTGGCAGGCGGAGGGGCTGGTGGACAGCGCGCTGGCGCCGCGCATCCTGGCGCGGCATCCGGAGACGGCGGAGCGCGGCTGGAGGCGCATCATCTTCTAGGCCATCGGCGCGGCGCTGGTCGGGCTAGGCCTGATCCTGTTCTTCGCCTACAACTGGCAGGCGATTCCCAAGGCGGTCAAGCTCGCGCTGGTGTTCGGCGCACTCGCCGCGGCGCACGGCGCCGCGATGACACTCGCTCGCGACGCGGAGCCGAACCGGGCGCAGGTCGAGGGCCTGCACGCGCTCGGCACGATGCTGTTCGGCGCCGGCATCTGGCTGGTGGCGCAGATCTATCACATCGACGAGCTCTACCCGAACGCGTTCCTGGTCTGGTCCTTGGGTGCGCTGGCGCTCGCGTGGGCCATGCCGTCACGGGTGCAGGCGCCGCTGGCGCTGTTCCTGATCACCTTCTGGGCCGGGGTGGAAACGCTCCAGTTTCGCGCTCCCATGCACGGCGCGCTGCCGCCGGAGCTGGCTTCCGCCGACGCCCAGCGTATCGAAGGCCTGGGCCGCGCGGCGGTATCGGCGCTGGAGATCCATCGCGCCCTGCAACGCCAGCCGCTCGCCACGGCCGCGTCGCTGGTGGCCGCCACCGGGCTCACGCCGGCGACGGTGAACAAATCGTTGGCGCATCTCGAACGCCTCGGCGTGGTGACCGAGCTTACCCGCAAGCAGCGCGGGCGGGTCTTCAGCTATGCGCGTTATGCGGACATCCTGAACGAGGGCATGGCTTTGCCGGACAGGGAACGTCCGTGATGGCGGCTCAGCCGCCGTAGGGCCGTGTGATGATCTCGAGCACGTGGCCGTTCGGGTCCTCGAAGTAGACGCCCCGGCCGCCGTCGCCGTGGTTGATGGTGCCAGGGCGCTTCCGCCCGGGATCGGCCCAATACTGACGGCCCTGCGCGCGCAGGCGCGCGAAGATGTCGTCGAATTCGACCTCGCTGATCAGGAAGGCATAGTGCTCAACGATGAAGTCCCCGTCCGTCTCGAGGAAGTCGAGGCTGACGCGGTTGCTGGTCTGTACGACCCAGAAGGGGCCGAATCGTGTCGGCGCCGCGAGACCGAGCAGCGTCGCGAGGAATTGCGCCGACGCCTGGGCATCGCGGGCGTGGACGATCGTGTGGTTCAACTCGACGGCCATGGGGACCTCCTTCGCGGGCTCGCCTGCCGCGGGCAACAGGCGTCGCTGGTATCCGCTTGACCGCGCTTCAACGACAGAGGTTCCGGACTCCCGGTCCGTCGAGCCGCATCCGTCCAGCATAGGGTCGATGAGCCTGATCCCAAGTTCGAGCCGCCCGCTGTATCAGGTTCCCGCCGCCGATGGAGCGCCCCACCGAGCGTAAGAAGCCGCGCCCAGCAAGCTGGGTGCGAGCGCGATTCGGCTACAATCGCGCCATGCTTTATTCCCTGGCCCGCCCTTTCCTGTTCGCCCTCGACGCCGAAACGGCCCATGACCTGACCATTGCCAGCCTGCGCGCCCTGCAGGCGACGCCCCTGCTGCCGGCCTGCACCAGCGCGTCGGGCGACGGTGTGACGGTGATGGGCATCGAGTTTCCCAATCGCGTCGGGCTGGCCGCCGGACTGGACAAGAATGGCGAATGCATCGACGGGCTGGCGAGCCTGGGCTTCGGTTTCATCGAAGTCGGCACGGTGACGCCGCGGCCGCAGCCGGGCAACCCGAAGCCGCGCCTGTTCCGCCTGCCCCAGGCGCAGGCCATCATCAACCGCATGGGCTTCAACAATCACGGCGTCGAGGCGCTGATCGCCAACGTCAAGGCATCGGCCTTTGCCGGCGCCAAGGCCGGCGTGCTCGGCATCAACATCGGCAAGAACTTCGATACGCCCATCGAGCGCGCCGCCGAGGACTACCTGACCTGCCTGCGGCGCGTCTATCCCTACGCCCGCTATGTCACCATCAACATCTCGTCGCCGAACACCAAGAACCTGCGGCAACTGCAGGGCGAGTCGGAACTGGACGCCCTGCTCGGGGCGCTCAAGCAGGCGCAGGCGGAGCTAGCCGACCGTCATGGGCGCTATGTTCCGCTGGCGTTGAAGATCGCGCCCGACCTGGACGAGGACCAGATCGCCGCGATCGCCGCGGCCGTGCGCCGCCATGGCATCGACGCCGTCATTGCCACCAACACGACGCTCGCCCGCGCCGGCGTTGACGGCCTGCGCCATGCAGATGAAACAGGCGGGCTTTCGGGCGCGCCGCTATTCGCACACGCCACCGATGTCGTCGCCAGCCTCGCCAGGCATTTGCAGGGCGAGGTGCCGATCATCGGCGTCGGCGGCATCGTCGATGGCGCCCAAGCCCGGGCGAAGATCGAGGCCGGGGCAAGTCTCGTGCAACTCTACACCGGCCTTATCTATCGCGGCCCGCAGCTGGTCGCAGAGGCAATCGCGGCCACCCGCGACGCCCCCCATGCCGTGAGCGCGGCCGCATGACGGTCCGCGTGCCGCGTGCAGTCGAGGATGACGAGCACGGCGCCGAGGGCCCCCTGCCGTCGGCTCATCGCCCGCGCCGGGCCAACGCATGCCGGGAGCGATCGAGATACGCAAATCGCTTAGCGCTTAGCTCCCCACGGCCATACGATTGGGCTATAAGCCTATAACGTCGACATGGTTGAGCGGCGCGGTGCAAAACGCGATAATTGGCGCCGGCGCGTGCGCGGCTCGCTCCCGGCAACGCTTCCCATGACGTGCAAGTGCCGCCATTCATGACCAGCTATCTATTCATCATCCTGGCCGCCGTTCTCGTCAACAACGTCGTCTTCGTCCGCATCCTCGGCCTGTGCCCGTACATGGGTGTGTCGAAGAAGCTGGAGACGGCGATCGGCATGGGTGCCGCGACCATGTTCGTGCTGACCATGGCCACCGGCGCGAGCTACATCATCGATCGCGTCTTGCTGGTGCCGTTCGGGGTGGAGTATCTGCGCACCCTGGCTTTCATCGTCACAATTGCTGCCATCGTCCAGCTTACCGAGCTGATCATCCAGAAGACCAGCCCGCTGCTGCATCAGGTGCTGGGCATTTACCTGCCGTTGATCACGACCAACTGCGCCGTGCTCGGCGTACCGCTGCTCAACATCGCCCTCAAGCACACGTTCGTCGAATCGCTGCTGTTCGGATTCGGCAGCGCCGTAGGTTTCCTGCTGGCGCTCGTGCTGTTTGCCGGCATCCGCGAGCGGCTCGAAGGCGCCGACGTGCCCGTGCCCTTTCGCGGCACGGCGATCGCCATGATCACCGCCGGCCTGATGAGCTTGGCGTTCATGGGTTTCGCCGGACTGGACAAGTACAAGTGATTCGCACGAGGTTGTTTACACCACCAAGGACACCAAGCACACCAAGACATACAACAGATTGCGGTGCAAGGCGGGCAAACCGGCTTCACCTGCGCGTTGACGGCGCTTCCCCCGGCCGAATCCGTGGTTCCCTTGGTGTCCTTGGTGTTCTTGCTGGTGCCAATAGTGTTTTCAGGATGACTCACATGGTTCCACCTGAACCGCGATGCTGACCGCCATCGCCGTCATGTCTCTGGGCGCCATCGTCCTCGGTGCCGCTCTCGGCTATGCTGCCGTCAAGTTCAAGGTGCAGGGCGATCCGCTCGTCGACAAGGTAGATGCCATCCTGCCCCAGACTCAGTGCGGTCAGTGCGGCTTTCCGGGATGCAAGCCCTACGCCCAGGCCATTGCCAAGGGCGAGGCGGAAATCAACCAGTGCCCGCCCGGCGGCGAGGAAGGTATCCGCAAGCTGGCCGATCTGCTCGGCAAGGAGTTCAAGCCGCTCTCCGCCGAGCACGGCGTCGAAAAGCCCAAGTCGGTGGCCGTCATCGACGAGAACCTGTGCATCGGCTGCACCCTGTGCATCCAGGCTTGCCCGGTGGATGCCATCGTCGGCGCCGCCAAGCAGATGCACACCATCGTCGCGCCGCTGTGCACCGGCTGCGAGCTGTGCGTCGCCCCCTGCCCGGTGGATTGCATCCACATGAAACCGGTGCCGGAGACGGTGGAGACATGGAAGTGGCGCTACCCGGTGTTCGAGATCAAGAAGGCGGCATAACAACGAACCGATGATCGCCAGGCTGTTCTCCTTCAAGGGCGGCGTCAAACCGCAATCCCACAAGGACGCCTCCACGCGCCAGCCGATCGCGCCGGCGCCGCTGCCCACCGTGCTTGTCGTGCCGCTGCGCCAGAGCGTCGGGCCGATGCTGCCCCTCGTGGAGCCGGGCCAGCACGTCCTCAAGGGTCAGCCCATCGGCGCCGCGGAAAGCGCCTTTGCCGTCGCCGCCCATGCCCCGACATCCGGCAAGGTGCTGGCCGTGGAACTCCGCGCCCTGCCCCACCCCTCAGGCCTGCCCGGCCTGTGCGTGGTGATCGAACCCGACGGCGAGGAGCGCTGGGGCGAGCGCCAGACCGTCGACTATCGTGATCTGCCGCCCGACGAAGTGCGCGACGCCCTGCGCGATGCCGGCGTCGTCGGCCTGGGCGGCGCCGTGTTCCCCAGTCACATCAAGCTGCGCCCCGGCAAGACGGGACATACCGACACCCTGATCATCAACGGCGCCGAGTGCGAGCCGTGGATCACCTGCGATGACATGCTCATGCGCGAGCGAGCCTCGGCAGTCGTCTCCGGCGCCGCGATCATGCGCCACATCCTGCGCGCGGCCAACGTCGTCATCGGCATCGAGGACAACAAGCCGCAGGCGCTCGCTGCCGTGCGCACCGCCATCGCGCAGGCGGGCGAGAAAATGGAGGCGGTCGCCGTGCCCACCCTCTACCCGGCCGGCGGCGAGAAGCAACTGATCCGGGTACTGACAGGCATCGAGATCCCCTACGGCAAGCTGGGCCCCGATTACGGCGTGCAGTGCTTCAACGTCGGCACCGCCTACAGCGTGCATCGCGCCCTGGTGCTGGGCGAGCCGCTGGTGTCGCGCGTCGTCACGCTCACCGGCAACGTGGAGCGACCGCACAACCTCGAGGTGCTGATCGGCACACCCATCAACGAATTGCTCGCCCTGGCCGGCCCCCGGACGGATACCGACCGCTACATCATGGGCGGGCCGATGATGGGCTTCACCCTGCCCAGCATCCACGTGCCGGTGGTCAAGGCGACCAACTGCGTCATTGCCGGCAATCGGGCCCTGTTTCCGCCGCCGCCGCCGGAAATGCCATGCATCCGCTGCGGCGCCTGCACCCGTGCCTGCCCGATGGAATTGCAGCCGCATGAACTGTACTGGTTCTCGCGCGCCCGGAACTTCGGCAAGGCCCAGGAGTATTCGCTCTTCGACTGCATCGAATGCGGCTGCTGCGCCTACGTTTGCCCGTCGCACATCCGGCTGGTGGACTACTACCGCTTCGCCAAGGCCGAGATCCGGGCACGCGAACGCGACAAGGCGGCATCGGATGCCGCTCGCAGCCGTTTCGAGTTCCACAACCTGCGGCTGGAGCGCGAAAAGCAGGAGAAGGCCGAGCGCCTGGCTGCGAAGACGGCAACCGCCCGCGAAGCGATGGCGAAAAAGGCGCCGGCGGCCGCAGAGACCCACGCAGCAGAGGCAACCGCCGCTTCGGTCACGAAAGCTGCTGCCCCTGTCCCGGAAGCCGCCTCCGCGGAGGATCCGAACAAGGCCCTGATCGCCGCTGCCATCGAGCGCGCGCGGGCACAGAAAGAGAAAATCAAGCCGAAAAACACGGACAATCTGACACCCGAACAGCGGGCGGAAATCGCCGAGATAGAGGTGCGCCGCGCCAGGATTCGGGCCATGGCGAAAACGCCCCCCGAGCCGCCCGTGTGATCCGCTCATGATTACCCACTCACCCCATGTTCGGCTTCCCGCCAGCGTCCCGGCAGTCATGTTTCGGGTGCTGGCCGCCCTGCTGCCCGGCCTCGCCGCCTATGTCTGGTTCTTCGGTCCGGCGATCCTGGTCAATATCACCCTGGCATCGGCGGCGGCGCTGGCTGGCGAAGCGGTCATGTTGCGTCTGCGCAAGCGTCCCGTCGCGCTGTTCCTCGCCGACGGCAGCGCCCTGGTGACGGCGTGGCTGATCGCTCTGACTTTCCCGCCCATCGCTCCCTGGTGGCTGACGGTGGCGGCGACGCTGTTCGCCATCGTCATCGTCAAGCATCTTTACGGCGGGCTGGGCCAGAACCCGTTCAACCCGGCCATGGCCGCCTACTGCGCCATGATCGTCGCCTATCCGCAGCTCATGTCCCAGTGGCCGGCAGTGGGATTCACCGACTTCTCCGCTCAGTTGCAGGCGATCCTAGGCGGCGAGCGCCGTCTCGACGCCATCGTCATGGCCACGCCGCTGGATGCCCTGCGCACGACGCTGCACACGCCCGAGGCGCGCGCCACGGTCGCCGGCGTGCTCGGCAGCCACGCCACGTTCGGCAACATCGGCGGCAAGGGCTGGGAGTGGGTCGCGGCCGGCTACCTGCTGGGCGGACTGTGGCTGATGCAACAGCGCGTCATCACCTGGCACATCCCGGTGGCATTCCTGGCCACGCTGGCGCTGGTCGCCGGCGCCTTCAGCCTCGGCAGCCCCGACCGCTTCGCCGGCCCAATCTTCCATGCCTTCACCGGCGGCGCCATGCTCGGCGCCTTCTTCATCGCCACCGACCCGGTTTCGGGCGCGACGACACCGCGCGGCAAGCTGCTCTTCGCCGCCGGCATCGCGCTGCTCACCTGGATCATCCGCAACTTCGGCGCCTACCCGGATGGCATTGCTTTCGCCACCCTGCTGATGAACATTTGCGTGCCGCTCATCGACATGAGGACCCAGCCACCGGTGTTCGGTCACAAGCACGATGCGGCACGCGCGAAGCAGGAGCAGAAACCGTGAGCGAGCCCACCGCCCTGGGCACGTCGCTGCGCACCGCGGCGGTCATGCTCGTGTTCACCGCCGCATTCACCGGCGCCATGGCGTTCGCCTACCGCGCTACGAAATCGACCATCGACGCCAGCCTGGAACAGGAGAAGATGAAGCTGGTAAACGAGGTCCTGCCGCCGTCGGCCTACGACAACGTGCTGCTGCAGGACCATGTCGACACCGGACCGTTGGCGGATCTGGGCATCGACGACACGAGCCGGATCTTCCGCGCCCGCAAGGGCGAGGTGCCCGTCGCACTGGTGTTCGAGGCGGTGGCGCCGGACGGCTACGGCGGCCGGATCACGCTTTTAGTGGCCGTGCGCATGACGGGCAAAGACGGTGGCGAAGTCGCCGGCGTGCGCGTCACGCAGCACAAAGAAACGCCGGGTCTGGGCGACTACATCGACATCCGCAAGGACAGAAACAAGGCCAGGCCGTGGATCACCCAGTTCAACGACCAGGGTTTCGACCGCGTGACCGCGGCGGAGTGGAAGGTGAAGAAGGACGGCGGACGCTTCGACCAGATGACCGGGGCCACCATCAGCGCCCGCGCCGTCACCAATGCCACGGGCAAGGCATTAAAGTTCGCCGGGGCCAACGCCGAGCGCATCTTCGGACTGCCGAACGGGGCGAAGCTGCAATGAACGCGAAGGCGTTATATCACCGCAGGGGACACAGAGAACAGGGAGGAAATCCTCGAATCAAAGAGCGATTCACCACCAAGGACACCAAAAAACACCAAGAGGATTCAAGTACTCGTCATGCTGCATCGCGCATCTGTCGGGCAAGAGCATTTCTCTCGGCAACGATCGCCGTTGCTTGGTGTTCTTGGTGTCCTTGGTGGCGCGAACGATTTCGCAATTGCAGTCGATTCTTCTCTGCGTCCTCTGCGGTGGAATGCTTGATTTCGAATCATTGAGGTGCTGAAACGATGAACCTGTCGACCTACCGCGACCTTGCTGCCAATGGCATCTGGCGGCAGAACTCGGCACTAGCGCAGCTGCTCGGGCTGTGCCCGACGCTTGCGGTGACCACCAGTCTGGTCAATGGCGCGAGCCTGGGCATCGCGACCATCGTGGTCATGGCCATGGCCAGTTTCACCGTTGCCGCCCTGCGCAATTTCATTCCCTACGAGATCCGCATCCCGGTATTCATTCTGGTTATCGCTTCCCTTGTCACGGTGGTGGATTTGGTGATGAATGCCTACTTTCATGAGCTCTACCTGGTGCTCGGCATCTTCATCCCGCTGATCGTCGTCAATTGCATCGTGCTGGCGCGCGTGGAGGCGTTCGCCGCCAAGAACACACCGCTCTCGTCAGCGGTTGACGGCGCCATGATGGGTATCGGCCTCGTCTGGGTGCTCGCCGTGCTGGGCGGCATGCGCGAGCTCGTCGGCAGCGGTACGTTGTTTTCCGGCATCGATCTGGTGATTCCGGGCACGCGCGCGCTGACCGTTTTCCCCGAGGACTATCCGGGCTTCCTGGTGTCCATCCTGCCGCCCGGCGCCTTTATCTTCCTCGGTTTGCTGATCGCCGCCCGGAACTGGCTCGACGCCCGCGCTGCCGCCCGCGCGCGACCGCCAGAGGCGCTAGCGCCCCAGACATGACGCACAATCTGCGCCAGTCACGACGGTTCCGATTCGTCGCCACGGCGTACGCAGTCTGTCTGCTGTTCGTCTCGGCCCCAGGGGCAGAGGCAATCGCGCAGGAGTCGGCTCTTGCCGTTACCGAAATCGCCGAGGGTTTGTTCGTTCATTCCGGCGTCCAGCAGGAACCCGATCGGGATAATCTCGGTGCCATCGCCAACATCGGGTTCATCATCGGCGCGAAGTGCGTGGCTGTCGTCGACACGGGCGGCAGCGTGATCGTCGGCGCACGCCTCAGGGCAGCGCTGAGATCGAAGACACAACTGCCCATCTGTTACGTTATCAACACCCATGTGCACCCCGACCACATCTTCGGCAATGCCGCCTTCGTCGATGACAAACCGGTTTTCGTCGGCCATGCCAAGCTGCCGGCGGCGATGGCGGCGAGAGGCGGCAACTATCGCAATGCCCTGATTCGCGATCTCGGACCGGCGGTGGCGGACAGCACGGTCATTCCGCCCTCGCTGACCGTGACCGACACGGCCGACCTCGACCTGGGCGGGCGCGTCCTCAAGCTGCGTGCCTGGCGTACGGCCCACACCGACAACGACCTGACGGTGCTGGACGAGCGTACCGGCACGCTGTGGCTTTCGGATCTGCTGTTCGTGCGGCGCATCCCCGCCCTGGACGGCAGCCTGCGCGGCTGGCTCGCGGTGATCGAGGAACTGAAGCGCCTCGAACCGCGCCGGGTCATCGCCGGCCATGGCGATGCCGGCGCCGCCTGGCGAGAGGCGCTGGCGGAGCAGGAGCGTTACCTGCGCGTGCTGCGCGATGAGACGCGAACGGCGATCAAGGCGAAACGGACGATCCAGCAGGCGGTGGCCGAAGTCGGAACCGCCGAGAAGGACCAGTGGCTCTTGTACGATGGCTTCCATCGCCGCAACGTCACCGCCGCGTATGCCGAGCTCGAGTGGGAGGACTGATCCCACTCGCCCGTGCGCCGGCCGCCGACTATACTTGCCGAGAACCAACCGACACGGTTACCTGTCGAAGGTCGGATAGGAGGAGACGTCCATGAGCCCCATGCGCCGCGGGATCGCAGCAATCGCTTGTGCCAGCATGATGGCCCTGACCGCGGCCAGCGTGCCGGCACAAACACCTCAAAAGGATGACACCTGGCCGGCAATCAAGCAGAACATGTTCGGCGACCGGGCCGTTTCCGAGCAGGCCGAGGCGGTCGTCGCACTGGAGGCCCCGGATCGCGCCGAGGACGCGGCCACCGTTCCCATTGCCATCCGCACCCAGGCGGAGCAGCAGAAAGACCGCTACATCAAGAAGGTCTATCTGATCATCGACAAGAACCCCTCGCCGGTCGGCGCGATCTTCACCTTCACGCCCGACAGCGGCAAGGCCGACCTGGAAACCCGCGTGCGCATCGAGGAATACACACATGTCCGCGCCGTGGCGGAAATGAACGACGGTAAGCTGTTCATGGCCTCGCGCTACGTCAAGGCCTCCGGGGGATGCTCGGCGCCGGCAGGAAAGGATCTGGCGGAAGCCATGGCGCGCCTGGGCAAGACGCGCTTTCGCGTCGATGACGCCGTGACCATGAACAAACCAGCGCTCGCGCAGTTGATGATCAGCCATCCCAATGTTTCCGGTCTGGCCATGGATCAGGTAACGCGGCTTTACGCGCCACCCCACTTCGTGCGCAAGATCGACGTGTCCTACGCCGGGCGACCGATTCTCACCGCAGAGGTGGACTTCACCATCAGCGAGAACCCCAATTTCCGTTTCTACTTCGTGCCGCGCGGCGAAGGGGAATTGAAGGCCGACATCGTCGACACCAACGATCTCAAGTTCGAGAGTTCGATCAAGGTCAAGCCGGGCACGGTGGCCGGCTCGTAGGCGCGCCGGTCGTCGCGGTTATTTTTCGACGCCGCATTCCTTCCCGGCCTTGGCCCGCAGTGCCCGGTAGTTTTTCGCCATATCCTTCATCGGCTCCGGATCGCGGAACACGCCCGCTCGCTCGCCGCCCATACCCGCATAGCGCGCAACGGTGGACGCTTCCACGTAGGCGTCGTAGGGCATCTCCTTGGCAACGGCATCGATCACGCACGAGCACTTGTAGAGGAAGTGATACTCGCCACCGTTGTTCTTCATGCACTCGATCACGAATTCCACGCGATCGACGGTGGGATATTCGTAGGCGAGTGCCGGAGCCGACAACAGGGCACCGAACAGGATGCATGACCATCGAATTGTAGGCATTGGTTTCCTCTGGGTTAGAGAGCGCAGGCGGCGCGGCGCAGAGAGCATCTGCTCGTGCGCATGGGCGCCGATTATGCGCTGGAGGCACGAAAATGCAAAACGCGCGCGCATGATCTCGCCGCGTCCCCCATCCCTTGCGGCGCTTAGAATTGGCGACGCCATGTTCATGCCTGCCCTGCACCGAATCCTGTCTGTTGCAGTGGTGATCGGCTGCTCCATGTTCTTCTCGGCACTTGGTTGCGCCGCGTCGGGCACGGACCCGCTCCCGCCAACACCCGTTGCGCCAGGTGTCTTCGCCTTCCTCGGCGCGGCCGAGGCGCCCTCGCCTGCCAACGACGGACTCGTAAGCAACCAGGGGCTCATCGTCGGCGATGAAGGCGTCATCGTCATCGGCACCGGCACCAGCCACGCCCACGGCCTTCGTCTGCTGCAAGCAAGCGCGCAACTAACGTCCAAGCCGATCGTCCTGGCAATCAACGCCTACGCCGGACCGGAGCATGTACTCGGCAACACGGCCTTCGCCCGACGCGGCGTGAGCATTCTCGCCCATCGCGACACCGATGCATTCATGGTCCAGAACTGCGACCGCTGCATACGCAATCTCGTGTCCGACATCGGCGAGCCGCCGCTGGCCGAAACTGCGCTGCAACGACCGACGCAACTGATCGAGCAGACGACGCGCCTCGATGTCGGTGGCCGCCGGATCGAACTACTCCATTTCGGCTGGGCGCACCAGCCCGGCGATATCGCGGTATTTGACCCGTCCAGCGGCGTTTTGTTCGCCGGCGCGCTCGTCAGTCTGGACGTGCTGCCCGATGCCCACACGGCGGACGTGCGCGGCTGGCTCGATGCGCTGCAACAACTGCAGCGCTTGCCCATCACGACCGTCGTGCCCGGCCGCGGGCCGGTCGCTCCGCCACAGCGCATCGACGAAGTCCGTGAGTACCTCACCGCCCTGACCGCCGCCGTCGATGCTGCCTATGCCAAGGGCGTAGGCATCCGCGACGCGGCACGTAGCGCCGAGGTGCCGCGCTTCCGCCATTGGGCGATGTACGAACGCCTCCACGCACGCAACGTGCATCATCTCTATCTCAAGCGCGAAGCGCGCGACCTCGCGCAATGACATCCCGTTAACGCGGCGCGCCGGCGGCCACGCCGCAACACGGGTCTCACGCACCGGCGATTGCAGTTCCCGTGCTCACCTGTGTAATCTGTGTCGATGTCACCATCGTCGGAGAGAGCGCATCGATGAACCGCAACGACGCCCTGCTGCAGGACTGGCGCAGCCGCGCCACGTTGCTGGAAGAGGCTGTAGGCAAGGCCATCGTCGGCCAGGAACGCGTCATCCGCCTGCTCAGCATCGCCACCTTCGCCCGCGGCCACGTGCTGCTCGAAGGCGACGTCGGCGTCGGTAAGACGACACTGCTGCGCGCCCTTGCCCGGGGTATCGGCGGCGCGTTCGAGCGCATCGAAGGCACGGTGGACCTCATGCCCGGCGATCTCGTCTACCACACCTATATCGATGCCGAGGGCAGGCCGAGGATCGACCCCGGGCCGCTGCTCAAGCACGGCGAGGCGCTTTGCACCTTCTTTTTCAACGAGATCAACCGCGCGCGGCCCCAAGTGCAGTCGCTGCTTCTGCGCGCCATGGCCGAGCGCAGCGTCGGCGCCTTCAATCGCGAGTACCGTTTCCCCCACCTGCTTGTGTTCGCCGACCGCAATCGCGTCGAAAAGGAAGAGACATTCGAGTTGTCGTCGGCGGCTCGTGATCGCTTCATGTTCGAGTTGCAGATCGAAACGCCGGCGGACGTTGCGCTGCGCACCACCCTGATCTTCGATCCCGCCTACCACGATTCCGACGCCCTGGTGGCGCGCGTTCCCGAGGGCATACTGCCCTACACGGAGCTCGACGTCATTGCCCGGCTGATCCAGGAGCAGATCCACGCCAGCGAGGTGCTTCAGCACTACGCGCTGGAGCTCTGGGAAGCGACCCGCGCGCCGCAGAAGTTCGGCATCAGGCTGGACGGCGTGGACATGGATCACCTCATCCTCGCCGGCGCCAGTCCGCGCGCCATGAGCATGCTGCTGCGAGCAGCGCGCGTTGCCGCGTGGCTGCAGGGCCGCGGCTACCTGACGCCGGAGGACCTGCAGTCCGTGTATCTGGAGAGCATCGGCCATCGCGTCTTCTTCACGCCGGTGTACGAGATGCGCCGCGCCCATCTCGCTCGCGACCTGGCGCGCCAGATCATCGCCCGCGTCGCGGCACCGTGAAGGAGTTCCACTACCGCGTCTCCTGGCGCGCGCGCGGTGCGCGCCCGGGTCATCACGCCGGTCTGCGTCATGGCGTCGGCATGGAGTTCATTGGCCACGTGCCGCTGCTCGCCGCAGCAGACCCGCGCCGGGTAGACGTGCGCGCAAGCGTCTCCGACCCCTTCGGCACCTGGCTCGTGCGCCTGTACCGCCAGCGCGCCAGCATACCCGTGTGGCTGATCGCCGATCTGTCAGCGTCCATGGGCTTTGTCGGCGTGCGGCGCAAGTTCGACCTGCTGGTCGATTTCGCGCACTCGCTAAACCACTCGGTCCATCGCACGGGCGACACCTTCGGTGTCATCGGCTGTGGCAGTGCCGTGCTACCTGAGTTCTTCCTGCCCGCGACCCACTCGCGCGGCGCGTGCACCGACGTGCTGGCACGGCTCGCCCGGCACAGGCCCGACGCTGCCAACGCCGACGGCATGCTCGCCGCCGCCGATCTTCTCGGCCGCCTGCGCGCACTCGTGTTCGTCGCCTCCGACTTCCTCTTTCCTATCGCGGCGACTGAGGCGCTGCTGGCCAGCCTCGGCTGGCATCAGGCCGTGCCCGTGGTGATCCGCGACGAGGCGGAGTGCGAGCGCCTACCCGCCTTCGGTCTGACCGAGTTGCGCGACGTGGAAAGCGGACGGCGTCGGACCGTTTTTCTGCGGCCCCGGCTGCGCGAGGTCTGGCAAATGCGATGCGAAGAACGGCGCGCAGCGCTCGACGCGTGCTTCGCGCGCCACCACGTTCGGGCACTGTATCTCTCCGGGAACTTCGAGCCGGACGCAGCGACAGCGCTTTTCCACGGTGAGGGCATCGGACATGCGCACGCCTGACGCTCTCCTCGCGGCGACGCTGGCCGCCGCCAGCCTAGGCGCGGCGGCGGCCGGCAACGTGGACGTGGTCAATCCGCGCCCCTTCGGCTATGTCATCGGCGACGTTGTGGAGCAGCGTGTCGTGCTCATGGCGCCACCGGATCAGGAACTCGCGCCCGATGGCCTGCCCAAGCCGGGCCGTGTCGATCTCTGGCTCGAACGGCGGGCGCCTCGTGTCACCGCGGGCCGTGCCGGCGAGGCGCGACGTCATGAGATCATCATCGAGTACCAGATCGTCAACGCGCCGACGGACGTGACGACAATCGCCCTGCCGCCGCTGTCGCTGCCGCTGCGCGGCGCGCAAGGCGCCGTCGAGGAAGCCGTGGCCGAGTGGCCCTTGACCGTCGCACCGATCACGCCGCAATACGTTCTGGCCCGCGCCGGGCTCGAGGAGATGCGCCCGGATCTGCCGCCGCCCGCCGTCGACACCTCCGCCCACGTCGTGCGTGCAATGCTGTATGGCGCGGCACTGGCGTGCATCATCGGCTACTTCGCACTGCGCCGCTTCGGCCTGCCCTGGTTGCCCGATTCGCGCCTACCCTTCGCCCAAGCCTGCGCCGATCTACGCCGTCTCGCCCGGCAGCCGACGGGCCGCGACGCTTATCGCGCCGCCCTGCGCCGCGTCCATCGCGCCTTCGACGAGACGGCAGGTCACACCGTGTTCGCCGAACAACTGCGTGCGTTCCTGGAACGCCACCCGCATTTCGCGCCGCTGGCCAGTGATGCCGAGCGATTCTTCGCCGACTCGGGGCGGGAGTTCTTCGGCGCCGGCAGCGATTCGTACTCCCTGCAATGGCTGACGGAATTCGGTCGTCATTGCCGCCGCGCCGAACTGCAGGCAAGCTGAATGACCACCGTCACCTTCGACCAACCGTGGCTGCTGCTCCTGCTGCCGCTGGCGGTGCTGCCGCTGGTGCGCGCGCCGTCGGAGCAGGTAAGCTACTCCTGGCTCGATCTGGTGCCGCGGGACCGCCTCTCCGACGCCCTCGGCTGGCTTTGGCGGCTGCTCGGCGTTGCCGCCATCACCGCTGCGCTGGTCGGGCTTGCCGGGCCGAACCGCCCCCAGGGACAGGTGGAGCGCATCGGACAGGGTGCGGAAGTCTTGCTGCTCCTGGACCGCAGCAGCAGCATGGACCAGCCTTTCGGCGTCGATCTTACCGCTCCCGCGTTTGCCGGCGCGCCGCGCGAAGCCAAGGGCACGGTGGCGCGCCGCGTCCTGAGCGAGTTCACCGCCGGGCGGCGCGAGGATCTCTTCGGCATGATCGCATTCAGCACGTTTCCCATCCCCGTTCTGCGTTTCACCCAGCGTCAGGAAATGATCCAGGCCGCGATCGCCGCCGCCAGCCAGGGACGCGGACTGGCCGACACCGATATCGGTCGTGCGCTGCTCGCCGCCGCCGCGCAGTTCGACGATCGCCCCTACTCGGGCTCGCGCGTCATCCTGCTTGTCTCTGACGGCGGCGCCCAGCTCGACCCGGAGGCGCGCGCGCGCATCGTCGCTGCGTTCAAGCGCCAGCGCGCGACGCTGTACTGGATCTATATCCGCTCCTTCCGCAGTCCCGGGCTTGCGGGTGACGGTGCGGCGCTGGCGGCGGACGACGAGACGGTGCCCGAGCGTTCGTTGCACGCCTTCTTCCGCTCCATGGGCACGCCTTACCGCGCCTACGAGGCCGAAAACCCCGATGCCCTGCAGAGGGCGATCGCCGATGTCAGCCGGCTGGAGAGTCTGCCGATCCGTTACACCGAAACGCTGCCGCGCGAGGATCTGGCGCAACACTTCTACGGCGTCGCGCTTGTGGCGACGATGGGTCTTCTGGCACTGGCCATGATCCGATTGCAGCGATGGGTGTGAAACGAAAAGCAAACCGGGCGCTGACGGCGCTCGCCGCCGCGCTGACCGCCGCCGCCCTGGTCGATGGCATCGCACTGCTGCGCGCCCAGCGCGCCAATGCCACGATCGCGGCTATCGCCGCGGGCGGCGTCGCAGTGCCGGGCGACGACTCCCGGCGCGAGATCCTGTTCGCCTGGGCCTATAGCCAAGGCATGGACGGGCAGGTGCAGCCGGCGCTCGCCGCTTACCGCCGCCTCGCTGGCGCCGGAATGGACGGCCTGGGCCAGGCGGCGCTGTTCAACAGCGGCAACCTGCTGGCGCGCCAGGCGCTCGCGGAGCGCGCCGCCGGCGACGAGGCGCAGGCGCTGACCCTGTTCGAATTGGCGAAGCAGAACTTCCGCGACGTCCTGCGCGCCAATCCGTCCCACTGGGACGCCAAGTACAACCTGGAACGCGCGCTGCGACTGGCGCCGGATTCCGAAGACAAGGAGGGTAAGCGGTTGCCGCCCCCGCCGGCGCGTGAGCGCGCCGTCACCACCATGCGCGGCTTCACCCTCGGTCTGCCGTGAACACCGCGCCGCGCTCCACCCGGTGGTGGCGAGGGAATCGATCGACCATCCGCCTCGCCCTTGCCTGCCTGATGCTGGGCGTGACCTTCCTGCGGCCGCAGATGTTATTTTCCCGGCCGAGTTTCAGCTACGTCGTGGCTCTGGACGTCACTCAGAGCATGGGGGTCACGGACTACGAGATCGACGGCAAGCCCGTGGCCCGTCTCGCCTATGCCAAACACGCATTGCGCGACGCCCTGCGCCATCTGCCCTGCGGCTCACGCATTGCCTGGGCCGTGTTCACGGAATTCCGAGTTCTGCTGCTGTTCGAGCCGGTGGAACTGTGCACCAACTACCACGACCTGCTGGCGACGCTGGATCAGATCGACGGGCGGATGGCCTGGGCTGGCGCCAGCGAGATCGCCCGCGGGCTGCATTCTGGAATGAAGTTGACGGCGGCGCTCGATGACGCGCCGCGATTCGTCTTCCTCACCGATGGCCACGAGGCGCCGCCGCTTGCGCCCGGGCAGAAACTGCGCTTCGAAGCCGTCACCGGCACCACCGGCGGGATCGTGATCGGCGTCGGCGGCGATGCGCCGGCGCCCATTCCGAAGCGCGACCCGGATGGCAACTTGTTCGGAGTCTGGTCGGCAAACGAGGTGGTACAGCAAGCCGGCAGCGCTGCCGGCAAGGGCAATGAACACCTGTCCGCGCTCAGGGAAGCGCACCTGATGCAAATCAGCAGCGATGCCGGGCTCGGCTACCAACGTCTGAGCGACACCCGCAGCCTGACCAAGGCGCTGACGCAGCCGGCGCTCGCCACGCCGCGCGCCGTGCTGGTCGATTTGCGCTCCATCGCCGCCGCCGCGGCGCTGCTCCTGCTGCTGGCCGGCCATGCGCCGCAGCGCCGTCAGTAATCGTACTTGATGTAGCGGAAGCGCTGATCGTCGTTCGGCGTGCCTTCCAGCGGACCGCCTTCCTTGCGCGGTTGCCAGTGGACGACCTCTTCGATCTTCTTCGCCAGCGCGAAATCCTTTTCGGTGATGCCCTTCGCCGCGTGATTCATCAGCTTCACGATGACGAAGGCGTAAGAAACCGTGAGATCGGGATGGTGCCACGCCGCCTCCGCCAAGTGGCCGACGGTGTTCACGACCATCAGCGTCGCCTTCCAGCCTTCGGTACGGTACTTGCGCCGAATCCATCCGGCCTCGTAGTACCACTGGGGCAGTTCCTGCGCCAGGCGCTCCTTGATCTCATGCTCCGAATACACGTGCTCGCCTGTCCTTCGCTCCATGCTCTCCTCCTCGCGTTCGGGACGTCGCCGTTGCAGCCGCCGGCGGCGCGCACCGACCGGTGACAACTGCGCTTCAGGCCGGCGCCTACGTTCGACTGTAGTGGCCGCCCTGTGGTTTCGCAACGGCATCGTGGCAGCCGTCCACGCGCGCCACGTTGATGATTTTGCACAGCAGCATGGGACACGTTTCTGACACACCGTGTTCATGACACGTTGTCCGCAGTTGCATTTCTGACACACCGTAACGACACCGAACGGCGCGCTCAAGCCGATGATTTGCGAATTCTTTTCTCGACAGGCGGGACAGCGTGGACCGGACTTGAATCGGGCATGCTACGTGCTATAACGAACATACCTCGGCCAAAGCTGTTCTTGGTTCAACCCGTCCGAGGGGGTCGGAACCTTTCGGATGGCAAGTACCGACCAGATAGACGGTGGTAGTTAAACATAAGAGGAGGAGTCTATGACGCGAAACTCGTTTAAGAAGCACTGGCCTCTGGCGTTGGCCGCGCTCGCCCTTCCCGGGTATGCGTTCGCCAATGCCGACGTCGCAAAGCTGACAGGAGACCCGAAGAACTGGGCAATGCAGGCGGGCGACTTCTACAACCAGCGGTACAGCAAGCTCACCCAGATCAACAAGGACAACGTCAAGAACATGAAAGTGGCGTGGACCTTCTCGACGGGTGTGCTGCGTGGTCATGAAGGCGGTCCGCTGGTCATCGGCGATACGCTGTACGTGCATTCGGCGTTCCCAAACAAGGTGTTCGCCATCGACCTCGAGACCCAGAAGATCAAGTGGAAGTACGAGCCGAAGCAGGATCCCAGCGTGATCCCCGTGATGTGCTGCGACACGGTGAACCGCGGTCTGGCCTATGCCGAGGGCAAGATCTTCCTGCAGCAGGCCGACACCAACCTGGTCGCTCTCGATGCCAAGTCCGGCAAGGAGCTGTGGAAGGTGAAGAACGGCGATCCGAAGGTCGGCGCGACCAACACCAACGCTCCGCACGTATTCAAGGACAAGGTCATCACCGGGATTTCGGGCGGTGAATTCGGCGTCCGTGGCTACGTCGCTGCCTACAACATCAACGACGGCAAGCTGGTGTGGAAGGGCTACAGCATGGGGCCCGATGCCGACATGCTGATCGATCCCGACAAGACCATGACCTGGACCGACGGCAAGATGGCACCGGTGGGCAAGGACAGCTCGCTCAAGACCTGGCAGGGCGACCAGTGGAAGATCGGCGGCGGCACCACTTGGGGCTGGTATTCCTACGACCCCGAGCTGAACCTGATGTACTACGGTTCAGGCAACCCGTCCACCTGGAACCCGACCCAGCGTCCGGGCGACAACAAGTGGTCCATGACCCTGTGGGCGCGCGATGTGGACACCGGCAAGGTCAAGTGGGTGTACCAGATGACGCCGCATGACGAGTGGGATTACGACGGCATCAACGAAGTGATCCTCGCCGACATCGACGTCAAAGGCCAGAAGCGCAAGACCGCGGTGCACTTCGACCGCAACGGCTTTGCCTACACCATGGACCGCGTGACCGGTGAGCTGCTGGTGGCCGAGAAGTTCGATCCGAAGGTGAACTGGGCGACCCACGTCGACATGAAGACCGGCCGTCCGCAGGTGGTCAAACAGTACGCCACCTCCAAGCACACCGCAGCGGATCGTGGCCCGGACATCAACAGCAAGGGCATCTGTCCGGCGGCGTTAGGCTCCAAGGACCAGCAACCGGCTGCGTTCAATCCGAAGAATGGCAAGTTCTACGTGCCGACCAACCACGTCTGCATGGACTACGAGCCGTTCAAGGTTGAATACACCGCCGGCCAGCCCTATGTCGGCGCCACTCTGTCGATGTACCCCGCCCCCGGTAGCCACGGCGGCATGGGCAACTTCATCGTCTGGAACGCCGGCACCGGCAAGATCGAGCAGTCCGTGCCCGAGAAGTTCTCGGTCTGGAGCGGCGCGCTCGTGACCGCCGGCGGGATCGCCTGCTACGGCACGCTGGAAGGCTACATGAAGTGCACCGATGCCAACGACATCAAGAAGGAGCTGTACAAGTTCAAGACGCCGTCGGGCATCATCGGCAACATCAACACTTGGGAGTTCAAGGGCAAGCAGTACATCGGCGTGCTCTCCGGAATTGGCGGCTGGGCCGGCATCGGCATGGCGGCAGGCCTGGAGAAGGACACCGACGGTCTCGGTGCGGTCGGAGGCTACAAAGACTTGAAGAACTACACCGAACTGGGTGGTGTTCTGACGGTGTTCAGCCTCTAACCTTCCGACGGGCACGAAGCCTGTAGCTGGAAGTCATCAGAACTGGCATCCTGATCGTTGTTGGGATGCCAGTTCTTTTTTTGACCCCTAGTTTTGTAGCCCGGAGGAGAATGACGTGAAGAGATCGTTTGTCTTGGCAGCATTGGCGGTGGCTTGCGCGTCCGCGGCGCTGACCGTGCAGAGCGCGAGCGCCCAGGATGCGCCATACAAAGTGAAGGACGGCAACAAGGTGGACGAAGCCACCCTCAATGGCTGGCGCACCTGGCGTGCCTTGGCCTGCGAGCGCTGCCACGGACCAAACCAGGAAGGTTTGGTCGGCCCGTCCCTGATAAACAGCCTGAAGGCCCTGACAAAGGACGAATTCAAATCAGCGGTCATGAAGGGCCGTCCGGAAAAGGGAATGCCCAATTTCGATGCCAGCAAACAGGTGGTGGACAACATCGACGGTCTGTACGCCTACCTCAAGGGCCGCTCCGACGGCGCGATCAAGCCGGGCCGCGTCGAAAAGATGGAATGAGCATGGCGAGCAGGATCGCCGCTATCGCACGCCACGATGTCGCCTTGGCGCATGCCGGACGGGTGCCGGCGGGCGAACTGCCCCGTTGCCGTGTTGTGACATTGAAGGGCCTGCTGTCTTCGATTCTCGTCGCACTGCTTGTCGCCGTGTTGCCGGCCGCAGCGCTCGCTCAGGGCGGCGGCACACAAGCCGATACCCTGCGCGTATGCGCCGATCCGAACAACCTGCCGCTGTCCAACAACAAGCGGGAGGGTTACGAAAACAAGATCGCCGAGCTGTTCGCCCAGGATCTGGGCTGGAACATCGAGTACACCTGGTTCCCGCAGCGCATGGGATTCATCCGCAACACGCTACGGGCGCGCGAGCCCAACGCCGAGCGCTTCAAATGCGATCTGGTCATGGGCGTGCCTGATGGGTTCGAGCTTGCAGCCACCACCAAGCCCTACTACCGTTCCACCTATGCCCTGACCTACGTGAAGGGCAAGGGGCTGGACACCATTCAGACGCCGGAGGATTTGCTCAAGCTCGAGCCGGCGAAACTGCGCTCGCTCAAGTTCGGCGTCTTCGGTCAGACGCCGCCGGCGGACTGGCTGCTAAAACACGATCTCTTCAACCAGGTCGTCCCTTACCAGCGCCAGACCGGCGACCCCGAGCAGTACCCCGGAGAAATCGTCGAAAAGGATCTGGCCGCTGGCAAGATTGACGTCGCCTTCGTCTGGGGTCCTATCGCGGGCTACTTCGGCAGAAAAGCAATATCGGCGAACATCGCCGTCGTACCCTTCAAGCCAGACCCGACCATCAAGTTCGACTACACCATCGCCATGGGCGTGCGTTTCGGCGAGCGCGACTGGAAGAACCGGGTCGAGCAGCTCATCGAGAAGAACCGCGGCAAGATACAGGCGATTCTGGCCGGCTACGGTGTTCCCCAGCTCGATGAGCAGGGCAACTTCATACGCATCGCCGCGGCCGAGATGCCGGCCTCCGCCGACAAACCCGTCCAGCCGCCCTATCGTGTCATCGACGGCAAGGTGGATGCCTCCACCTACATCGGCTGGCGTTTGTTCCAGACCAACTGCGCCAATTGCCACGGTGGTGACGCGAGCGGCACGAGCATCGCGCCCAACCTGCTGCCGCGCATGAAGGACATGGCGGCGAATCGCTTCGTCGGCTGGGTGTTGCGCCAGTACAAACTGATCGTGCCCGCGGGGGAAGCTGCCGGCGAGTCCGGACCGCGCGAGGCCCTCATCGAGGAAGTCCTGCAACGCCGCAAGGGAGAAATCCGGATGCCGGCATGGGAAGGCGACCCGAACATCAAACCCCATGTGCTGGACATCTATGCCTACCTGAGGGCCCGCGCCGACGGCGCATTGGGCGACCGCCGGCCCGAGTTGATGAAGTAGGCCTTGTCCGCCCGCGGGAGACGACATGCTCAAGTGGCTTTCGGGTCTGGTGCTGGGGGGCTGCTGCCTCGTTGCGCAGGCCGACATGGATTTCCAGACTTTCCGTAAACTAACCCACAGTCTGCTGAAGATCGAGGCCGCCAATCCCGACGGCAGCATATCCATGGGCACGGGTGTCATCGTCGGCAAAGGCATGGTCGTCACCAACTGCCATGTGACGCAGCGCGCGAAGACCATCGAGTTGGTCAAGGGCTCCCTGCGCCAGTCCGTGCAGTCCCAGTACAGCGACATCGATCATGACCTCTGTCTGCTCTACTCTCCCCATGTCGAGGATGAGCAGGTGGCCACGCTCAGCGCCGAGGAACCGAGGCTGGGCCAGGCCGTCTATGCCATTGGCTTCATTTTCGGCATCGCACCGCGGCTCAACGCCGGCGAGATCAGCGCTCTTTACCGCTATGACGGTGGCACAGTCATTCAGTCCACCACGCCATTCACCTCCGGAGCCAGCGGCGGCGGGCTGTTCGACGAGCGCGGACGGCTGATCGGCATCGTCACCTTCAAGTCCCGAGGCAGCGTCGCGCACCACTTCTCCATGCCGGTGAGCTGGGTGGTCGAACGCATGAAACGCTTTGACGCGCAACCTGTCGCCCCCCTCATCGGCTCGACGTTCTGGCAGCGATCGACCCTCGCCCAGCCCTTCTTCCTGCGTGTCGCTGCGCTGGAGGTCGAACAACGCTGGGCGGAGCTGGTGACCGTGGCCCGGCAATGGGCAGATGCCGAGCCGCGAAATGCCACGGCGTGGCACTCCCTGGGCAAAGCCCACCACCAATTGCGCCAGAACGATCTGTCGCTCGATGCCTATCGAAACGCCGTAGCCATCGACGCCGGCGATGCTGCGGCCTGGTATGGCCTGGGGCTGGTGCACGCCGGCAGCGGCAACCAGGCCGAGTTGGATCGTGTCGAAGTGACGCTGCGTCGGCTTGACGGACTGCTTGCCGATCGACTCCACAAACTCGCCCATGAATGCATCAACACGGCGGTAGCTGTATGCTGAGCGGAATATCATGAGCGTTCAAATCGGAACAGGAACGGGGTCGGCCCGCGACACGCGACACACCGCGCATGTCCGCTGGCGCGGGCTATTTGCGGCCACGCTCATGGCTGCCCTCGGTATCCGCAGCGCCGGCGCAGGAGACCAGATTTCCGAGGCCGAGAACGCGCTGTTTCTTGCCGACCACTTCCGCTCGGTCAGGGCATCGACCGTGCTGCGCTACGAATTCACCAAACGCGGCTCGATGGAGGACGGCTTCGCCGATACGGTGGAGATATCCGTCCAGCAGGCCAAGGGCGCCAAAGTCAAGACAGTCTCCACCCGATGCCTGTCGGGAGCAAAGAAGATCGAACTTCCCGCTGTCGAGCGCGCCGAGGGCAACCCCGTGGTGCTCTGTTTCCTGGAGCGTGACATCCGCGAGATGGAACGGCTGACGGGCGGCAAGTCCAACTATTTCCGCAAGCGCATCCGCCTCGCGCTGGCCGACAGTGCAGAGGTCAAGCCCGTAACGATCCCATTCGGCGGCCAGCAGCTCGACGCCAGACAGATCCGGATCGCGCCCTATGCCGACGATCCGATGCGCGAGCGCTACCGGGGATACGCCGACAAATACTACGTTTTCACGCTGTCGGAGAAGATACCTGGCGGCGTGTACGAGATCGACGCCGTCATACCTGCGCCGGCGACGGGCGGCAAGGCCACCGATGACAAAGCCCCTCCCCTGATCGAGGAGGTGCTAATCCTCAAGAGCGGCAAGACCACGGAGAAGAAGTTCTGATGACACAGGAACGACTGGCCTACATCGGCCTGGGAAGCAATTTGCATTCCCCGGAGCAGCAGGTGCTGACGGCGTTCGACGAAATCGCCGCAATCCACGGCGTAACGCTGACCCGCCGCTCCTCCCTCTATCGCACGGCGCCGATCGGCTATGCCGATCAGCCCGACTATGTCAATGCCGTAGCGGAGATAGGCACGGTGCTCGCGCCCGAGGAATTGCTTGAGGAGATGCTCGCCATCGAACACAGCCACGGCAGGGTCAGGGAATTTGCCAACGCGCCGCGCACGCTCGATCTCGACATCCTGATATACGGCGATCTGCAGCGCACGACGCAGACGCTCACCCTGCCTCACCCGCGGGCGCATGTGCGCGCCTTCGTGCTCTATCCGCTGATGGAGATCGCGCCGGAGTGCGTCATTCCGGGCCGCGGGGCCGTGCCGTGGTTGATCGCGGGCAGCGCCGATTGCCGCGAACAGACCATCGTGCGCATCGCCGAAGAACGCACCGTGCGTCTAGCCTTGGGCTGGCTGGCCGGCGCCATGCCGCAGCCCGCGGGCCGCTCGACCGGGGCGCAACCGTATCAGCACCACACCAGTATCTCGCCTCGGCCGCCGTTGGCCAGATCGCCGACGTAGCGCCGTACCCGCGTGGCATCACCTGGCAGGCTGGCGAAGCAGCTCGGCAAGCTGCGCCAGGAATTGAGCAGCAGGCGCAGGAATCCCATCTCGTGGCTGCCGCAATCGTTGAAGGTCGGCAGCCGCTGCGCCGGCGCGTGGCGGAGCAAGAGCGTGCCGCGGTTCATCGCGAAGCCGGCGTTGGCGCCTGTGCGCCCCAAGACGGCAATGGTGCCCGCCCCCATGCGGCTGGCGCAGTAATCGCCGGCATCGCCCTCGATCAGAACCGTCCCGCGCCGCATGCGATCGCCCACCCGGTCGCCGGCATTGCCGTGAACGATGACGTCACCGCCGGCCATGCCGCGATGCTCGCCCGGCAGCGCCGCGGCGAGGAAATCGCCGACGCTGCCCTGGACGTGGATCGAGCCGCCCTTCATCTGCGCTGCGACGAAGATGCCGGCGTTGCCGCTCACCTCGATCTCGCCGCCGGACATGCCCAGTCCGAGATAGGCGCCGGCGTCGCCCTCGACGGTGATGCAGCCCTGACCCATGCCCTCGCCGATCCGGTCCAGCTTGTCGCAGGAGTTGAGGATGACCAGTTCGGATGCATCATCGCCGGTCAGGTCGAACAGCTCACCGACGCGCACGCGGCCGTTGCCGCTCGCGACTTCGATCCCGGCGATCCTCTCGCGTGTCAGCCCGGCCAGCCGCTCAGGGGTGAGGGACGAACAGTCGACGCGTTGCCGCGGCACCTCCTTCAGGGCCAACATCAATCTGCTCATGACAGAACCTCGTGCAATCGGAAATGGAACTGCCCAAGCTTGCCGCCGTAGTTGCCGGCAGTGATGCGCCGAACGCCCTCGACCGCACCCAATCGACATACTGCCTGGATTCCGGCCCCCATCGCCGCGCGCACGTCCCGATCGGTCAATCCGTCGACGACGATCTCCAGCACACAGCCGACACCCTCGATGAGCTGGGTATCGGTCACGCCGCGCAGCGTCGGACAGTAGGCATCGTTGGTCGAAGCCATGAGCGCCTTGTACTTCGAGCCCACCTTGGAGCCCGAGCGCACCACGCCGCCGGGAAACGGCATGATGACGTTGGCCACACCGCGCATCGCCGCCACCGCTGCCTCGCAGGCGGTCAGCGCCTGCGGCGCCGACTCCGCAAGCACCAGGAAGTTGCCGCCGCCAACGGCTTTGATCATGCCTGTCGTTTCCTGGCACAGGAACTCACCGTCCATGACCGGCACCCGCCAGTAGCGCTTGCCGCCGATGAGCTTGGAGACCTGGAAGCCGTCGCCGAAGAAGCGCAGGTTCTTGCCCAGCGGCAGTTGTTCGCCCTCGTCGATGCCGGCGAACACGGCGCAGGTGGGCGAGGTCAGCACGCATTGCCCGACGCGGCGCTCGAGCTGCTTGGTGAGTTCCTTGGTGGACGTGGCGAACAGCAGCACCGCCACCCCGTCGCGCCCGTCCGGCGTTTCCTCGGGCGTCAGCTCGCGCTCGATGCCCGCTTCGCAGCCGCAGGCAATCACCGACGTCGCGAAGCCGGTCATGGCGTTCGCCGCGTTGCGTGCCCAGGTCAGATTATGGGCCGTGATCAGCACGCGAGTCGCCTTCATGCCAAAGGCCTCGGCAAAGGTGTCCTCGATTTCGACGCCGTTGATGTACATGATTCCTGGGTAACTCCTCCGAGTGGCCCCCCTGGCGCCCGCTCCGGCGTAGCGAGGTGCGACGCGGCGAAAAAACTTCTGCACTAGCCAGATTCGATTGTACATCCCGCGCGCCAGGCATGCGTGGCATGCGCAATGGTCGACAGCGATCAGGATCGCTCTACCGACAGGCAAGTGCCACATTCAGTGGCGCAGCCGGCGCATTGGACTACACGTTGGGTTGAAGCGCGCGAAGAATGACTTGCGCAGTGGAAGCAAGACAGCGTGCGGCGCGGCAACGCATGACGACACGCCACGCCGGCAGCGGATCTGCGGCCCCGACGTGTCGGCATTGCCGACGGCCAGCCGGCACGAAGCGGGAACAGCCGCGCCGGTCAGCGCCACCTTGAGGCGATCAAAATCCCGCGCTCGCCGTCGGCGACTCGGCCGACACGGAGAAGCTCAAACGCGAAAGTGGCGTACTCTCTCCTGCAGCGTACCGGCGAGCGCTTCGAGCTCGACGGCGGAGGCCTCGACGCCGCGCAGGGCAGTGCTGTTCGTCTCGGTCATCTGCGCCACGCGCTGCACACCCGAGGCCATCTGCTCGCTGGCGGACGCCTGCTCCGCCAGCATCTCGGAAATGCCGGATATCGCTTCGACCACGCGCACCGCAGCATCCTCGATCCGTCTGATGGATGCACTGGCCGCCTTCGCCATCTCGACGCCCTGTCCGACCTGATGCACCTCGCCCTGCATGTTGTCCAGCGCCGCGTGGGTACTCTTCTGGATCTGTCCGATGATCTCGCTGATCTCCTGGGTGGACTTGGTCGTGCGCTCGGCCAGCTTGCGCACTTCGTCGGCAACGACGGCGAACCCGCGGCCGCTTTCACCGGCGCGGGCGGCCTCGATCGCTGCGTTAAGGGCGAGCAGATTGGTCTGGTCGGCGATCTCCTTGATCACCGCCGTCACGGCGGATATGCGGTCCGATTGGCCGGCCAGTTCCTCGATCATCTGCGACGATCGAGTGACCGTTTCGGCGATGCGCGACACCTCGGCCACGGAACGGTCGATCACTTGTCCGCCCTCACGGGAGAGCTCGCCGGAGGCAAGCGCCGCGTCGCGCGCCTCATTGGCGCTATCGCGAACACTGCCGACGCTTACCGTTACCTCCTCCACGGCCGCCGCGATCGACTCTGCGGCGCTCGCCTCGCTCGATAGTGCGCTCGACGCGTCGCGCACGAGCATGGCAAGCTTCTCTGCGCCGCTGTCCAGCACTTCCGCACTGCGCTGGATGTCGACGACCGTCTCGCGCAGCCGCGTCTGCATGATTTTCACCGCCGCCAGCAGAGTGTCGTCGCGGCAGTTGTCGGTCTGTACATCCACCGTAAGATTGCCGCCGGCGATTTCCCGCGTCACCGCAACGGCATAGGCCGGATCGCAGCCCAGCAACCCGACTGCCCGGTGGACGGTGAAGAAGACAACCATACCGCCAATAAGAAGAATGCAACCGATCAGCGCCAGGTTGCGCAGGATCGAGCCGTACAGCTCGCTGCGCGCCGCCTGGATGTCGCGAATGAAGACGAGGATGCCCGCCGCCTCGCCGGCGCCGTCCTTGAAGGGAAAGGTCATCACCGCGTGCTTGCCGCCCAGGCGCAGGACTGGCTCGCTCACTTCGGCGGTCAGGCCCATCGCCTTGACCACGTCGACCGCCAGGGTCTTGTCGGTGGCGTCGAGCAGAGTCATGCCGGCAAGCTGCTCACCCTTGACTTCGGTACCCTTCTTCTTCGTGTAGGCGTCAGACAACAGGACGGCCACGTCATCGCCCGAGATCGCTTTCGTAGCCGGCAGGACGTGGTCGATCTCCTGGGCAAGCTCCCAGTAACCGATCTTCTGACCATCGCGAACGAGCGGGCGCACCGCGCGCAGAGAGAAAAAGTTCTTGCCCATGTCGAGGCTGACCGCCAGCTTCTCGCTCGTCGCCGCCATCTTGAAACTATTGCGTCCGTTCTTGTCGCCGAACTGCTCGGGTTTGTGCACGCGCAGGAACGTCGTACCGTCCGGTTCGAAGAAGTAGAAGTGCGTGATTTTGAACTGCTCCTTCATTTCATCGAAGAACGGCTTCGCCCGTTTGAGGAGTTCCGCGCGATTCCTAGCAACGAAGGTCTCCAGCAACGTGTCGATGCGCGAGGTGGCAGTCAGCGCGCGGCCAAGTCCTTCCGCGTCGTTGCCGATCTGCGTCAGAAAGACGCGCTCGTTGCCGCGCATGCTGCTGTCGAGCGAGGTTTCGAGTTGCCTGGCCTGGGAAAAGTATATGAGCGCCCCCGCGGTGAGTAGCATGGCAACGAAGCTCGCCGCCAATGCAAGAAAGATCCGCCCTTTGAAGCTCATCGCCCGCTTTCCCATTTCGCGCCCCCAATAAACGTTCGAGGACAGGTCGCAGGATTGGCACCTGCGCGCCTGTCGCCGCACCCGGCAAGTCGCGTTGGCCGGGATGCGGGTTTGCCTGCCACAGGACACCGGCGCAAGGTTTCGGATCGCACCGGCTGTTCCCACCCAATGTCATGAGACAGTCATTTTATCGGCGGCAGGTCGAGCAAGTTTAGCGGCGCCGACGCGCGCTGCGGGATGGCCGTCCATCGCGGTACTAGCACGTTGATTCACCAACTTTTTTCCGATGCGGCAAAGCGCCGATGCGGCTCCGCCAGCGCCCCGCATTTATGACTGGCTCATCGCACCGCTTGTAGATGGCATGACCGACCGACGGGCTGGCCGGATGCGAATGGGTCTCATTAAAACGGTGTCAGCGCAGCACACACGAATGCGCTACCAGCCTGCTGCCGTGGCCGCATTCGCACATTTCGTCGTCGCTGATCTTGAAGCTCTCCAGCCGCATGGTGTGGTAACGGTCGAAGTAGGCGCCCAAGGCGTTCTCGATGCCGGCGTCGAATTCCGGCTTGACGATATGGGTGTTACCCCAGGTCACCTTGACGATGCGCCCGTCCTGGGCCACGAGCTCCCCGTCCTTGAATACATACTGCGGCGCGGCGAACATCCGCTCGCGATCCGGATCGTCGCGATAGACAACGATGTCGGCCCCGGCACCGAGGCCCAGGTGGCCGCGGTCGGCCAGTCCGAGGATCTTGGCTGGCGCCGCGCGCGTCATGATAGCGATCTCGTACAGCGAGTACTCCCGCCCAATGGTGGCGAGCGTGCTCATCGCCACCGCCTCGGGATTGATGCGCGCCAGTTGCTCGTTGCGGAAGCTGCGGTCCATAAGCAGCCGGATAAGATGCGGATAGCTGGTAAACGGGGCGCCGTTGGGATGGTCGGTCGTGAGGAAAATGCGCCACGGATCACTCACCAGCAGGAAGATCTCCAGCCCGATGGCCCATTGCAGGGCATTGACGAAGTTGCGATCGCGGTAACGGAAGGGCACCACGCCGCAGCCGGCATCGCACTCGATATCCATGACGACGAACTTTTTCGGATGCGCCAGCGCCGCGTTGCGATGCTGCGCCATGGTATCGCCCGAGGCGGTGACCGTCTGGCCGAACATTATCTGTCCGACATCGGCGCTGACGTTCGGATTGCCGTTGATCGCCTCGGCGATGCGCGCCGCGCCGGAGGAGAACTTGCGGTCGCCTTCCGTGCCGTAGCTGTGGAACTGGATGTGGGTTAGATGGATCGGCAGCCCTTCCGCGGCGCGGATCGTCTCCAGCGTCGTGTCCACGTTTCCAGGCACGCCCAGATTGCTGGCATGGACGTGCAGCGGATGGGGCACGCCCAGGTCGTAGATAGCGCGTGCCAGCGTCGTCACGATGCGACGCGGCGTGACCCCGTAGTATGCATGCGCCTCGTCGATGTCCAGCCTGCGCTGGTTGAACTTGAATGCGGAGATGCCCCCAGGATTTACCACCTTGACGCCGATGCACTGCGCGGCACGCAGCGTCCACGCGACGTAGTCGTTGATGATCTTCTGATCCTCGCCGCGCGCCAGCATCTGCAGCAGGAAGTCGTCGCTGCCAAGCATGACATAGCCGCCCTTGTCCACGATCGGCGTGTCACCCATCTCCAGATGCGCCTGGCGTGCGTTGATGGGCAGAATGGCCGGCTCGAAGCAGGCGGTGTAACCCATCTCGGCGTAGCGGTAACCGGCGGCGAGCGTGCCCGGCGCCGCGTGGCCGCAGGAACTGCGCGTCACTGCGGTGCGTGCGAGCATGTCGCGGCGATGGTCTTCCGGCAGCATGGCACGCGCGATGTTCACCTTGCCGCCGCCGATATGCGTGTGCAGATCGATGGCGCCGGCCATGACGACGCGCCCGGCGATGTCATACTCGCGGTCGAGGGGCTCACCGTTTTGCGGTGGTGCAACGATGCGGCCGTCGCGAACATATAGATCGGCCACTATGCCGTCCATGCCACGGGTTGGGTCGTAGATCCTTCCGCCAGCGAGCTTGGTCAGCATGGCGATCCCATGCTCATGTGTCCGTCGATGGCTGCGACCACCCGCGCCACGCTGGGCAGGCCGATGTCGCGCAGCTTCGGCAGCCGCAGTGCCACGACCTTGTCGGCGCGCAGCAGATGGCCCATGTGGTCGATACCCGGCGTGCCGACGGGAATGAACACGTCGGGCTCGCGCTTCATCTCCATGCCGCCGCGGCCAAGGACGATGGTGGGCACATTGACGCGCGGTGGCGGCAGATCGGCATCGAAGCTGCTGATCCAGAGCATGACATCGGCCTCACCGCTGCTCAGCAGCCGCACCCCGGACCACTGATACGGATCGTAGACAGGCCCGCCGCTGCCAAAGCCCGTGCGGAAAGGAAAACCAGTCTGCCACAGCTCCACTGCGTCGGCGGTAAAGTCGCCGTTGCTGCCGCCGAGCGGCAGTCCGGCGACGCGCGTGCTTCGGTTCAGCTCCTTGATCAGTTCGCACAGATTGCGCACGGTCAGTTCCGCGTGGGAGAAGTCAAGATCGGGCGCCGCCCAGGCGAATACCGTGTAGCGCGCGACGCGGATGCGCTCGAGCAGCGCCTGCCAGGTCGCTGCCGGAACCCCAGCGGCCTCGGTTGCTTGCAAGCGCCGCCCCGCCAGCAGCGCCCGCATGAGTCCGAACCCCTCGCCCAGCCGCGCCACCTCGCAGGCCACCAGATCTGGCGCCTGGCCGGCCGGCGACATGCCGGCACTGGTATCGAGCCCCTGGCCAAGGTAGATGATCTGGCGCTGCTGGGGATCATGCCCGAACAGCGTTTCCCGATTCCAGACGAAGCGCTCGAAGAAGCGCGGAAACCGGCTCACGACATCGGTGCCGACGAGGATGACCAGATCGGCGCGATTCTTCACCTCGGCCAGCGTCGTGGTAATCCAGCCGCTGTCCTGCAGCACGAGCAGGTTGCGGAACTTGGCCACCGAATTCATGTGGTCGAGCACGGCACCGCAGCGATCGGCCAGCGTCATCACCGCGCGCATGCCGCCGACATCCGTAGCCAGCCCGCAGATAAGGGGTTGGCGCGCCGCGCGCAGCAGCGCCGCGGCCTTTGCTGCCGCTTCGTCCAGCGTCGCCGCCTCGCCGCCGACGCGTGGCCGCACCATTGCCGCGTCCGCCTGGCGCGCGAACGCCGCGACGCTGATCGCACAGCCGCCGCGAGTAACCGTGACCGCATCGGGCTGCGTGCGCACCGTGAGGTCGTCGCAAAGCAGCCCGCAGAATGGGCACGTGGCGCGCATATCATTTGTCATGGAAGGACTGCTATCCTCCTACTGCCAAGCGGGCGCGGACGTCCCGGGGAAATGGGAACTTGACTTGTGGCGCAGCGCTGCTGCGGCCTGTGGACCGGTTAATGTAAGCATGGAGCATGCCACTGGGGAGAACGCGCCATGTTGCGCAGCAACAGCGGTCGCCGAGCCCGTGTGCCGCTGCCTCGGACCGTTCGCGTACCCGCGACGGCGCGGCGATTCTGACTATGCCGGCGTGGTGCGCTGGCGCGCCGGCCGGCTGACCGGGTATGTATCGGACGAACGCATCGCGGCCGTTACACACTGCTCCGCTGCCGTAGCAAACGACTCTCGCAATCGAGGCAAGCGGCTTGAAATAGCACGGGAACGGCCAATGGCATAGCAGTTGCTAGATTTCCTGAATAAGCTTGCATCGATCATTCACCGCGTGATAATCACGAGCCCGTTACAACCATGGTGAGCACCCGTGCGCGTTTTCGCAAGTGGTCCTGGGTCGAGGCGCCAGCACGGCTGCATCTCGGCTTTCTCGACCTGAACGGATCGCTCGGCCGACGCTTCGGCAGTATCGGCGTAACCCTCGATGGACTGACGACACGCGTGGCTGCCGCGCGCGCACCGAAAAGTTCCGTACGCGGTCCGGACAAGACGCGCGCCGCGAACTATGTCGAACTTCTGAGGCAGGCCTGCGGCCTCGATGGCGGCGTGGAACTGGTCATCGAGAGTAGCATCCCCGCCCACGCTGGCTTGGGTTCGGGGACGCAACTAGCGCTCGCCGTCGGAACGGCGGTGTCGCGGCTTTTCGATCTCGGGCTGACGGCGCAGCGAATCGCGCAACTTCTGGATCGGGGCAGCCGCTCGGGCATCGGCATCGGCGCCTTCGAGCAGGGCGGCTTCTTGGTCGATGGCGGACATGGGCGCGACGACCAGCCGCCGCCGATCGTCAGCCGCATGGACTTCCCGACGCACTGGCGCATCGTGCTGGTGCTCGACCCCAATCGCTATGGTCTGCATGGCCAGGCCGAAGTCGAGGCCTTTCGCACCCTGCCGCGCTTTCCCGAGGCCGACGCAGGGTGCTTGTGCCGGCTGATGCTGATGCAGGCCCTGCCCGCCGTGGCGCGTGCCGACCTCGCCGCTTTCGGAACGGCGGTAACGCACACGCAGAGGGTGGTCGGTGACTATTTCGCGCCCGCGCAAGGCGGACGATTTGCAAGCGCGCGCGTGGCCGAGATCCTGGCGCTGGCCGAATCGCACGGCGCCGTCTGTGTCGGCCAAAGCTCGTGGGGTCCGACGGGCTTCGTCATCGTGGAATCCGAGGCGCAGGCCGAGCGGCTGGTGCGTCTTGGGATGAGTGCGCGCTCCGGCGCGAGCGCTGTGGATTTCAGGATACTTCGCGCACGCAATCATGGCGCGCTGGCATGGCTTGACGACGAGCGCGCAGGTGTGAAGCAAGGCAGCATGTAATCGTAGTTGCAGCAGGCAGTGCCGAATTGCCGGCCCAAGGACAGAGCATCAACCACAACTATACAGAGAGACGCAACCGTGGCGGCCAGTGAGAAACCTTTCATCCTGCATATGTTCACCCCTGGCCGCAACGTCAGCCCCTTCGACGTCAACATGGCATGCGACGCCGGTTTCGACGTCGTCATGCCCTATGGCGACGTCACGCTGGACCAGATCGGGCCGCTCACCCAGGACGCGATCTTCTCCCGCGGCCCCAAGGGGGTCAAGCGCACCGGCATATTCATCGGCGGGCGCGAGATCGGCATGGCCGCCGACATGCTCGACGCGGCGCGGCACGCCATGGTGCCGCCCTTCGAAGTCTCCGTGTTCGCCGATCCGAGCGGCGCTTTCACCACCGCTGCAGCCATGGTTGCGTGCGTCGAGCGTCAATTGAGGAAAGCACATCAGACCGAACTGGCAGGCAAGACCGTGCTTGTCCTCGGCGGAACCGGTCCGGTGGGTGCTGCCGCGGCCGTCCTCGCCTCGGGTGCCGGTGCCATCGTCAAGATCGCCAGCCACAGCAGCGCGACGCGGGCACGCATGACCGCGGAGGTGGTCAATGCCCGTTACGGCGCCAGCACAACGCCGGTCGATGCCTCCACGGACGCGCACAAGTCCGATCTGCTGCACCAGGTGGACGTCATACTGGCCACTGCCAAGGCCGGCGTACAGGTGCTGAGCAAGGTGCAATTGGCCACCGCCGGTAGCCTGCTCGTGGCGGCGGACGTGAATGCCGTACCGCCCGCCGGTATCGAAGGTGTCGGCGTCATGGACGACGGCGCGCCACTGGCGGCTGCCTCGGGAAAGGCACTCGGCGTCGGCGCGCTCGCTATCGGCAACGTCAAGTATCAGGTGCAGCGCGGTCTGTTCGAGGCCATGTTGCAGGCGGACAAGCCGCTCTATCTGGATTTCCGCGACGCCTTCGCCGCTGCGCGCAAGCATGTCGCCTGAGACTCTGCCCTATTTGATCACAGCCGCATCCGGCCGCGCGCTGACTGCCTCTGCGGCGCGCGGCGGTCATGCCGTCGTCGTGATCGACTACTTCGCCGACACTGACACGCGCGCCACCGCCACGGTCCGTCGCGCTGCCGTCGCGCACTCGCTTCAGTTCGACGAGGCGCTGTTGCTGCGCGAGGCCGACGATCTGGCGCCGTCCGGCCGTTGCGCCGGCCTCGTCTATGGTTCCGGGTTCGAGGATCGCACGACGCTTCTTGCGCGGCTGTGCGCCGGGCGCCGGCTCTACGGCAATGCGCCGCGCACCGTCGCCGCGCTCAAGGATCCTGCCTGTTTTTTCCCATTGCTCGACGAACTCGGCATTGCACATCCGGAAGTCCGCCTGGAACGGCCGGCACGGCAAGAGGGATGGCTGGCCAAGCGCGTCGGTGCCTGCGGCGGCGGCCATGTGCTGCCCGCGCACCGTTGCCCGGAGGACACGGCGGACTTGTACTTTCAGAGATTCGAGCGCGGGCGCAGCCTGTCGGTGCTGTTCCTGGCCAATGGCCGGCGCGCCCACGTCATCGGCTTCAACGAGCAGTGGTATGCCGGACAGTTGCAGCCGGCACCCTTCGCCTACGGGGGCGCCGTGGGTGGGCTGCGTTTATCGGCCGAGGTGCGATCAGCCATCACCGCGGCATTGAACGATCTCGTCAGCACGACTGGCCTGGTTGGCATCAACGGGCTCGACTTCCTGCTTCGCGACAACCGCGTAAGCGTGCTGGAAATCAATCCGCGACCCACTTCGACCATGGAGCTATACGACGCCGACTATCCAGGCGGGCTGTTTGCATGGCATCTCGCGGCATGCGATGGCGAGTTGCCGTCATCGCCGCCTAAGCCTCTGGTGGCGCGCGCCCATGCCATCGTCTTCGCAGCGCGCGGCATTCATGTCGACGCGACCCTGGGCCTGCCCGACTGGTGCTCTGACCGGCCGGCGCCGGATACATACATCGCGGCCGGCGCACCGCTATGCACGATTCATGCCGCCGGCCGCAGCGCCGAGCACGCGGCCCACAACTTGCGCCGGCGGCGGCGGCAGATGGCGGATATCTTGAACGCGGAGGCGGCGTGAGCACCGCGGCAACCAGCGCAAACCCGGTGCTCGCCGGCAATCTGCCCAGTGTCGGCCGTCGTTCCCAACCGCTGGTCGACGCGTTGCTGCGCGACGCACCGGCATTGCGCCTGCGCGTCACATCGCTCGCGAGCGGCGTGCGCATCGTCGACGCCGGCATTGATTGTATCGGGGGAATCGAGGCCGGCCGGCGCATCGCCGAGATCTGCCTGGGCGGCCTAGGCAGCGTGCAGTTGCTCTGCTCCGGGGGGCGTTTGCCGTTGCGAGTTTCGGTTCATACCGCCAATCCAACGCTTGCGTGCCTGGGAAGTCAGTACGCGGGCTGGAGCCTGTCCCATGGCGAAGGCAAGGACGCCTTTCATGCCCTGGGCTCCGGTCCTGGCCGCGCACTGGCGCGCAAAGAGGAACTGTTTCGTGAGCTTGGCTACGAGGACGACGCCGATTCCGCCTGCCTGGTGCTGGAGGTGGACAAGCCGCCGCCGCAGGAGATCGTGGACAAGATCGTGCGCGACTGCCGCATCGCGCCTGAGCGCCTGACCCTGATTCTCACGCCAACCCGCAGTCTGGCAGGCGTTGTGCAGATCGTCGCCCGTGTGCTGGAAGTCGCCCTGCACAAGGTTCATGCCCTCGGTTTCCCCCTGGCCGCCCTGGCGGATGGCGCCGGCATGGCACCGCTGCCGCCGCCGGCGGCCGATTTTTTGATGAGCATGGGCCGCACCAATGACGCCATCCTGTTGGGCGGCGAGGTGCAGCTGTACGTGGACTGCGACGACGCGCAGGCGCGCGCGCTGGCGCTGAATTTGCCGAGCAGCGCCTCGCGCGACTACGGCAGGCCCTTTGCGCAGGTGTTCAGGGAATACAGGTTCGACTTCTACAAGATCGACCCGATGCTGTTCGCGCCCGCCCGGGTCGCCGTCACCAACATCGACAGTGGCAACACATATTGTGGCGGAGAAACAAACGAGGCATTGCTGGCAGCTTCCTTCGGAGAACCAGGCTGATGTGGCGCGTGGCCATCATGACCGACCAACCTGGCTGGCACGGCGCGCAGCTGCGCCGCGCCTTCAAGGCACGCGGGGTGGCCACGCGCTACGTTGACCTGGCGCAGTGCCGCATCGACCTCGGCGCCGCCACCCATGGGCTCGTCCTGCCAGGGTTCGAGCGCCGTCTTCCCGACGGCGTGTTCGTGCGCGGCATTACCGCCGGAACGCTGGAGCAGATCACGCTGCGGCTGGACTTCCTCCATGCCATGCAGGAGATCGGCATCGCTGTACACAACGACGCCGGAGCCATCGAGCGCAGCGTAGACAAGGCGCGCACCAGCCTGCTGCTGCGGCGCGCGGGCGTTCCGACGCCGCCGACCTGGGTCTGCGAATCCGCGGTTCAGGCGCGCGCCGTACTGATGCGCGAGACCGCTCCCGGTCACGAGTTGGTGGTGAAACCACTATTCGGCTCCCAGGGTAAGGGGTTGTTGCGCCTGGCAGCCGGCGCGGATATTCCGCCGGCGGATGCGTACGGCGGCGTCTGGTATCTGCAGCGCTTCGTCCCCGGTATCGACGGGCACTGGCAGGACTGGCGCGTGCTGGTCGCCGGCAACGGCGTCGTGGCGGCCATGGCGCGCCACGGGCGGGACTGGATCAACAACGTTGCGCGCGGCGCGCGCTGCGAGCGGGTCGAGATCGAGGAGATTATGCGCCGCCTGGCTGTCGACGCGGCGCGCGCCGTGGCAATGGACTACGCCGGCGTGGACATCATGCGCGACCGGGAAGGCCGACTGACCGTCATCGAGGTCAACAGCATTCCGGCCTGGAAAGGACTGCAAGGCGTCACGGGTTTCAACATCGCCGAGCGCCTGGTGGACGATTTCATACAGCGCCGGCTGGCGCGCCCCCTGGAGGCAGCATGTTGAGCACGGCCCGCAGCGCCCGGCTCGCAGAGGCCGTACGTATGGCCTGCGAAACGGAGATCCGCGCCCTCAAGCCCGGCAACGTCGGCCTTCATGGCGCCGGCCATGGCATGACCGCCGACGATTTTCTGATCAGCGCCGAGGCCATCGCCGAGCCGCTGACCGTGCCCGGCCGGTCGGTGGGCGGGCGCATCCTCGCCGCCGTGGAGGCGACCAGGCGCGCCGTGCCCTGTAACACCAACCTCGGCATCGTGCTTCTGTGCGCGCCGCTGGCTCAGGCCGCCTTGCGGTCGAACGGCGCCTTTCCACTGCGGCTCGAGCTGGAGCGCGTACTTGCGCAACTCGACATTGCCGACGCGGAGCTGGCATTCACTGCGATCCGGCTAGCCAATCCGGGAGGCCTGGGCGAGGCGCCGGCGCACGACGTGCGCCAGCCGGCGCGCGTCAGCCTGCTTGAGGCCATGTGCGCCGCCAGCCCGCGCGACAGCATCGCCCGGCAGTATGCCCACGGTTTCGCCGACATCTTCGACATCGGCATTGGATTCTACCGCCAGTGCCGCGCCCGCTGGCGCAGCGAGGAATGGGCGGTGGCCGCCGTGTATCTGCGCTGCATGGCGCGCTGGCCGGACTCCCATGTCCGGCGCAAGCACGGCGAACAGACGGCCCGTGCCCTGAGTCGGGAGGCGGCCGCCGTCAGCGCCGAGTTGCAGCGCACGTCGCGGCCTGAACTGTTGCGGCCACGCCTGCTGGAGTGGGACGAGGATCTGAAGCGCCGGGGCATCAATCCGGGCACCAGCGCCGACATTTGCGTGGCATGCGTGTTCGGGGCACGCGTGGAGGAGATTCTGGAAGAGGAGTTCAACGCCGCCGAGCCGAATCCCGGTTCGGCGGCTGATCAGCCGTGGGACCGGAGCCTGGCGCAGGGACGTCCGCTGCACGCGAATGCTCCTGCGATGGGTTCCGCCCACAATTCATCAAGCAACTAGAGAAGAGGAGGAAATGCCATGGCAAAAATCAACGGCCTTTGCGTCGGCGAATCCCTGGTAGGAGACGGCAACGAGGTTGCGCACATCGACCTCATCATGGGGCCGCGCGGCAGCGCCGCCGAGACTGCGTTCGCCAACTGCCTGACCAACAACAAGGACGGTTTCACCTCGCTGCTGGCGGTCGTGGCGCCCAACCTGCTGTGCAAGCCGGCGACGGTCATGTTCAACAAGGTCACCATCAAGGGCGCCAAGCAGGCGGTGCAGATGTTTGGCCCGGCGCAGCGCGCGGTGGCGATGGCAGTGGCCGACAGCGTAGCCGACGGCACCATTCCGGCCGACGAGGCCGACAATCTGTTCGTATGTGTCGGCGTATTCATTCACTGGCTGGCAGCGGACGACGGCAAGATCCAGGACTACAACTACCAAGCCACGCGCGAGGCGATCAAGCGCGCCGTCAACGGCGAGCCGAAGGCGGCCGAGGTCGTGGCGAAAAAAGGAACGGCGAACCATCCATTCCAGGCCCACTCCTGATCCCGGCATGCGCCCCGGCGACAAATCCGGGGCGCAACCGGGCGCCGCAAGCACGGCTGCGCACCGCGCGTAGCAATCCCATACATAGGAGGGATGTTCATGGGAATTCTCGAAACCATCATGGGCTTCTTCGGTGGCAGACCGGAGGCAACGCACACGCCCGGCCCGGCACCTTCCACAGCACCTCCCGCCCGCAGGATCGACCGGATGCTGGTCGGCGAATCGCTGGTGGGCGACGGCAACGAGGTCGCCCACATCGACCTGATCATCGGGCCGCGGGGCAGCGCCGCCGAGAAGGCCTTCGCGCGCTGCCTGACCGACAACAAAGGCGGCTTCACCTCGCTGTTGGCGGTGGTTGCGCCTAACCTAATTGCCAAGCCCAACGCGGTGATGTTCAACAAGGTGACCATCAAGGGCGCCAAGCAGGCGGTACAGATGTTCGGTCCAGCCCAGCGCGGTGTGGCGATGGCCGTGGCCGATTGCGTCGCCGACGGCACGATTCCCGCGGATCAGGCCAACGATCTCTACATCTGCATCGGCGTGTTCATCCACTGGCTGGCGGACAATGACAAGAAGATCCAGGACTACAACTACGAGGCGACCAGGCAGGCGATCAAGCGTGCCGTCGCTGGCGAGCCAACTGCTGCCCAAGTCGTGGCGAAAAAGGGGAGCACGATGCACCCCTTCGCGGCCCACGCCTGAAGGCCAACGCCGGCCGGGCTATGGCCGGGGTGACGGCCGCGTGAAGCCCGCCAGATCCTCGCCCGAAAGGCGACCGTCATGCACGGCGCTAGCGAGTAGCACCCCAGCGGCGCCGCTGCGGTCGAGCGCATCGAGATCGGCGCGCGTGCGTACGCCGCCGGCAGTATAGACCTCGCCGACCGGTCGGCGTGTCGTCAGCGCGCGAAGGAGATCAAAATCAGGACCGGCACCAGCGCCGACCCGATCAAGATTCATGGCGATCACGCGCCGTGGCCAGAGATCGGGCCGGTCCAACAGCGCGGGCGGACCGAGAAAACTGCCCGCTCTGCTGTCCAGCGACAGCACGACATCGTCGCCACGAGCGGCGATATCCGCCATCAGGCTCTCGTCGTCCATGCTCTCGCTGCCCAGAACCGGCGTTCCCAGCCCAGCGACCTGCAAGTCTCGAAAGGCCGCCATGCCGCTTATGCCGGTGTCCAGCCACAGTGCGAGCCGCGGGAATTGATGACGTATGGCAGCGATGTCACCGCGGTTGTCGCCTCGCCCCATGATGGCATCCAGGTCGGCTATGTAAAGCGCATCGAACCCGTGAAGCCGCAACAGCGCTCCGGCCACCGCCGCGGGCGCACAGGAGTGACAGAGCTGCGAGGCAAGCGGCCGATATTCATCACGCATGCCGCGGCGGGCGTGCACGACCTGTCCGCCCATGAGGTCCAGCACCGCAATCAGCTTCATCGGGTAGCGACGTGAGGATACTCGCCTACGAGTTTATCACCGGTGGCGGACTTGCCGGGGTGACGCTGCCCCCGTCGCTCGCCGAAGAAGGCGGTGCCATGCTGGCGGCGCTCGTCTCCGATTTGTCCGAGATCGACGGCGTGACCGTGGTCACTACCCGTGACGACCGCTGTCCGGCACTCATGCTGCCCGTCGATGTCGTTGCGCCGTTGTCGGGAGAAATGCCGCTCGCCCACTTCGAGCGCGCCGTCGCGATGGCCGACGCCGTCTGGCCGATCGCCCCGGAATCCGGCGGCACCCTCGAATCGTTGATCCGGATTGCGCTGAACAAAGGTAAGATCGCGCTCTGCTGCCGCCCCGAGGCGGTACGGATCGCCGCCAGCAAGCGGCGGACATCGGACTGGCTGATCCGCCACGGGATTCCCGCCGTCCCCACCTATGACCGAGAGGACGCGATGCCACCTCACCCCGGCGCCTGGGTTGTCAAACCCGACGACGGCACCGGATGCGCCGACACCTTGCGCGTCCGTGACAAGGCAGCCGCCAAGGCTCACGTCGCTGCTGGGCGGGGCTTCGTCGCCCAGCCCTGGATCGAGGGCGAAGCGATGAGCTTGTCCATGCTCTGCGCGGATGGCGAAGCGCGCGTCCTGTCATGCAACCGCCAGCAGGTGGTGGAACGGGAGGGCATGCTCGCACTTGACCGCGTCATGGTGAATGCAGCGCCGCTCAGCCCGGCCATGTGCGATCTCGCGTGCCGCGTGGCGAAGGCGCTGCCCGGGCTGTGGGGCTATGTCGGTGTCGATCTCGTGGACACGCCGCACGGGCCGGTGGTAATCGAGATCAACCCGCGTCTGACCACTTCCTATTGCCGATTGCATGCAGCGATCGGCGAGAACCCCGCCGCTCTGGTGCTTGGCCTGCTCGACCGCCGCCGATGCTTTGCACACACCCAGCGGACCGGCGCAACCGCCGATCTCGCTCATGCGTTCGAGGATATCCGCAATGCTGCCTGAATCCACCATCGGCTGGGATGTGGGTGGCGCCCACCTCAAGGCGGCCCTGGTGGACGGCGGCGGACGCCTGCTCCAGGTCGTGCAGTTGCCCTGCCCCCTCTGGCAGGGGATGGAGCATCTCCATAGCGCGCTCGATGGCGCTCTGGCCGTGCTCGGCGAGTGCGCCAATCACGCCGTCACCATGAGCGGTGAAATGGTGGATCTGTTTCGCGATCGGCGCGAGGGCGTACGGGAACTGGCGGCCGCTCTGGAGCAGCGTTTCGGCGATGCGAGCGTGCATTTCTATGCCGGCGCACACGGCTTCGTCGCGCCGGCGCAGACCCGGGACTATGCGTTGCGCATCGCCTCGGCCAATTGGCGCGCGAGCGCAGAGCTCGTGGCACGCCGCATTCCCGCAGCCCTGTTCGTCGACATCGGCAGCACGACCACCGACATCGCCGTCATCGATGCCGGCCAGGTTCACGGGCGCGGCGAGGACGACGCGCAGCGCATGGCGGTGGATGAGCTGATCTATACCGGGGTGGTGCGCACGCCGGTCATGGCGTTCGCTCACCGCGTGCCCTTCGCCGGTGAGTGGACCACGGTCGCCTCCGAACATTTCGCCACTGCCGCCGACATTCACCGCCTGACCGGCCAGTTGCACGAGGGGGCAGACCAGCATCCGGCTGCCGACGGCGGGGAGAAGACTGTCGCCGCCAGCGCCCGCCGGCTGGCACGCATGATCGGCCGGGACGTCGATTCAGCGCCCCTGCGCGAGTGGCGCCGCCTGGCGCGCTGGCTCACACGCAGCCAGATCGAAACCATCGAACACGCTTGTGCCCGGGCGCTTTCGCGGGGGCTGCTGGACGACGAGGCGCCGGTCGTCGGTGCCGGGACCGGCCGTTTCCTGGCCGTCGAGTTGGCGGTACGGCTGAAGCGGCCGTATCGGGACTTCGTCAGCCTGTTCGCGGGCGCCGACGCCGACCCGGAATGGATATCCACCTGCGCCCCGGCCGTCGCGGTCGCCTATCTGGGACGCACGGCAAACCGGCACGGAGCCGGCAGTGTGGATCGTTAAGCTCGGCGGCAGCCTCGCCCATGACGGCCTGCTCCCGGACTGGCTGGAGATGCTCGCCCGCTGCGGCGGCGGCAGGGTCATCATCGTGCCCGGTGGCGGGGCGTTTTCCGACGCCGTGCGAGAAGCGCAGGAGCATTGGGGCTTCGACGACCTGACGGCCCATCGCATGGCGCTGCTGGCCATGGAGCAGTACGGGCTGATGCTCGCCGGGCTATGTCCCGGCCTTGTGCCCGCACGCTCCCAGGACGAGATCTATGGCGCATTGCGCAATGCCGCTGTCGTCGTCTGGCTGCCCGCCGCCATGGCGGGATCCGACAGCACGATTGCGCCAAGCTGGAACGTAACTTCCGACAGCCTGTCTGCTTGGCTCGCGCGTCGGATGAGCGCGGAGCGCCTGGTGCTGATCAAGTCCTGCAGCTTGCCTCAGCAGGAGCTGGACGCCGAGGAGCTGAGCCGGCTGGGTATCGTCGATCCGGCGTTTCCGCAATGGGTACGTCAGGCTTGCTTCAAGACCTTCGTGCTCGGCAACGACCAGCACCAGACTCTCCAGCTCATGCTGCTCGACAATCGGATGACCGATTAGGCCGAAGCCTTCGCGCCGTACGGTCGTCGCGAGCGATGCAGGAGCGTATCGCCCGGCACGCGTTGTCGGCGAGCGGTGCGGTGCGGACCTGCGCCTCGCATAGCGCGCCGCGGAATCCCAGGATGTCGGGACCCAGGTCAAGCAGCGGTTCGATGTCCTCGCGGCGCAAAGAGCCGGCCAGCCCGCACAGCAATCCATGATCGCGCGCGCTGGCGAGGAACGCCGCCAGCACCGACTCGTCGGCCAGCTCGCGAAGTCCGCCGCGACGCTTGTCGGCAGAATCAAGCATGACGCCGCGGAAACCCGCCCGCGCAAGGAGAGGAATCAGATGAATCGGTGGGTGCTGGTCGGCAAACATCACCGCCACGAGCGCTGCCCGATCGGAGACGGCGCGCAACGCATCAATGCACGCCAGGCGCTCGTCACCATTGAACAGGCCAATCTTGACGAAGTCGACGCCGATTTCCGCCGTGCGCACGGCCGCCGCCAGCAGGCCCGTCGGCTGCATGGGAAGATCGCCGACCGTCGCACTCACCGGGCAATGCCCGCGCGCCGAAGCGACTATGGCGGCCAAGTTCGAAATCGACACGGCGCCCAGCGTCCCGGCCGATGGATCCTTTGCGTCGATGACATCGACGCCTGCTGCCAATGCGGTTTGCGCTTCGCCGGCGTCGGCGACGCTGGCAAGGAGCAGGGTCATACGAGGGCGCGGTCCTTGTGACTGCGTCGGTAGTCGCGGATTCTGTCGAGCAGCCAGCCCCATGCCTCCTGCTCGGCCTCGCCGGCGGTCTTTTCGATGGCGATGGTGAGGTAGGCGAGCTCGGCGTCTATCTTCTCCGCCGGCAACATGCGCAGACGGCTAACCAGAATGGCAGCTTCGATGACCGCCGCCTGGGCGCGGTTGAAGCCGCGAAATGGCTGATGACTTGCATCGTACGCACGGCGACACAAGAGGCGCGGGCGCAGTTCGTCTTCCTCGACGCGGTCGAGCACGAGCTCCGCATGTGCCAGGGCATGGGAAAGGCGCATGCAGAACACCCGCTCTGCCGGCTGGGTCGGCCAATCATGGCGGCGCCCGGTGACGCAGCCGGCGAATATGCGCACATCATCGGTGAAGTTAACTACTGCGCAGCCACGAGCCAGGATGTTGTCGAGGGTGGTGGAGGGCCGGAACGGCGCCAGCTCGACGAAGTCGTCGACCTCCCGCACGCCCATGGGCGCGATGTGTACGCGCCCATCTGCTGACTGCGTCGTAACGATGGTTTCGAAGATCATCGGCCTGTCCGTCGCTTATCGTGTGGCGCCAGCGTGGCGCCCGGTGCGCGATGGGCGTTCATGTCCTCGGTGGCACCTTCGGTGGCGCATCCCCAGCGCAGTTCTTCGTCCTGGATATAGCGCTTGCCGAGTTGCCAGGCGATTCGGGCGCGCGCCAGCTCGACCCCCATGTAGAAAGCGTGAGCGCCATCGTGATCGAGATTCAGTTGGGAATATAGTCGGAAGGGATCATCGGCCACGTGATGACCATCACGGTTGTAGACGTGGATGCCCGCGGCGCTGACCTGAATGCGAAAGCTCGGGTCCTTGATGGCCGCCGCCAGGGCGGCGATCTCCTCTGTGGTATCCGGAAAGGGCTCGCGCTCGTGGACGGCGAGCAGCGCCGGTGACCAGTCGCGCGGCAGACTGCCCGCCTCGCGTGCCGCATGCATCATGCGCCGTGCCGCATCGATCTCGCGCACCGCGCAACGGGCATGGGGACTGACCTCCGTGGTAAGCAGCGCATTGATGCCAAGCTCGGAGACGATGCCCGACAACAGCGCATGGATGCCGGCCGTGTCGGCATCGGTCAGTTCGCTGACATTGCCCGTGCCCATCATCATCGCCACATCCGGAAACATCGACCGCAGGCGATGATAACGCACGATCGACTCCGTGAAGCCGAAATGGATCGGATCGAGGATGGGGTCGGCGAGGAAGTCCCGATCTCGCTCCAGCAGGGTGCGAACGGCACGCACGAGCGAGTCGAAGTCCCCCGGCCGCGCCGGGATCAGTACCGGCACCGCGGCAACCTCGTCGGCAAGCCAGAGGCTGTCTTCCTTCAAGCTCAGAAGATAGTCCGCGCCGGCGCGCCCGCCACGCAGCAGTTCCTCGCTGCTCATGGAATCCACGCTCACGGCATGGCCGGCGTCCTTCACGGCGCGCACGGCCTCTTCCAGGTGCGGGAAGGGCGTGGCCGGCAGGCAGCCCAGGTCTATCACGTCGGCACCATCGCGCCGATACCTCTGTGCGCGCGCCACGATGGCGTCCACCGACATCCGCGGTGCATCGACGACTTCCGCGAAGATGCGCACGTCGTAGCGGGACAGGTCTATCGCGGCGCCCTCGCGGCCGAAGTAGCGCGGAATGTCCTTCAACTCGTCCGGCCCCCGTACTACTGGCACGCCATAGTGCCGGGACAGTTCGTCGAGATCGCCGCGGCAGCGGCCCGGCACGAGAATGCGCCCGGCAGCCACGGGAGCCGGCAAGCGACGCTTGATCATGTCCGCGGTCATCAGGCCGGCAACGCTAATGCCGATGTTATGGACGGTGTGGCTGAACGGCGCCGGCGTGATGCCGTCGAGCACCTTGCGCAGGCTTGCCTCGGCGAGATGGCCGGTCAAGAAGAGGATGTGGTCGGACATTTGCGTCGGACGTCGGCGCTGCCCGCTTTCCGGTCCTCGATCGGTCGCGGCGCCACCCCTGGGTACCTACCGTGCGGGCACGAGCGGCGAGGTTCCGACACGCCTCGCCGCGGCATCAGCGGCGAATCTGGTGCACCCTGTCGGCACTTAGGCTGGATATGTTCAGGCGCTTCATCTTGCGATAGAGCGTATTGCGGCTGGTCTTCAGTTCCTGGGCAAGACTGGAGATGTTCCAGCGGTGCCGCTCAAGCGCCTGGATCAGCGCCGTGCGCTCCGCCGCCTCGAGCGAATTGAGACGCTCGCCCACATCCTGCGCCTCGTCGGAACCGGCGTCGGCGACGATCTCCAGCTTCGGTCGCTCGCCCGACCGGACCGCGCCGCGCACGTCGACGGGAAGATCCTTAACCCCGACCAGCTCGCCCTCGCACAGCGCAAGCGCCGTGCGCAAGACGTTGCGCAACTGCCGCAGATTCCCCGGCCAGGGAAACGCCTCTAGCAGCGCGATTGCCTGGGGATCGATGCTGACTTTCGCACCTTGCGCTTCCTCTGCCAGCACGTGCTCGATGAGTGCCCGCTTGTCGGTGCGCGCACGCAGCGCCGGCAGGCTGAGCATGATGCCCTGGAGGCGATAGAACAGGTCCTCGCGAAACTCGCCACGCTTGACCATCTCGGGCAGATCCCGGTGCGTGGCGCTGATGAGCTGGATATCCACCGCCACGGGCGCTTCGCCCCCCAAGGGGATGACCTCCCACTCCTCCAGCACGCGCAGCAGCCGTGCCTGCAACGCCAACGGCATATCGCCGATCTCGTCGAGGAACAACGTGCCGCCGTTGGCCTGAATGATCTTGCCGCGCCGCCCCTCACGGCTGGCACCGGTGAACGCGCCGGACTTATAGCCGAACAACTCGCTCTCGATCAGAGTTTCCGGGAGCGATGCGCAATTAACGGCCACGAACGGAGCCGAGGCGCGGTTGCTGGCGGCGTGGACGGCCTTGGCGAACACGTCTTTGCCACTGCCGGTTTCGCCGTGCAGCAGAATCGGAATGCGCCGATCGAGCACGCGCAGAACACAGCGCACATTGTTCGCCATCTGCTCGTCGCCGAATTCGAGATTCGTCAGCTTGTTCTTCGCCTCCGCCTCCGCGGTTTGTCGGGGCAGCACCCGCGCTTCGGCGGCGATGGTCATCTGCCGCGCCTGCCGCTCCGGTTGCTGCGCCACGGCGAAAAAACGGCTCCCGCGTCGGGCACCATACACCGCCACGGGGTGGAAAGAACTGCTGGTGCTGCGCTGGAGCAGGTCGGGCAAGCTGGAGTTGAACAGCGTGTCGATGCCGCAACCGCAGATTTCCTCGAAACCGCTGACACCAAGCTGGAACAGGGCGCTGCGATTGGCCGCCAGCACGCGGCCGTCTGCCGACAGGGCCAGTTCGCCTTCATGCAGGGTATAGATAAACTCCGGGCGGCTGTGGAAGCGCACGATGAAATCGTTCATGTGCCGACTGAGCAGCGTGCGATTCTCGATCATCTGCGCCGACATGCCGACCAGCACCATCGAGTGCTGCTGCGGCAGGCGCGACTGGCTGCTGACGTCGAGCACACCCGCGAGATTGCCACGACTATCGAAAATCGGTGCGGCGGTACAGGTCAGATTGATGTTTCGCGCCAGGAAGTGCTCGTCGCGATGGATCACGAGCGGGCTCTTCTCGATGATGCAGGTTCCCATGCCATTGGTGCCCTGCTCACGTTCGCTCCACACCGCGCCTTCACGCAGTCCGAGCTGCGCTGCGGCCTTGGTGAAATCGGATTCGCCGACCACGCTCAGAATGACGCCATCGGCATCGGTGAGTACGACGGCAGTCTTGGCGTCGGCAAGCTGCTGGTAGAGATTGGCCATCTCCACCTTGGCACAGGCGGCCAGTTCGCGAGCGCGCTCGCTGCGCTCGCGCAGCTCTCCCGCCTCGACGATTCCCGGCGCGCGGGGCAGACCGGGATCCAGGCCATAGTCGTTCAGGCAGCGCATCCACGAACGCGACACCAGAGTCTGCGCCTGCCGGGCGCCCTGGGATACAACCGAGTATACGGATCTGACGTGTTCCGCGACCGGATTGGCCATCGATGAACTCTCCTCCATGGGGGGATGACCGCGGAAACGGCACGCCTCATCCCCTCGAATTTCGCCGCGGTCATTGCCGCAGCATTATCTAATTGGAGTCTAGCATGTTTGCAAACGCGCAACTACTGCAGCGACCGCGTCGGGGCAATCGTCCCCTACTCGTGCGATCGCACATCGCGCCCGGAAGCATGGATAATCTCGCCGTCCGCGTGCCAACGCTGCAATGCACCCATGAATCAGAAGAACATCTGCACCCTGTTCGAGCGTCTTGCCGCGGCCACCGCGGAGCCCAAGACCGAACTGGAGTATCAGACCGGGTTCCAACTGCTCGTAGCGGTGATTCTCTCGGCCCAGGCTACGGACAAGGGCGTGAACGCGGCGACGCGGCAACTGTTCCGCGACGCGGGAACGCCCCGGGCATTGCTGCGCCTCGGCGAAGACGGGCTGCGCGAGTACATCAAGACGATCGGTCTGTTCCGCAACAAGGCCAAGAATCTAATCGCCATGACCCGTTTGCTCATCGACCGGCACCGCGGCGAGGTCCCGCACACGCGCGCGGAACTGGAAGCACTGCCGGGGGTCGGCCGCAAAACTGCCAACGTCATCCTCAACGCCCTGTTCCACGAGCCTACGATCGCCGTCGATACCCACATTTTCCGCGTGGCCAATCGCACCGGTCTCGCCCCCGGCAAGGATCCGCGTAGCGTCGAGGAAAAGCTGCTAAAATCCGTGCCCTCCCGATTCCGGCTTCATGCCCACCATTGGCTGATCCTGCATGGCCGCTATGTTTGCAAGGCGAGAAAGCCGGAATGCGGCCGTTGCCTGATCCGGGACCTGTGTGAGTTCCCCGACAAGCTTTAACCAACACCCGGCGCGCGCTCTGCAGCGCTATATCGCATGGTACTAGCCGTCGCCACCGCCCTGGCCAGCGCCAACAAGGCGGATGCCGAAGTCGTCACCGGCGTCGTATGCGAAGCGTTGCAAAACGCCGGGGCCGAGATCGCCCAGAGCGTGCTGCTCTTCCTGACCGAGGACTTCGCCCGCCACGCCCAAGTCGCCGTGACGGCCGCCTCGCGCGCCGGAAACTGCTTGCAGGTGATCGGCTGTTCGGCACCCGGCGTGTTCACCGAGCGTGACTGGGTGCTCGACCGCCCTGGCGTCGCGGCGATGGTGTTCGCCGCCGGTGTCTCCATCGGCGCGGCCAACGGCGCGCACGAGCCGGTGCTGAGCCTGAGCACGCCAGCTGCCGCCACGGCGTCGTGGCTGGCCGCCCGGCGTCAGCGCTTCGGCATGCTGTCCTCGAGCGGCAGCACGCAGAAGGCCGGAAAGATCTGGGTCCATGCCAAGACCACGGCCGACAATCGGCTCGACGCCGTGTTCCACGGCGCCAACGGTGCCATTGGCGTCTCGCGCGGGGTACGCATCCTCACCCCAGCCCTCGAAGCGACGCACTGCGACGGCTACGACGTGCTGCGCATCAACGGCTACCCGGCGCTCAACACGCTCATTCGGGAACTGCCGCTGGAACTGCGCGACCTGCCGCAATTGCCCGTGCATCAGTTGTGCGCCGGCATCATCGAAGACGAGTCGGAGGACGCAATCGCACGCTGCCGCTACACCCTGGTGCCGCTCATCGGCGCCAACAGCGACGAGCGTTCCGTGACGCTGGCAGCAAAGATCGCGCCTTCCACCCGGATGTTTTGGGCCGTGCGCTCGCCGCTCGCCGGCGAGCGCGACACACGCGTCATGCTCGACGAGCTGGACAGCACGCTCCCGGGTGCGCCGGATTTCGGCATCATGTTCTCGTGCATGGGCCGCGGGCCCTATTTCTACGACGGCGCCGACCGCGACCTGGAACTGGTACGCAGCCGTTACCCACGCATGCCGCTCATCGGCGCCTACGGCAGCGGCGAGATCGCGCCGCAGTTCGACGGCAACAAGATCATCCACAACTGCGCCGTCCTGAGCCTGTTCCGCGGCGCCCGCAACGGCAATGTATAACCCGACGCGGGATCAGGCGCGACAGTTCTTTATCGATGCCTGGCGCAAACATCGCAGCCGCGAAGTGCTCACGCCGCTGGAACACATTGCCGCCGATGTCATCTCGCTCCACCCAGAATACCAGCCGCTGCTGGAAGACGCGGAAAGCGCACTCGGCCGCGACTTTCCGCCCGAAATGGGACAGACGAACCCATTCATGCATCTGTCGCTGCACCTGGCAATCGAGGAACAGCTCGTTGTCGACCAGCCGCCTGGCATACGCGCCGCCTTTGAGCAGCAATTGGCGCGTCTGACCGACCGGCACGCCGCGTTGCACCAGCTTCTGGAATGCCTGGGTGAAATCATGTGGCGATCGCAGCGCGAGCACCGGCCGCCCGAAGGCGACGCCTATCTTGAATGCATACGCCGGCGATAGGCGTACACAATCTGCGGCGGCGCCGTCATCGATCGAGGTCCGCAGGCAGGTCCACGTCGGCCAGTATTCCCGGATCGTCGCAGTCGATGTGCTGCAGCCGATTCAAGTTCGCCGAAACGATCTCGCGCCCCCCTTGGTCTCCCGACAGCGCAAGAAGCGCATCGCGCAGAGGCGCGGCGAATCCCACGGGATGCCCGCGCCGACCGCCAAGAAACGGCGCTGCCAGCGCCGCCCCCTGTGCCAGCGCCCTTGCCACACTGCGTATGGTCGCGGGCCTGATGTAAGGCATATCGGCCAAGGCCACGACCCAGCCATCGGCTTCACGGGTCGCGGCAACGCCGCACGCAAGACTTGCCCCCATCCCCTCCTCGGCACGGTTGCAGATCACCCACTCGATGTCTGCCCCGGCAAGGCAGCGCCGTAGCGCGTGGCTGTCCGGCCGGACCACGACCAGAATGCGGCCCACGCCGGCAGCCAGATTGCGCGCACTCGCAAGGACCATCGGAATGCCCTCGGCAAGCGGATGAAGAAGCTTGTCCGAGCCGAAGCGCGACGAACTGCCAGCGGCGAGCAGAATGCCGACGGTCGAAGGCGTGCCCAGGTTTAGCTCCCGACTCGACAGACGCCGCAGATGAGCGCAGATGTTCCCGGATCAGCCAAGAATCTCTGCGGCATGTTCGTCGCAACGACTGTGGTGGTGAACGGACCGACAACGGCCCACGGATTGGTCGGTGGAAATCTGCGCCATCCGCGGATCATCTCCGTTCCAACCTACCGCAGGCGGCGTCGCCTATCGCTCAGCCCTGCGCGGCATGCAGTCGGGCAAAGGGCAGCCGGCGCAAGCGCACGCCGGTGGCGGCAAATAGCGCATTGGCCACCGCCGGCGCGATGGGCGGCACTCCTGGTTCGCCGACGCCGGTGGGATTGGCGGTCGATGCGACGATATGCACTTCCACCTTTGGCATCTCGTTGATGCGCAGCACCGCGTAGTCGCCAAAGTTCGACTGCTCGACGCGCCCCTCGTTCAACGTGATGGCATCGTGCAGGGCGGCCGAAAGGCCGTAGCCGATGCCGCCCTCCATCTGCGCCTGGATGACGTCGGGATTAATGGCGATGCCGCAGTCCACCGCGCAAACGACGCGGTCCACGGAAAAGCCGCCATCTGTGCGCACAGTCACCTCGGCAACCTCGGCGACATAAGAGTTGAACGATTCATGCACGGCGATTCCGCGGCCACGCCGCTCACCCGCCTTGCGGGGCGCGAGGCGCGTGCCCCAGCCGGCCTTTTGTGCGGCGAGATCCAGCACTGCCCGATGCCGCGGATGCTTCGCAAGTAATGCGCAGCGGAACTCGTAGGGGTCCTTGCCGGCGGCCACGGCCAGCTCGTCGACGAAGGTCTCGGTGGAAAATGCGGTATGGGTCGAGCCGACCGAGCGCCACCACTGCACCGGCACACCCAGCCTCGGCGAGTGCAGATCGACGTTGATGTTGGGTATGGCGTAGGGCATGTTCGCCGCGCCCTCCACCGAAGTACCGTCGATGCCGTCCTTGACCAGAGCGCTCTCGAAGGCCGTACCGGCGATGATGGATTGGCCGACGATGCGGTGCTGCCAGGCGACGATCGCGCCAGCGTCGTCTAGTCCGGCACGCATGACATGGTAGTAGAGTGGGCGGTAGTATCCCGCCTTCATGTCGTCCTCGCGCGTCCACACGAGCTTCACCGGCGCGCGTCCGCCGATAGCTTTGGCGATGGACACCGCTTCCAACAGGTAATCCGAGTGCGGGTTGGCGCGACGTCCGAAACTGCCTCCGGCATAGAGCATGTTCAGCCGGACCTGCTCCGGCTTGATACCGAGGAACTTGGCGATGGCGAACTGATCGCCGGTCTGGAACTGCTCGCCGTTCCACACCTCGCAGGCATCGCCGTCGAGCCGGACGACGCAATCCATGGGCTCCATGGCGGCGTGGGCGAGGTAGGGAAACTCGAACTCCGCCTCGAGCTTCTTCGCCGCCCGTTCGTAGGCAGCGTTGGCGTCGCCATCGCTGCGCGCCACCGCGCCGGGCTGCTTTGCCAGCTCACGGTACTGCGCCAGGATCTCCGACGAACCAAGCTTGAATGCGTCCGTCTCATCCCACTCCACGCGGAGCGCATCGCGGCCCTTCTTCGCGGCCCAGAAATCCCGCGCCAGCACGGCCACGCCGGAAGGAATCGGCACGACATCGGTCACGCCCCGAACGGACTTGGCGGCGGCGCCGTCAAGAGATTTGACCTTGGCGCCAAAGCGCGGTGGATGGGCGACCAGCGCCGTGAGCAGCCCAGGCAGCTTCACATCCTGGGTGAAGATCGCGCTGCCGTTCGTCTTCGCCCGGCTGTCGGTGCGTGGCACGCGCAGGCCGATATAGACGAACCGCTTCGGGTCCTTCAGCTCCACGTTCTCGGGCACGGGCAAGGTCGAGGCCGCAGCGGCAAGCTGGCCGAAACTCGCCTTGCGTCCCGAGGCGCCGTGCACCACTTGGCCCTGGCGCACGATGAGGCTCTCTGCGGCGACGTGCCACTGCATGGCAGCGGCTGTCACGAGCATGGCGCGCGCCGTCGCGCCGGCCCGGCGCATCTGTTCGAAGGAATTGGCTATGGCAGTGCTGCCGCCCGTGCCCTGGGCCGCGCCCCATAGCAGATTGTTGTAGCGCTTGGCATCCGCGGGCGCTCCTTCGACGCGTATTTGCGACCAGGCGGCGTCCAACTCTTCGGCAACCAGCGTCGGCAGTCCGGTGTACGTACCCTGCCCCATCTCCAGGTGCTTGACGACGACCGTGACCGTGTTATCGGCGCCTATGCGCACGAAGGCGTTGGGCTCGAAGCCAGGACTGGCCGCGCCGACGGGAGACTTCTGCGCCACAACCGGGGCCAGATAGACGGCCAGCGTGAGTCCGGCACCTACCTGCAGGAAGCGCCGGCGGCTTTCGTTCTCGATACGCATCGCGTTCATCATTCGCCTCCTATCTCAGCGACTTCGCCGCCGCCTTGATCGCGGCGCGTATGCGCACGTAGGTGGCGCAGCGGCATATGTTGCCCGCCATCGCGGCGTCGATGTCGGCATCGCTCGGACGGCGATTGTGGGTGAGCAGCGCCGCGGCAGACATGATCTGCCCCGATTGACAAAAACCGCACTGCACCACATCCAGCTTCTCCCAGGCCGCCTGCACCGCTTTCGCCACGCGTCCACTCAACCCCTCGATGGTGGTGATCCGCTGTCCGGCTGCCGCCGATACTGGCGTCATGCACGAGCGCACCGGCGCGCCGTTCATGTCCACCACGCAAGCACCGCACGCGGCGATGCCGCAGCCATACTTTGTGCCGGTCAACCCGACGTGATCGCGCAGCGCCCACAGCAGGGGCATGTCCGGTTCGACATCGATCTCGTAAGCTCGGCCGTTCACATTCAGCTTGATCATGATCTCTCCCTCGTCTCCGAATATGCGGGCGGCACGACCGTGATTCGCGCCGGCACGAAATCTCCGACCGTCAAACAGTGCATGTGTTCCGTACGCCGTGCTCAGCCCCGCTGCTTGGCGCGATCCGCCGCGCGCCACAGATACCAGGACGCGGTCGTGCGAAACGGGCGCCAGCGCTCACCATGAAGCCGGACGTGCCGCGGCGAGGGCATCTCGGCGAGACCGTAGGCATGCCGAAAGCCGTTGCGCACACCGAAATCGTCCACCGGCAGCACGTCCGGGCGGCCGAGCCGGAAGATGAGCAGCATTTCCACCGTCCAGCGGCCGACGCCGCGCGCGCCCGTCAGACAGGCGACGATTTCCTCGTCGCTCATGGTGGCCATGCGCCGCGCGGAAGGAATGCCGCCTTCGAGTACCTTGGCACCGATGTCGCGAATCGCCGCCACTTTCGCGCGCGAAAAGCCCGCCGCACGCAGATGGTCGTCCGACACCGATGCGAGATCGGCCGGGCGCGGAAAACGCCGCCCGGGAAACAGAGCGATGAAGCGGCGCAGGATGGTGTTGGCCACCGCGCCGGTCAGTTGTTGGTGCGCCACCGCCCGCACCAGCCAGACGAAGGGCGGGTCGCGCCCTGCGGGCGCCAGGGTGCACTCGCCGATCTCGCGCACCAGCCGCGCCATTACCGGGTCGACGTGACGCAGATGGCGCAGGGCCTCGGGGCTCACGAGCGGCGGACGACGATTGCGCAGCGGCGCTCAAGCATTGACGTTCACGACGATCCGCCCGCGTACTCTGCCGGCCAGAATATTGGCTGCCGCGGCAATCGCACCCGCCAATCCGGTTTCATGGGTCATCGCTTCCAGCCTGGCGGGATCGAGATCGGACGCCAGGCGCGACCAGGCTTGCAAGCGCTCGGTCTTGGGTGCCATTACGCTATCAACGCCGACGAGGGTCACGCCGCGCAGGATAAACGGCGCAACCGTGGCCGGGAAATCCATGCCCTGCGCCAGCCCGCAGGCGGCCACGACGCCGCGATACCTGGTCGTGGCGCAGACGTTGGCCAGCGTGTGGCTGCCGACGCAGTCCACCGCGCCGCCCCAGCGCTCCTTGCCCAGCGGTTTACCTGGCGACGCGAACTGCGCCCGATCCACCACGTCAGCGGCGCCAAGGGACTTCAGGTATGCCGACTCGTCGAGCCGGCCGGTCGCCGCCACCACGGTATAGCCGCGCGCGGCAAGCAAGGCAATCGCCACGCTGCCCACGCCCCCGCTGGCACCGGTAACGAGGATCTCTCCCTGGTCGGGCGTGAGCCCGTGGCGCTCGAGTGCGAGAACGCACAACATCGCGGTGTAGCCTGCCGTGCCAATGGCCATCGCCTGACGGGTTGTCAGGCCCGCCGGAAGCGGCACCAGCCAGTCGCCCTTCACCCGCGCCTTCTGCGCCAGGCCGCCCCAATGATTTTCGCCGACGCCCCAGCCGTTGAGCACCACCTTGTCACCCGGTTTCCAGTCGCCGTGGGAACTCGCCTCGACCGTGCCGGCGAAGTCGATCCCGGGCACCATGGGAAACTTGCGCACCACTGGCGACTTGCCTGTGATCGCCAGTCCATCCTTGTAGTTGACAGTCGAATAGTCGACACGCACGGTCACATCGCCCACCGGCAGTGCGCTGTCATCGAGCTCGGCCAGTCTTGCATCGAGCCCCGCGTCGGTTTTGTCGAGCACGATCGCCTTGAACATCATGGTCTCCGTCTGCGTTGTAATGGCTATAATCGTCCTCAATTTTGCGCCGAGGATCAACCATGCGTTTCGAAGGTTCCACCCAGTACGTCGCCACACCGGACCTCATGCTCGCGGTAAATGCCGCGATTACCCTGCAGCGCCCGCTGCTGATCAAGGGCGAGCCGGGCACCGGCAAGACCATGCTGGCGGAAACCGTCGCCGACGCGCTCGGGCTGCCCATGGTGCAGTGGCACATCAAATCCACGACCAAGGCACAGCAGGGGCTGTACGAGTACGACGCCGTGTCGCGCTTGCGCGATTCGCAGCTCGGCGACGGCCGCGTCCATGACATCGCCAACTACATCGTCCGGGGCGTGCTGTGGCAGGCGTTCGATGCTGACCGGCCGACGGTGGTACTGATCGACGAAATCGACAAGGCGGACATCGAGTTTCCCAACGATCTGCTGCGCGAACTGGACCGCATGGAGTTCTACGTCTACGAAACGCGCGAGCTGGTCAAGGCCCGACACCGGCCGATCGTGTTCATCACCAGCAACAACGAGAAGGAACTGCCCGATGCTTTCCTGCGGCGCTGTTTCTTCCACTACATCAAATTCCCTGACAAGGAGACGATGCAGAAGATCGTCGATGTTCACTACCCCGGCCTAAGGAAAGCCTTGATCCGCGAAGCAATGGAGGTTTTCTTCGAACTGCGCGAGGTACCCGGGCTGAAGAAGAAGCCGTCCACCTCCGAGCTGCTGGACTGGATCAAACTGCTCGTGGCCGAGGACATCCCGCCCGAAGTGCTGCGCTCGAAGGATCACAAGGCGGCCATCCCGCCGCTGCACGGCGCGCTGCTCAAGAACGAACAGGACGTGCACCTCTTCGAGCGGCTCATCTTCATGGCCAGGCAGGGGCGCTAACGGAACTCGGGAACAGCAATCGAGGAACGATGGCTAGCAATGGATCTCGCGTACTTGGTGATTGCCCACAAGGCGCCGGGTCAGGTCGCGGAACTGGTGCGCCTGGTGTGCCGGCCTGGCGACTACGTGCTGATTCACTGCGACCTGCATGCCGGCCCGGCGTTTCAGGAGCAAATCGCCACACATCTGGCGGGCGCCGGCCTGGCAAACGTGCGTTTCGCCCCTAGCCGATGGGTGAACTGGGGCGGATTCAGTGTCACCGTCGTGGAATGGGAAGCGATCCAGGAGCTGCTTGCCTGGAGCAAGAATTGGCGCTACTTCATCAATCTCAGCGGGCAGTGCATGCCGACGAAGCCGCCGATGGAGCTCGCTCAATTCCTGGCGGCGACCGACGGCGCCAACTACATCGACTGCGCGGACCTGCAGACGGAATGGCCGGGCGCCCTCTATCGCTTGCGCACGATGACCGTGGAGCATCGCCGTGGCTGGATCAATACCAAAATCCCCCGGCGCCTGCCGCGTCAAGTCCGTTTTTACGGCGGTTCCGCGTGGTTCATGGTGAGCCGTGCGTTCTGCGAGTGTCTGCAATCGTCCGAAGTATTCCGCGACACGCTACACTTCCTGCGGCACGCCCAGATCCCGGATGAATTGCTCTTTCAGACAACGATGATGAACAGCCCCTTCCGGGATACGGTCGTGCGCGACGCCAAGCGGCTCATCACCTGGCCGCCGGGGGGCGCGCCCCATCCAAATGTGCTGACGATGAGGGATTGGCCGCGCCTGCTCGAACGCGATCACTACTTCGCCCGCAAGTTCGATCCGGATGTCGACGCCGCGGTGATCGACCGCCTGGCAGCGCATGTCCGTTCGAGTCACTGATTCGATCGACGCGTTTCATCATCGCACCATGCTCATCGATTTCTTCCTCCACCTGAAGTCGCGCAAGCTGCCGGTGTCCACCAAGGAGTTCCTGACGTTGCTTGCGGCATTGCGGGAACACGTCATTGACCACAGCATGGACGATTTCTACTTCCTGTCGCGCGCCTGTCTGGTGAAAGACGAGTCCCACTATGACAAGTTCGATCGCGCCTTCGCCGAGTACTTCAAGGGCGTCGAGAAGATCCCGGGCCTGGAAGCGGAGATTCCGGAGGAGTGGCTCAGGCTCATGGCCAAACGCCACCTCACGCCGGAGGAGCAGGCGAGGCTGGAGAAGCTCGGCTGGGACAAGTTGATGGAGGAATTCAAGAAGCGGCTGCAGGAGCAGAAGGGACGCCACCAGGGCGGGTCGAAATGGATCGGCACGGGGGGATCGTCGCCCTTCGGTGCGCACGGCTACCATCCTGAGGGCATACGCATCGGCCCCGAATCCGCCGGCAACCGAACAGCGGTCAAGGTATGGGATCAGCGTCAGTATCGCAATCTGGACGATTCCGTGGAGTTGGGCACGCGCAACATCAAGGTGGCACTGCGGCGCCTGCGCCGGTTCGCCCGCGAGGGCGCGCCCGAGGAACTCGATCTTGACGGCACCATCTATGCGACGGCGAAAAACGCCGGCTGGCTCGACTTGCTCATGCGACCGGAGCGGCACAATGCCGTCAAGGTGCTGCTTTTCCTGGATATCGGCGGTTCCATGGACGACCACATCAAGGTGTGCGAGGAACTGTTCTCGGCAGCGCGGGCCGAGTTCAAACACCTGGAGTATTTCTACTTTCACAACTGCGTGTATGACCATGTTTGGCGCGACAACCGGCGCCGGTACGCCGAGCGCTACGCCGTGCATGACCTCATGCACAAGTACGGGCACGACTACAAGCTGATCCTCGTCGGCGACGCCACCATGAGCCCCTACGAGATCCTGCAGCCCGGCGGCTCCGTTGAATACATGAACGAGGAGCCGGGGGCGGTCTGGCTGCGCCGGCTGCTCGACACCTACCCGTCTGCATGCTGGCTCAATCCGGAACCGGAGAACTTCTGGCCGTACCGCCATTCCATCACCATCATCCACAACCTGATGGCCGGCCGGATGTTTCCACTGACGCTGGAAGGAATGGAGCGGGCGATGCGCCACTTGACCAAGAAGCAATGACGGAACCGCCCGCCTCGAAGCCGGTAAAGAAAGGAAACAGCGTCCCGGCCGGTCAGCACACACGGCGGCGGATTAATGGAGACCGCTCATGAATCGACAAGACCATTCCCGGATGCGCCGAGTACTGCTGGCAAGGCTCGCTGCCGGCGCGGCGCTCGGTGGCGGCGTCACGGCACTGATACGGGAGGCGCTTGCCCAGCAGCGGGTATCGACCTCCGTCCAGGTCGTGCGCAGCAAGGGCTCGGTGGCGGTGACCAGTCAGGCGATTCAGGCCGGCGGCACGAGCCATGCCGGCACTACGGTCGTCACCGGACCGAGCAGCGAGGCCGTCTTGCTTTTCGGCAAGGATGCCTTCCTGCAGCGGGAAAACACCAGCGCCAGTTTCGGCACCGAGCCGGCCAAGGAATTGCTGCGCGTGGCGAGCGGCAAGATCATGGGTGTTTTCGGTCAGGGGGAGAAGAAGCTCGTCACCGGCACGGCCGTCATCGGTATCCGCGGCACCGGCTGCTACATCGAGGCCGAGGCCGAGCGCACCTATTTCTGCCTGTGCTACGGCGAAGCGGAGGTCACGCCGACTGCCGACCCGTCACGTCGCGAGATGATCCGCTCGGCCCACCATGACAGGCCCATCTATATTCACGCCGTCACCGGAGACAAATGCACCGTGCCCGCGGCGGTGATCAACCATACCGACGCGGAACTCACCATGCTCGAGGCGTTGGTCGGGCGCAAACCCGCGTTCGCCCGAAGCGGCGCGCAATCGCGCCCTGCCGCTGACGGCAGGGACCATCGAATCAGCTATTGAAGAATGCAGGCCGGCTCGCGCACGGGCCGCGGCTCAGCCCGCGCCTGCGGTCTCGGTCGCGTTGCCGCGGCGCAGGCGCTTCGTGTACTCCACGATGCGGTTTCTGCCGGTCTGCTTTGCTTCGTAAAGCGCCATGTCGGCGGCATGGAGCAGCTCGTCCGCCGTTTCACCGTGCTCAGGCGCCTGGGCAATTCCAACCGAAACGGTAACCGGGTCCAGCAATCTCTCGCCCATCGTCAGACGCAGACCGGCAATCTCGCGCGAGATCTGTTCGAAGCGCTCGCGTGCATCGGCGAGCGTCGAGTCGGGCAGAATGCAGGCGAACTCCTCGCCGCCGAAACGGCAGGCGATATCGCTCTTGCGCAGACTCGTGTCCAGCACGTTGCCGACGTGGCGTAGCACCAGGTCGCCGGCGTCGTGGCCATGAGTGTCGTTGAAGTGTTTGAAGTGATCGATGTCCACCATGACGACACAGATCGGTATCGCTTCGCGGTGGGCGCGATGCAGCTCGCGCGGCAGGGTCTCGTCGAGATAGTGACGGTTGAATAGTCCGGTCACGACATCATGGGTTGCCTGCCGGCGCAGGGCATCGCGCAGCTTGAGATTCGATAGCCCAAGCTTGATCGCCTCACTGAACATGTCCACCAGGCGACGGCGCGATGATTCGGCCGCGTCGTCGGTCTGCGGTGCCGTCGCCAGGTGCAGCAGCCCCAGCAACTCGCCGCGGACCACGAGGGGGATGCACGCGTAGCCCGCCGCGGGCGCCGCAGTGAAATGCGAACACACCGGCTCACCGGTCGGGTCGCACACCTGGTGCGTGCGGCCGCGCCGGATCGCCCAGCAGTCGCTGAGCGGAAAGACGGACTCGACGGCGCAGTCCGCCCCCCAGCGTGCCACCGTCTCCAGATAAGTCGCGGACGGCCCGAGCACGGCCAGACAACCGCCCTGAGGCGCGAACAGCTCATGGGCAGCGCGCTCGATGACCTGGAACGATTCCTCGAAGGAATGGCACGATTGCAGGACATCGTTCATCTGGCCGACCAGCGTCATGGCACGTTCGCGCGTCTGCAGCTGCGCCACCGATGCCGTCAGTTTCTCGTTGGCCAACCGCAGTTGCTCCTCGGTGCGCTTGCGGGCGCTGATGTCGGTAACCATCGCCAGCGCGCCGCGGTATTCGCCACCCTCGCCCGCGATCGGGCCGGCGGACAACTCCGTCCATAGCAGGCTGCCATCCCGGCGCAGGAACCTGAACTCGTAGCGCTCGCGGATGCCCGCGCGGCGGCGCTCGACGTTGCGCGCGGCAATCGCGCGCCCCTCCTCATCCATGAACTCGAACATGCTGCGGCCGAGCATGTCCTCGACGCGGCAGCCCAGCATCGCCGCCATCTGGGCATTGACGAAGCGCGTCTTGTTTTCGGCATCGATCAGCCACACGCCTTCGTCGGTGGTCTCGACGATCTGCCGATAGCGCTGCTCGCTCTCCCGCAGCGCGCCGTGGGCGGCATCGCGCTCGCTCAGATGCTTTTGCGATGACGCGAAGAAACGGTTCAACGCCGCCACCAGATCGCCGATCTCATCGTTGCGCCGGATGCCGTCGACGACGCCGCTTTGCGGTTGCGCCGGATCCGCATCCGCGACCCGGCGACTGATCGCCACCAACGGACGGGTAAGGGTGAAATAGACGAGAACGCCGAGCAAAGAGGCGAGGATGAGGTTGCGCAGGAATTCCAGCGCCACGATGGATATGGCACGACGGAAGAACGGCTCATTCGCCGCGGCGCTGTCTACGCTCACCTCGAGCCGGCCAATGAGCTTGCCGCCGTCGGGCAATACAAGATCCTGGACGTGGCTGTGCCGGGTATGCAGCGCCCGGGCGAGCAGGCCCGCCAGCCGCGATTCGCCCTGGTTGCGGCTCTTCGCCGCCAGTACTTCGCCGAAATCGGTGAGCAGCCGAGCCTCATAGGCGGCGGGGTGCACGAGGGCGCTGTCGACCACGTTGCGGGCGCTGCGCTCGTTCAGCTCGTAGGCCGCCAGCAGCGCCGGCTCGTAGAGCGTCTGCAACACCTGTTCGACCGCGCGCTGCTGTTCCTGATCGTGCTCGAGGTAATCGGCGCCGATTTCCACGGCGCTGAACACGATGCTCAGGATGACGGCGCAGACCGCGGCGTAGGCCGCCTGCCGGAGGGAGATCCGACTCAGCGGTGCCGATTTGCTCACGGCCGCTCCGCCCGCTGCTCAAGACGCTGCCCGCGCCAGATCGCGGAATGGCGCTCAAGCAGCACCTGCAATTCACCATCCGCCAGCATCCGCTTGAGCTGCGCGTCGAACCGGGAAGCCAGGGCGCGGCACGGACTTCTCTTGACGAAGCCGTGATGCAGCGATCCGCTATGGACGAGATTCGGCAACGCCCGGACCCGGGCTTCCAGACCCTTGGCCAGCAGATGCGCCTGCCCGGCATGCAGATTCGTCACGGCATAGTCGATCCGGCCCGCCAGCAGCCTGCCGAAGAGATCGTCGAGGCCGTTGGCCGGCGCCAGTCGCAGGTTCTGCCACGCGAACTCGTCGAAGCCGCCGCCGAGCGGCTCGCCCGCGACGCGCGCGCCGCGCTTGCCGATCAGGTCCTGCCAGGTTTCGAATCGCAGGGCACTGTTCTGAGCGACGAACAAGGAGGCGGGACTGGCAAATGCCGATGTTTCGGTGAACTGCAGATACTCGCTGCGCTCGGGCGTCACCGTCAGGCTGAGGATCAGGTCGAGCCGACCCTGTTGCGCCGCCGTCAGCACCGCCGGAAAGGATCCGAGCGGCCGGACCTCCCAGGCAACTCCCAGTTCTTCCAGGATCTTCCCGGTCAGCTCCACATCGGCGCCGACCAGGCGCTCGCCCTGGAGCCAATGCAGGGGCGGCTGTTGCGGATGGGCAGACAGCACGACCTTGCGGCAGCCGGCCGCATCGGCCGCCCCGCACGCCGTCAGGAAGATCATCGACACCGCCAGCAATCGCATCAGGTTCATCGTGTTCAAGGACGTTCTGAGAACGCGCGGACGCGGGCGCTTCCCGCATTCGCGGCTACCCCCGCGTCGGTGCGGAACGCCGGCACGGCGTCCATTCCTACCATTTACGCCGGGACTCCGACGGAGTTTAGCCGCGCCGGCCGTCGCTCACGGAATCCGATAATTGTCCTGGGTCATGAGGTCGACGCCGCAGGACAGGCCCTCGACCCAGTCCAGGAAGCGATTGACCATCTTCTTGCCGACGAAGCGGTTGCCGTGCTGCGGCACGATCATTTCCACGTCCAACTCGCGGATCATGTTTACCCACAGGCGGCAGATCTTGTTCGAAACCATGTAGCGTCGATGAAAGCCCGCCATGAAAGGTATGTGTTCCGAGAAGGAGCGCACCGGTTCGGCCGCCGTTTCATGGGGTACCAGGGACGATCCCATGTCGCCGGAGAACAGGATCTTCGACACCGGGTCGTAGAACTGGATGTTGCCTTCGGCGTGCAGGAAGTGCGCCGGCAGCGCCTTGATCGTCGCCTCGCCGATTGCGAGGTTCATCCCCTCGTCGGGAATTCCGAGCACGCGCCCGGCCAGATCTCTTCCCGTTGTCAGATGGGGAACAAAGCGCGTCCATAGCTGCGAAATCGCCACCCGGCAATCCGAGGCCACGAACCACTTGTTAATCGAGCCGATGATGTCCGGGTCGGCATGGGAGGCGAGGACATAGTCGAGATGCTTCGAGGGAAAGTATTTCTGCATCGTGACCAGCAGCCGGCTGTAGGTCATGTTGCCGCCGGGATCGATGAGGGCACCGTGCCCATTGTCCACCACCAGGAACTGGTTGCACTGCACCGCCTGTTCGTGGTCGTCGCCGACCAGATCGTAGAACGCCAGGCACACGTGCCCATGATGGTTGTACAGCTCGACCGCCATGCTTTCCCCCGGTTCGCCAGGCAGAGGCGATGCCACCAATGCCGTCGTCACCCGACGACATGCTTTCCGTCTCCCCGATAGGGAGACGACCTACTTCGCCCGGGGAGCGGGCAACAGCCGATCAGGCCGTCTGTTGCGGCGGTGCGACCTTGATCACTTCCTCTATCGTCGTCAGCCCGGCAGCCACCTTCATGGCGCCGCTGATCCGCAGCGGCTTCATGCCTTCACGGTAGGCAAGCTCGCGCACCTTCGCCAGATCGGCGTGCGCCGACACCATTTTCTTCAACTCGGGCGAGCTCAGCAAGACTTCATAAATCCCGACCCGCCCCATGTATCCGGTCATGCGGCAGTCGAGACAGCCCACGGGATGGTAAAGCGCGGACGGCTTGTTCGACTTCCACGGCGCCACCATGTCGTTCCACGCCGCCTCGTCCTCGGCGCGCAGTCCGCCGGAACTCTTGCAGTGGGGACATAGTGTGCGCACCAGTCGCTGTGCCATAACGCCCAGCAGCGTGGCATTGATCAGATAGCCGGGAACACCTAGGTCGAGCATGCGCGTGATCGCGGAAGGGGCATCGTTGGTATGCAGCGTGGAAAGCACCAGATGCCCGGTGAGCGCGGCCTGAATCGCCATCTCCGCCGTCTCCAGGTCGCGCACCTCGCCGACCATGATGATGTCCGGGTCCTGGCGCATGAGCGCCCGCACGCCCTGAGCAAAGCCCATGTCGATGGAATGCTGAACCTGCACCTGGTTAAACGACGCCTCCACCATCTCAATGGGATCCTCGATGGTGCACACGTTGACCTCGGGCGTTGCAAGCTGCTTGAGCGTCGAGTACAACGTCGTCGTCTTGCCCGAGCCGGTAGGTCCGGTAACCAGGATGATGCCATTGGGCTGGGCCGTCATCTGGTTCCAGCGCTGGGTGTCGTCGGCAGAGAAGCCGAGCTCGGCGAAGTCGCGCACAAGCACTTCCGGATCGAAGATGCGCATCACCAGCTTCTCGCCGAAGGCGGTGGGCAAAGTGGACAGGCGCAGCTCCACCTCCTGGCCGTCTGCAGCGCGCGTCTTTATGCGCCCATCCTGGGGCCGGCGCTTCTCAACCACGTCCATGCGGCCAAGGATCTTGATACGGCTGGTCATCGCCGTGAGCACCGGCATGGGAATCTGGTAGACCTGGTGCAACACGCCGTCGATACGGAAGCGGACGATGCCGATGTCGCGCCGCGGCTCCATGTGGATATCGCTGGCGCGCTGCTCGAAGGCGTACTGCCACAGCCAGTCCACGATGTGGACGATGTGCTGGTCGTTGGCGTCGAGCTGCCGGTTGGCGCGACCCAGTTCGACCAGCTGCTCGAAGTTGGACAACGTCGAAGTTCCGCCGCCGCTGCCCTTTTCGCGCTGCATGGCATTTTTCACCGAACGCGCCAGGTTGTAGAACTCGACCAGGAAGCGGCTGATGTCCAGCGGATTGGCGACGACGCGCCGGATATTCTTGCGCAGGATCGGCTCGAGCTCCTTTTCCCACTCCCGTACGAAGGGCTCCGCAGTAGCGATCACGACCTCGCTGCGCGTTACCCCTACCGGCAGGATGCGGAATCGGGTGGCATAGGCGTTGGACATCACCTCGGTAACCGTCGAGAAGTCAATGCGCAGCGGATCGATGTGCAGGTAGTCCAGACCGCTCCACTTCGCGAGCCACTCGGTAAGTATCTCCAGGTCAAGCACCTTGTGCGGCGGCTGCAGCGACTTGATCTTCTGATCGGCAACCATGGCCAAGGGATGCGCATCGCCGCGGAAATAGCGCCGCTCGTGCCTGAGCGCATCGGCGTCGGTCGCGGAGACCAGGCCATCGGCGACCAACGCTTCCAGGACTTCGACGAGAGTCAGGCGATGTTCCTGGGAGGCAACGGAGGAGGAAACGGAAGACATGATCATGGTCTGAGGCTGATCGGCGAACTATAACGAACAACGTACTCCCACTCAACGACAGCCCGCGCTGGAACTTGATGGCCGGCCCACGTCAGCGCGATTACACTGTGTGGCGCCGCTGCATCGCCGCGCCGGCGCCACACGGAGGAACAGCCATGAAGGCATTGATCGGACACTTGGTCGCCGGCCTGACCGGCGTTTTTCTCGTCACGGGCGCCGCCGCCCAAGGGCCGGGCATGGGCGGGCCCTGCGGCGGTCCGGGACAAGGGCCTTGCCCCGGTATGGGAGGAATGGGCCCGGGAATGGGTGGCACAGGTCCGGGCCGCGGCAGCCGGATGATGGCACCGGCGGACTGCAGCAAGGAGCGAGATCCGCAACGCTGCGAGGCGCGTAACCAGGCTTTGGAAGCTTGCAAGGATCTGCGCGGACCGGGGCACCGCCAGTGCATGCAGGATCGCATGCCCCCCGCCGATTGCAACAAAGCACCGAATCCCCAGCGCTGCGAGCAGCACAGACAGGCTTTCGATGCCTGCAAGGACAAGGTGGGCCCCCAGTTCCGCGATTGCTTGCGCGAAAAGCGCGGCCTTCCTCCGGGTAGTTCGGGGTCGGCGGCAAGACCGGGTGGCACGAACTGAGCCTGCGCAGTACCCCGCCCCGGGCCCGTCCGCAGGCCCTCGTACGGCGCAAGCCCGCGGGCAGCACCTTCGCGCTAGCCTATCGTCGCCCCGCACGATGGAGACACTCATGTTCATGTCCGCTGAGGAATATCGCACGTCGCTGCGCGCCTATCGCCCAAACGTGTTCGTAAATGGCCGCCGGGTCGAATCCGTAGCCGATGACCCCCAGCTCGCGCCAGGTGTCGCAGCCATCGGCCTGACCTACGAGCTTGCCTTGAAGCCCGAGTTGCACCCGATCATGCGGGCCACACAGCACACCACGGGTGCTGCGGTGCACCGCTTCTCCCATATCAACCGGAGCACAAACGACCTGCTCGACAAGCTGGAAGCCGTTCGGCTGGTCTGCCAGGAAACCGGCTGCGCCCAGCGTTATCTCACCCAAGACGCGCTCAACGCCATCTGGCAGGCCACCTGGCGCCAGGATCAGGAGGAAGGCACTGCCTACCACCCGCGCCTGCTGGAGTATCTGCACCTGGTGCAGGAGAAAGACCTGACCTGCGGCGTGGCCATGACCGACGCCAAAGGTGACCGATCGTTGCGCCCCCACCAGCAGGCGAACCCGGACAGCCATGTTCGGATCGTCGAACGCAACGCGCGCGGCATCGTCATCTCTGGCACCAAGGCGATCGTCACCGGCGCCCCCTACGTCCATGAGCTGCTCGTCATGCCCGGACGCAACATGAGCCGGGCAGACGCCGACTTCGCGGTTTGCTGCGCGGTGCCCGTGGATGCCCCGGGGGTAACCATCATCGCCCGACCCGCCGGACGCCCTGGCGAGGCCGCCGCCAAATTCAGCGCCCGCTACGGCCAGTCTACGGGCGTCGTGCTATTCGAGCGCGTCGCCGTGCCCTGGGAGCGCGTCTTCCTTGCCGGCGAGTGGCATCATTCCGGCCTGATTACGCACACCTATGCCACGCATCACCGCCACACCTGCATCGCCGCGCGCGCCGGCTTCGGCGATCTGCTGATCGGCGCCGGCGCGTTGATGTGCGAGGCGAACGGGCTGGATCCCTACGGCACGCATCATCTGCGCGACGCCATGGTGGAACTGATCAAGATAGTCGAGGGATTCTATGCCTGCGGGGTCGCCGCATCGGTGTATGGTATCGCCGACGGGTCGGGCAATGTCCAGCCCGAGCCCGTGTTCTCCAACATCGGCAAGCTGCTCCTCGCTACCCAGATCTACGATATGCACCGACTGGCGCACCAGGTATCCGGCGGGCTGGTCGTGGCCCTGCCCGGCCCGGATGAGGACCACAATCCGGACACGGCAGCGCGGCTCGCCGAGGTCCTGCGCGGACGTGCCGACATTCCGTACGACAAGCGCATCGAAGTGGCCCGACTACTGGAAGATCTGACGGCATCCGGAACCGGCGCCTGGTACTCGGTCATCAGCCTGCACGGTGGTGGCTCTCCCGAGGCCATGAAGCAGGAGATCATGCGCACCTATCCAGTGGGCAGCAAAGTGGATCTCGTGGAACGCCTGCTCGAGCGCGGCGTACTGGCGGACGCCACGCGCAGCATCACGCGCAATCGGCAACCCGGGCGTTGCTGCGCCGCGGGATGCAGTAGCTCCGACTCGGAATAGAAGATTTACAATCTCCGCTTGGTGCCGACAACCTTTGTGGCGTAGCATTCCCATCCCTCGGCCGCTGTGCTAGAGTGTCTCGGAGCAGAATCCTCGCCGCCGGCAGGGAGCGAGGTCACCGGCGATGGGGGCGGTTGCCTTTTGATTTATGTCAATGCGCGGCTGAGGGCCGAGCGCCATCGTAGCGACCGGCGCGAACCGATTCGAAAAGTATCAGAACATTCATAAGCGACCGGCCGACGCGGAGCAGGGCCGCAACGACCGGGCGGACAGAGCGCGCCGCCCCAACAGGGGCGCGCGTGGCGCAAGTTAACCGAGGTCAGTGATGGGACCCGAGTCAAACGTGTTGAAGAGGCCACGCCCACGCGCGTTGCTGCGGGCTGTCGCCGGCGGCAACTCTGGTGAAGCAAGACCGCCGCAGATTCTGCATACCACCTCCCTGCATTCCGAATACGTCGCCGAAGAGCGGGCCGTGTGGATGTACATGAGCCCGACCAGCCGCCCCTGCTTCACGCCCGAACTGCTCGCCGACATCCTCGCCCAGCAAGCCGCGATCACACGCGAGCCGCAGGCCGTGGACTTCTTCGTCGTCGCCTCGGGGGTGTCCGGGATATTCAATCTCGGTGGCGATCTCCACCTGTTCCGTACGCTGGCAGAAGCCAAGGACGAAGCGCGCCTGATGCGCTACGCCGAACACTGCATCCGCGCCGTGCATAACTGCGTAACCGGCCTGGACCGCGGCATCGTCACCATCGCGCTGGTGCAGGGCGACGCTCTCGGCGGCGGACTGGAAGCCGCCCTATCCTGCCAGATCGTCGTCGCCGAGAAGGGCGTGAAGATGGGTTTTCCCGAGATCATGTTCAACCTCTTCCCGGGCATGGGCGCCTTCAGCTTGGTGGCAAGGAAAGTCGGACCGCGCATGGCCGAGGATCTGATCACCAGCGGCCGGGTCATGTCCTCCGAAGAGATGCACGAAATCGGACTGGTGGACTATCTCGCCGAAAAGGGCAAGGGCGACTGGGTGGCGAGAAACGTCATCAGCGACAAGTCCAACTGCCTGAACGGTTATCGCGCCTTCCAGAAGGCCAAGCTGCAATCCTACCTCAACGTCCCGTTCCGCGAGCTGCTGGACATGACGCGCGAATGGGTCGAGGCCGCCTTCCACCTCGAGCCCCGGGACCTGAGGATTATGGAGCGGCTTGTGCGCGCCCAAAATCGGCTGGCCGCCGCGCCGCGCTGAGCCGCCCGGAGGTGCCGGGCGGGATTGCCGGTCTTTGCGTCGGCGCCGGGGCAACCTCGATCATGCCCGAATCGTCTCACGACGGCAGGATAATGCGCGATTCGCCGCCGCTCATCTCCAGCATCAACTGATTCACCCGCTTGACGAATCCGGCAGGGTCGTCGAGTTGGCCGCCTTCGGCCAGCAGCGCCTGATCGAACAGCACCGCGCTCCAGTCGTCGAAGCGGTTCTCCTCGGATTTCAGGCGCAACACGACCGGGTGATTGGGGTTGATCTCTAGAATGGGTTTGGACACCGGCGCCTTCTGCCCGGTGGACTTAAGGATGCGTGCCAAGTTGCCGCCGATGTCGTGCTCGTCGGCGACCAGACAGGCCGGCGAATCGGTCAGCCGGTGCGTCACGCGCACTTCCTTGACCCGCTCGCCCAGACTCGTTTTCATGCGATCGAGCAGATCCTTGAGTTCGTCCGCCTGCTTCTCCTGTTCCTTCTTTTCTGCCTCGTCCTCCAGCTTGCCCAGATCGAGCCCGCCCTTAGTCACCGACTGCAGGGGCTTGCCCGAAAACTCTGTCAAATGGCCGACGACCCACTCGTCCACCCGGTCGGACATGAGCAGTACTTCGATGCCTTTCTTGCGGAAAACCTCCAGATGCGGGCTGTTCCTTGCCGCGTTGAAGGACTCGGCGGTGACAAAGTAGATCTTCTCCTGCCCCTCCTTCATGCGCGCGATGTAGTCGGCGAGGGAGACGTTCTCATCCTCAGTGTCGGCATGGGTGGAGGCGAAGCGCAGCAGGCCGGCGATCTTGTCCTTGTTGGCATAGTCCTCGCCCACACCTTCCTTGAGCACCCGGCCGAACTCCTTCCAGAAAGTCGCGTACTTCTCCTTCTCGTTTTCCGCCAGGTCTTCCAGCAGGCCGAGCAGCTTCTTGGTGCAGCCGGCGCGGATCGCCTCGATGTCCTTCGACTCCTGCAGGATCTCGCGCGAGACATTGAGCGGCAGGTCGTTGGAATCGACCACCCCACGCACGAAACGCAGGTAGATGGGCATCAACTGCTCGGCGTCATCCATGATGAATACCCGGCGCACGTAGAGCTTGATGCCGTGGCGCTGCTGGCGGTCCCACAGGTCGAAGGGTGCGTGGCTGGGAATGTAGAGCAGCTGCGTGTATTCCGTCTTGCCCTCAACCCTGCTGTGCGCCCACGCGAGCGGCGCATCGAAGTCGTGGCCGACATGCTTGTAGAACTCCTGATACTGCTCGTCGGTGACCTCGGACTTGGGCCGCGCCCACAGAGCGCTGGCCTGATTGACCGTCTCGTCCTCGTCGCTGATGACCTGATCGCCGTCCTTCCACTCCTCCTTTTTCATCAGGATGGGTTGGACGATGTGGTCGGAGTACTTGCGGACGATTTGGCGCAGTTGCCAGCCCGAGAGCAGATCGTCCTTGCCCGTCTTTTCGTCGTGGCGCAGATGCAGGATCACGTCCGTGCCGCGGGCCGCCTTGTCCACCATCTCGATAGTGAATTCGCCCCCGCCGTCGGACTCCCAACGCACGCCCTGGCCGTGCTCCAGCCCGGCGCGGCGGGTGAGCACCGTGACCTTGTCGGCGACGATGAACGAGGAGTAGAAGCCAACGCCGAACTGGCCGATGAGATGGGCGTCCTTCTGCTGATCGCCCGTGAGCTGCTGGAAAAACTCCCGGGTACCGGACTTGGCGATGGTGCCGAGGTTCTGGATCACCTCGTCGCGGGACATGCCAATGCCGTTGTCCGACACCGTCAGCGTGCGCGCCGCCTTGTCGTAGCTGATGCGAATCTTCAGGTCCGGGTCGGACTCGAACAGACTGCTATTGTTGAGCGCCTCGAAGCGCAGCTTGTCGCAGGCGTCCGAGGCGTTGGAAATTAGCTCGCGCAGGAAGATCTCGCGGTTGCTGTACAGCGAGTGGATCATCAACTGCAGCAGTTGTTTGACTTCGGCCTGGAAGCCGAGCTTTTCAGGTGCGGACGTTGCGGTCATGTTGTTTCCCCCTTGATAGACTTCGACAATATGGAGGCACGCCGGGGGATTTCAACGGGGTGCCGTTCCACCCCGGCGTACCGCCTGCAAACCCGCGCCGGAGATTACTCAAGGGAGATAAGACAATGACCAGAAACGTTTTCGTAGTCGGCATCGGCATGGTGCCCTTCGGCAAGCCGGGCAAGAGCGATAACTACGTGGCAATGGGTGCCGGCGCCCTCCGCGCCGCCCTGGACGACGCCCGGCTCGACTACACCGACGTCCAGCAGACCTACGCCGGGTACGTCTACGGCGACTCCTGCTGCGGGCAGCGCGTGGCCTACGAGGTTGGCATGACGGGCATTCCCGTGTTCAACGTCAATAGCAACTGCTCCACCGGCTCCTCCGCCCTGTTCCTGGCGCGCCAGGCCATCGACTGCGGCAGCATCGACTGCGCCCTAGTGGTCGGATTCGAGCAGATGCAGGCGGGAGCCCTGGTCGAGCATTTTCCCGACCGGCCCTCGCCGCTGTCACCGCTCGTCGACCTAGCCATCAAGCACTACGGCATCGATCCAAAGACGCCCCTGGCACTGGCCCTGTTCGCCGCCGCCGGCCAGGAATACCGCAGCCGCTACGGCATCCCAGCCGAGCGCTTCGCGCGGCTCATGGGCAGCATCGCGGTCAAGGCGCGCCGACACGCCGCGAACAACGCCAAGGCGTTGTTCCGCGACCCGGTCACGGTCGAAGACGTGGTCAGTGCGCCGATGTTCTGCGACCCCATCACGCGGCTGTGCGCCTGCCCGCCCACCTGCGGCGCTGCTGCGGCGGTGCTGGCGTCCGAGGACTACGTCCGCAGCCGCGGGCTGGATAGGCGGGTGCGCATCCGCGCCCAGGCGCTGGTCACGGACACGGCGGACACCTTCGACCCGCCCTCGGGCATGAATGCGGTTGGATACGGCATGAGCGCCCGGGCGGCGCGGCAGGTCTGCGAGCGCGCCGGAGTCGATCCGCGCGACATACCCGTGGTCGAGCTGCACGACTGCTTCACGGTGAACGAACTCATCACTTACGAAGCGCTCGGCCTGACCGGAGAAGGCACGGCGGAGGATTTCGTCGGGCGCGGCGCCAACACCTACGGCGGGCAGGTGGTCGTCAATCCCTCGGGCGGCCTGCTCGCCAAAGGCCACCCGCTGGGTGCCACAGGGATCGCGCAATGCAACGAGTTGGTCGAGCAACTACGCGGCACGGCGGGTGCCCGGCAGGTCGCCGGCGCCCGGCTAGCTCTGGCGCACAATATTGGTCTGGGCGGCGCCTGTGTGGTGACGCTTTACGAGCAAATGCCAAGTTGATGCCGGCGCGCCACGGAGCCCTGCCTGCGGGTCGGGCTCCCTGGCACTAGCGCTTGGCCCTTGTCCTTCCCGGCTGCGCGGTGCAATTCCTTGCCATTCCAAGCGATACGCGGCAGGATGGGCGGGTTGATAAGTTGCTTAGCGCCGGCACCGCTTTGCCACGCCGCCTGGAGGTTGTCATGAAACCGTCTTTCCCGATGACCACGAATGCCCTGGCGGCGCTCTCCCTTCTCGCCGCTGCGACTGCCGCCCAGGCGGAGCTGCTGTGCCCGACCTACCCGGGCACGGATGTGCGCGACCCGACGCGCCCGTGTGTGCAGGTGCGCAAGGAACGAAGCTACCGGCCGGCGCCCGGAACCGAGCTGCGCGGCTACGCCGAACCCGGCACGCACATCGAGGACTACGCGCCCCAGCCGCAGGTCCCCGGTCTGAGACGACGCTACGACCCGCGCCTGGGTACGCAAATCGATCGCACGCAGGTCTATCCCACCATTCCCGGCACCAACGCCCGCGACTACACCCAGCCCGGCACGGTCATCGAAACCGAGCGCGTCTACATCCCGCGCCAGGGCGTGAATCCGCGCACCTACCCGCGCCCGGAGTACATCATCGAGCAGGACTGAATTCGGCGCCCGCTCGGGCGGCCTGCGCGCGGCTGCGCCACCTGGCCCCCATCCGGCGCCACGCCGCCCAGGCACTGTCGCGCCCCGGCCGCGACAGACCGATACAGGCATCCTCGGTAGCGTGCAGCAGCGTCAGCCCGTTGTTGTCGATGAGAAAGGATTCGCCGGCGCCGATGACGATGTCGCGCCTGTCGCCTTCCTCGGTGATCCACAGTCCGCCCTGCCGGCAGACGACACGATAGCCCTTCGCCTCCCGGACCCCAAGCGTCTGATGTCGGGTCAGAAACATTCGGGCAGCTTGCAGGTCGATTTCCATCGCTCGCTCCTTTTCTCATGCGCAGTGCGCAGGTATCATCGGCTCCTGAATCGCTCTGCTCGTGCATTGGTTGAGCCATCTTTTCGCTTTTTCGTTTGACGCATTCTGATCGTCCGCAGTGCACGGCTCAAACGAAATTTCGGTACGCGATGCATGCATTACAGGAATGCAAGAAGGCGCCTGCCCATACCCTCGCTGGATCTCCTAAAGGGATTCGAGGCAGCAGCTCGAAATCTGAGCTTCACCCTGGCCGGGGAGGAACTGTTCCTGACCCAGTCGGCGGTGAGCCGGCAGGTCAAGGCGATCGAGGAGCAGCTCGGCGTGGCACTGTTCGAGCGTCGGCACCGCGCGTTGCTGCTCACGGAGTCCGGGCAGCTGCTCTACAAAACGACCGCCGACATCCTGCGCCAGCTCGACGAAACCACCGCGCGCCTGCGCCGGGTGAACGCGCCGCGCATGGTCAGCGTCACAACCTTTCCCGCCTTCGCGTCGCTTTGGCTGATTCCCCGCCTGGGCGATTTCCGCGGTCGGCACCCCGGCATCGACGTGCGTGTGTCCACCAGCGATCAGATCCTCGATCTCAAACGCGAGCATTTCGATATCGCGCTTCGCTACTGCGCGCCAGATGCCGCCCCGCCAGGTGCCGTCCGCCTCTTTGGCGAGGAGGTGTATCCGGTATGCCACAGAGCGCTGCTGCGGCTACGCGAGCGCCCGCTCGCGCAGCCGGAGGATCTGCGTCATCACGTGCTGCTGCAGCTTGACGAAGCGCCGACCCGTTGGCCCTGGCTCGACTGGTCCGTCTGGCTACGGGCGATGGGCGTGCCCGACCTGAAACCCGCCGGCATGCTGCGTTTCAGCCAGTCCGACCAGCTTGTCCAGGCGGCTCTGGACGGTCAAGGCGTGGCGCTGGGCCGCAGCCCGCTGGTGAAACGCCTCGTCCGTGAAGGCCGGCTCGCCGTGCCCTTCGACCGCAGCGCGGCTTCCTCGCGCGCCTACTTCCTCGTCGTCGAAGCCGGCGCCGCGCAGCGCGACGAAGTGTGCCGTTTCTGCGACTGGCTCGACGCAACGGCGCAACGGGACACTGCCGAGGAACAGCACGCCGCCGCGAAGCTGAAAGCGGCTCGCAAGCCGGTGGCCACCTCACGGTCGGCGTCGTCCAAGAGCAGACGAAAGGCGCGATGACATGACAGAGCGGATGAAGCGAAGTGCACTGCTCGTCGCAGCGACGCTCGTCGCGCTGATATCCGGGTGCGCAGTGACCGGCGTCGGTTCGCCGCTCGCCCAGCAGGTGGGTGATCGCTCGCTGCCGACGAACGAATCCGAGCGCGCCGCTGAGTGCGACTGGCTACGCAAGTCGATGGAGCGGGAGCAGGACGCCTACGATCGGGAAACGGCATCAGTCCGCGGCGTGGTGGCGGTGCTTGCCCGCGCCCGATTGGAGGAGAACCTCACCGTCCTGTGGTCGCGCGCCACGGCTGCGCGCTGCGCCGATGACTTCCGCTACGCGCGCTGCGGATATCATCCGCTGTGCTGGCCGTATTGATGCGACGGAACGCGCGGCTCGCCACAACTGCGCCAGTGCCCGCCCACGTTTTCGGACCTTACGAAGAGCGCAGACGTTCGTCGCCATTACAGCAAAAACACCGCGGCGGACTTTGAGCAGCCGCCCCCGATTGGGGGACGACGCCGCAGAGGATACAATTCCGGACGTTTGCTCGCTCCGTCCCGCCCATGCGTCTCGCCCTCGTCCACCCCGCCGGTTTCAACTTCGTTCCCGGGCAACCGGACTTCTCCGTGCTGGCGAACCGCATGGCGCCGATCGGCATCCTCTCGCTGGCATCCTGGCTGGAGAAGCACGGGCACGCGGTGGCAGTGCATGACTGTCTGGGGCAGCGCGCCCGGACGGGGATAGAGGCAAACGCCGACATCGTGCTGGCGACGCGACCGGAGATCGTCGGCTTTTCAGCCACGACGTCCGGTTTCATGGATGCCATGGACATGGCAGCGTGTATCAAAGGCAAGCGGCCCGACGTGCGCATCATCGTCGGCAATGTGCACGCTTCGTCCATCGGCGCACCGCTGCTCAAACATTTTCCCGAGATCGACTACCTGTGCATCGGCGAGGGTGAAGGCGCGCTGCTCGATCTGGCCGAGGGCAAGGCCGAGGCGGATATACCGAACCTGGTCTGGCGCGACGGCGAGCGCATTGTCACCAATGCGCGCCGGCCGCGCATCCTCAAGCTGGATGAGTTGCCCTTTCCTGCCTACGAGAAGCTGGACGGCTACCCGCGCGGCTACCACCTACCGCTGTTCGGCTACCGCAAGCGCTGGGGCGGCACGATGATAACTTCGCGCGGCTGCCCCTACACCTGCTCCTTCTGCGACCGCACCGTGTTCGAGCGGCTGTACAAGTACAACTCGGCTGCTTACATCTACGAGCACATGAAGTACCTGCGCGACCGTTTCGGCGTGCATCACATCAACTTCTACGACGATCTGTTCACCGCGCACAGGAAACGGGTGACCGAGCTGTGCGGGCTGCTGATCGAGAAGCCGCTCGGGGTCGAGTTCAACTGTGCCATCCGTACCGGCCACACCTCGGACGAGATGCTGCGCCTGTTGAAGCGGGCCGGCGCGCTGATGGTGTCCATGGGCATCGAGTCGGCCGACCCGGGCATGATGGAGCGGCACAAGACCGGCGTCAGCCTCGACGCGGTGCGCGAGACAGTGGCCAAGATCCATGCCGCGGGGCTGCGCGCCAAGGGCCTGTTCATCTTCGGCCTGCCAGGGGAAACGCCCGAGACACTCAAGGCCACGAGCGACTTCGTCCTGTCGCTAGACCTGGACGAGATGAACATGACCAAGTTCAGCCCGATGTACGGTGCGCCCATCTGGGACGAGTGCGCGAGCGGCGTGGAAGGCGAGTTCGACGAGGACTGGCGGCTGATGAACTGCCTGAACTTCGTCTACCGTCCCCACGGCTTCGCCAGCCGCGATGACATGGACGCGCTCTACAACTGGCATGTGCGTCGCTTCTACGATAGCAAGGGCTATCGTCGCCGCTTCGTGCAGCGGCTATGGGAACACCGCTGGAGCCTGCAACATGTGCTTCGCCATCTACCCCGCACGGTGCAGGCGGCGCGCTACTTTTCCGCCAACAAGGCCAAGCTTGAGGCGGCCGGACGCCACTTCGCCGCCCATCCACGGCAGCCGCGCAATCTGCAACCGTTCCTCAGCCCCGAGTTGCAGGCCGATGCCGTCGCATCGCTGTCGCCGGTCAAAGTCTCGCGGCGGGTTGCGCGCGCCTGACGGCGCGCGCTCAGCCGACGACGTCGGCCAGCGCCCTGCGCGTCGCGCCCACCAGATGCGCCGACTCCTCCTCGGTGATGACGTAGGGCGGCATCCAGTAGACGGTGTTGCCCATCGGCCGCAGCAGCAGCTCGTGGCCCAGCGCCGCGGCGAACAGGCGCTGGGCGAACTCCGCCGGCGCGTCCGCGATGTCGAATGCCCAGATCATGCCACGGTTGCGGAAATGACGAACGTATGGCAGCAAGCGGATCGGCTGCGCCAGCGCGTTGATGGTTTCGGCGCGGACGCGATTGCGCGCCAGAACGTCGTCGCGCTCGAACAGGTCGAGCGTCGCCAGCGCCGCCCGGCAGGCGAGCGCATTGCCGGTGTAGGAATGGGAATGCAGGAAGCCGCGCGCCGCCTCGTCGTCATAGAAGGCGCGGTAGATGTCCTCGGTGCATAGCACCACCGAGAGCGGCAGATAGCCGCCGCTCAGCCCCTTCGACGAGCACAGCAGATCAGGCCAGATATGCGCCTGCTCGCAAGCAAAAAAACTGCCCGTGCGGCCGAAGCCGACCGCGATCTCGTCGGCGATAAGATGCACGCCATGGCGGTCGCACAGAGCGCGCGCCGCCGTCAGGTATGCCGGGTGATACATGGCCATACCCGCGGCGCCTTGCACCAGCGGCTCGACGATCAGCGCCGCCGTCGTTTCGTGATGCGCGGCGAGATGAGCCTCCAGCGCCGACACACAACGCAGAGCATAGGCCTCGTCGCTCTCGCCGGGCGCGGCGAGACGCGCGTCGGGTGTGGGCACCTGCACCGTCTGGCGCAGCAGCGGTGCATAGGTGTCTTTGAAAAGCGCCACGTCGGTCACCGCCAGCGCGCCGACGGTCTCGCCGTGGTAGCTGTTGGCAAGGCTCACGAACCCGGTTTTCTCCGGCCGGCCGCTGTTGCGCCAAAAGTGGAAGCTCATCTTCAGCGCGATCTCGGTCGCCGAAGCGCCGTCCGAGCCGTAGAAAGCATGGCCGAGACGCCCGCCGGTGCACGCCGCAAGACGCTCGGACAGTTCGACCACCGGCGCATGGGTAAAGCCGGATAGCATAACGTGCTCCAGCCGGTCGAGCTGATCCTTGAGTGCCTCGTTGATAAACGGGTTGGCGTGGCCGAACAGATTCACCCACCAGCTCGACACTGAATCGAGATAGCGCCGGCCATCGAAATCGTACAGCCATGCGCCCTGCCCCCGCGCAATGGGCACGAGGGGGAAGCGCTCGTGGCGCTTCATCTGGGTGCACGGGTGCCAGACCGCTGCAAGGCTGCGGCTCAGCCAGTCCTGGTTGCTCATGGTGGCGGCGACTATGCAGAATACGTGGCGAGTATCGGTGCGACGTCGAGCCGCCGAAATGCCTGCGACAGTTGCGCCGGCTCGCTCAGGTACGGTACCACACCGAGCAGCGGTACGCTCAGACGCGCGCGAAGCGTGGCCAGATTCTCCTCCCGCACTGCCATGTCGGAATCGATGCAGTTGCCGATCCAGCCCGCGAACGGCAGGCCACCGCGCGCGATCGCCTCGGCGCTGAGCAGCGCGTGATTGAGGCAGCCCAGGCGCAGCGCGACCACCAGCACCACCGGCAACGCCAGCGCGCGCGCCAGATCGGCCATGGTCGCGGCGTCGCTCACCGGCGCGTACCAGCCTCCCGCGCCCTCTACCAGTACGACGTCTGCCTGCCGCCGCAGCGCATCCAGCCGCTCGCGCAGCACGCCGAAGTCGATGGCCACACCAGCCTGGGCGGCGGCAAGATGAGGCGATATCGGCGGCACGAAGGCATAGGGATTCATCGCCTCGCGCGCCACCGGAAAGCTGGCGGCGGCACACAGCGCTTCGACATCCTCGTTGCGCAGACCATCGGCGGTCACGTCGCAGCCGGCGGCGACGGGCTTCATGGCAAGAGCCGTGCGGCCCGCAGCGCGCAGCGCACGTAACAGCAGCACGCTGACCACGGTCTTGCCCGCACCGGTGTCGGTGCCGGTGACAAAGAAGGCCTGCCCGGTCATGGCTGGCGCAGCGCCCGCACGTAGAGCACCTCGTAGGTTGCCGGCAGCGTGCCGCCGCTGCGCAGCCGCTCGTAATTGGCTTCAAAGCGCTGCCAGCGTGCCCGGCTCATCAGTCCCGAAGCGCGGCCGGCCGTCACGGTCTGGGCGCCGATTGCCTTCAGATCCCGCATCACGTCGCGTACTTGGGCGTAGCGCATGGTCACCGCCTCCTGCTCCACCTGTATCGCCGCGTAGCCGCGACGCGCCAGGGCCTGCTGCAGGGCTTGCGCCGTGACAAAGGAATTGACGTGGGCGTCGTCGTCCTCGAATGCCTGGCGCAGTTCGCGCAACGTGCCCGCCGCCAGTGTCGAGAACAACAGCATACCCTGCGGCGCAAGTACCCGGCGCAGTTCCGCCAGCGCGCGGTCAAGATCCATCGCCCACTGCAGCGCCAGGTTCGACCAGGCGAGCTCGAATTCTCCCGCTCGCAGCGGCAGCCGCTCGATGTCGCCGCAGACGCCGAGGACCGCCCCGTGCTTCGCGCGCGCGACATGGAGCATGGCTGCGGCGATGTCCAGTTCCACCACCGGTGTTCCCGGAAAACGCGTGCGCAACAACTGCGCGCCCCCCCCGGTACCGGAGCCGGCATCGAGGATGCGGGCGGGAACGCCCTCGCATGCCGTCAGCCGATCCGCCAGCCGGCCGCGCACCGCGCGCTGCAGGGTTGCGGCCTCGTCATAGCCGTGCGCCGCGCGCTCGAAGGCGCGGCGAATCTGAAGCTTGGCGGTGGCTGGGAGATCAACCATGGACTGCGCGCGTCACCAAATCGGTGACGCGATCGGCTGCGCAAAGAAAGGGCATGTGCCCTGCGTCTGCGACCATATGGAGCGCGGCGCCGGGCATCGCCCCGACGAGCCAGCGCGCCGCTGCCGGTGCCACTACGGCATCGCCATCGCCGTGGATGAGTACGGTCGGCACGCCGATGCCGGCGACCTGCTCGCGCAGGTCCGTGCCTTGCAGGATGTCGAGGCCGGCGCGCAGTGCTCCGGGGCGCGCAGCCGGACGCGCGGCGTGCAGCGCGCGCGCTCTTTGGACGAGCGTCCGCGGCGCGCGGCTTCCCGCCGCCTGGAGGGAGATGAACCGCCGGACGGTCGCGGGCGGATCGGCGTCGAGACGCGTCCCGAAGTCGCCAAAAGTATCCTCGTGCATTCCCTGCGGCCAGTCGGGGCGGCGACAGAAACAAGGCGTCGCCGCGATCAGGACGAGGCCAGCAACCTGCTCCGGGACCTCGTGCGCCAGACGCAGTGCGATCAGCGCGCCCAGCGACCAACCGAGAACTGTCGCGCCACGGGGCAGGCAGCCGCGCACCTGATCCGCGATGGCCTGCAGTGAGTACTTTGACATGTCGGCGCTCAGACCGTGGCCGGGGAGGTCGACGACATGCACGCGGCAGACCATCGCCAGACGCGCCGGCAGCCCCGCCCAGAGCGCACCGTGCATCGCCCAGCCATGCAGCAGCAACAGGTCGCGCCCGGCACCGGCACTGTCCACGTGCAAGCTCATGCTCGCTCCGCCGCAGCATGCAGGGCGTGCGTCAACTGCTCGACATCCTCCCGCGTGTGCGCCGCCGACAGGGAAATGCGCAGCCGCGCCGTACCCGCCGCTACGGTGGGCGGGCGGATCGCCGGTACCCAGATGCCCCGTTCCCGAAGCGCCTCGGCCAGCGCCAGTGCCGCGGCGTTCTCGCCTACCACCAGTGGCTGAATCGGTGTGTCCGAAGGCAGCAACCGCCACGGCAGGTCGGCGCACGCGGCTCGCAGTTGCGCGATCAGCGCGTGCAGGTGCTCGCGCCGCCACGGCTCCTGCTCGATCAGCTCGACGCTCGCCAGTAGCGCCGCAGCCAGGGCCGGCGGCGCCGCGGTGGCGAAGATGTAGCTGCGCGCCGACTGCACCAGCCAGTCGATCACCGTCGGCTCGGCGAACACCGCGGCACCGCTCACTCCGGCGGCCTTGCCCAAGGTACATAGGTGAACAATGCGCGCGCTGGTCATGCCGAAGTACTCCAGTATGCCGCGCCCGTGCTCGCCGAGCACGCCGAAGCCGTGTGCATCGTCTACGTACAGCCAGGCGTCATGGCGTTCGGCAAGCGCCAGCAGCTGCGGCAGCGGAGCCATGTCACCGTCCATGCTGAACACGCCATCGACCACGATCAGGCGGCGGCGCGCCGGCGTCACCGCGAGCAACTGCTCCAGGTTTGAGAGGTCGTTATGACGAAAGCGTTGCACGGCCGCGCGGCTCAGGCGCGCGCCGTCGATCAGGGAGGCGTGATTGAGCCGGTCGGCGAAGATGGCATCCTCCCGGCCCGCCAGCGCCGGCAGGACGCCGATGTTGGCACCGTAGCCGCCGGAGAACAGCAGGCAGGCGCGGTCCATGAAGCGCGACAGCCTCTGCTCCAACGCTTCATGCAGTGCGTGATGGCCACTGACAAGATGCGACGCGCCGGCGCCGACACCATGACGGCCAATAGCTTGCACCGCTGCTTCCGCCAGCTTCGGATGATTGGCGAGGCCGAGGTAGTCGTTGCTACAGAAGGAAAGATATATGACGCCGTCGACGTTCACGCGCGGACCCTGCGCGCTGTCCACGGCTCGGCGGCGGCGCAACAGATCGGCCGCAGCAAGCTTGGCCAACTCCGCCGAGAAATCCGGCTCGGACAACGTCAGCAACTCACTCGACGTAGCGGATGTCGACCACTTCCACTTCGCGCGGGCCGGCCGGGCTCTGGAAGCGCACCACATCACCCTCGCGCGCCTTGAACAGGGCGCGGGCCAGGGGCGAGATCCAGCTGATGCGGCCATGGCTGGCATCTGCCTCGTCGACGCCGACGATCTGGTAGGTGTGTTCCACGCCCTCGGCATCGCACACGGTCACCATCGCGCCAAAGAACACCTGCTCTGCACTCTGCTGCTCCGCGGGATCGACGATGGTGGCGCTTTCCAGCCGCTTGATGAGGAAGCGGATGCGGCGGTCGATCTCGCGCAGGCGCTTCTTACCGTATATGTAGTCGCCGTTTTCCGAACGGTCGCCGTTGGCGGCGGCCCAGGCGACGGTCTGTACCAAGGCCGGGCGTTCCACTTCGACAAGTTGCTTCAACTCGGTCTTGAGAGCGGCAAAGCCGCGCCGCGTCATGTAGTTCTTCGTGCCCGGCGGCAGCGCCGAAGTCTGCTCCAGTACCTCGTCGTCATTGTCGCCTTCCTTGACGAACGCCTTGCTCATTGTCGACATGCCGTTCAGATAGCGGGGAGCATCAGTGCCCGACGGTAAACCCAGCCACGTCGATGCGTATGGTATCGCGCCCGAGAGCCAGAGCGGCGCTCCTGGCGAACTGTTGTGCCCACGCGTCATTGGCGGCGAACGGCTTCTCCCCCGCGGCCTTGGCTATGATCAGCACCTTGTCGATAATCAACGTCTTACCCATGGGGTTGATCGGCTCGCATTCCATCTGGACATACTGCTCGTCTAGCCATTGCCGCGCTTGCTCCGTTGCCGTGCCTTTCGGCTCGGCGGCCTCGAATGAAAACTCGTACTCCTTCCCGGCACCGAAACTGACGAACACGTTGTAGAGCATGGCCACCTCCCCTGGCGTTTGTCGATCGTTACGGCGGTCGATGGACGACCTGCCGCCAATTCTATCCCGCTTCCCCAGGCATTGCAGCGTAGCGCCGGTACGGCGCGACAACCACCGAGGGCAAGCAGCGGCGACGGGGCGTGCAGTTGTCTTTCCCCGGCGCGGGGCATAACATACGCAATCGCTGCGCTGCGCCCGAGTTTCTGCGCTAAGTTATTGAATTGCCGAATTATTCATCCAAATGTTGGAAATCGACGAGAACACTGAGCTGCGCGCCAGGCTGCATGTGTTACAGGTCGAACACCGCGACCTGGACGATGTCATCTCCCGCCTCGAGGTCTCGCCGCCTCATGACGAGTTGCTCATGCGAAGGCTGAAGAAGCGCAAGCTCATGCTCAAGGACAGGATCACCCTGATCCAGCGCATGCTCGAACCCGATATCCCTGCCTGAGTACAGCACCGGCGCGTCATGAGCGATCCGAAGTCCCTGAGCTTCGACACTCTCAGCCTGCACGCCGGGCAGGTGCCCGACTACCAATTCGGCGCCCGCGCCGCCCCAATCTACCTGACCACGTCCTTCGTTTTCAAGGATGCCGACCAGGCTGCGGCGCTGTTCAACATGGAGCGCGCCGGCCACGTCTACTCGCGCATCTCCAACCCGACCAACGCCGTGCTGGAGGAACGCGTCGCCGCCCTGGAGAACGGCGTCGGCGCCATCGCCACGGCCAGCGGCCAGGCAGCGCTGCACCTGGCGATCGTGACCCTGATGGGCGCCGGCAGTCATATCGTCGCCTCACGCGCGCTCTATGGCGGCTCGCACAACCTGCTGGAATACACCCTGCCGCGCTTCGGCATCGACACCACCTTCGTCGACCCGCGCGATGTAGACGCCATCCGCGCCGCCATCCGGCCGCAAACGCGACTGATCTTCGGCGAAACGCTCGGCAACCCCGGACTCGACGTGCTCGACATTCCGCGCGTGGCCGCGCTTGCCCATGACGCCGGGCTGCCGCTGCTGGTGGACTCCACATTCACCACCCCCTGGCTGATGCAGCCGATCGAACTCGGGGCCGATCTCGTACTCCACTCGGCGACCAAGTTTCTCGGTGGCCACGGCGTGGCCATCGGTGGTGTGCTGGTGGACGGCGGCACCTTCGACTGGGACAGGTCGGGCAAATTCCCGACTCTGACGGAACCCTATGCCGGTTTTCACGGCATGGACTTCACCGAGGAGTCCACCGTCGCTGCCTTCCTGCTGCGCGCCCGGCGCGAAGGCCTGCGCGATTTCGGCGCCTGCATGTCGCCCATGACGGCATTCCAGATCCTGCAGGGCGTCGAGACCCTGCCGCTGCGCATGCAGCGCCACATGGACAACACGCGGCGCATCGTCGCCCATCTGGCGCAGCACGAGGCCGTGGCGACGGTGGTCTATCCTGAACTGCCCGACCATCCCGACCACGAGCTCGCGCGCAGGCTGCTGCCCAAGGGTTGCGGTGCCGTCTTCAGTTTCGAACTGAGGGGCGGGCGCAGCGCCGGTCGTCGCTTCATCGAAGCGCTGCGGGTGTTTTCGCACCTCGCCAATGTCGGCGATGCCAAGTCGCTCGTCATCCATCCCGCGAGCACGACCCATTTCCGCATGAGCCCGGAGGCCCTGCGCGCCGCCGGCATCGGCGAAGGTACCGTGCGCCTTTCCATCGGGCTCGAAGATCCGGACGATCTTATCGAGGACCTGAACCACGGGCTGTACGCCGCGCAGAAAGCGTGACCGTCGACGATACCGTGATTCGCAGATTTCGAAGCTCAATGCATATGAGACTTGGCGGCTCTTTCCTGTCCCCGGACAGCCAACGGACACGACGCGGAGCGCGAGTCTCGGCATTCTCCTGCGTCATCTGGGGATTCCGGCGCGACCCGCACTGATCGAGCAAGGACATGGAGATCGCCGTCTCGGGCCGCAAGACCTATGCCTACACTGGTGGCCGTCCCTTCGACGCGGGGCTGCCGGCCATCGTCTTCATCCACGGCGCAGAGCACGACCACAGCGTGTGGGCGCTGCAGAGCCGCTACTTCGCCCACCACGGTCACAGCGCGCTGGCTCTCGATCTGCCCGGCCATGGCCGCTCCGAAGGACCTCCCGCGGGCCGTGTGGAAGATCTGGCGCAGTGGCTGGTGCACTTTCTCGATGCCGTTCAGGTGCCCCGGGCGGCACTGGTCGGCCACAGCATGGGCTCCCTGATCGCGCTGGAGACGGCCGCCCGCAACCCGCAGCGCATCGACCGCATCGCCCTGATCGGCAGCGCCGTGCCCATGCCGGTGGCGGAAGTCCTGCTCGATGCCGCGCGCAACGACGAACCGCGCGCCATGGCCATGATCAATGCCTGGTCCTACAGCGCGCGGGCCCGGCTGGGTGGCAATACCGTTCCTGGCATGTGGATGGTGGGCACGAATCGACGGCTCATGCAACGGCAGGCGAAAGGTGTGTTGCACACCGATCTCGCCGCCTGCAATGCCTACGTGCAGGGACCGGAGAGCGCCGCGCGCGTCGCCTGCCCGGCGCTGTTGGTGATGGGCAGCCGCGACCAGATGACCCCGCCGCGAGCTTCCAAGCCCCTGGCCAATGCGCTACCACGGGCACAAACCGTAGCGATCAGCGGTTCAGGCCACGCCCTGATGGCCGAGCAACCCGACGCAGTTTTGGACGCGCTACGTAGTTTCTTGATGGGCCGAATGCCGGCGTGAATCGCGGAACAGCAGTGCGAAGGGCGATGGCATGTGCGAGAGACAGTTCCGGGAGCGCTTGCTCCGGCAAGTTTCACCCGAACTAAGCTAAACTACAGCATAGGCTGAACTCCCGGCGCGGCAGCCGGTCTTGCCGGCACGCCCCGGCGGACTCGCCTGCTCGCCTGCAAAGCACTCGACGAGAAGGCCGCCCAATGAACCAGCCCGATCACACCGACGCAGCGACTCAAACGCCGGTGCCGTTTCCGCGAATCCGGACCGTCCCTATCCTCGCGCCGTTTGGATGGCTCTCCCGCGGCCTCGACGACATCAAGCAGTGTCCTGGCCCCAGTTTGTGCTACGGCGCCTGCTTTGCCGTGATGGGACTGCTGCTGAAAACGGTGTTCCGCAATGCGTACGAGTACACCTCGGCGCTGACAACCGGCTTCTTGCTTGTCGCGCCTTTCCTCGCCATCGGCCTGTATGACATCAGCCGCCGCCGCGAACGCGGTGACGCCTGCGCCCTGACGCCAACACTCACCGCCTGGCGCCCCCAAGTCGGCAGCATCGGCATCTATTCGCTTGTCCTGATCGTCATTTTTCTCGTCTGGGCGCGCGCATCGCTGGTCATCTTCGCGCTGTTCTACACGCGCGAAATGCCGACGCTGCAGGGCTTCATGCAGCAGGTCCTGTCTCTGGACAACCGCGAGTTCCTGCTCGTCTATTTCGGAGCCGGATTGGTCTTTGCAACGCTGGTGTTCGCGGTCAGCGTCATCTCCATTCCACTCATGCTCGACCGCGGCCAGGACACCGTCACCGCGATGATCGCCAGCAGCCTGGCGCTGGCGCGCAATGCACCGACGCTGTTCCTGTGGGCGGCATTGATCGTCGCGCTCACGGCGATCGGTTTCGGTGCCGCCTACGTCGGCCTCGTCGTCACCATGCCGCTGGTCGGGCATGCCACCTGGCATGCCTATCGCGCGTTGGTCGAGTAGCGCGTGACGCCAGCAGGGCTGCACCGCCCATGCCGCCCGCGCTTTTCAGCGCCGCTGCCCCAATGCACTTCTTCCCCATGCAGGTGATGCATTGACCGGGGTGTCGCTGGCAGCGACGAAGCGCATCGTCGCCCGGTTGGCCGCCTGCCAGGCGCTGCTGCTCACCAACGGCATCACGCTCATCGCCGTGTCGGGCCTCGCCGGTCATGCGCTGGCGCCCGATCCGCGCTTGTCGACGCTGCCTATCACCGCCTACGTGCTCGGCGCGGCACTGGCTACGCTGCCGGCTTCGTTCTTCATGAAAGGCTACGGACGGCGCGCCGGCTTCGTTCTCGGCGCGATGTTGGGCATCCTCGGCGCCGCCGTCGCCACGTTGGCACTATATCTTCAGAGTTTTGCGCTGCTGTGCGTCGGGACCTTCGTCAGCGGCAGCTACAATGCCTTCGGTCAGTACTACCGTTTCGCCGCCGCGGACGTGGCATCGGTGGACTTCAGAAGCCGCGCCATCTCCCTCGTGCTTGCCGGCGGCATCGTCGGTGGGATACTGGGGCCGGAAGCAAGCAAGATCACGCGTGGCCTGCTGGAGCCGCAGTTCGTCGCCTCTTATGGAGCGCTCGGCTTGTTCGCGTTGATTGCGCTCATCGTCGTGCGCGGCTTGGCGATTCCGCCGCTCAGCGCCGAGGAAAGCAACGGCGCAGCCCGGCCGCTGACGGCGATCATGCGCCAGCCGGCGTTCATCGTCGCCGTCCTGTCGGCGACTGTCGGCTATGCCGTGATGAACCTGTTGATGACGGCGACGCCGCTGGCCATGGGTATCTGCCAGCATCCCTTCTCGGACGCCGCCTTCGTCCTGCAGTGGCATGTGATCGGCATGTTCGCGCCGTCCTTTTTCACCGGCGCGCTGATCAGACGCATGGGCGTGCTCACCGTGCTCGCAGCGGGCACGGCAATGCTCTTCTGCTGTGTCGCGATCGCCCTCTCCGGGGTGTCCGTGCCGCACTTCTGGGCGGCGCTGGTGCTGCTTGGAGCGGGTTGGAACTTCCTCTACATCGGCGGGACAACGTTGCTGACCGAGGTCCATACCCCGGCCGAACGCGCCAAGACTCAGGGCACGAACGACCTGTTGGTTTTCGTGTCTATGGCCTTGTCATCGCTGGCATCGAGCATCGTGCTCACCCCCGACGGTTGGAACAAGCTCAACTATGCGGCGCTGCCGCTGCTGCTCGCCGTCACGATCGCCATTGCCTCGCTGTGGCTGAAGCAGCGCGCGGCAGCGGTTGCCGCCGGCTAGCGTTCAGTCCCAATGACCGCGGAAGTGACGGTGATGATGGCGATGCCGCCAATGCTCATGGCGCCAGTGATCTCCGCGCCAGTGTCGGCCGTGATGGACCGGCGCCACCTGATAGGCGGGCGGCGCATAGTACGCCGGCTGATGAACGATCCGCTCGTGATAGACCGGCTGCGCCACGTAGGCAGGCTCCGCATAGCCGCCGTGACGGCGAGCGCCTCGATCACTGCCGATAGCCGCCCCGGCGGCGCCGCCGATGGCAGCGCCGACGATGCCGCCATCGCGCCCCGCCACCTGGCGCCCGACGACCGCGCCAGCAGCGCCACCGATGGCAGCGCCAAGTATCGCACCGCCATCGGCCTGCGCCGGCACAGCAGCAATTGCGCTTCCTGCGACAAGAATCGAGCAAATTAGCTTTTTCATCGTTTCCTCGTTCGAAGTTGATGGTGTTCGCAACTTCCATAACGCGGCGATGACGGCACCGATGACGACCCTTACAAAGTGTTACATCTGCCCCGCTCGGTCCGGGTTCATGTGCGCACGACTAGCAGCACCGGCTGATGATCCGAAGCATCGGTGCGCTGATTGACCTGCAGGTCGACGACCTGCGGCGCCAGGTCGTCGCTGACGAATACGAAGTCGCAGCAATAGGGTTCGTCCGGCCAGTCGCATCCATGCAGGCCGACAGTATGCGCATGGGGTTCGCCAGGATGAGCAATGGACCATGCGTCCACCAGGCGTGGCGTGCCGTCGTCATAGGGTGCCGTGATGCGTCCGTGCTCGGCATCGGAAGGCTTGAAGTTGAAGTCGCCGCACAGGATTGCCGATGTGCCGCGCGGCAGCACGGCGAACGTGGGATCGGTCTCCTTGCCGAAGCGCGGATTGCGGCCGTGGGCGCTCGCCTGCCCGTGCAGGGCGCGCAATGCCTCCGCCTGTGCAGCGCGCTGCAGCGCCGAGTAGTATTCGAGGTGGGTGGTCATCACGCGCACCACACCCGATCGTGTTTCGATCGCCGCCTCGACGCAGACCCGCTGCATGCTTGACACGCCCGGATCCGACGGCCAGGGCAGCAGATGACGGAACACCTGCAGCACGGGCAGCCGGGAAAGGATCAGATTGCCGAAACGGCTGCGGCCGCCCCGGCCATCCGGCAGATCGGTGGCAATGCCATAGAGCGCTTGGAACTCCGGCAAGGCATCGCGCAGCAGCTTCACCTCGTCCTCACCGCTGCTGCCGGCAAGCCCCGGGAAGTTCACTGCCACCTCCTGCAGGCAGAGCACGTCGAAATCCGCCGTCTCTCGGGCGACCTGCGCGATGCGCGCCAAGTCCACGCGGCCATCGCAGCCGCGCCCCCACTGGATGTTCCAGGTGATCAAGTGCATGCCTCGGCCCTTTCTCGGCGCCATCACCGATAGCCTGCAAGCAGGACGGGTGCGCGTCAAGCGCGCCCAGATCCGGCCCCGTTGACCCATGTCAATGTCAGTCCGCAGGCTGGCGCCTAGGCTCGCGGGGTTTCATGCCACTACCTGTTCCATGCCGCACTCCGATCAGTTCGAACTCGTCTGCCCCGCCGGCGGTCTGCCCGCCTTGAAGGCTGCCGTGGACCATGGCGCCGACTGCGTCTACACCGGCTTCAAGGACAACACCAACGCGCGTAATTTCACCGGCTTGAACTTCGACGACGCCGCCCTGCGCGAAGGCATTCGTTACGCCCACGGGCGCGGGGTCAAGGTGCTGCTGGCGCTCAACACCTATCCGCAGACCTCGTCCTGGCAGCGCTGGACGGCCGCCGTGGACAAGGCAGCCGACTTCGGCGTCGATGCCATCATCCTGGCCGACCTAGGCCTCATGGAGTACGCGCGCGAACAGCACCCAGGGCTGCGACTGCATTTGTCGGTGCAGGGTTCGGCGACCAATTACGAAGCGATCATCTTCTACCACGAGCAGTTTGGCATCTCCCGCGCCGTGCTGCCGCGCGTTCTGGCGTTGGCACAGGTGGAGACAGTGGTGCGCAACACGCCGGTGGAAATCGAGGTGTTCGGCTTCGGCGGTCTGTGCGTCATGGTCGAAGGTCGCTGCGCGTTGTCCGCCTATGCCACCGGTGATTCGCCGAACACCTGCGGCGTGTGCTCGCCGCCCAAGGCGGTGCGCTGGGAGCAGACGGCGCGCGGCATGGAAACGCGGCTGAACGGCATTCTCATCGATCGCTTCGAGGCCGGCGAACATGCCGGCTACCCAACCCTGTGCAAGGGCCGCTTTGATGTCAATGGCGAGACCTACTACGCCATCGAGGAGCCAGCCAGCCTCAACACCCTGGAGCTGCTACCCCAGCTCATGGACATCGGCATACGGGCGATCAAGATCGAAGGTCGCCAGCGCAGTCCCGCTTATGTCGCGCAGGTGACCCGTGTCTGGCGCGAGGCCATTGACGCCTGCCGGCAGGACCGCGCCGGCTACAGCGTGCGGCCGGCATGGATGGCGGAACTGAACAAGGTCGCCGAGGGACATACGCACACCCTGGGCGCCTACTATCGGCCGTGGAAGTGACGGAGCCGCAACCATGAAACTATCTCTCGGGCCCCTGCTCTACTACTGGCCGCGCCAGCAGGTCTTCGACTTCTACGATGCCATCGCCGATGCCGATGCCGACGTCGTTTATGTCGGCGAATCGGTGTGCTCCCGGCGTCATGAACTGCGTCTGTCGGACTGGCTCGAAATCGCCGGGCATATCGCCGAAGCCGGCAAGGAAGTGGTGCTGTCGTCGCAGACGCTGATCGAATCGGAATCCGATCTGAAGACCCTGCGCCGCATGGCCGAGAATGGCCGATTCGCCGTCGAGGCCAACGACATGGGCGCGGTGCATCTGCTGGCGGGTAAGACACCCTTCGTCGCCGGTCCTTTTCTGAACATCTACAACCCGGCCACCTTGGCCATGCTGGCGCGTATCGGTGCAACGCGCTGGGTCATGCCGCTGGAGATGTCGGGCCCGGCCCTGGCCGAACTGCAGCGCGCGCGGCCCGCCGGCATGGAAACGGAAGTGTTCGCCTGGGGAAAAATGCCTTTGGCATTTTCGGCGCGCTGTTTCACCGCGCGCCACTTCAATCTGCAGAAAGACGACTGCGCGTTCCGTTGTCTCGAGTTCCCCGACGGGCTGTTGCTTTCCACCCGCGAGGGCGAGCCCTTTCTGTCGCTCAACGGCATCCAGACGCAATCGGCGCGGCCGTACAATCTGCTCGACGACGTCGATGCGCTCAAGCAGGTGGGCGTGGACGTGCTGCGCCTGAGCCCGCAAGCGCACCACTCAGTGGCGCTGCTGGCCACGTTCCGGGCGCGCATGGATGGCAACCTTGGCGCTGCCGAGGCGGGCGCCCGAATCGCGGCGCTGGGCGAGCCTGCGGGTTGCAACGGCTTCTGGCACGGCCGCCCGGGATTGGAGCGGGTCGCCGCCCATTCCTGAAAGGACAACGCGAGGCCGGCCCATGCCATCTGCACTGAAGGCGAACGAGCCCCTGCGCGTGCCGGAGTTCGAGATTCCCCGACCCATCGCGAGCATCGCCTCGCGATTGCCGCAGCAGCCGCCCACCCAGGCTCTGGTGCTGGCGCTGAACGCGGCACTGGGCCGCGTGCTGCCCCGGGAGGCGCTCGAGCCGCTGGTCGGCCGCCAGGTCTGCATACGTGTCAGCGATGCCGGGCTGGACCTGCGCTTCACGCTCACCCCGCAAGGATTTCGCGCCGCACGGGCTCACGGCATGCCGCATCTGACCATCTCCGCACGCGCCTGCGATTTCCTGGCGCTTGCCCTGCGGCAGGAGGATCCCGACACCCTGTTCTTCAATCGCCGCCTGGTGATGGAGGGCGACACCGAGCTTGGCCTGCTGGTCAAGAACACCCTCGACAGCATCGACCTGCCCCGGCTCACACCCGCTCATCTGGCGCCACGGCGGGTCCTGGCAGCAATCGGACGCCTGTTCTGGCGCTGACGTTCGCCGCGGCCACCGCCGCGGTTTGTCGATCGCGGCCGGGTAATCGCCCGCACCGGTGCCAGCCGCGCTCCGAGCCTCTCCGCGCTAAAGATCTGCCGCTGCTCTCCGATACCTAACAGGTTGGCGCTCCGCACAACCCTAAATATTTCTTGGAAAGGAACAACCATGCGTTTCTTCGGCACGAAGGCCGAGATCGCGGCTTTGAAGGCTGAGCTCGAAACCCTCAGCCGCGCACTGGAAGTGGAAAGAGCACGTAGCGCGCAACTCGAGGCAACGATCGAGGCTGGTGAGCGCGAGTGCCGCGTAGCGCGTGAGCGAAGCGCATTGCTCACATCGCTGTTCGAGCAGTTGCGCGTCTATAGCAAGTCACTGACGGATGTCCAAGGGACTTTTGGCGAACTCGCCGGCAGGCTGACGGGCCAGCAGGAATCCGCGCATCGCTCGACGGATTCCGCCGACCAGAGCGCCGAAGGCATTGCCAACGTCGCCGCTAGCCTGGACAAGCTGGCCGCCGAAACCGGCACGACGGCACAGTCGGTCCAGCAGCTCAGTCAGCGCGCCGGACAGATCGGTGGCATCGTGCAGCTCATCCGCGAGATTGCCGACCAGACGAATCTACTGGCGCTCAACGCTGCCATCGAGGCGGCCCGTGCGGGCGAACAGGGCCGGGGATTTGCGGTCGTGGCCGACGAAGTGCGCAAGCTGGCCGAACGCACGGCAACGGCGACCAACGAGATATCGCAGCTCGTGACGGCCATCCAGTCCGAGACGGGCCGCACGCAGGTGACCATCGAGGCACTGTCCAGCGAGGCCTTGTCGGCAGCCGAACAGGGACGCGCCGCACGCGCGAGCATGACCGACCTGTGCAGCCTGGCGCGCCACATGGCCGCGACGATGCAGAATGCCGCCATTCACAGCTTCGTCGAGCTGGCCAAGTTCGATCACCTCATCTACAAGATGGAGGTGTACCGTGCCGTCGCGGGCCACTCCGAGAAAGGCAACGGGGATTTCGCCAGCCACACCGCCTGCCGTCTCGGCAAGTGGTATTACGAGGGACAGGGTCGGTCCTTTTCGCACCTGCCCGCCTACCGCGCACTCGAGGCGCCCCACGCCAAGGTCCATGGTAGCGGCAAGCTGGCCATCGAAAGCGCCGCCGCGCGCAAGTTCGACGAAGCGCTCGAGGCGCTGCGCCAGATGGAGCACGGCAGCGAAGGCGTACTCACCGCGTTGCAACAGATCGCCGCTTCCACCGACGCCTGATTCGACGCACGATCCGATGCGACTAACGCCGAACGGGCGCGCGTCGGCACGCCGCGCGCAAGGCGCGAAGCGCGCGCATCGCGGCCAGATCCACGCCCTCCGCGCGCGTTCTCACGCGTTCCACGCTACCCGCGTGCATGTCCGCGTGATCCACGCTACCCGCGTGGATCGGGTACGAACCTGCCCGGCACGTCGCGGGGAAAGGGTTCCGGGCGGCCGTAGTAGGGCGTGCGCGCAATGATGCCGCGGGCGACCAGGTTAGCGTGGCTGTCGTAGTTGAGCGTTGTCACCTCGGCTGGCGTATCGCTGGCGCGGCGAAATTCCGTGTAGCTGGTCGGCGAGTGTTCCCTTGCGCCATGGCCCGTGCCCAACCGGCTGTCCGGGGCCGGCCGGCTGCGCTTGGCATTCGGGACTGCGGCTTCGGCTGGGGCCGAGGCCGCTTCGGCGTCGCGCGCGCCTTCCTTGGCCGTGCTCTGGCCTGCCGCCGCTCCCGCTGCCGGTGCTTCGAAACGCGGCTGCATGCCGAGCGTCGGACGCGGCTCCTGGTATTCGCTGAACGCCGCCACGCCGATGACGCCAACATTGTCAGGACGGCCGGTGCGACCGGCGTAGCTGTCGCTCAGACTGGTGAAGTAGAACTGGGCCACCTCCTCCAGGCTCTTGCGCCAGCCGCGCACCTCCGCGCTCGCCCAGGGCTCCAGTACATAGCCGGACTGGCGCGCGGACGCGGTTTCACCGCTCACGGCATTGACGCCGTCCACCGACAGGACGGCGAGCACGCGGCCGCCGCTGCGATTAGTCAGGCGCACGCTGTAGGCCTCGCCGGGGTTGCCGGCGATCCAGGTCTTGCCGCGATGGCTGTAGGTCTGGATCCGCTGGCCGGTGCTACGGCTGACCACTTCCAGTTCGACGAGGTTGCCGGCAAGGGCGCTGCCGGCCGGCGCGCCGCAGGCGGCAGCGGCCACGAGCAGCGGAAGGAAGAAACGATTGCGCATGATGTGTTCTCCATGATCAGCGGCGGATGTGCCACGCTCGCGTAAACGCCCACCACCGAAAGATGGGGTTAAGTCAGCGTCGGCTGCTGACGATGTATCGCTGCATGGCCCGCAGCGAATTCGTTTCTACTGGCGAGGATTTCGATGCGTTGTACTAAGAGGAGAAACACACTGCGCCCCGCCGCTGCCACGAAGGACAAAGGGGCTCGCATGCGGCCGGTTCCTTCAAGCGGGGTTCCGGCGGCAGTGACGAGGACAACGGTGCCCAACGCCGCGGCGGGCGCGACGCAGCGTCCGCCTGCCTGGGCAGAAGACGAACGCCGCGCCCGGACGTGGTGCGCATGATCGGATTGTTCATGATGCGAACGAGGTTCGGAGCATGAAGTTGCATGGGCTGTTTCCCGCCGGCGCCGTCGCCTCCCGTGGCGATGCCGGCGTCGCTCGTCTGCAGGAAAAGCTCGACGCAATTCCCTTCGAAAACCCGGTGCAGGCGGCACGGCTTTTGATGCTGGAATTCCGCCGCAGCGTCGCCGGTTGCGACGACCTTCAAAGCCTGTTCGCCCACCTCGAACCGGTACATAGGCACGCCGAACGCGTCCTCAGCCCGGTTGAAGAATCCCTGCCCACGGCCACGCTGCCGCTCGCGCCGGCACTTCGGCAGGCGATTCGCGCGGCGGATCAGCTACTCAAGGAGATCGCCGCGGCCTACACCGATGTTTGCCGCCGTGCATCCGGACAGGGTGCCACCCAGGGGCCGTCAGCGCCCCTGCACCGGGCCCTCGTGCGTGCGATGGAGCTCAACGCGCGGCGGCTTTGCCTCGCGCACCGCGCCTACGTGCGCGGCTCGGTATCCGCCTGGGACCATCTGCACCGGCTCTACGGCCTGGCCGTGAAGGAAGGCTTCGCGGCAGCGGCCCCGGACCGGGAATCGACATCGCCGGAACATCTGTACGTGCACGCCCTGCTGCTCGCCTACGCCGGACCGACCCGCTTCATGCCTGGCGAACTGGACTGGGCAAGAGCCTACATCGAGCGTCATGGCAGGCTGGCGCGGCTTTCGCCGCTCGCCGCCGACCAGCCGCTGCCGAAGACCGGCCCGGCGTCGGCCCGCTTCCTGGTCAGGCCGAGACGCGCCCAGCCCGAGGTTCTCGCCTCCGGCGCCGCGAGCCTGCCCGTGGAGCCCGGAATTGCCGTGCTCGACTGCGCGCCGCTGGTCGAGCACTTGCGGACACAGCTCACCGGTGTCGAGCAGGGCGGAACGCCCCCGGTCCAGCTCGGCCTGCCCACTATCGCCGTGCAGCGGGACTATCGCCACTTTCTTCATTACCTGCTGTCGCAATGGAGCGTCCCGCCTCATCAGCGCTCCCACCACCTGCTTTTTCCGCCGCATGCCGACGCGGTGTTCGGATTCGAGCGCGTCTGGGCATTCATCGATGCACAGGCGGCACAGCCGAACGCCGGTGCCCTCAGCGCGCAGGGGCAAGCGCCGGAAGGGCTAAGCCAGTGGTCGATCGTCAGTCAGAGCCTGGACGGCATGGGACTGCGCCACCTGGGCGGCGACAGCTCGCGGGTGCGCGTTGGCGAAGTGCTGGCCATACGCCCGCGGGAGCGCGACATGGTCATCGTCTGCGTCGCCCGCCGCGCTTTGAACCACCGCGACGACGAGCTCGAACTGCGCGTCGACGAACTCGCCGTGCGCGCCGCTGCCCTGACCATATCTGTCGCCGCCGGGACGGGCTCGCGCCAGGAACGGGTGCTGCTACTGCCCGCCCTGCCTACCCTGAACAACGCCGCGGGGCTCGTCGCGATGCCGGGATGCGTGGCGCCGGGCACGGAAATCCGGCTCCGCGACGGCGCCCGCGAGTTGCTGTTGCGCGTCGATCAGCGCATCGAGCGCACCGGCAGTTGCGAGATCTTCACCCTCGCGCCGGCCAGCGGGGACTGAAGTTCGACGCGCACCTCGCGCCGGCGTAGCGCACTCCTTTCCAGCGTGCGTTGATCCGCGCCCATGGGGGCAATCCGCGCACGGCGCGGCCGTGCCGACTAGCGCAGGTCGTCCGGCAGCGCGTAATCCGGGTAGGCACGCCGGAACTGCGCTAGCGCTTCCTGCGCCTCGCCCTCCCGCCCCTGCCTCTTCAGTGCTCGGATTTCCTCCAGCCAGTCCTCCGCTGCGCGAAGCGCCTTGTCCTCCAGTGGCGCCGCCCGACCATTGCGCATCCGAGATAGCTCCGCGGCTGCACCCGTCGCAGTGCCTGCGGCCGGTGCCGCCTTCCGCTTGGCCTCCGCGGCGGGAGCCGGCTGAGGAAACGGTGCTGGTCGCGGCGCGGCCGGTGCAACCGCAGCCGGCGGAGGCGGTACAGGCAGGCTGTCGCCGGACGCCGGTGCGACGGGCGCCGGACTGGCTTCCTGGCTGCGCGATTGCACCGGCGCCGCGGCTTCCTCCTTCATTGCGCCGGGAAATGCCTCGGGCATCGCCTTGCCCACGGGTGGCGCGGCCGGCGCGTCGGCGCGCCGGCGCTCTGACTCGCGCGGCGGGATGCTGGAAAGATCGCTGGGCCGCGGCGTGCGTTCGCCGCGCTCCAGGCGCTGCGGCACAGGCGCGGGCTCTGCAGGCCGAGGGGTGTCGACCCGGTCCTGCTTCATTGTCGGTGCGGTGGGCGCAGCCGGGACGGCGGCCGGCGCCTGGGCCGGCGCGACAGGCGTGTGCTGCTCGGATCGTGGCTGCGCCTCCTCGCGTTCGCGCTCCTGGTGGACCAGCAGCGTCAGGGTGAATGTGAGCACAACTGTCGCGAATGCCGTAACCGGTGCCAGCCAGCTACGCCACCACGGCCGGCGCCGAGGTCGGGCCGCCTCCGCCTGCGCCGCCGCGATGATCTGCCGATCGAGCGCCGCCGGCGGCTCGGCCCGGGCGGCGTCGCGGTACAACTGCGACAGGTCTTTGTCGTGCGGCTGGTCCTGGGGTCTGTCCGGTCGGGCTGGATTCATCGCAAGTCCTGCAGGCGGCTGCGCAGCTTCGCCAGGGCGTAGCGCAGGCGACTCTTCGCGGTTTCGCGCGTGACGCCGGTGGCGGCGGCGATTTCCTCCAATGTCATGTCGGCCTCCTCGCTGAGCACGAACGCTTCACGCTGGGGCGGCGGAAGGTTGGCGATTTCCGCCAGCAGCCGGGCGGCGAGTTGCTGGCGGTCGAGATGCCGCTCCGGCTGTTCGATGGCCGGCGCCGGCGCCGCCAATACCGCGTCGGGCAGGGGATCGCCCTCGTCTCCCCCCACCGGGTCCGCCACGAGGACGCGCCCCTGGCTGCGGAAGTGGTCGATCAGCCGGTTATGGGCGATGCGAAACAGCCAGGTCGAGAATTTCGCCGCAACCTCGTAGGTCGCACGGGCACCGACCACCTTGATCCAGATCTCCTGGTAGAGATCCTCTGCCAGACGCGCATCGCCGCACTGGTGCTGCAGGTAGCGGAACAGCCGGCCACGGTAGCGGCGGTAGAGCGCCTCGAAGGCGGTGGCGTCGCCGTCCCGGTACGCCATCATCAGCGCCTCGTCGCTCATCGCCTCGTGCATGAGGGCAGTGTAGCCGATTCGGCGCAGGCGGCAATGCGCGATGGGCGCTCATGCGGGTGAACGGCGGCGGGCGCACCAGGGGGTTAATCGAACGTCCGAAGTTACCCCGGCCGGACTGGCCGGGATCGCGTGCTCAAGCGGCGCGACGCCGCACTCCGATGGGCAGGCGACGCCGTTGCGTTTCGCCAACTACCAGAACTTCCACCAGGGCTTCGGCTTGACGGGTGCGGCCACGGGGACGGGCACCCACGACGACGCGGCAGCCACCAGCCCGCGCGAAACAGCAAACTCGCCGAATCGCTTGTCGCTTTCCGTGATGTGTTTCGACAGCCACACTTTGAGGAAGTGCAACAGCTCGAAGGTGATGGACGCCTGCTTGTTGTCGAGCTTCTCCTGCAGCGAAACGACTTCGCTGATGAGATGTTCGTGTTGGTTCTTGTGGATCTCGAAGCCCGGGTACCGGATCAGGCGCATGACGCCCTCTTCCGTGGCGAAGTGAACGCGCGTGTATTCGGCGAGACGGTCGAGGGTCTTTCTCGCTTCCGCCGATCCGTGATGCTCGTGTATGGCGGCGTTCAGGTCGTTCAACATCCGCACCAGCGCCTTGTGCTGCTGGTCCACTTCCTCAATGCCGACGCTCAGCGCGTCCGTCCACTCAATGAGCGGCTTGATCATGTGAAACCTCCTGCTTCCGAAGCAATTCGTCGAGCCCTGCAAATCCCGTGCGCGAATTCGGGGCGCTCGAGCCAATGCACGCGCATTTCTCCAACATCCGTTCAGAAATATCGGCTGCGCCGTCTTTGCGCTTGACGGTTGTCCGGCGCAATGGGCAGGAATTTTCTCGGACGCGGACGCTGGCCGGTGAGAACGACCGGTATTATCATTTCGCGCACCGGCGGCGCGCGTTTCTTCGTCAAAGGAAGGGGATCACCGTGAATGATCGACCATCGGCGGCGAGAGGCTTTCGTGGTGTCCTCGTTGCCCTGCTGCTGTCCAGTTGCGCAGCCGTCGCCCAGGCGCTGCCCCTGGAGCGGATCAAGCTGCCACCCGGTTTTCGCATCGAGGTCTGGGCGCAGGTCGACAATCCGCGCGCCATGGCGCTGGGCGGAAACAACACGCTCTACGTCGGCTCCTTCCGCGCCGGCAAAGTGCATGCGGTGAAATTCGACGGCGACTATCGCGCATCCCAAGTGCATGTGGTGGCGCAGAATCTGAACATGCCCGTCGGCGTGGCGTACCGTGAAGGCGCGCTCTATGTGTCGGCGGTGGACCGCATCCTTCGGCTGGACGCCATCGACGCCCGGCTGGCCGACCCGCCGCGCCCGGCAGTCGTGCGCGACACCTTTCCCCGCGACCGTCACCATGGCTGGAAATTCATCGCTTTCGGTCCCGACGGCAGGCTCTACGTTCCCGTCGGCGCGCCCTGCAACGTCTGCGAACCCGATAGCGACCGCTACGCCAATATCATGCGCATGAACGCCGACGGCAGCGCGCTGGAGGTGTTCGCGCGCGGGGTGCGCAACAGCGTCGGTTTCGACTGGCATCCGGCGACGCGAGACTTGTGGTTCACGGACAACGGCCGCGACTGGCTGGGTGACGACATGCCACCTTGCGAGCTGAACCACGCAGCGCGCGCAGATATGCATTTCGGCTACCCATACTGCCACGGCAGCGATATTGCCGATCCGGAATTCGGCGCCAAGCGCGCCTGCAAGGAGTTCGTGCCACCGGCGCGCAACCTGGGCGCCCACGTCGCGCCGCTGGGCATGCGCTTCTACACGGGCAGCATGTTTCCGCCCGAGTACCGGGGACAGATTTTCATCGCCGAGCACGGTTCCTGGAACCGCTCGAAGAAGAATGGCTACCGCGTCACACTGGTGCGCCTGAAGGAAAACAAGGCGGTGAGTCACGAGGGCTTCGCCGAGGGTTGGCTGCAGGGCGAATCCGAGTGGGGGCGGCCCGCCGATGTGTTGGTGCTGCCCGACGGTTCGCTTCTGGTCTCGGACGACTTCGCCAACGTGATCTATCGCATCACCTATCGCGCGCCCTGACCCGCAGTGCGAGTCGGCCGAGGGTCTATTGGATTGGCGCCGATGGCCTTTGTGGCATCCCAGGCAGCCCTCATCCTTTTGGCCAATGCACGCCGGGCGCCGGATTGTCTATCCTCATGCTTCCAGCCCGAGTCGAGTCGCAAAGAACTCGCATCGACAATTCGGGCCGAGCGTCGTTTCCGATCAAGACAGCGAAGATCAGTGCGGCGCAGATCGGTACGCAGGGCCACCGTCCGGAAGGGTAACCATAGAGCTTTTCGGCATGGGGGGCCGGCCGTTTCCGCAGATTGCTCCCGTCTGCCCTGGGTTTCGCGCCGAGCGACTGATTTCCGTCGTTCGGCGGATTCTGATCTGAAAAGGAGCATTCATGGGTCCGCTCGATCGCCCCTTATGTGCCTCGGTGCGGCGCACCGAGTCCTCGACGCCCGGCCAACAGCAAGCGGCGACCCCCGGCGGCCGCTGGCATCACCCGATCGCCTGGCTTGCGTTTCTCGTCCTGATCGGGGCCAGCCTGCCGCGCATAACCTTCGCCGACGAGCGTGTGCCGCAACGCATCCGCAAGCCATTTCCCGAGCTGAATCTGCCGGAGCAGGTGCGCGGCGAGCGGGCCATCCAGGCCCTGGGCGACAAGCTCGACAGTGTCGCCGACTGGCACGGCATGTCGCGCCAGCAATTCCTGGACATGCTGCGCCGCGACCGCAGCGCATGGCTCGATCGCAAGGGCCGGCTGCTGTTCATCGACGAAGTGCCGCCGCTGCCGGAAAAGGCGACGGGGGCGACGGCGGGGACGACAGCAGCCGCCGCCCCGTACCCGAACGAACAGACCTTCCTGCTCCATAGCCGCCCCGGCGCCAAGCGTGTCATCTATCTTGACTTCACCGGCCACAGCGTTTCCGGCACGGCCTGGAACAATTCCTACGGCCTGAGCACCATCAACGCGCAAGCCTTCGATCTGGACGGCAACCCGTCCAGCTTCAACGACCAGGAGCGCGAGGCCGTCCAGCTCATCTGGCAGCGCGTGGCCGAGGACTACGCGCCCTTCGACGTGGACGTGACCACCGAGGAGCCGCCCGTCGATGCCATTACGCGCAGCGGCTCCACCGACGACACTTTCGGTACACGGGTAGTGATTACGCGCGACTGGACCGCGCAGACATCGAGTCCCTGCAGCTGCGGCGGCTTCGCCTACGTCGGCATCTACGACGACGTCGGTGACACTTACAAGCCGGCCTGGGTCTTCTACAACAACTTGGGCAACGGCAACGAAAAATACGTCGCCGAGGCGGCCGCGCACGAAGCCGGCCACAACCTCGGTCTGAGCCACGACGGCTACAACAGCGGTGCGACCAACACCGCCTACTATTCCGGCCACGGCAGTGGTGCCACCGGCTGGGCGCCGATCATGGGCGTGGGCTACTACAAGGAGCTAACACAGTGGAGCAAGGGTGAGTATCCCTATGCCACGCTGACCCAGGACGATCTGGCGATCATCCAATCCACCGGCGCCCCCCTGCGCGCCGACGACCACGGCGACGCAATCGGCACAGCCTCCGCCCTGTCATGGATCGAGAACAGCGGCACCGTCACCCTTAGCGGTAGCGGCGTTATCGGCACGCGCAGCGACGTCGACTTCTTCAGCTTCTACAATGGCGGCGGCAACATCTCCCTTACGGTAACGCCGGCACCGCGCGGCGCGAATCTGGACATCGCTGCCACGCTCTACGACACCAACGGCAACGTCGTCGCCTCGGCCAATCCAACGGATGGGCTCAACGCCACGATCAACGTCACCGGCGCGACGACCGGCACCTACTACCTGAAGATCGACGGCACGGGCAAGGGCGACCTGTCCACCGGTTATTCCGACTACGGCAGCCTGGGGCAGTACAGCATCACCGGCACGGTGGGCGCCGGCACCAACCAGCCGCCGGTCGCCGCTGCGTCGGCCAGTCCCACTTCCGGCGCGGCGCCGCTGACGGTGAATTTCTCCAGCGGCGGCTCCAGCGATCCCGACGGTGGTGCAATCACCTACGACTGGGACTTCGGCGACGGCACGGCGCATTCCAGCGCGGCCAATCCATCCCACGTCTACAACACTGCCGGCACCTACACCGCCAAGCTGACGGTGAAGGACCCGGCCGGCGCGACGGCGAGCGCCAGCAGGACCATCACCGTTACCGCCGGCTCCTCGCCCGCCGTTCATGTCGAGGGCATTACCATGAGCCTGAGCACGAGCTTCTTCGGCGCCCGCGCCCGGGCATCGGTGACCATTCTCGATGCTGCCGGCAAGGCGATCAGCGGCGCGACGGTGAGTGGATCGTGGAGCGGAGTCGTCTCCGGCACCGGCAGCGCCACGACCAACTCGTCGGGCATCGCCCAGATCACGTCGGCGCGCACGTCACGCCGGGGCACGTTCACCTTCACGGTGACGGGCGTCTCGGTGGGCGGCTACACCTACATCTCCGCGCAGAACAAGGAAACCTCCGATTCGATCGTGTATTGATCCTTCTCCATCCCCCGGGCCGGCGCCATCCGGTTCCGGGGTGACGTCTCGGCGCCTTACCGCCGCCGGTCGGAGGGTTGTCTGACGGCGATCATGACCCCGTAACGCCAGCCTGCTAAAGTGGCACCTGAGGCGGGCGCCGCCCGCGCCGACCACGTGACCCGGGGCAGCCATGCAGGAACGCAGCAGCACTCGCTATGTCGAGAATCGCACCTACGACGAGATCCAGGTCGGCGACTTCGCCGAACTGACGCGAACCCTTCAGCAGCAGGACATTCAGCTCTTCGCCGTCATGTCCGGCGACGTCAATCCGGCCCATCTCGACCCGGAATATGCCCGTTCGACCATGTTCCATGAAGTGATTGCTCATGGCATGTGGGGTGCATCGCTCATTTCGACCGTGCTCGGCACACAGTTTCCCGGCCCCGGTACGATCTACATCGGCCAGACGCTGAGCTTCGCGCGGCCCGTCGCGCTCGGTGACACCGTGACCATTCGGGTAACGGCCGCGCGCAAGTTCGACCACAACTTCCATGTCCTGTTTGATTGCCTGTGCACCAACCAGGACGGACAGGTGGTCATCCGCGGTACGGCCGAGGTCCTGGCACCGCGGGAGAAAATCAAGCGGGCGCGGATGCTGCTGCCGGACGTGCGCATTCACGACAAGACGGCACGCTACCAGCAGCTCCTCGCGCTCACCGAGGGCCTGCCGCCGGTGACAATGGCCGTGGCGCATCCCTGCGACGTGCCGTCGCTGAAGGGTGCCTTGGGTGCCGCCGAGGCGGGATTGGTGAAGCCGATACTCGTCGGCCCGGCGCACAAGATCCGTGCTGTCGCCGAGCAGATCGAAGCCGATCTCAACGGCTATCGGTTGGTGGACGTCCCCCACAGCCACGCGGCGGCGGCCGCCGCCGTGGCGCTGGTACGCACGGGCGAAGCCGACACGCTGATGAAAGGCAGCCTGCATACCGACGAGCTGATGGCGGAGGTCGTCGCCCACGAAACGGGGTTGCGAACCGCACGGCGCATCAGCCATGTCTTTCTCATGGACGTGCCCGCCTACCCGCGACCGCTGCTGCTCACCGACGCTGCCGTCAACATCATGCCGACGCTGGAGGAGAAGGCAGACATCGTGCAGAACGCCATCGACCTGGCCCTGGCCCTGGGCATGCAGGAGCCCAAGGTGGCGATCCTCTCGGCGGTGGAAACGGTGACCAACAAGCTGCGCTCCACCCTGGACGCCGCCGCCCTGTGCAAGATGGCCGACCGCGGCCAGATCACCGGCGGCATCCTGGACGGGCCGCTCGCCTTCGACAATGCCGTCTCCGTCGTCGCCGCCAAGACCAAGGGCATACGCTCGGCGGTGGCTGGGCGCGCCGACATCCTGGTCGTGCCGGACCTGGAAGCGGGCAACATGCTGGCCAAGCAATTGGAATACCTTGCCGACGGCCAGTCCGCCGGCATCGTGCTGGGTGCGCGCGTGCCCATCGTGCTCACCAGCCGGGCCGATCCCATGCACTCGCGCATCGCCTCGTGCGCCGTGGCGCTGATTCTGGCGCACGCCAGGAAACAACCGCCCGCCGTCGCCTGACGCATCACGTCGCACACATGAAACCAGCGATCCTGGTCCTCAATGCCGGCTCGTCCAGCATCAAGTTCGCCCTCTTCGAGGCAGCGCAGGAAATCGCGCGCGCGGCCGCGCTGCACGGGCAGGTGGACGGCATCGGCGCCGATGTCCGACTGAGCGCCTTCGCCGCCAGTGGCGAGAGCCTTGCGGTCCTGGCATTGCCACAACCCGCGCACGCCTCCCTGGAGGAGCAGCACCACCACGCGCTCGATCACCTCCTGCGCTGGATCGACCGCAACGACGACACCTGGCGCGTCACCGCCGTCGGCCACCGCGTCGTGCACGGCGGCGTGCGCTATGCCGCGCCGCTCATTGTGGAGGAGTCGCTGCTCAAGGAACTGGAGACACTGATTCCGCTGGCGCCGTTGCATCAGCCGCACAATCTCAACGCCATACGCGCGCTGATGGCCGTGGCGCCCGGCGTGCCGCAGGTAGCCTGCTTCGACACGGCCTTCCACCGCAGTCAGCCTGCGGTCGCCCAGGCCTATGCCCTGCCCAGGGCGTTGACTGCCATGGGCATCCGCCGATATGGCTTCCACGGCCTGTCCTACGAATACATCGCGCGCGTGCTGCCGGAGCAGATCGGCGAGCGGGCCGAGGGCCGCATTATCGTCGCCCACCTCGGCAATGGCGTCAGCATGTGCGCCATGCATGGCCGCAGGAGTATGGCGACGACGATGGGCTTCACGGCGCTGGAGGGGCTGGTGATGGGCACGCGCTGCGGCAGCCTCGATCCCGGCGTGCTGCTCTACCTGCTGGAGTCCGAGCACATGGACGCGAGGCAGCTCACCGACCTGCTCTACCGCCGCTCGGGGCTGCTCGGTGTGTCCGGCATCAGCCAGGACATGCGCACGCTGCTGGCGAGCGACGCGCCCGAAGCGCAGGAAGCGGTGGCGCTGTTCTGCTACCGCATCGGCCGCGAGCTCGGGTCGTTGGCCGCAGCCCTGGGCGGTGTGGACGGACTCGTGTTCACCGGCGGCATCGGCGAACACGCCGCGGCGATACGCGAGCACGTCTGCAGTGATGCGCGCTGGTTGGGCGTGCAGATGGACACGCAGCGCAACGCACGCCATGCCACGCGCATCAGCGCTGACGACAGTGACGTGACGGTGCTGGTCCTGCCGACGAACGAGGAGTGGATCATCGCCGATCATGCAGCGCGGCTGCTCAGGGGCGGCCAGTCGCACTAGCAGCCAATGGCCGGCCATCATCACCACGATCATCCCCATCACGACAAGGCGCCGCGAACCGCGCTCACGGTGGCGCTGGCGCTGACGTTCGCCTTTGCCGGCGTCGAAGCGCTGACCGGCTGGTGGGCACAGTCCCTGGCCCTGCTCGGTGATGCCGGGCACATGCTCACCGACAGTCTGGCCCTGGGACTGGCCGTGTTCGCGGCATGGCTGTCGCAGCGTCCGCCGTCGCACCGCCACTCTTTCGGGCTTGCCCGGGTGGAGGTGCTGGCGGCACTGGTCAATGCCGGATTCATGTTCGCGGTAGTGATCGGCATCGCCTGGAGCGCGGCGGAGCGCCTGCTCGCGCCGCGCCCGGTGACCGGCGAGGCGGTGGCAGTGGTCGCCGTCGCCGGGCTGATGGTAAACATCGCCGCCGCCTGGATCCTGTCCCGCGGCGAGCAGACGCTGAACACGCGCGGGGCGCTCCTGCACGTGCTCGGCGACATGCTCGGCTCCATCGCCGCACTCGCCTCCGGGCTGGTGATCATGCTCACCGGCTGGATGCCCATCGATCCGCTGCTCTCGATCCTGATCTGCGTGCTGGTCCTGCTGTCCACCCTGCGCCTGGCGCGCGAGGCGATCCACACCCTGATCGAGGGAGTGCCGGCGGAAATCTCGCTGCCCGCCGTCGGCCGGCGCATGGCCCAGGTGCCAGGCGTTCTTTCCCTGCACGACCTGCACATCTGGGCGCTGTCCTCGTCGCGAATCGCCCTGTCCGCCCACATCGTGGTGCATCAATTCGCGGACTGGGAACGTCTGCTGCCGGAATTGCGCGCGATGCTGCACGACGAGTTCGGCATCGACCACGTCACGTTGCAGCCGGAAATGGCTGCACCGACCGTCGTTCCCCTTCCCGATCCGACCGCGCCGCGGCGCCGGGCATAGCCCCAATTCACCCGCAACCGAGTCCTGGCGCGGGTTTCGGGGCGATACACGACATCTTGTGGCCTAATCATCTGATACCACAAGAGTTTTTTGTAAGACACTGTTTTGTCGATAGAAAAAATTTTTACGAGCCCCTTTCCACGGCCTGGCGGCGGGGGTATCCTAAAAAAAGAACAACAAACCCCCGCTACCATCTGACTACGCAACCCGAAATCATGGCCGCCACCGAATCGCTGTCCAAGAAGACCGCCGCCACCCTTACCGAGCAGGAGATCTCCGGCGAGGTGCTACTCGAAAAATATGCCAAAGGCACCGAACACGACGTGAGCGAGGTACGTCGCCGCGTCGCGCGCGCCCTGGCCACCGTTGAGGCCGAAGACAAGCGCGCCTACTGGGAGAAGAAGTTCTTCGAGGCGCAGGAGTACGGCTTCATCCCCGCCGGGCGCATCAACTCGGCCGCCGGCACCGAACTGGCCGCCACGCTGATCAACTGCTTCGTGCAGCCGGTAGGCGATTCCATCTCCGAGGTCGTGGACGGCCGACCCGGCATCTACACGGCATTGCGCGAGGCGGCTGAAACCATGCGCCGCGGCGGTGGCGTGGGCTACGATTTTTCCTCCATCCGCCCCGTCGGCGCCCACGTCAAGGGCACGAACTCCCGCGCCAGCGGCCCGGTGTCCTACATGCGCGTGTTCGACCGCTCCTGCGAGACGGTGGAGTCCGCCGGCTCGCGCCGAGGCGCCCAGATGGGCGTGCTGCGCTGCGACCATCCCGACATCGAGGAGTTCATCCACGCCAAGGACGAAGGGGACCTGACCAATTTCAACATCTCCATCGGCGTCACCGACGATTTCATGCGCGCCGTCGAAGCCGACGGCGACGTGGAACTGACCCACAAGGCCGAGCCTTCGGCCGACTTCAAGACGGCCGGTGCCTATCAGCGCGACGACGGCCTGTGGGTGTACCGCAAGCTGCGCGCGCGCGAGCTGTGGGACCAGATCATGCGCTCCACCTACGATCACGCCGAACCGGGCATCCTGTTCCTCGACCGCATCAACAAAGACAACAACCTCTACTACTGCGAGGCCATCGAGGCCACCAACCCATGCGCCGAGCAGCCGCTGCCGCCCTATGGCTGCTGCGATCTAGGCTCGATTAATCTGACGCGGTTCATCGCCGCGCCGTTCACGAACGAGGCAACATTCGACACTGCGGCGTTCGGCAAGGTGGTCGACGTGGCGATCCGCATGCTCGACAACGTGCTCGACGTCACCAACTGGCCGCTACCGCAGCAGTACCAGGAAGCCATGTCCAAGCGGCGCGTCGGCCTGGGCTTCACCGGCCTGGGCGATGCGCTCATCATGATGCGTCTGCGCTACGACACCGACGAGGCGCGCGCTTTCGCGACGAAGATCTCCGAGTACATGCGCGACCGTGCCTACCTCTGCTCGGTGGAGCTGGCCAAAGAGCGTGGCTCCTTCCCGCTGTTCAACCGGGACCTTTACCTGTCCGGCGGCAACTTCGCCTCTCGCCTGCCGGCGGAGATCAAGGAGAAGATCCGCATCCACGGCCTGCGCAACTCGCACCTGCTGTCGATTGCGCCCACGGGCACGATATCGCTCGCATTTGCCGACAACGCCAGCAACGGCATCGAGCCGCCCTTTTCGTGGACCTACACGCGCAAGAAGCGCATGGCCGACGGCACGTTCAAGGAATACGCCGTCGAGGACTACGCCTGGCGCTTGTACAAGCATCTCGGCGGCGATGTTGCCGAGTTGCCCGACTATTTCGTCACGGCGCTCGCGATCTCGGCCCAGGCGCACAAGGACATGGTCGCCGCCGTGGCACCCTACGTGGACACCAGCATCTCCAAGACGGTCAACGTACCCGAAGACTATCCCTACGGCGACTTCGAGGATCTTTACCTCTCGGCCTGGAAATCCGGCCTGAAGGGGCTGGCCACCTACCGGCCGAACAAGGTGCTCGGCGCCGTGCTGTCAGTGGAAAGCGCCCAGCCGTCGGCGGAGAAGAAACAACCCCAGGACGTCGTCATAGGCGAGGCCAACCGCCGGCTTTCGATCAAAACCCTGCCCGCACCCGTGCTCTCGTCGCTGCGCTGGCCGGGCCGGCCGCGCCTCACCGAGGGCAACGCGGCGTGGACCTACATGATCGAAACGCCGCACGGCGAGTTCGCGCTGTTCGTCGGCCATATCGGCAACAACGGGGGCACCTTCCCCTTCGAGGTCTGGGTGAACGGCTCGGAGCAGCCGCGCGGCCTGGGCGCCGTGGCCAAGACCCTGTCCATGGACATGCGCGCCAACGACCGCGCCTGGCTGCGCCTGAAGCTGGACGTGCTGGCGCGCACCATCGGCGAATCGTTCGACATGCCCGTGCCGCCCCACGGTGAGCGCAAACTCATGCCCGGCGTCGTTTCCGCCATGGCCCAAGTCGTCCGCTGGCGCTGCGAGCAGCTCGGAGCCCTGGACGAGAAAGGCCCGACGCCGGTGCTCGACACCATGTTCAGCCTGGAGGAGCCGAAGACCGGCACCGACGGCACGCTGTCCTGGACGGTGGACATCCAGAACCCGGCCACGGGCGAGGAATTCGTGCTCGGCCTCAAGGAGATCACCCTGCCGGACGGGGTGACACGCCCCTATTCCATGTGGCTGTCCGGCAATTACCCGCGCGCTCTCGATGGCTTGTCGCGCGTCCTGTCCCTCGACATGCGCGTCATGGACCCGGCGTGGATCGGCATGAAACTGCGCAAGCTTCTGAACTACCCGGAGCCCCTGGGCGACTTCATGGCCTTCGTGCCCGGCACGCGCCGCCAGCAGACATGGCCGTCCACCGTCGCCTATCTGGCGCGGCTGATCATGCACCGCTACGCCATGCTCGGCGTGCTCGACGAAAAGGGCTTCCCGCTGCGCGAAATGGGCATCCTCGAAGCGCCGCGCGAAGCAGGCGCCCCCAAGGTGCAGCAAGGCGCCCTGTGCAGCGAATGCGGCAATTACACCGTCATCCGCAAGGACGGCTGCGATTTCTGCACGGCATGCGGGGCGGTGGGGAGTTGCGGGTGAGTAACACCAACTGGGGAAGCGTGGCAACAGACATCAAGGGGATCAATGCGAGTGGAACAACAGATACACGAGAGCGCATCGGTTAGCGACTCGTCCGCTCAAAGCATCGTGCGCGGTGCCACTGGACGTGAGATACGCTTCGAAACCCCACACGATGATCAGCAAGCCCGGTTGGTCATGGACTGGTCTTAATGTCGTGAAGAAGAGGCATTGCTATCCCACGAAGGCGCGGCCAAGTTCAGGCAATACATGAATAATGTCAGGGTCTTGGAGGTCCCACACTTCATGGCGTTTCGCGGGCGCTTTGAAGAAGAAGGCATGCGACCCCAGCCCATGCCCGCCCACTTTGGCCCTCCCCCTACACCGGAGGTAGCCCGGGCCAATCGATACAACAAGGCGGGACAAGTGGTGCTTTACTTGGCAACAAGTCGCCACGGAGTAGCACTCGAAACGCGGACGGAAATACAACCACCGCCAAATCTGTGGTGTCAAGAATATGCCATAAAGATCACTACAGCTATGCGCATTGCGGACTTCTCCGATTCACAACTCTTCTCCGCTTCATTACTCGACAACTTCGTGCATATGGTCTGCGACCGTGCATAGCGGCAAGATCGTGTTATCGCTTTAGCCAAGCTATTGCTGAGATCGTAGAGCGCCACGGATACCTTGGAATGCTCGTTGCTGGGGTGCGGGGTAATCCTACGCAGAGGTACAACAACTTAGTCATGTTTCAACCGGAAGGAAGATGGGGAGGCTGGGTAAACCACGGTCGATCGCCAGAGATCATTAACGGCATCCTCGATTCGCAGTGATCGCAGGATGCACAGGACGCCAATCTGATACCCCTCGGACAGGAAATGTAACGCACGAATGCTGTCGCGCCACATACCCCATGCCCCCCGCACACTGTCGCGTCACTCTTGCCATAGTTCCCTGCTCGCAACATCCGGCGCAAGCCGCAGCAGCGCCGCCTTTCCCTGCTTTGCGCGAGACCGCCAGCCTCGTCCACGCGCGATCGCATCTCGCCACGCCGCGTTGAAGACCTGCGCCTGGCTGTTTTCCAGGAAGTAGCTCGCCAGGCTCGCTGCCTGTAGCAAGTCCTTCGTCGCCTTGGCGCGCTCGGCTATGGGGCGTTCGCCGTACACGATCAACTTGTGCACGGCATAGCGCTCCGGCGCCGGCAAGTTGACGATGCAAGCGCCGAGGTTCGAGAACAAGCAGCCCTGGCTCGTCTGCTCCAGGGAGAACTCCATGAACTTCAGTGGCTCCAGCGTGAGGTTCAGCTCCGGCATCTGCACCGGTTGCTTCCTGCGGGTCATGCTGGTGACAAAATCCAGCCGCAGTTCCTGGTCCTTCGGATTGCGATACTGTGCACCCGCCTTTCCATCGAACTGCGAAAGGGGAAGGAGTCCCATCTCGAGGGATTCCAGCGCACCATGCACGTCGATGACGATGTTCGCCGGGAGCGCCACGGAGACGTTCGGACCCGCGTGGGCGAAGTCCACGTCGAGCGTAGCCGCGCCGTCGTGCCAGCGAACGCCCAGCATGTTGCCCAAGGCGAGGAACGCGTGGGTGCCGATGAGAATGCCGCCGGCCCGAAAGAAGCCATATTCCGCCAGCCGCTTGATGACGCGGAAGTGCTTCGGGGCAGCTTGGGTACATCCGGCGGCGATCGCCATGCGGGCGGCGGGTGCCAGTGGCTTGCGGCGCCGGATATCCTCGAAGCGTTCCACCAGCGCACGCACGCGGTCATCGTCCGGGCCGACGTAAGCCATGCGCAGCTTTTGGTCGATGTCCCGGTATCCGAAGTACCAGTACCGACGCCCCTTGACCGTACGCTGGTGAAATGCGCCTACCAGCCCACCAAGGGCATTGCTCAGCTCGAAGGTCTGCGTTTGACTTAGAAGCTCGGCGTAGGCCGTCTGTGCAGCGAGGGTCAGATTGACAAAACGCATGGTGGACGGTGGCCGCGGTTACTATACGTTTTTATGAAATGTATAGTAACCAAGCCTGACGGACAAATCAAATTCCCCGTCAAGCCAACCAGCCGCCCGGCCCGTGTGGCCCGTCCGCACAGCCGGCACCGGCGGCAGCGAGGAACGCAGCGGCCAGATGCGCGAACCGGAATCGCTGTGCGGTTCTACTTCGCGTACGCCCTCCGCGACCCGTCCTCGAACAACTCGTCGTCGCGCACGACGGCGCCGGATTCGTTCAACTCCCGCTCGCGCGTGATGCGGCCCCGCGCATCGTAGAAGGACTCGCGCCGCAGCCGCCCCTGATCGTCGAAGCGCTGGTGGGTGCCGACGGGCCGCTCGCGATAACGGCCTTCGACCACGTAGCGGCCGCGGAAGGCGGGCGTGCCGTTGTCGTGGAACTCGCTCACGTCCGCGGTGCGCTCGGCGCCGCTTCCGCCGTATTCGGCCTTGCGCCGGGGCTGGCCGTTGAGATAGAAGCTCTGCTCGGCGGCGAGTTCGGCGCCGCGTTCGCCCGCCACCCAGCGGCGCTCCGTGACCAGCGGGCCGGTTTCGTGGAATTCCTGCTCGCGTTCGACGATGCGCTCCTTGCCGCGCAGGAGCCAGTGCACCTCCTTGCGCTTCACGCCCTCGCGCGAGAAGGTGCGCTCGACGCGCTTGCCGTCCGCGGTTTCCTCCTGCGCGCTGGGCTTGCCGTTATCCCAGAAGGACTCCTGGCGAACGATCGCGCCGGCCTGGTACACCGTTCTCGCCCGCAGCACGCCGCGCTCGGAGAAGAACTCCACTGTCGACGGCTTGCCACCGTGGCCGCACAGCTGGGCGTCGTCCACGTCGGGAGCGAGCACGGGCTTGTCGGCGCAGCGCAGCTCGCGCAGCTGACCGCCTTCGGTCCATTCGGCGTGTGCGAGCTCGCGCTCGGCGTGGAAGGCGACGCGCCGCAGCTTGCCGTTGGCATGCCAGGCGCGCCCCAGGCCGACAAGGCTGCCGTCGCGATAGGTCTCATCGCGCAGCACCTGACCGCCAGGGCCGAACTCGCGGGCGCGGCCGTCGCGGTTGCCGCGCTCGTTCACACTGTGTTCGCGCTCCAGCTTTGCGTCCTTATAGTAGCGAACGATGCCGACGAACTTGCCGGCGCGCAGTTCCTGCTCGCGCACGAGCTGGCCGGAATCGCGATCCTTGCAGCGCATGATGCCGGTCTTGTCCTGGGTCGTGTAGCCGTTGGCCGGATTGACGTGCTGGCCGTTGACCTCGCAGTCCTGCACAGCGTCGGCACTGGCCGCGAAGGCCAGCGCGGCAAGCCCGGCGCAGAGGCAATCGGATGGTCGCGCGGTCACGGAATCTCCCCGATGTCGATGGCCGCTGGCACAGGCAGCGGGCGCCCCATCATACCGCGCCTTGCCTCGGGCTGCGGTTGCATGACGCTTCGTTCGGGCGGAAAATGATGGACTTCGCTGCACCAGGGAGACATCACACATGCAAACCAAAGGACAACAACGTCCCGTCATCAAACTCGCGTCGGTGACGCCCGCGCCCGCGACCCGTAGCCGGAAGCCGCGCACCCGTCGCGCCGCCGCCGGCGACGTCGCACCAAGCGTCACGCCCGAGGGAATCGAGCAATTCGAGGTGCAGCAGGCCATCGCCGCTGCCGAGACCTCGAAGATCGTGGCACTGAAGGACATCGTCACGCGCATCGCGCCGGGCGACGTGGAAACGGTGGCGAAGACGCTGGAGGCGATCCTGGCCGGCGCCTCGCCGGACGAGGCGGAAATGCTGCGGCGCGCGTTGACCAAGCCGGAGGAGCCGATTGCACCGAAAATGCCCGTCAGCCCGGACGACGAGCTGGCGCCCGACTGGCGCGAAGGCGGCTACCCCTACCGCAACCTGATGTCGCGCAAGAACTACGAGAAGCAGAAGTACGGGCTGCAGGTGGAACTGCTGAAGCTGCAGGCGTGGGTCAAGGACACCGGCCAGCGCGTCGTCATCCTGTTCGAAGGCCGTGACGCCGCCGGCAAGGGCGGCACCATCAAGCGTTTCATGGAACACCTGAATCCGCGGGGCGCCCGTGTCGTGGCGCTGGAAAAGCCCACCGAGAGCGAGCGCGGCCAGTGGTATTTCCAACGCTACATCCAGCACCTGCCCACCGCCGGCGAAATCGTGCTGTTCGACCGCTCCTGGTACAACCGCGCCGGCGTCGAGCAGGTCATGGGCTTCTGTACCAAGGATGAGTACGCCGAATTCATGCGCCAGGCGCCGGAGTTCGAGCGCAACCTGGTGCGCAGCGGCATCCATCTGGTGAAGTTCTGGTTCTCGGTCAGCCGCAAGGAGCAGCGCCGGCGGTTCAAGGAGCGCCAGCGCCATCCGCTCAAGCAGTGGAAGCTGAGCCCCATCGACCAGGCCTCCCTCGACAAGTGGGAGGAGTACACCAAGGCTAAGGAGGCGATGTTCTTCTACACCGACACGGCGGACTCGCCGTGGACCGTGATCAAGTCCGACTGCAAGAAACGCGCACGCCTGAACGCCATGCGCTACATTCTTCACCGCATGCCATACAAGGGCAAGGACCTGTCCCAGATCGGACCATTGGACGCGCTGCTGGTCGGGCGCGCCCACGTGGTGTACGAGCGTGGGGAGAAGCCGACGCCGATTCTCTGATCATGCCCACATAGCGCCCCGCGCGGCAGGGCGCCATGCTTCTCTCAGGCCGCGGCCAGCGCCTGGTCCACATCGGCAACGATGTCGTCGATGTGCTCGATGCCGATGGACAGGCGCACCATGTCCTCCGACACGCCCGCCTTGGCCAGTTCCGCGGGTGACAGTTGCCGATGGGTGGTGGTCGCCGGGTGGCAGGCAAGGCTCTTGCAGTCGCCGATGTTCACCAGGCGGGTGACGAGCTGCAAGGCATCCTGGAACCGGCCGCCGGCCTCGCGTCCACCCTTGACGCCGAAGTTCAGGATGCCCGACGCCCGGCCGCCCATGTACTTCTCCACCAGCGGATAGTCCTTGTGGTCGGATAGCCCGGCGTAGTTTACCCATGCCACCTTCGGGTGCGTCTTGAGGAACTGCGCCACGTTCACGGCGTTGTCGCAGATGCGCTCCATGCGCAGTGCCAGCGTCTCCACGCCCTGCAGGATGAGAAAGGCATTGAACGGACTGATGGCCGCGCCCATGTTGCGCAGGGGCACGACGCGGGCGCGACCGATGAAAGCCGCGGCGCCGAGCGCGTCCGTGTAGACCACGCCGTGGTAGGAAACGTCCGGTTCGTTCAGGCGCCTGAATTTTTGCTTGTGATCGGCCCAGGGAAACTTGCCGCTATCCACGATGACGCCGCCGATGGAATTGCCGTGGCCGCCGAGATACTTGGTCAGCGAATGCACGACGATGTCGGCGCCGTGCTCGAACGGCCGGCACAGGTAGGGCGACGGCACGGTGTTGTCAACGATGAGCGGTATGCCGTTGCGGTGGGCAATGGCGGCGAGTTCCTCGAAGTCGGTGATGTTGCCGAGCGGGTTGCCGACCGATTCGCAATAGATCGCCTTCGTCCTGCCGTCGATCAGTCGTGCGAAGGCATCCGGCTCGCGATAGTCGGCAAAGCGCACCTCCAGGCCGAGCTGCGGAAAGGTGTGAGCGAACAGATTGTAAGTGCCACCGTACAGAGTCGAGGCCGATACGATGTTGTCGCCGGCCTCGGCGATGGTCTGAATGGAATAGGTGATCGCCGCCTGCCCGGACGCGAGCGCCAGTCCGGCGATACCGCCCTCCAGCGCCGCGATGCGCTTCTCCAGCACATCCTGCGTCGGATTCATGATGCGCGTATAGATGTTGCCTTGCACCTTAAGATCGAACAGGTCGGCACCGTGCTGGGTGCTATCGAAGGCGTAGGACGTCGTCTGGTAGATCGGCACAGCCACAGCCTTGGTCGTGGGTTCGGGCGCGTAGCCGGCGTGGACCACGAGCGTTTCAAGCTTCATGAGGCTGCTCCGTTTCAGTGAAGGTAGCGAGTATAGCCAAGGGACGGCGGCCCGCGTCGACCGTTGCGCCGCCGGGCAGCGATGCGGCTATTTCTTCTGGCCCGGACCGGGTTCGCCCTTGAAGTACTCCTTCATGATATCGTCGGCTTCATCGCCGTGCAGGGTCTTGATGTCGAGACTGACCGTGCTGGTCGCCCACAGGTAGTGGCGGCGGAACCACTGTCGCAGATCGCCCGTCTCCTTGTCGATCGGGCCGGCCCGGCCGACTTCGATCAGCAACTGGATGGCCTTGTCCGCCTGTGGCGTCTTGTCCGTGACCATGCGGTTGCGCTCGAAGAAGTACAGCAGCCGGCCGACTTCCAGCGCAACGATGGACTCCGGGTTGGTCCTGATCTGCTCGAGGATGCGATCCAGGGTCTCGCCGTAGTTCTGCGGCAGGCGATACTTGGCCCGCACGCTCTCGATCCACGATGTCAGCCAGCCGGGAATCTGGTCCAGCGCCGAACCGCCTGCCTTGATTGAACTGTCCTTTTGATTCATGTCCCGTCAGTCGCTTTGTGCACACAGGCAATGATAGAGGGCAAGGCTTCGATGGTTCAATAGCTGATTCGCAACCGTGTCGATTCGCCAGTGCACTCGATACCGGCGGCAGGTCCCGCTTATGCAGCGCACCAATCTGCAACGGTGTCTCGAGCGGATTGCAAATTTGTGTTGCCCTCGTTTCCCTGCCGTCCGACGTGCGTTAACGTGCGCACCGTCTTCATTTCCACCTGTGCGGAGCGCGTCCCATGGCAGGAAAGTTCGAACTGAAAAGGAACGACAAGGGTCAATTCCATTTCAACCTGAAGGCCGGCAATGGCCAGATCATCCTGACCAGCGGAACGTATGCCGCCAAGCTCGATGCACTGGGCGGAATCGACGCGGTGCGGCGGCACGCGCAGGACGACACGCGCTTTGTGCGCAAGCAATCGGTGCAGGGCGAGCCCTACTTCGTGCTCAAATCCGCCAACGGCGAGGCAATCGGCAAGAGCGAGATGTACGCCGGGCACTCGGCGCTGGAAACCGGCATCGCGTCGGTGAAAAGCCACGCTACGGAGGCGCGGATCGAGGACCTGAGCGGTTGAGGCGATTGCCGGTTTCCGCCGAGCGGCAACGCCGACGCCGTACCCAAGCATCGTCCGGCGCCGCAGGGCGACGACGCGGTGCCCGGCGGCGGACACGCACCGGTGCGGTGATCCGGCGCCCTGCCACGTGGGCATCCGCGCCGCAGTTTGCTACCATCACCACCCGAGGAAGCGCCGAATCCGCCCCGAAGCCCCTCGGCCCCCGCTCGGAGAGCGGCGGTGGCGCAGTTGTTTCAGCAAGCATCTCACGATCATGGATACAGAAGCACTCGTCGCGCTCGCCCGCCTGCTGCAGGGACAGCGCATTGCTGCCCTGGGCACGCTGCGCCAGGGCGCACCTTTCGTTTCGATGGTACCATTCGTGGCGGCGCCGGATTTCAGCGCCTTCCACATCCATATCAGTCGGCTCGCCCATCACACCAAGGACATTCTGGCCGATGCGCGCGTGAGCCTTATGGTGGCGGAGACGGATATCGGCAACGGCGACCCGCAGACCCTGGGGCGGGTGTCGATCCAAGGAACGGCCGCGGCCATGGCGCCGGAGGATGCCGACTATGCCGAGGCACGGGCGCGTTATCTCGAGCGCTTTCCCGATGCCGAGTTCAATTTCAGTCTCGGTGACTTCTCGCTGTTTCGCATCCAACCGCGCACGGCCCGCTACGTCGCCGGATTCGGCAAGATCTTCAACCTGGAGTTGGTGCACCTGAAAAAGGCCGCCGCTGCGCCGGCCGGGTAGGAGCAACCTGCCAGCGATCCGCAACGCCGCCACCGCGCCAAGACACGACAAGCGAGAAACCGCGATGCCCTCCGACTCCGCCGATGGCGCGCCCGTGCTGACGCTGCCGCCCGTGAGAGAAGTCCCCGTCGGCCGCCCCCTGCGCTGGCTGGCGCTGGGATGGCGCGACTTCACCCGCGCCTTCGGACCCAGCGTACTGCACGGTGTGCTAGCCGCGGTAGGCGGCTACATCATCCTGGCCGTGGCCTGGGGCCACTTCTACCTCATCTCCGGCGCGCTCTCCGGCTTTCTTCTGGTGGCACCCATACTGGCCACCGGCCTGTACGAGCTGTCCCGCCGCATGGCGCGCGGCGAGTCGCCCTCCTTCGATGCCGTGTTGTCGGCGTGGAGCGCCAGTTTGCGGTCGCTGGTCTGGTTCGGCCTCATGCTCACTGTCGTCGGCACCTTCTGGGTGCTCGTCTCGGCGGTGCTGATTGCGCTGTTCGTCAAGGCCTCGATCACGGATTTCGACAGTGTCATCCGTTATGTCGTGTTGTCGCAGGATTCTCATCTGTTCGAGATCTGGGTGATGCTCGGCGGCGTGTTTGCCGCGCTCGTGTTTGCCGCCGCGGTGGTCTCGCCGCCGCTGCTGCTCGACCGTGACGTGGACATGCTCAGCGCCATCGCCACCAGCGTGCGCGCCGTGAGCGCCAATCCACTGCCCATGGCGCTGTGGGCGATGATCATCATGGTGGCGACGCTGCTGGGCATGGCCACGGCGCTGCTCGGGCTGATCGTCGTGCTGCCGGTCATCGGCCACGCCAGCTGGCACGCCTATGCCGACGTGGTGGACGCCGCCGACCTGCCGCCGCGACACTGACCCCTGCAACGCTTCGACGGCCACGACATGTTCGGCATTTCCGAGCAGCAGCTCTCCGAGTTCGGCATGACCTTCGGCATCGGCGGGTTCATCCTGTTCATGCTGTTCATCATCTGGGATCTGGCCAAGGAGTCCAAGGCCGGCAAGCTCGGCACCTTCGTGCTGTTCTTCGTGCTCGCCTTCGGCATGCTCGGGTTCGTCTCCAAGTCGATCATCGCCAAGATCCTCGGCCTGTGAGACGGGGTTGGGGACACCGGCAACAGTTGCAGCAGGCAGGCAATTCGCATAACGTATGGCACAGGCACGGCGCGCCGCGTCGCGGTCACACCGTCCAGTCCGAACAAACCCAGGAACTCCCCATGCGAACTGCGTCCGCTCTTCTGCTTGTCTGTGTGCTTGCCGCTTCGGCGGCCTCCACCTCCGCCCTCGCCGCCAGCATCACCCGCGGCAAATCGCTTTACGAAACCAAGTGTCACGCCTGCCATGACCGCAGCGTGCACAACCGCAAGGCACGCAAGGCGAAGTCCTTCGATTCCATCCGGCGCGAAGTGGCACGCTGGGACGACGCCCTGGGCGGCGGCTGGTCGAAGGAGGACGTGGACGACGTCACCGTCTACCTGAACGAAACCTACTACCGCTTCCGCTGCCCGGAATCCTTGTGCCCGCAGCAGCAGTCCATGGGCGGGCCGGCTCTGCGTAAGCGGCCGGCGATCCCGTGTCGGCGGACGGGATCGTCGAGTAATCAGAGAG
>DAITBA010000027.1:0-37229 GCA_036824005.1 Rhodocyclaceae bacterium
AACCCACACCACCCCCAAACGCCCCGCACACAACCCCGTGCGGGGCTTCGGCGTTTCTTGTCCCCGATCTCGCGAAATTGAAGCACGCGTGACGCAGGGCATGTCCTAGTCCGGAGCAGCCTGCTTATCCGCGCATCGCGCGAAGCATAGAAGTGCCAATACCGGCCGCGCCGGGAGGCAATAAGCTCGAATCCTGTAAAATGACGACGGTGATCGCCTACATTGAGCACGCGTCCTGATGAAAACGACTTTCCTGGATTTCGAGCAGCCCGTCTCGGAGCTTGAAGCAAAGATCGAGGAACTTCGCTTCGTCCAGGATGATTCGGCAGTGGACATTTCCGAAGAGATCGGCCGGCTCGAGACCAAGAGCCAGGCGCTGACCAAGGAAATCTACGCCAAACTGACGCCGTGGCAGATCGCGCAGGTCGCCCGGCATCCGCAGCGGCCCTACACTCTTGACTATATCCAGCACGTCTTTACCGACTTCGAAGAACTGCACGGCGACAGAAGTTTTGCCGACGACCACGCCATCGTTGGCGGTGTCGCGCGTTTCAACGGACAGTCGGTGATGATCATCGGACATCAAAAGGGACGGGATACGAAGGAAAAGATCTTCCGAAACTTCGGCATGCCGCGTCCCGAGGGCTACCGTAAGGCGCTGCGGCTGATGCGCCTGGCGGAGAAGTTCGGCATGCCGGTGTTTACCTTCGTCGACACGCCGGGCGCATATCCGGGCATCGACGCCGAGGAGCGCGGCCAGTCCGAGGCGATCGGCCGTAATCTGTACGTCATGGCCGAGCTGAAGGTGCCGGTGATCTGCACGGTTATTGGCGAGGGCGGGTCCGGTGGTGCTCTGGCGATTGCCGTCGGTGATGTCGTGCTGATGCTGCAGTACGCTACCTACTCGGTCATCTCGCCGGAGGGTTGCGCCTCGATTCTGTGGAAGAGCGCCGAAAAGGCCGGCGAGGCGGCTGAGATCATGGGCATAACCGCGGCACGCCTGAAGACCCTCGGCCTGATCGACCGTGTCGTCAGCGAACCCCTCGGCGGTGCCCATCGTGACCACCGCGCCATCGCGCAGACTTTGCGCAAGGCGCTGCAGGATGCGCTGCGCCAGGTTAGTGAGCTCTCTCCGGCCGAGCTGCTGGAAAAGCGCTTTGATCGGCTGATGAGCTATGGCCGGTTCAAGGAACAGCCCGTTAACTGATCTGCCGCAGATCGTCGCCGCAGTACTGCGGCATCACGTCCGTGACCAACAATCACTTGTCGTTGGCCTGAGCGGCGGTATTGACTCCGTCGTCATGACCCATGTGTTGCGTGCGGTGCAACCCCAGATCGGGTTTTCGCTGTCGGCGGTGCATGTTAATCACCAGTTGAGCGCCAGCGCCGATGCGTGGGAGCGCTTCTGCAGCGACTTGTGCGCGGCGCTCGGGATCGAGCTGTCGGTGCGGCGCGTGGCCGTGGAGGGAGTGCCAGCAGCAGGTCTCGAGGGCGCCGCGCGCGCGGCGCGCTACCGTGCCTTTGCCGCGGCAGGAGGGGACTGGATTGCGCTCGCCCATCAGCGCGACGACCAGGCCGAAACGGTGCTTCTGAACGTCCTGCGCGGCGCGGGGGTGCGTGGTGCTGCCGGCATGCCGGTTGTGCGCTTGCTCGACGCCCTGAGGCCGGACGGCCCCCGCGTGATCCGTCCGATGCTGACGGTGCCGCGGACCTGTGTACGCGCTTATGCGACTGTGCATGGGTTGCGATGGATTGAAGACGAGAGCAACGCCGCGATCAGCCTGGCCCGTAACTTCCTGCGCCATGAGATCCTCGCAAGCTTGCGTGCGCGCTTTCCGGCCGTCGACGCCCGGCTTGCGCATGCAGCGAACCACTTCGCCGAGTCGGAGGCGCTGCTCGACGTGCTAGGTCAGCAGGACCTGGAGTCGGCATCGCGCAACGGCCATCTGCAAGTTACCGCACTGCGCGAACTGGGCGATGTGCGCGCCCGCAACGTCGTTCGCGGCATGCTGCGCGTCCATGGCGTCGCAATGCCCGACGCGGCCCGGCTCGACGAGATTCTGCGCCAACTCGTAACAGCAGCGCCCGATGCCACCATCGAACTGCCCATCGGTGGTCACGTCGTGCGTCGTTTCCGCGGGTCCGTCTACGTGACCCGGCGGCAGCACCATGGGAATGTCGCTTCGCTGATCTGGCGCGGCGAGCCGGAACTCGCGTGGGCAGACGGGCGCCTTCGGTTCGAGGCAGCCGAGGGCGAAGGTATCGACCGCTCGCATCTGGCCGGGCGCGCCGTGACCATCCAAAAGCGTTGGGGCGGCGAGCGCTTCCGACCGGACGTGCAGCGGCCGCGGCGCACTTTGAAGAACCTTCTGCAAGAAGCGCAGGTGCCGCCTTGGCAGCGCGAGAACATGCCCCTGCTATGGTGCGGCGACGATCTCGTGTGGGTGCCTCGAATCGGAGTGGCCTGGGACTATCGCTGCCGGCCGGGAGCACCTGGCGTAGTCGTCACCTGGATCGGTCACTGACGCTTGCCGGCGAGTAACTGCGCCAACTCGACAGCGGACCTGACGCCCATTTTGTCGAAGATGCGCGCCCGGTGGACTTCCACGGTGCGCATGGCGATGTCTAGTTCGTCGGCGATCACCTTGTTGAGTTTGCCGGCGAGGATGAGGCGCATCACCTCACGCTCGCGGGTCGTAAGCTGCGCCACTCGCGCCTCAACGGATACCTGGCTGGCACGGGCGGCGCGCTGGGCCGCGTCCTGTTCGAGCGCGCCGAGCACGCGATCTACCAGCTCGTTGTCATTGAACGGCTTCTCGATGAAATCGTAGGCACCGCGCTTCAGCGCCGCGACCGCCAGGGGAACATCGGCGTGTCCGGTGAGGAATATCACCGGCATGGCGCATCGGCGCCCGATCAGTACGTCGAACAGCTCCAGGCCGCTCATTCCATCCATGCGGATGTCAAGCACGAGGCAGCCGCTCATGTCCTCCTTGTAGTCGGCGAGGAAAGTTTCCGCCGATGGCCAGGCCGCCGCTTCGACGCCGCGGGACTGAAACAGCCAGCAAAGGGCATCGCGGATCGCGTCGTCGTCATCGACGATGTAGGCGGCAGGTCGCATCACGCATCGGCTTCCGGCAACGAGAACTTGAATATGGTACCGCCATCGGGATTGGCTTCGTACCACAACCGGCCCTGGTGCAGTTCCATGATCGAGCGGCAGATGTTGAGTCCCATCCCCATCCCCTCGACCTTGGTGGTGAAGAACGGTGAGAAAAGCCGTTCCGCCACCGCGGCGGAAATGCCGCAGCCGCGGTCGGCCACCGCAGTGACGAAGGTGTTGCCGTCGTGCGACACGCTCACGTGCAACAACTTGTCCTCCGGCGCTGCATCGCCAAGCGCGTCCATGCCATTGCGGATCAGATTCAGCAACACCTGCTCGATCATGACGCGATCGGCCAGCACCGGCATAGGGTCCAGGGGCAGCGTGGCGGAAATACGCACCCCGCGCTTCTTCGCCTCGGCCTCGACCAGGGCGACGCTGTCCTCGACGATGGCGCGTAGTTCGCAGGCGGACAGCTTGGGTTCGCTGCGCCGGACGAATTCATGGACGCGGCGAATGATTGCCCCGGCGCGCTGAGCCTGCTGTCCGACCTTGCGCAGCACCTGCGCCAGCTCTTCGCGAGCGAAGTCGTTGCTCTCGATCTTGTTGAGGCAACCGGTGTTGTAGCTGGCGATCGCCGAAAGCGGCTGGTTCAGCTCGTGCGCCAGGGTCGAGGCCATCTCGCCCATGGTGACCAGGCGCGAGGTGAACTGCAGCTTCTCCTGCTGCTGGCGTGCCAGTTCCTCGGCCCGCTTGCGAGCAGTGATGTCCACCACCGACGCCATCCATCCGGACTGCCTGCCCATGGCATCGATCAACGGCGCCTCATAGATCAATGCGTCGAAGCGCTCGCCGTTCCTGCGCATGAAGCGCAGTTCTGCCTCATGGGGCGTCTTGCCAGCAAGAATGCTGTCATGCAGTTCCTGGGTCTGCTCGATGTCCTCGGGCGCCCAGTAGGGCATCGGAGGGCCGCGCCCGACCAACTCCTCGGCGCTCCAGCCGACCATCCGGCAGAACGCCGGATTGACGTAGGTGATCCGGCCGTTCATGTCGCGGGCGCGCAGCCCGGTGGTGAGCGAGTCTTCCATCGCCTTGCGGAACGCATGCTGGTCGCGCAGCGCCGCCTCCGCCGCCAGGCGCCGCTGGACGTGCCGGCGCAACGCCCAGAGGCTGCCGAGCACGGCCAGCGCCAGCCCGACGATCACCGTCGCCAGCAGATTGCGCAGGAGGTTCGTCTGCGCCTTGTAAGCGAGCGCCTGCAGCAGCAGGCCACGGCCGGGCGGATCGAAGGGCACGGCATAGGACAGTCCGGTAGCGTCGGCGGCCACTTTCGATTTCGACGCCAGCACCGCGCCGGTGTCGTCGATCACCTGCAGTCGGTACTTCTCCGCGTACCACCAAGGAACCGCATGATGGAGCAGCGCGTTGAGGGAGACGACGCCGACCATCATGTGGGCGAGCCTGCCGTCGCGGAATTGCGGTACGTGTACCTCGACGTGATGATCTCTGTTCACGGCCGGGTAGGGCTGGCCGAACACCGCCTTGCCCAGAGATCGCGCAAAGCCGAAGGTTTCCAGTGAGGGTATCGTACCGGCAGCCTCGCCAACGGCATACTCGCCGATGCCCGGCGGCACGGCGGCCACCACCTGCGGCTCGCCGTCGTACCAGATGATCTGGATCAGCCAGGGGTTGTTGGTCATCAGGAAGCGGCTGCGCTGCTCCATCTGGCCGGCATCCATCCGGCCGTCGGCCGCGTCGCGGCCGAGTTCGTCGAGCAGATCCTGGACCTTGGTCAGATGAAAACGCAGGTCCTGCTCGACCCACAATACATCGGTAATCAGCGTCACCCGGTGCTCATCGATCTCGGTCCGGTGCAGCAGCCACAGCAACGCGGCGACCGTGGCGAACACGAGTACGATGGCGATACGTGGTACCGCCCAGTACCAGCCCGAGGTGATGGGCGGCTCGCCGGAGGGTACGGGTTCGACCGGAACTGGCATTATCAACCCTCGGAATCTACGATGTTTTATCGTACTCGTCTGGACGGCGTTCGGGCACCGGTTGCGGTTGCGGATTTCCACAATTTCGGTGCGGGAGTGGCGGTTGCAGAATTCGGATTGTTCAACGGGGAAAAGGGCCAAATGTGCCTTCTCCTCCAGCGGATCAAACATGTCAGTCGAGAGGAGGCGTCATGAAACTACGCAATATTCTGTTTGCTCTGGTCGCCGCAAGTTTTGCCTTTGCGGCTTCTGCCCAGCAACCGATCGTCATCAAGTTCAGCCACGTCGTCGCCAACGATACGCCCAAGGGCAAGGCGTCCGACTTCTTCGCCAAGCGTGCCGCCGAACTGACCAAGGGCAAGGTGAAGGTGGAAGTCTACGCCAACAGCACGCTGTACAAGGACAAGGAGGAGATGGAGGCGCTGCAACTCGGCGCCGTGCAGATGCTCGCTCCCTCGCTGGCCAAGTTTGGGCCCCTGGGCGTGAAGGAGTTCGAGGTGTTCGATCTGCCCTACATCTTCGACAGTTATCAGGAACTGCACAAGGTGACCCAGGGCCCGGCCGGACAGGCGTTGCTGGCCAAATTGGAGCCCAAGGGCATCAAGGGGCTGGCGTACTGGGACAACGGCTTCAAGTCATTTTCCGCCAATAAACCGCTGAAGACTCCGGCCGACTTCAGGGGCCAGAAGATGCGCATCCAGTCCTCCAAGGTTCTCGAGGCGCAGATGCGCGCCCTCGGCTCGCTGCCGCAGGTGATGGCTTTCTCCGAGGTTTATCAAGCGCTGCAGACCGGTGTCGTGGACGGCACGGAGAATCCCATCTCTAACCTTTACACCCAGAAAATGCACGAGGTGCAGAAGCACCTTACGCTGAGCGAGCACGGCTATCTTGGCTACGCGGTGATCACCAACAAGAAGTTCTGGGAAGGCTTGCCGGCCGATATCCGCGGCCAGCTCGAACAGGCGATGAAGGAGTCCACCGACTACGCCAACAAGATCGCCAAGGAAGAAAACGACGCATCGCTGGAAGCGGTGAAGAAATCTGGCAAGACCCAGGTCTATGCGCCCACGCCCGAGGAGCGGCTGGCGCTCAAGAAGGCGCTCATCAAGGCCCACACCGAAATGGAATCGCGCATCGGCAAGGATCTGATCCAGTCGATCTACAAGGAAACGGGATTCGACCCCGCGAAGCTTTAAAGGTCGGCAAAGCCACCGCCAGCGCAAGCCCGGTGGCTTTTTTGCGCCTGACATCGGGAGAGGGAAATGATGAAGGTATTGGATCATCTGGAGGAATGGCTCATCACCTTCCTCATGGGTGCCGCGACGGTGATCATTTTCGCCGCCGTGATGCACCGCTACGCCTCGGGGGTGGCCATTCCGGGTGTGCAGGACTGGCTGCTCGGTCTCAATCTGGGCTGGGCGCAGGAGCTGTGCATCATCATGTTCGTGTGGATGGCCAAGTTCGGCGCCGCCTATGGCGTGCGCACCGGCATCCACGTCGGTGTCGATGTGCTGATCAACCGGTTGAAGGACAACACCCGCGGCAAGGTCATCGTCTTCGGCCTGCTGGCGGGGGCGTTGTTCACCGGCGTCGTCGGCACGCTCGGGGCGACCTTCGTCTGGGAAAACGGCGCCCATTACGCGATCTTCAAAGCGCTGGGCATGGACACGGGGGATGTGCCGGAAGGGCCGATTACTCCCGATCTGGAGTGGCCCACCTGGTTCGTCTATTCGGCGGTGCCGCTCGGATCTTACCTGATGTGTTTCCGCTTCCTGCAGGTCACCTGGTCCTTCATCCGGACCGGCGAACTGCCGCACCATGACCACGGCCACGTGGAAGGCATCGAGGAGGGCACGGGTTTCGAGCCCGGCAAGGAGGACCAGGTGTACACCATGGACGACGAGCTGCACCCGCGGGATCTGCGCAGCGGCAACGACCGGCGTCAAACCGCGGGAAGCAGTCCGACCAGCGTCGAGCGGCGCACTGGCACGGATCGCCGTCAGGGTGGTCCGGATCGCCGCAAAGGTGGTTCAGGAGGCGGCAAAGCATGAATACCGCAATCATTTTCGGGCTGCTCGTGGCCCTGATGCTGACCGGCATGCCGATATCCATCTCCCTCGGCCTGACGGTACTCACGTTCCTGTTCTTCATGACCCAAGTGCCGATCGAGTCGGTGGCGCTGAAGCTGTTTACCGGCATCGAGAAGTTCGAGATCATGGCCATCCCGTTCTTCATCCTGGCCGGGAACTTCCTGACCCATGGCGGTGTGGCGCGCAGGATGATCAACTTCGCCACTTCGATGGTCGGCCACTGGCACGGCGGCCTGGGCCTCGGTGGCGTCGTTGCGTGCGCGCTGTTCGCCGCGGTATCGGGATCCTCGCCGGCCACGGTGGTGGCCATCGGCTCGATCCTCATGCCGGCCATGGTGCGCGCCGGTTTCCCGAATCGCTTCGGCGCCGGCGTCATCACCACCTCGGGTGCACTAGGCATCCTCATCCCGCCCTCCATCGTTATGGTGATGTACTCGGTTTCGACCAACACGTCGGTCGGTGCGCTGTTCATCGCCGGCGTGATCCCGGGCATTCTTATGGCAACGATGCTCGGCCTCACGACCTGGTACCGCGCCTGGAAGTTCGACTACCCGCGCCAGCCGAAGGCAAGCTGGGGGCAGCGCCTGGAGTACTTCCGCAAGTCGGCCTGGGGATTGTTTCTGATTGTCATCGTCATGGGCGGTATCTATACTGGCCTATTCACCCCGACCGAAGCGGCGGCGATGAGCGCGGTGTATGCTTTTTTCATCGCGGTCTTCGTCTACAAGGATTTGACGCTCAAGGACGTGCCCCGGGTGCTACTGGCCTCGGCCAACATGAGCGCGATGCTGCTCTACATCATCACCAACGCCGTACTGTTCTCCTTCCTCATGACTCACGAAAACATCCCGCAGGCGATGGCCGATGCCATGATCGGCACCGGCGTGGGCGTGATCGGCTTCCTCCTGATCGCCAACATCCTGCTGCTGGTCGCCGGCAACTTCATGGAACCCTCGTCGATCGTGCTGATCCTCGCCCCGATCCTGTTCCCGATCGCGGTCAAGCTCGGCATCGACCCGGTGCACTTCGGCGTCCTGATGGTGGTGAATATGGAGGTCGGCATGTGCCACCCGCCGGTCGGGCTCAACCTCTATGTCTCCAGCGGCATCACGAAGATGGGCATCACCGAACTGACCGTCGCCGTCTGGCCGTGGCTGCTGACCATGCTCGTGTTCCTGGTGCTGGTCACCTACTGGCCGACCATGTCCATCTGGCTGCCCCAGCAGTTGGGGATGATCTCGGGCGGATGACGAAGCTGTACGTCGCAACTCGAAGCCCGGCCTCGGCCGGGCTTTTTTGTTGCGGGCCTCCCACACGCACCGCGCCGTAGTTGGCGGCCACCTTGTGACGGATGCCGGCAGCGGTAACCGCGACGCGGATGCGCGGTCCGGTTGGGCTGGCACACGCCTTACTGTTATAATTCAACGTTCTGCTTTTTGGTTAGTTTCCACTCAATCGATCGTTTCAGGGAGTATCGAATGGCTGTTGAACGTACGTTGTCGATCGTCAAGCCGGACGCCGTAGCGAAGAACGTGATCGGCAAGATCTATTCGCGCTTCGAGACCAATGGTCTCAAGATCGTGGCCGCAAGAATGGCGTGGCTGTCCCGCACCGAGGCGGAGGGCTTCTATGCCGTACACAAAGGGCGGCCGTTCTTCAAGGATCTGGTCGAGTTCATGACCTCCGGCCCGGTGATGATCCAGGTTCTCGAAGGCGAGAACGCGATCGCCAAGAACCGCGAGCTAATGGGCGCCACCGACCCGAAGAAGGCCGAGGCCGGAACCATTCGCGCCGATTTCGCACAAAGCATTGACGCCAACGCGGTCCATGGATCGGACGCTCTCGAGACGGCAGCGGTGGAGATCGCCTACTTCTTTCCCGCCTCGGAGATTTTCTCGCGTTGAGCCCGCTCGGCAGCCGGCTCGCGCCGGTTGCCAAAGGTCGAAAACCTTGCATCATGACGGTCAATCTGCTCCAGTTCGATGCGCAAGGGCTCACCCGCTACTTTGCCGAGATGGGTGAGAAGGCCTTCCGCGCCAAGCAGGTTCTGCGCTGGGTGCATCGCTTCGGCGAAAGCGACTTCAGCCGGATGACCGATGTGGCGAAGCCGCTGCGGGCCCGCCTTGCCGCAGAGGCGATCGTCGCCCCGCCGGCGGTTCTGCGCGACGAAGTCTCGCCGGACGCCACGCGCAAGTGGCTGCTCGACGTGGGCCAGGGCAATGCCGTCGAATGCGTCTTCATCCCCGAGGAGGGCCGGGGCACGCTGTGCGTGTCCACCCAGGCGGGCTGCGCGCTGGACTGCACCTTCTGCTCCACGGGCAAGCAGGGCTTCAGCCGCAATCTGACGACGGCCGAAATCATCGGCCAGCTCTGGTGGGCGAACCGGGCGCTGGGCGCCGCGCCCGACGGTGAGCGAATCATCAGCAACGTCGTGCTCATGGGCATGGGCGAGCCACTGGCGAACTTCGATGCCCTCATCCCGGCGCTGCGGCTGATGCTCGACGATCACGCCTACGGCCTGTCGCGCCGGCGGGTCACGGTGTCCACCTCGGGCATCGTGCCCAACATCGACCGGCTGCGCGAGGCCTGTCCGGTGGCCCTGGCAGTGTCGCTGCATGCGCCCAACGACGCGCTGCGCGACCGGCTCATGCCGATCAACCGCAGGTATCCGCTGGCCGAGCTGCTGGCGGCGTGCCGGCGCTATCTGGAGCGCAGCCCACGCGATTTCATCACCTTCGAATACGTCATGCTCGACGGCGTCAACGACTCGGATGACCATGCCCGCCAGCTGCTCGAGATCCGGCAGCACGTGCCGTGCAAATTCAATTTGATTCCGTTCAACCCGTTCCCGGGCACGGCATTCCGCCGTTCGCCGGCCGAGCGCATCCGCCGCTTCCAGGAGATCCTGCTCGATGCGGGCGTCATCGCGACGACGCGCAAGACCCGCGGCAGCGAAATCGACGCCGCCTGCGGTCAGCTCGCCGGCCAGGTCCAGGACCGTACCCGACGCACGGGGCGCAGGATCGCCATCGCGGAGGCGCTGCGATGAAGCGCGCCATGCTCTTCCTTGCCCTGCTTGCCGGCTGCGCTCAGCAGCAACCTGTTCAGCAGGGCGGGGCGGAGGTTCCCGTCTCGCAGCAGAGCCCGGTGGGTGATGCGCGCAATCGCGCCAAGATCCACGCCGATCTGGGCATGGCCTATTTCCGCAGCGGACAGATCGCGATCGCCATGGACGAGGCGCGCATCGCGCTGGCCGCCGATCCCAACTACGCCCCAGCCTATAATCTGTTCGGACTCGCCCATATGTACCTGCAGGAGAACGCGCTGGCGCAATCGAATTTCGAACGCGCCCTGCGCCTGGCGCCCAACGATCCCGAGGTGCACAACAGCTACGGCTCATTTCTGTGCCAGAACGGTCGGGAGAAGGAGGGAATTTCCCACTTCATGTCTGCGGTGAAGAATCCGCTCTACGCCACGCCCACCATTCCCTACACCAATGCCGGGCGTTGCGCGCTGCAAACCAAGGACAGCAAGGCGGCGGAGGATTTCTTCCGCAAGGCGCTCGCCGCCAATCCGACCAATGTCGTGGCGATGCTGGATCTGGCAGACATCCTGTTCCGCAAGGCGAGCTACATCGAAGCGCGGCAGCTTATCAATGCCATCCATCGTCAGGTGGAACCGAACGCCGCGACGCTGTGGCTGGGGGTGCGCGTCGAACGCAAGCTGGGCGACCGGGACGCGGAAAACGGCTATGCCAGCCAGTTACGGCGCAAGTTTGCCGGCAGCCCGGAATACCAAGCGCTGAGCCTGGGAAACTATGAGTGAGCTGCTGGCATCGATGACCGACAAGGCGGGTACCCTGCTGCGGCGCACGCGCGAGACGCGAGGGCTGTCGATCGAGGAAGTGTCCCAGGCCCTCAAGCTGAGTCCCCGCCAGATCAAGGCGATCGAGGCAGAAGATTTCGAGGATCTCGGCAGTGCCACGTTCGCTCGCGGCTTCGTCCGCAACTATGCCCGGCATCTTGGTCTCGATCCGGCGGCGGTACTGGCCGTGCTGGAGAAGCAGACGGCGCTGCCGGAGATCGAGCTGCGCGAAGTGGAGCACACCAACGTCGTCTTGCCGCGGGAGGGTGCCCGGCGGCCGTTCATGTGGCTCGGTGCGCTGTTGCCGATCCTGCTCGTTGCGCTGGGCGCAGGGGTGTATTACGCGGGCTGGCTGAACCTGGACCTGTTGCGCCCGGGTGCGAATCCGGCGACCCAGCCGTCATCGACTGCGGGAACCGCTGAGGAGCGCCCCGGGAACACGGCACCAGTCGAAACGCAAGCTGCAGTGCCCGCCGAGCCGGCAGCGCCGGCGGCACCCTCCGCCGTGCCCTTGTCCAGCGCCCATGCGGCGACGATCAGCCATCGCCTCGCCTTCGATTTCGAGCGCGACTCGTGGGTGGAGGTGAAAGACGCCGACGGGCGCGTCCTCCACTCCCAGCTCAACCGCGGCGGCACGACCCAGGTCATCGAGGGCAGGCCGCCCTTTGCCCTGATCATCGGCAACGCGTCGACAGTGCGGCTTCAGTATGACGAACGGGAAGTCGACCTGCGCCCGCACACCAAGGTGGAAGTGGCGCGCCTGACCCTCGAATAGCCATGGACGCCATCGCCACTCCGATCCCGGGCGAGCCGGCGGCGCGCCGCGCCAGCCGCGGCGTGCGCGTCGGCGCGGTGATGATCGGCGGCGGCCGGCCGGTCGTGGTGCAATCCATGACCAACACCGACACGGCCGACGCGTTCGCCACCGCCATGCAGGTGGCGCAGCTCGCCCGGGCGGGCTCGGAGATCGTGCGCATGACCGTGGACACGCAAGAGGCGGCTGCCGCCGTGCCGGCGATTCGCGATCGGCTGCTCGCCATGGAAGTGCGGGTGCCGCTGGTGGGTGATTTCCACTTCAATGGGCACAAGCTGCTCGCCGACAACCCGGCCTGCGCCGAGGCGCTGGACAAGCTGCGCATTAATCCGGGCAATGTCGGCAAAGGCTCGAAGCGCGACGAGCAGTTCGCGCAACTGATCGAGATTGCCTGCCGCCATGACAAGCCAGTGCGCATCGGCGTCAACTGGGGCAGCCTCGATCAGGATCTCCTCGCTCGCATCATGGACGAGAACGGCCGGCGATCCGTGCCCCTGGACGCGGAGCAGGTGATGCGTGAGGCCATGGTGCGTTCCGCGCTGGAGAGCGCCGAGCGGGCGCAGCAACTCGGCCTGCCCGGCGATCGTATCGTGCTGTCGTGCAAAGTCAGCGGTGTGCAGGACCTGATCGCGATTTATCGCGACCTGGCGGCGCGGTGCGACTACCCGTTGCACCTGGGATTGACGGAAGCCGGCATGGGCTCGAAGGGTATCGTCGCCTCGACGGCGGCGCTGGCCGTGCTGCTGCAGGAGGGCATCGGCGACACGATCCGCGTGTCGCTGACGCCGGAACCCGGTGGTGATCGCTGCCGGGAGGTGGTCGTCGCCCAGGAAATCCTCCAGACCATGGGGCTGCGCGCCTTTGTGCCGTTGGTGGCGGCCTGCCCCGGTTGCGGCCGCACGACGAGCACGTACTTCCAGGAGCTGGCACAGGACATCCAGAGCTACGTGCGTGCGCAGATGCCGCGCTGGCGCCTTGAATACGAAGGCGTTGAAACCATGACGCTGGCCGTCATGGGCTGCGTGGTCAATGGCCCGGGCGAGAGCAAGCATGCCAACATCGGCATCAGCCTGCCAGGGTCGGGCGAGCGGCCGGTGGCGCCGGTGTATGTCGACGGCGAGAAGACCGTCACGCTCAAGGGGGAAAACATCGCCGGCGAGTTCCGCGCGATCATCGACGACTACGTGGCGCGGAAGTATCCGCGGAGAATAACCAGGCAGGCAGTCGCCGTGTAGGCTGTGCCGCGGACGGAACTGATTCCGCCGCTGCCGGCGTCGTTGCCGCATCGACCTTTCATGACCCAGACCATTCAAGCCGTTCGCGGCATGAACGACATCCTTCCCGGGGAGGCCGAACTGTGGGAGGAATTCGAGACGCTGGTGCGCGACTGGCTGCGTGCCTACGGCTACCGGCCGATCCGAATGCCCATCGTCGAGCCGACGCCGCTGTTCGCCCGCGCCATCGGTGAGGTGACGGACATCGTCGAGAAGGAGATGTACAGCTTCGAGGACAGCCTCAACGGCGAGCAACTCACCTTGCGGCCGGAGGGCACCGCCTCCTGTGTGCGCGCCGTCCTGCAGCACAACCTGCTCTACGGCAGCCCGCAGCGGCTGTGGTACGGCGGACCGATGTTCCGGCACGAGCGGCCGCAGAAGGGACGCTACCGCCAGTTTCACCAGTTCGGCGTCGAGGCGCTGGGATTCGCCGGGCCGGATATCGACGCCGAGCACATCGTCATGAACCAGCGCCTGTGGGACGAACTGGGGCTGGCGGGCGTTGCCCTAGAGCTAAACTGCCTGGGATCGAGCGCCGAGCGGGCGCGTCATCGCGTCGAGCTGATTGCCTACTTCGAGAAGCACGAAAGCGCGCTCGACGCCGATGCTAAGCGCCGGCTCTATACCAACCCGCTGCGCATCCTCGACACAAAGAACCCGGCGATGCAGGAACTGGTGGAGGGCGCGCCCAAACTGTACGATCTGCTGGGCGAGGAGTCGCTGCGCCACTTCGAAGGCGTGCAGGCGCTGATCAAAGACTCGGGCATTGCCTACCGCGTCAATCCGCGGCTGGTGCGCGGCCTCGACTACTATAATCTGACGGTGTTTGAATGGATGACAGACCGGCTGGGCGCGCAGGGCACGGTCTGCGCCGGCGGCCGCTATGACGGTCTGATCGCCCAGCTGGGTGGCAAGCCGGCTCCCGCGGCGGGGTTTGCCATGGGCATCGAGCGCCTGCTGGCGCTTTGGCGCGATGGGCGGAATCCGGCTCCGGCTGTGCTGGCGGATGTGTATGTCCTGCATCAGGGCGAGCCGGCGCAGCGTCTGGCGTTCATAGTGGCGGAGGAGTTGCGCAGCGCCGGACTGTCGGTGCTGCTCCATTGCGGCGGCGGCAGCTTCAAATCGCAGATGAAGCGCGCGGACGCGTCGGGTGCGCCCCTTGCCGCAATCATCGGCGAGGAGGAGGCTGCGGCCGACATGGTTACGCTCAAGCCGCTGCGCGAGACCGTCGAGCAGCGGCGCATTGCGCGAGCCGTGCTGGCGCAGGAGATCAACACGTATCTGTACGATTCGCAAGACTAGGACGACTCAAGCATGGCGGCATACGATCTCGAAGAACAGGAACAATTGTCCGAACTCAAGGCCTGGTGGCAGCAGTACGGCACGCTGGTGACGACGGTGGCGGCGCTCGTCGCCGTCGCGGTCGTAGCCTACCAGGGCTGGAACTGGTACCAGCGAAAACAAGCGGCGGAAGCTGCAGCCGTCTATGCCATTCTGCAGAAGGCGGCGACCGAGAGAAACGCCAAGAACACCGCCGCCGCGGCCGGCGAGCTGATCGACAAGTACGGCCGGACGACCTACGCCGCCCTGGGGGCGCTCGTCTCGGCACGAGTCCAGTTCGACGCCGGTGACCTCGGCACGGCCAAGAGTCAGCTTGCGTGGGCGGCCGACAACGCCCGCGATGAGGAATTGCGTGATCTGGCGCGGCTGCGCCTGGCCAACGTGCTGATGGACGAGAAGGCCTATGACGATGCGTTGAAGCGGCTGGAGAAGGAACCGTTGGCCGCTTATGCCGCCCGCTATGCCGAGCTGCGTGGCGACGTCCATGCCATCCAGGACCGTCGCGCGGAGGCGAGGAGTGCCTATCAAAGCGCGCTGACGAAACTCGGCGCGGAGCAGGGCGGCGGCCGTGGCGCGAACCTCCGGGAACTGCTGCAGTTGAAACTCGACGCCCTCGGAGACGGCCAGTGACGATGAGGACAGGACCACTGCTTGCCGGGCTTGTTGCCGCGGCAATGATTTCGGGATGCTCGACGATCGGCTCGGCCATCGACGCCATCAACCCGTTCAAGAGCGAACCGAAGGTGAAGATGGCCGAGCTGGAGGCGATCAAACCAACGGCCGAACTCAAGCGTCTGTGGCAGGCGAGCGTCGGCCCCGCCGGGGACTACGAATTTACGCCGGCAGTGGTCGGTGGCAGCACCTATGCCGCCTCTGCCGATGGCGTCATCGTGCGCATCGACGAGGGACGCGAGCGCTGGCGCATCAAGGCCGGGCAGAAGCTCTCGGGCGGTGTCGGCGCGAGCGACGCGCTCGTGGTCGTGGGTACGCCGAAGGGCGAAGTGCTGGCCTTTGCCGCCGCCGACGGCAAGCCGGCGTGGCAGGCCCGGGTCGGCTCCGAGGTGCTGAGCGCTCCGATTCTCGGCGCCGATGCCGTCGTCGTGCGCAGCGGCGACAACCGCATCTACGCACTGGATCCGGCCGACGGCAAGCGCCGCTGGATTTATCAGCGCGCTACGCCGCCGCTGTCATTGCGCAGCAATGTCGGTGTCACGCTCACCGAGCGTGCCATTCTGGCCGGTTTCCCCGGCGGCAAGCTGGTGGCCATCAACCCGGCCAACGGTGCAGCGGTTTGGGAAGGTACCGTGGCACTGCCGCGCGGCGCTACGGAGCTCGAGCGCATGGCTGATGTAACCAGCAACCCGGTGACCGACGGCCGGGTTGTCTGTTCCGTGGCCTATCAGGGCCGTGTCGCATGCTTCGATCTGAACAATGGCAGCGGGCTCTGGGCGCGGGAGTTGTCGAGCAGCGCCGGCATGGCGATGTCCGGGCGATACGTCTACGTCACCGACGATAAGGGTGCGGTGCACGCGTTCGACAGTGCGAGCGGCGCCAGCATCTGGAAGCAGGATAAACTGTTCATGCGCGGTGTTACGCGTCCGGTCCCCGTCGGCGACCATGTGCTCGTCGGCGATGTGCGCGGCGTGGTGCATCTGCTGCGGCGCGAGGACGGTGCGTTCGCGGCGCGCTACACCACAGATAACAGCGCCATTATCGGCGATCCCCAGTTTGCCGGCGGCGCGGTGGTCGTGCAGACGAGGAACGGCGGCGTCCTTGCCCTAACGCCCTGATCCGCTCGCAGTGAAACCAACGCTGGTGATCGTCGGCCGGCCCAACGTCGGCAAGTCGACGCTGTTCAATCGTCTCACCCGCACGCGCGATGCGCTGGTCGCGGATCTGCCAGGCCTGACGCGCGATCGTCATTACGGGCTCGGTCGCGTCGGCAGTCGCGACTACATCGTGGTGGACACCGGTGGATTCGAGCCGGCGGCGAAAAGCGGCATCCTCCAGGAAATGGCGCGCCAGGCCGAGCAGGCCATGGCCGAGGCCGACGTCCTGCTGTTCATGGTCGATGGCCGCGCCGGGCTCACGGTGCATGACAAGTCCATCGCCGAACGGCTGCGGCGCAGCGGCCGTCGACTGCTGCTAGTGGTCAACAAGGGCGAGGGCATGAACCATGCCCTCGTGGCGGCGGAGTTCCACGAGCTGGGCTGCGGCGAGCCCTTGGTCATCTCTGCTGTCCACGGCGAAGGGGTGCGCGACCTGGTGACCCTGGCGCTGGCGCCGTTTCCGGAACTAGAGGAGGCGGATACCGGGGAGGGTTCCGGCCCGCGGGTTGCCGTCGTCGGGCGTCCGAACGTTGGCAAATCCACCCTGATCAATACCCTGCTCGGAGAAGAGCGGCTGATCGCCTTTGACCAACCCGGCACGACGCGCGACGCCATCGCCGTGCCCTTCGAACGCGGCGGACGCAGCTACACCCTGATCGACACCGCGGGCTTGCGGCGCCGCGGCAAAGTCTTCGAGGCGGTGGAGAAATTCTCGGTGATCAAGACCTTGCAGGCGGTCGAGGACGCCAATGTGGCAATTCTGTTGCTCGATGCCAGCCAAGAGATCTCCGACCAGGACGCCCATATTGCCGGATTCGTCGTCGAAGCGGGCCGGGCACTGGTCGTCGCCGTCAACAAGTGGGACGATACCGACGACTACCGCCGCGAGCGCGTCAAGAGCGATCTGGCGCGCAAGCTGAACTTCCTTGCCTTCGCCCGCACCCACTACATTTCCGCGCTCAAGGGTGAGGGAATCAATGCGCTGCTCAATTCCGTGGATGCGGCGTACGCGGCGGCCATGGCGAAGCTGCCGACGCCCAAGCTGACCCGGGTACTGCAAGCGGCGGTGGCCAAGCAGTCGCCGCCGCGCCACGGCATCTTCCGACCCAAGCTGCGCTATGCCCACCAGGGCGGGAGCAATCCGCCCGTCATCGTCGTGCACGGCAATGCGCTGGATCATGTGCCCGATTCGTACCGACGGTACCTGGAACGCACCTTCATGGAAAGCTTTAGGCTTCAGGGAACACCCTTGCGCATCCAGTTCAAGACCGCACGCAATCCCTATGCCGAGCGGCGCGGCGATGCCTGATCGGGTTTCGCACCGTTTTTTCGTGACTGTGGCATGCGGAGAGAAAATCAATTAAAGTAGGAGAGCCTGTGTTGGCAGATGGGAAGGGATTCATCGCCCTACGGGCATCGAGCAAACAAAAGAACAGAGGGGCAACCATGAGCAACAAAGGGCAATTGTTACAAGACCCGTTCCTCAATACGCTGCGCCGGGAGCATGTGCCAGTGTCGATCTATCTGGTGAACGGCATCAAGCTGCAGGGGCAAATCGAATCGTTCGATCAGTATGTTGTGCTACTGAAGAACACGGTGACCCAGATGGTCTATAAGCACGCCATCTCCACCGTCGTCCCAGCTCGGCCGGTCAGCATTCCCCACGACCACGGCGAAAGTTGATCGCGTCTTGCGTGGGGTGGGAATACGCCCGGCCTTCTGAATGATAGACGGGGGCATGCCGGCAGGCGCCGGCGCGGGCGAGGCAGGAGGGGGGCTGCCGAGCGCGGTGCTTGTCCAGTTGGACTTGGGCATCGGCGATGGCGCCGAGCGGCTATCCGAATTTCGGCTGCTCGCCAGCAGTGCAGGGGTGAGGACCGCTGCCGTCGTGCGGGGGCGGCGCTTGGCGCCCGACGCGGCGACGTTTGCCGGAAAGGGTAAAGTCACCGAAGTGGCCCAGTCGCTGCGCGACCATCGGGCCGATGTGGTGATCTTTAATCACGAGCTATCCGCCGTCCAGCAGCGCAATCTCGAGCGTGAACTGGGCTGCCGGGTGGTCGACCGAAGCAGCCTCATCCTCGACATTTTCGCCCAACGCGCGCGCACTTTTGAAGGCAAGCTCCAGGTGGAACTGGCCCAGCTCGATCATTTGGCGACCCGGCTGGTGCGCGGCTGGACTCACCTTGAGCGGCAGAAGGGCGGCATCGGACTGCGCGGCCCGGGCGAAACGCAGCTCGAGACCGACCGACGCCTGATCGGCAAGCGAGTCAAGATCCTGAAAGAGCGGCTGAAACAGATCGAGCGCCAGCGCAGTGTGCGGCGCCGCGCCCGCAGCCGGCGGGAAATGCTTGCGGTATCGCTGGTCGGCTATACCAACGCCGGCAAGTCGACGCTGTTCAACGCCCTGACCCATGCCGACGCCTACGCCGCCGATCAGCTTTTCGCGACGCTGGACACGACATCGCGGCGGCTCTACCTCGGCGATGCCGGAAGCATAGTGCTGTCCGATACGGTGGGATTCATACGGGATTTGCCGCATTCGCTGGTCGCCGCCTTCCACGCGACGCTGGAAGAGACGGCCTGCGCCGATCTTCTGCTGCATGTCGTGGATGCGTCGAGCGCCGATCGCGACCAGCAGATTGAGGCGGTCAATGCCGTGCTGCGCGAAATCGGTGCCGCCGATGTGCCGCAGATACTGATGTGGAACAAGATTGACGTCACGCCGGCCGCGCCCGGGGTCGAGCGCGACGAATGTGGTAGAATCGCGCGCGTTCGTGTGAGCGCCAAGACGGGCGCCGGTATCGAGCTCGTGCGCCAGGCGCTGGCAGAGGTGGCCTGCGCCCGCGCTCAAGTCAAAGTGCCGGCGGCCGATGCCGCCTGATGCCAAAGGGATGTCTGGCGCGCGTCTTTCCCAAACGCTGAACAAACCAGTGATCTCCGGAATACTCATGTCATTGAACGATCCGCAGTGGGGCAACCGCGGCAACAAGGGCGGCAACCAAGGTCCGCCGGATCTCGAAGAGCTTTGGCGCGACTTCAATCGCCGGCTTGCGGGACTGTTCGGACGCAGGGGCGGAGGTGGTGACGACGGCGGCGGGGGTGGCGGCATCCGCCCGCCCCAGCTTTCCTTTCGCCAGTTCGGCGGCGGCATCGGGCTGCTCATCGTACTTGTCATCGTCATCTGGCTGGCGAGCGGCTTCTACATCGTCGATGCCAGTCAGCGCGGTGTCGTACTCCAGTTTGGCCGTTACAATGCGACGACCGATCCTGGCCTGCGCTGGCGCCTGCCGTACCCGATCCAGAGCCACGAACTGGTCAATCTCACGGGCGTGCGCACCGTCGAAATCGGCTACCGCGGGTCGGAACGCAACAAGGTGCTCAAGGAAGCGCTGATGCTCACGGACGACGAGAACATCATCAACATCCAGTTCGCCGTGCAGTACGTGCTGAAGGACCCGCAGCAATTCCTGTTCAACAACCGGCTTCCCGATGAAGCGGTGGTGCAGGCAGCGGAGACGGCCGTGCGCGAGATCGTCGGCAAGAGCAGGATGGACTTCGTGCTCTACGAAGGGCGTGAGCAGATCGCGGTCGACGCCTCGAAGCTGATGCAGGAGATCCTCGACCGCTACCAGACCGGTATCCAGATCAGCAAGGTGACGATGCAGAACGCCCAGCCGCCGGAGCAGGTGCAGGCCGCCTTCGATGACGCTGTCAAGGCCGGCCAGGACCGCGAGCGGCAGAAGAACGAGGGCCAGGCCTACGCCAACGATGTCGTCCCCAAGGCCCGTGGTACGGCATCGCGCCTGATCGAGGAGGCGAACGGATACAACCAGCGGGTGGTCGCCAATGCGCAGGGCGATGCCAGCCGCTTCAAGCAGATCCTGGTGGAATACAGCAAAGCGCCGGAGGTGACGCGGCAGCGCATGTACCTCGACACCGTGCAGCAGGTCATGTCGAACACGAGCAAGATCATGATCGACGCGCGCGCCAACAACAACCTGCTGTTCCTGCCGCTGGACAAGCTCATGCAGGTGGCCGGCGCGGGCGCCGCCTCGGCCGCCGCCGCGCCGGCGGCATCCGGCGAGGTTGCCGTCCCGGGCCGGGCGGCAGCCGCCGACACCGCGGCCGCGCCGCCGAAGGCGGACGTGCCGACGGTTCCCGAATATCGCTCGCGGGATTCGCTACGCTCGCGGGAAAGGGTGGAACGCTGATGCGCGAAAGACTCCCCCTGCTGGCCGGTGCTTTGCTCGCCGCCCTGATCGTGCTGTCCATGGCGATGTTCACGGTGGATCAGCGCCAGTATGCCATCGTCTTCCAACTGGGCGAGATCAAGGAGGTCATCGGCGAGCCGGGACTGAACTTCAAGTGGCCGCTGATCCAGAACGTGCGCTATTTCGACAAGCGCATTTTGACGCTGGACACGCCCGAGCCCGAGCGCTTCATCACTTCGGAGAAGAAGAACGTTCTGGTGGACCTGTTCGTCAAGTGGCGCATCATCGACGTCAAGCAATACTACATCTCCGTCGGCGGCGACGAGGCGCGGGCGCAGACACGCCTGTCCCAGACCGTGAACGCCGGCCTGCGCGAGGAGTTCGGCAAGCGCACGGTGCATGACGTCGTCTCCGGCGAGCGGGACAACATCATGGAGCTGATGCGCGGCAAGGCGGACCAGGACGCGCGCAAGATCGGTGTGCAGATCATCGATGTCCGCGTCAAGCGGGTAGACCTGCCGCAGGAGGTGAGCGAATCGGTCTATCGCCGCATGGAAGCCGAGCGCAAGCGGGTGGCCAACGAGTTGCGCTCCCAGGGTGCGGCGGAAGCCGAGAAGATCAGGGCGGATGCCGACAAGCAGCGCGAGATCATCGTCGCTGAAGCCTATCGTGAGGCACAGCGCGTCAAGGGCGCGGGCGATGCCAAGGCGACGGCGATCTATGCCGAGGCCTTCAATTCGAATCCGGAGTTCTACGCCTTCTATCGCAGCCTGGAAGCCTATCGCCAGAGCTTCAAGAGCAAGAACGACGTGTTGGTTCTGGAGCCAAATTCCGAATTCTTCCGCTACCTCAAGGGGGCCGGCGCCGGTGACAAAGGCGGCAGGTCCGGCAGGTAGATGGCAACCACGCTGCTCATGGCCTTCGCGCTGATGCTGGTGCTCGAAGGCATTCTTCCCTTCATTGCGCCGTCGGTCTGGCGCGAAACCTTTCGCCGGGTGACGGAGCTGGCCGACGGCCAGATTCGTTTCATCGGCTTGTCGTCGATGCTCATCGGGCTCGGCCTGCTGTTCATCTTCAAATAGCGCTGCCGCACGTTTTCCCGAGCCATGCGTCGCTGGGTACTGCCCGAAGCCATCGAGGACATCCTTCCCCGGGAAGCGCGCTGCGTGGAGGCACTGCGCCGCCGACTGCTCGACCTTTTTCATAGCCACGGCTACGAGCTTGTCGCGCCGCCGCTGCTCGAGTACCTCGATTCGCTGCTTACCGGCACCGGGCGGGACATGGATCTGCGCACCTTCAAGCTGGTGGACCAGTTATCCGGCCGCAGCATGGGCGTACGCGCCGACATCACGCCGCAGGTGGCGCGCATCGATGCTCACCTGCTGAACCGGCAGGGCGTGGCGCGTTTGTGCTACTGCGGCAGCGTCCTGCATGCCCTGCCCTCGGGGCTGATGGCGACCCGCGAACCGCTGCAGATCGGCGCCGAGATCTACGGCCATGCCGGCATCGAGGCGGACGTCGAGATCGTCCGACTGCTCGCCCAGGCGCTGGCACTGGCGGGCGTACCGGCGACCCGGCTCGATCTCGGCCATGTCGGCGTCTTCCGGGCTCTGGCGGGCATGGCCGGTCTGGACGCGGAAGCCGAGGAGGAGTTGTTCTCGCTGCTGCAGGCCAAGGACGTTCCGGCGCTGCGGGAATTTGCCAGCGGCATCGCCGAGCCGACGCGTTCGGCATTGCTGGCGCTGCCGGAGTGCTACGGCGGTCCCGAGGTGCTGGATGCCGCGGCGCGGGCGCTGCCGGAGCAGCCGGAGATCGCGCAGGCGCTTGCAGATCTGCGGCGACTCGGAGAGGATCTGCGCGAATTGTCCATCGGTTTCGATCTGGCTGATCTGCGCGGCTACCACTATCACAGCGGGGTCGTCTTCGCCGCGTACTGTGACGGCTACCCCGGCGCCATCGCCCTTGGTGGACGCTACGATAAGGTGGGTGCTGCCTTCGGCCGCGGCCGCCCGGCCACCGGTTTCAGCATGGATCTGCGCGAGCTCATCCGCTTGATGCCGGAGGACGAGCGGCCCCGGGCGATTCTGGCGCCATGCAAAGCCGATGCTGCGCTGGCGCAGATCATCGCCGAGTTGCGCCGGCAGGGCGAGGTGGTTGTGGTTGCGTTGCCCGGCCATGAAGGCACCTGGTGTGAAACCGGCTGTACTCGAACGTTGATCCTGCGCGACGGGCGCTGGGTCGTGGCGGAGCTTCAGGGGGAATAGAGGGATATGGCAAAGAATGTCGTCGTCGTCGGCACCCAGTGGGGGGACGAGGGCAAAGGCAAAATCGTGGACTGGCTCACCGATCACGCCCAGGGTGTGGTGCGCTTCCAGGGCGGACACAACGCCGGCCACACGCTGGTCATCAAGGGCAGGAAGTACGCGCTCAACCTCATTCCGTCCGGGATCATGCGCGAAGGTGTTGCCTGCTACATCGGCAATGGCGTGGTGCTAAACGTGGCCCACCTGCTGTCGGAGATCGAGCGGCTCGAAGCCGACGGCGTCGAGGTGCGTTCGCGCCTCATGGTGAGCCAGGCCTGTCCGCTGATCCTGCCGCATCACCAGGCGCTCGACGTGGCGCGCGAAGCGGCCCGCGGCGGCGGGCGCATCGGTACCACCGGCAAGGGTATCGGACCCGCCTACGAGGACAAGGTGGCACGCCGGGCGCTGCGCGTGGTGGACCTGTTTCTGCCGGATCGCTTCGCCGAGCGGCTGCGCGAGCTGCTCGACCAACACAATTTCGTCCTCGCGAACTACCTGAACGCCCAGCCCGTCGACTACCAGAAAACGCTTGACGAGACGCTCGCCATTGCGCCGGCAATCAAGGCCATGGTGGGTGACGTGTCAGCGGCGCTGTATGCCGCCAACCACGCTGGACAGAACCTGCTTTTCGAGGGCGCGCAGGGCACGCTGCTCGATATCGATCACGGCACCTACCCCTATGTCACGTCCAGCAACTGCGTGGCCGGACAGGCGGCAGCCGGCTCGGGCGTCGGCCCGGGCATGCTGCACTATGTGCTTGGCATCGTGAAGGCGTACACCACCCGCGTCGGCGCCGGACCCTTCCCGTCGGAATTGCCGATCGAAGTCGAAGGCTCCGTCGGCCATCACCTGTCCACCGTGGGACGCGAGCGCGGCACCGTCACCGGGCGGGCAAGACGCTGCGGCTGGTTCGATGCGGCGGCGCTGCGCCGTTCGATTCAGATCAATGGCGTGACCGGCATGTGCATCACCAAGCTGGACGTGCTCGACGGGCTCGATGAGTTGAACCTGTGCGTTGGCTATCGGCTCGACGGCCGGCCAGTCGATTTGCTGCCCTTCGGCGCCGACGAAGTGGCGCGCTGCGAGCCGGTCTACGAAACCATGTCCGGCTGGCAGGGCAGCACGGTCGGAATCAGGCGCTATGAGGATTTGCCGGTCGAAGCGCAGGCCTACCTGCGCCGGCTGGAGGCGCTCGGCGGCGTGCCCATCGACATGGTTTCGACCGGCCCGGACCGCGAGGAAACCATCGTGCTGCGCCACCCGTTCAAGTCGTGAGGCTTGCGGAAATGAAGAAGGGCGGTCACGCATGACCGCCCCCGTTTTATTCTGGTGCCCAGAAGAGGACTCGAACCTCCACAGTGTTGCCACCGCTAGGACCTGAACCTAGTGCGTCTACCAATTCCGCCATCTGGGCGAGAGAGGCGGAATTCTAATGGAACGAATGAATTTGTCAAACAAGGCCAGGTCGACGACGAGCAAGATTCGCAGGCTGGATCCGCGCTACGCTGAGGAGTCGGCGAAATACGAGCATCCTGTGCCCAGCCGCGAGTATGTGCTTAAGACACTGCGCGAGCAGGGCGTGCCACTGAGCTTCGAAGAGCTCGCGCGCGCGCTCGACGTGCAGCCCAACGAGGCCGACGCCTTCGGGCGGCGGCTGGCGGCGATGGAGCGCGACGGTCAGATCATGCGCAACCGTCGCGATGCTTATCTGATTCCGGACAAGGCCGACCTCATCCGCGGCCGCGTCGAGGGCCACCCCGACGGCTACGGCTTTCTCGTCCCCGACGACGGCAGCCCCGACGTCTTCCTCGGCGCCAAAGAAATGCACAAGGCATTGCATGGCGATCGCGCCATGGTGCGCATCGTCGGCGCCGACCGGCGCGGGCGCCCGGAGGGCAAGATCGTCGAGGTCCTGGAGCGCGCCAACACGCGCGTGGTCGGCCGGGTGTTCAACGAGCATGGCGTGCTGTTCGTCGTGGCCGAGAACCGCCGCATCAGCCAGGACATCATCATTGCGCCTGGCGGCGGTGCGAAGGCCAAGCCAGGGCAGGTGGTCGTGGCGGAGATCATCGAACAACCGAGCAAGTACGCCCAACCCATCGGTCGTATCGTCGAGGTGCTGGGCAACTACGCCGACCCCGGCATGGAGATCGAGATCGCGCTGCGCAAGCACGAGCTGCCCTTCGAGTTCTCGGCCGCGGCCGGCGCGGAGGCACGCAAGCTGCCGAACGCGGTACGCAAGAGCGACTGGCGCACGGACCACGGCGCGCGCGAGGACCTGCGTGCATTGCCGCTGGTGACCATAGATGGCGAGACGGCGAAAGATTTCGACGATGCCGTCTATTGCGAGCGCCAGGGCAAGAACGGCCGCGGCGGGTTCCGGCTCGTCGTTGCGATCGCCGATGTCAGCCACTACGTGCGCCCGGGCAGCGCACTCGATGGCGAAGCGTTCGAACGCGGCAACTCGGTGTACTTCCCGCGCCGCGTCATTCCCATGCTGCCGGAGAAGCTGTCCAATGGCCTGTGCTCGATCAATCCCGAGGTGGAGCGGTTGGCCATGGTGTGCGACATGGCCATCGCCGCCAACGGCGCCATCAAGCGCTACCGCTTCTACCCTGCCGTCATGTACTCGCATGCCCGGCTGACCTACACCGAGGTCGCCGCCGCGCTCTACGAGCCGGACTCCGAAGCGGCGCGGCGGCTGGCGGCGCTGCTGCCGCAGCTGCGCGATCTCGATGCGCTTTACCGCGTGTTGGCCCGGGCGCGGCAGAAGCGCGGCGCCATTGACTTCGAGACCGTCGAAACCCAGATGATGTTCGACGATCGCGGCAAGATCGTGCGCATCGTTCCGTACGAGCGCAACGATGCCCATCGCATCATCGAGGAGTGCATGCTGGCGGCAAACGTCTGTGCGTCCGACTTCCTCAAGGAACATGGGCACCCGGCGCTGTACCGCATCCACGAGGGGCCGACGCCGGAGAAACTTGCCAGCCTGCGCGAATTTCTGCGCGAATTCGGCCTGAGCCTGGGCGGCGGTGAGATGCCCCACGCCTCCGACTACGCCCGCCTGCTCGATGGCATCAAGGATCGACCCGACAAGCAACTGCTGCAGACCGTCATGCTGCGTTCCCTGCAGCAGGCGGTCTACAGCCCGGACAACGTCGGGCACTTCGGCCTCGCCTACGAGTCTTACACCCATTTCACCTCGCCCATCCGGCGCTATCCTGACCTGCTCATTCATCGCGCAATCAAGGCGGCGCTGGCCGGCGAGCGATTCCAGGCCGGCAACTGGGACGACATTGGCCTGCACTGTTCCCAGACTGAGAGGCGCGCCGACGAGGCCACGCGCGATGTGGAATCGTGGCTGAAGTGCTACTACATGCAGGACCGTGTCGGCGAGGAGTTCGAGGGGAGCGTGTCGGCGGTAGTGCCCTTCGGCGTCTTCGTTGCGTTGGACGATGTGTTCGTCGAAGGACTGGTCCACGTGTCGGAGCTGGGCAACGACTACTATCACTTCGACGCTGCCAAGCACCAACTGCTCGGCGAGCGCAGCGGCAACCGTTTCCGCCTTGCCGATCGCGTCCGGGTGCAACTGGTGCGCGTCGACCTGGAAACGAGCAAGATCGACTTCCGGCTGGCCGAGTCGGCGGCGGTTACCGGGGCCGCCGGATTTCTGCGCAAAGGAAGAAAGAGGACGCCGAGGCAGACGACATGATGGCCGGGTCGCGCTTGATCGCTGAAGCTGCAGATGCTGCCGATGAGCACCGACTTCGTCGCATCGGCTCAGGACGATGGCATCATAATCGTGCCCTGCCCAGGTTGATTGCCGGCCACGGCGAGGGTTCTGTTGTCACGGCGCACATCTGCGCCATCTGCGGTTGACTGTGACGTCCAGATTCATCTACGGCTTCCACGCTGTCGCCGGCAAGCTGCGCCAGAACCCGGACGCAGTGCGCGAGATCTATCTCGCCGAGCAGCGCCAGGACGTGCGCGCCAGGGATCTTCTGAAGCAGGCGCAGGCGCAGAGTGTTCGCGTGATCCTGAGCGACAGCGCACGGCTTGACGGCATGGCGGGCCACGGCCGGCACCAAGGGGTGGTTGCGCGCATCGACGTGACGCGGGGCGAGGTCAAGCTGGACGATGTGCTCGACACGCTTTCCGAACCGGCCTTGTTGCTGATCCTGGACGGCGTGCAGGATCCGCATAACCTCGGTGCCTGTCTGCGTGTGGCCGACGCCGCGGGCGCGCAGGCGGTTATTGCGCCCAAGGACCGGGCCGTCGGCTTGAACGCCACCGCCACCAAGGTGGCGTGTGGGGCGGCGGACAGCGTTGCCTACGTCACCGTGACCAACCTCGCCCGCGCGCTGCGGGAGATCCAGGAGCGCGGCATCTGGACCGTCGGCGCCGATGCCGATGCCGCGAAGGACATCTATACCCTCGACTTGACCGGGCCGATCGCCTGGGTGCTGGGCGCGGAAGGTTCCGGCTTGCGCCGGCTGACGCGCGAGACCTGCGACGAGCGGGCGCGCATTCCCATGTTCGGCAGCGTCGAGAGCCTGAACGTCGCCGTGGCGAGCGGCATCTGTCTGTTCGAGGCCCGACGCCAGCGCGCGCACGGCGTTCCAGGCACGGCGCGGCAGTCGGACAGCGTTGCGTCAAGCTCCTGATAAAGCTAAAATTCAAAGTTTTTCAACCTTGCTCCACCGGTTTCGCATGCCGGGGGGCGTTATCCACAAGGAGAGCGCATGCGACACTACGAAGTGGTATTCATCGTCCATCCGGACCAGAGCGAGCAGGTCCCGGCGATGATCGAGCGTTACAAGACGCTCGTTACGGGCCGCAGCGGCCAGATTCATCGCCTCGAGGACTGGGGCCGGCGCCAGCTTGCCTTCCCGATCCAGAAAGTACACAAGGCGCACTACGTGCTCATGAACATCGAGTGCGACAACGAGACCCTGGCCGAACTGGAGCACGCCTTCAAGTTCAATGACGCCGTGCTGCGTCATCTGGTCGTCAAGATGCGCGCGGCCGTGACGACGCCCTCGCCAATGATGAAGGAGGAGAAGGCCAGGTCACTGACCGCGGCGCCTGCCGCCGAGGAAGCGAAGCCGGCCGAGCCCCAGCCCACGGCCTAGTGTCCGAGCCGAGCGCGAACCGGGTCGAGCTGACCGGGCAGTTGATCGAGATCTCCGCGTTGCGTCACACGCCGGCCGGCGTGCCGGTGCTGGGTTTCACGATCCGCCACTGCTCGCGACAGGTTGAAGCGGGCCTGCCGCGCGAAGTGGACCTCGAAGCCTCGGGCGTCGCCCTAGGCATACCAGCCAACCTGCTGGCAGGTGCGCGACCCGGAATGCAGGTCAGAGTGAGCGGCTTTCTCGCGGCGAAGAGCCTGCGTAGCAGACAGCCGGTGTTGCATGTGAATGCGATCGAATTTTTGGAAGGAACGAAAGATGGCCTTTAAGCCCAAGTCCAAGATGAAGGACAAGAAGGACAGGAAGGACCGCGGCTCCCGCGGCATGTTCAAGCGGCGCAAGTTCTGCCGCTTCAGCGCCGAGAAGATCGAGTGGATAGACTACAAGGACGTCGATCTGCTGAAGGACTTCATCACCGAGAATGCCAAAATCATGCCGGCGCGCATCACCGGTACCAAGACCGGCTATCAGCGGCAGTTGTCCACCGCCATCAAGCGGGCGCGCTTCCTGGCGTTGCTGCCCTACACCGATCTGCACTGAGGAGGCGGCGCCATGCAAGTCATTCTGATGGAGAAAGTCGTCAATCTCGGCAACCTCGGCGACGTGGTCAAGGTGCGCGCCGGCTACGCCCGCAACTATCTTATCCCGCACGGCAAGGCCAAGCGGGTAACACCGGAGAATCTGGCCGAGTTCGAAGCCCGGCGCGCCGAACTGGAACGCAAGCAGGCCGACGAACTGACGCGCGCCCAGGAGCGAGCGGCCAAGCTCGAAGGGCTGGTGGTGCAGGTCACGCGCAAGGCGGGCATGGACGGGCGCCTGTTCGGTTCCGTCACCAACTTCGACATCGCCGAAGCACTACACGCGCAGGGCATCGAGATTGAGAAATCCGCCATCCGGCTGCCGCACGGTCCGCTCAAGCAGGTCGGCGACACCACGATCACCATCGCGCTGCACAGCGACGTGTCGGCTACGATCACCATATCGGTGCTGGGCGAGCAGTAGATCGGCGCCATCCGGCGCAAAGCGAGCAGGGGCCGCGATCGCGGCCCTTTTTCGTACACGCGTTTGCCGGGCATGCACTGGTTGTTCACAGTGCATCCACAATCTATCCACTGCATTTCCACACGTTGTTCTATTACGTGCAGCGTTTCAGGGGAGTACACTCCTACGCTTAACACGGAGAAAACAAGATGGCTCAGCCTCGCGCATTCACTGTGGCATCGAACGCCGATCCGCAGCTCGCGGCGCTCAGGCTTCCGCCGCACTCGGTGGAAGCGGAACAGTCGCTGATCGGTGGCCTGCTGCTGGACAACTCGGCCTGGGACCGTATCGGCGATCTTGTCTCGGAGTCGGATTTCTATCGCGACGATCACCGCCGTATCTTCCGCCACGTCGCCAAGCTGATCGAGCTCGCCAAGCCCGCCGACGTGGTGACTGTCTTCGAGTCGATCGAGAAGAACAACGAAGTCGAGCAATGCGGCGGGCTTGCCTACCTGGGCGAGTTGGCCAAGAACACCCCCTCGGCGGCAAATATTCGGCGTTATGCCGAAATCGTGCGTGAGCGTGCCATCCTGCGCAAGCTCGTGGCCGCAGGCGACGAAATCGCGGGTAACGCGCTCAATCCCCACGGCAAGGACGCGAAGGTGTTGCTCGACGAAGCGGAGGCGAAGATCTTCGAGATCGCCGAAGCGGGCATGCGCCACACCCAGGGATTTGTTGCCATTCAGCCGATTCTTGGCCAGGTGGTGGACCGCATCCAGGAACTCTACGACCGCGACAATCCCTCGGACATCACGGGCGTGCCGACCGGCTTCCACGACCTTGACCAGAAGACCTCGGGTCTGCAGCCTGGTGACATGATCATCGTTGCCGGCCGGCCGAGCATGGGCAAGACTTCCTTTGCTCTGAACGTCGCCGAGCACGTAGCACTGGAACTGGGTCTGCCGGTGGCCGTGTTCAGCCTGGAAATGCCCGGTACGCAACTGGCGATGCGCATGCTGTCCTCAGTCGGTCATCTCGATCAGCATCGGGTGCGCACCGGCCGGCTCAACGACGACGAATGGCAGCGCCTCAGTTATGCACTGGGCAAGCTGCACGAGGCGCCGATCCACATCGACGAGACGGGCGCACTCAATGCCGCGGATCTGCGCGCCCGGGCACGGCGACTGTACCGCCAGTGCGGCAAGCTCGGGCTGATCGTCATCGACTACCTGCAGCTCATGACTTCGACCCGGGAGGGTGAGAACCGGGCCACGGAGATCTCCGAGATCTCGCGCTCCATCAAGGCGCTTGCCAAGGAGTTGAATGTGCCCATCGTCGCCCTGTCGCAGCTGAACCGCGAGCTGGAGAAGCGGCCCAACAAGCGGCCGGTGATGTCGGATCTGCGCGAGTCCGGGGCCATTGAACAGGACGCGGACGTGATCCTATTTCTCTACCGCGACGAGGTCTACAACCCCGATTCGCCCGACAAGGGGACGGCCGAGGTCATCATCGGCAAGCAGCGCAACGGCCCCATCGGTACGGCGCGGCTGACCTTCCTCGGCGAGCACACCCGCTTCCAGAACTACGCCCATCCCGGGCAGTACTGAGCCATTGCCGCACCGCTTGCCCGCCCGGACGGAAGCCCCCGGGCGGGCGCGCGTTCGCGGCATGGGAACGATTCTCATCTTGCATCATTGTCCAAGTCATTGTCATGGCTTGGGTTCCATGCCCTTGGCTTAGTCCGGGCGATGTCGCCGCTAAATCTTTGTCGATGGCCACCGTTATGGCTGGAAGCGGGGGGAGAGTCCCCGCGCCAGAAGCGGAGGTGCGAACATGTTCGAGAAGATGAAGGTTTCTGTGCGTCTTGCCGTGGCCTTCGGCGTTGTGCTTGCCGGGTTTCTCGCGCTCGTCGTTGTCGGCGTCGTGACCAACCTGCGCATGGGCGCGAAAGTGGAGCGGTTGGTAAGCGAGCAGTACCCGACAATCGTGCTTACGGCGTCGATGCGCGCCGCGGTGAGCGACCTCCAGTTCGCGCTGCAGGACATTGCATTGGCCACGGATAAGGCCCAGGTGGAGGCACGGGTACGGTCGCTGCCCGATCTCGGACGGCGCATGGATGGCGATTTGCAGCGTCTCGATCAATGGGTGACCGGCGAGGATTCGAAATCGCTGCTGAACGACCTGCGCCAGGCGGGCAAGGATTATCTCGATGCCCGGGACAGATTCATCGCCGACGCCCAAGCGCGGCCCGGCGGTGCCGCGGAGGCCTTTCAGGGCACGAAGAATGCGTACCTCGTGCTGTCGGAAACCGTCGGCAGTTTTATCCAGACCCAGAGTGCCGTGGTGAATGAGACCGGTGATCTGGCTGCACGCGACTCGCGACGCACACTCTGGCTGATGGCCGTGCTCGGCGGCATCGGACTGGCCGTGACGGCGGCCGTTGGCTTCACGATCTCCCGCGGCATGCTGCGTCAACTGGGTGGCGAGCCGGGCTATGCCGTCGAGATCGCCGGTGCAATCGCCGGCGGCGACCTGTCCGTGGCTGTTCGAACCCGCTCGGCGGACACCCGGAGCCTGCTGAGCGCTATGACACGCATGCAGACCGACCTCAAGCAGATGATTGCCCAAGTCCGGGTGTCGGCGAATGCGGTGTCCAGCGCTGCGGGCCAGTTGGCGGCCAGCGCCCCCGAGGCTATGCAGGCATCGCAGCAGCAGACCGACGCCGCGTCGGTGGCCACCGCCGCCGTGGCCGAGATGGCCCAAAGTGCCGGCCAGGTGGCGCACAGCGCCGCGGAAACCCACCGCAACTCCTCAGATGCCTGCCGGCTTTCCGAGGAGGGTGTGACGCTGGTGCAGCAGGCCTCCGCGGAGATGGCGAAAATCGCTCATACGGTCGAGACCTCGTCCCAGCAGATCCACAACCTCATGCAGCGTGCCGACGAGATCGGTGGCATTGTCAATGTCATTCGGGAGATTGCCGATCAGACAAATTTGCTGGCACTCAATGCCGCCATCGAAGCGGCACGGGCGGGTGAGCAGGGCCGCGGTTTTGCCGTCGTGGCGGACGAGGTGCGCAAGCTGGCGGAGCGCACCGGCGCGGCGACTGCCGAGATCACTCAAATGATCTCCTCCATCCAGAACGAAACCCACGCCGCCGTGACCAGCATGCGCGAGGGCGGCAGCTTGGTTCAAAACGGCGTGCGCCTTGCCGACCGGGCCGCCCATTCGTTGGAGACGATCAACGCCGAGATGCGCGAAACGCTCAAGCAGATCGAAGACGTGGCGGTAGCGGCCGACGCGCAGCGCAAGCTGAGCGACAACCTGTCGCGACATATGGACCGAATTGCTGACGTCGCCCGACTGGCCAGCGGTGCCACTGGACGCTCGGTGGAGACCACCGAACAACTGGCGTCACTGGCGGCGGAGCTGACCGCTGCCGTAAGCCGCTTCAGGGTGTAAGCTGGCGCACGCAGCCCGCGCTTTCGCATTCTGTCGGCGCGCGCTCCGGCGCCGCGCCGCCCGCGGCCGACCCGCTTCTCCGGCTGATCCGCCGGCACCTTGCGTGTGTCCCTGCCCGTGGCGTTTTGCGCGCGATCCATTACCGGTTACACTTCTCGCCCAAGGAGGAGTGAGCGTATGGCAAGACTGGTAAAGCGCATGCGTACCGAACCATATCAGGTGACGGTCGGCAACGAAACGAAGTACATCTGTGCCTGTGGGCTTTCCAAGAACCAGCCCTTCTGCGACGGCTCCCACAAGGTGGTGCACGGCGAAGCGGCCGGTTGTACCTACTGGTACGAATTGGGCGGTGTTCGCCACCAGCTCTCGGATCAGGACGACGACAAGTTCGTCAAGATGTCTCACGAATGAAACGGCACGGCGCGCCGGCCGGTATCGGCGGCCGCTGCTGCGCCACGAGTGCTTTGCCGCCGACGTTAGGAAGGGCATCCGAGGGCCGCGTGACGCCCTCGCGCTGGGACCGCCCGCGGCGGGTGCGCAGCCTTCGCGTTGCCGGATCCATCCAGCCTGTATTCCGCACCGCCTGCTACGGGTCGGGCGCGCCTACTCGCGCAGTTGCCTAGGGCGCGTTCACGATTACCCTCGCGCCGCACTGCACAAGCGGCGTACCCGCGGCGCACGCCTCGCAGGGTGATGTCCCCCTTGCGCAAACCGGGGCGTCGGCTACACTAAATAATTGAACGCAAGAAAAGCACCCCAGCCGGTAACGGCCTCGGCCGCCCCCACGTGGGCATTGCGAAGCGGAGCGCAAGATGGTCGATTCGATACGCAAGGTGGACTATTACTCAATGATGATCCCCAACCGGCCTGGGGAGGCCTTCAAGGTACTCTCGGCGCTGGTCAGCGGGGGGGTCAACCTCCTCGCATGCACGGCCTGCGCCCGGGGCCATCGCGCCCAGATCGACGTCGTGCCAGACGACAAGCGCCGGTTCAATGCCGCCGCAAAGAAGGCGGGCCTGAAGTTCGACGCCAAGAAGACTGGCTTCATGGTGCAGGGCGACGACCGTGCCGGCGCCGTGGCCGAGCACCTCAAGAGGCTGTCCGATGCCGGCGTCAATGTCACGGCCGTGGATGCGATTACCGTCGGCGAGGGCCGCTTCGGTGCCATTCTCTGGGTGGACATGAGCGGCCTTGCCCGCGCGGCAAGGGTCCTGCGTATGCACTGACCGCGCATGGTGCGCCCGGCCGGGAGTCTCCGGTGGCGGCGCAGTCGGCGGCACCGCCGGCGGACTAGCCGCGCCTACAAAACCTCCGCCGCGTAATCCGCCAGCCGCGAGCGCTCGCCCCGCTGCAGGGTGACGTGGCCGCTGTGGTTCCAACCCTTGAAGCGATCCACCACGTAGGTCAGCCCTGACGATCCCTCGGTGAGATAGGGCGTGTCGATCTGGGCGATATTGCCCAGGCAGACCACCTTGGTGCCGGGACCGGCGCGCGTGATGAGCGTCTTCATTTGCTTGGGCGTCAGGTTCTGCGCCTCGTCGATGATCAGGAACTTGTTGATGAAGGTGCGCCCGCGCATGAAGTTGAGCGACTTCACCTTGATGCGGCTGCGGATCAGGTCTCGGGTGGCAGCGCGTCCCCAATCGCCGCCTTCGTCGTCACTGTGGTTGAGCACGTCCAGGTTGTCCTCCAGGGCGCCCATCCACGGCGTCATCTTCTCCTCCTCGGTGCCGGGCAGGAAGCCGATGTCCTCGCCCACCGGCACGGTGACCCGGGTCATGATGATTTCGGAATAAACCTTGGACTCCAGCGTCTGGGTCAGCCCCGCCGCCAGGGTGAGCAACGTCTTGCCCGTGCCGGCCTGGCCGAGCAGCGTGATGAAGTCCACCTCCGGGCTCATGAGCAGGTTGAGGGCGAAATTCTGCTCGCGGTTGCGCGCCGTAATGCCCCAGACGTTGTTCCTCTGGTGTGTGTAGTCCCTGAGCGTTTCCAGCACTACCTGCTTCCCGTCCTTCTCGCGCACGATGGCGTAGAAAGGCTTGCCGCTCTGATCGGCCTCCTGGTAGACGAACTCGTTGATGAGCAGGTCGGGACACAGCGGCCCGCGCACGCGGTAGAGCGTGTGCCCTTCCTTCTTCCAGGACTCCATGTCGCGGCCGTGGCTGTCCCAGAAATCCGGCGGCAGCTCCAGCATGCCCGTGTAGAGCAGGTCGGTGTCCTCGAGCACCTTGTCGTTGAAGTAGTCCTGCGCATCCAGCCCCAGGGCGCGGGCCTTGATGCGCATGTTGATGTCCTTGGACACCAGGATCACATGCCGCTTCAGCTGCCGCTTTTGCAGATGCATGACGACGCCGATGATCTGGTTGTCGGCCTTGGCCGTCGGCAGGGCCGCGGGCAGATCGCTGTTGATCGCTTCGGTCTGCAGGAACATGCGCCCGCTCGCCAGCTCGCGCGAGGGCCCGGAAAGGGGAATGCCGTCGGCGATGCGGTGCTCGGCGCCGCTGACGATCGTGTCGAGCATGCGGCTTGCCTGGCGGGCATTGCGCGCCACCTCCGACATGCCCTTCTTGTTGTTGTCCAGCTCCTCAAGCGTCATGATCGGCACGAAGATGTCGTGCTCCTCGAAGCGGAAGACGCTGGCCGGGTCGTGCATCAGTACGTTGGTATCGAGGACGAAGAGCTTGGTGTGGGGGGTGCGCTTGGCGTTCATGTTGGTGGGCAGCGAAGGGTGGAGAGGTGAAGCGAATAGGCGTTCGGCGGATCGATGTGTCGGATTCCTCCCTTCACAAGTTACAGCGTTTTGACGAAATCCAGCACTTCCTGGGCGTGGCCCGGCACCTTGACGCCGCGCCACTCCCGGCGCAGCACGCCGGCGGCGTCGATGACGAAGGTGCTGCGTTCGACGCCTCGCACCTGTTTGCCATACATGTTTTTCATCTTCATTACCGAGAACAGCTTGCACGCCGTTTCGTCCTCGTCGGCGAGCAGCTCGAAGGGCAGCCCCAGCTTGGCCTTGAAGCCCTCGTGGGAACGGATGCTGTCGCGGGAGATGCCGTAGATGCTGCAGCCGAGCCGGCGGAACTCCGGGTGCAGGTCGCGGAAATCGCCGGCTTCCGTGGTGCAGCCCGGCGTGTTGTCCTTGGGATAGAAGTAAAGCACCAGCGGTGCGCCGCGCGCCGCCTCGAGGTTGAAGTCCTTGCCGCCGGTGGCGGGCAGGGTGAAATCGGCAACGGTCTGGTCGAGCATGTCGTTCTCGAATTTTGTCAGCAGGTTGCGCCGGTGACGGGTTTGATGCCGTCTGCATCGGCGGCGAGGAACTCCTCGCCCTGCAGCATGAGGGTGCCGGAGCGGCCGGGAATCTCTCCCCGCACCACCTCGTGCCGGGGCAGGGCCGCCAGGTTCAGGTTGTCGAAGATAGCACGCGTCGTCGTCAATTCATAACCCTGGTCGCGCCAGCCGGCCAGCAGCCGCTCGAAGGCGGGCAGCAGCTTCATGCCCTCCAGCTCCGCATGCAGGGTATAGACATGGCCGCACGCCGGCGGGTTCTCCGTCAGCCGCAGCAGGGATTCGTGGACGTTCTCGGCGCCGATGCCGTCCAGGCCGATCAGCTCGTCCAGGGTCGGCAGTGTCGTCGGCACCTGCGGGCAGGCGATGATCTCGGCGCGCTGCACGGGCATGAAGGGGCAGGTGCCGCGCGTGTCCGAGCAGTAGTCGAAGCCGAGCCGCTGGGTGAGCCGCAGGGCATGGCGGTTCATCTGCCAGCCGGCGGCGCCGTGGGCGCGCGGTGCCTCGCCGAAGATCTCGGCGAAGCGATCGACCGCCTGCTGCATCTCCCGCAGCGTCCACTGCGCGTCGGCGTGCTCGACGCCATCCTGCCAGCGCACGTGGTCCCAGGTGTGGATGCCGACCTCGAAGCCGGCATCGCGCACGCCACGCAGGACATCGGCACAGCGCCGGCCGATGTCGGGCCCCGGCAGCAGCGTGCCGTAGAGCAGGGTGCGCACGCCGTAGTGCTCGACGACGGAGGTGCGCGACACCTTCTTCATGAACCCGGGACGCAGCGCCCGTTTGATGGCGCGGCCGGTGTGGTCGGGGCCGAGGGAGAACAGGAAGGTCGCCAGGGCCCCGTGGCGACGCAGTGCCTCCACGAGTCGCGGCACACCCTCCTGGGTGCCGCGGCAGGTGTCGACGTCGACTTTGAGGGCGAGTTTCATGTTCGTACTTCTGCTCGGATAGGCGGAGGGCTGATTGTAGAGTATTCGGCGCACTTCGGAACCGGCTTCCCGGTTTCGCGCTCTTGCGTGTCGCCGGTGGATATTGCGTGAACACGCCGATCCGGCTATCGTTGTGCTATGAATATGCGTTACGACGCGGGCATCGCCGGAGCTGGGAGATCCCGGAGGGCGCGGCGTGCCGGACGCTCGGGGAAGGAAGCGGTTTTGCGCACGCGCCGCCACCGTGCTCGCGTATGCTGGCTACTGAAAAGCTTGGGAGGACCGGAAACGGGATTCGACTTCGAGTTGATTGTGTCCGACATGGCGCCCTGCGGCGGCACCGTGCCCCGCGTCCCGATCGGCGCCCCGGGTATGCCTGTGGACTCTCGCAACCGGTACCAGGCAAGAATGGATGGGTATGGATATCCAGCTATGGACAGTTGTTTCCATTATTGGGAACAAATGGCTAGATGTAGGCATTTTGCCGTGCTGTTCCCATCACGTTGAACTAAACCGCTGACGCGGTGGTGAAGCACCCCACTGCCGCGGCCGCG
>DAITBA010000028.1:0-36754 GCA_036824005.1 Rhodocyclaceae bacterium
CGCGGCCGCGGCAGTGGGGTGCTTCACCACCGCGTCAGCGGTTTAGTTCAACGTGTTGTAGCGCGCGCAAGCGCGGCGTTTCCTACCAGCGTGCGCCATATCCTGGAAAGGGCGCGCGCCGGAACCCTTGCATTGACGCGGTAAGAACGCATGGACTGTTGTTATGTACAGTACTAACCAAACCGACAAACGCCGCAGGCCGGTGTTCCCGGGTCCATCCCCGGTCGCGCCGCCGCCGAAGTCAGTCCGCCTGCCCGACCAGGTGCGCCAACGCATCCATTGCAAGTGCTGCAGCATACGCACAGAGAAACGATATGTCCATTGGGTGAGATAGTTCAGTCCCGTCAATGGCTTGTGTCCGAGGAGGGAAATCTCCTGCGCCGAGCCGGATCGGCCGGTCACCCTCGGGCCGCGCCACCCGATGCGCGCCGCCTCGTGCATCCACGACCCCAGGAGGTGCGTATCAGCGGTAGGGAGGACGCCGATTCCATGAACGCTACCATTGCCCCCGCCGCGCGCTTCACCGCCCTGTTCGCCACGGACGACGACGCACGGCGGTTCACGCGAGCCGGCCTGCTGTGTAACGCCACTGCGTACGCGCACCTCTTCGCAGCCGCTGCGGGTTGGCTGCCGGCCTGGAGCCTGCTGCTGACGATGCCGGTCCTGGTGCCGCGCTGGATGATCGCCGTGCACGAGCTGTTCCATCTGCGCAGCCAGCGCGAGGTGGATGCCGTGACGCGGCTGCTGCCGTTCCTGTTCACCTTTCTCGGCGTCGGTTATCGCGAGCTGCTGGTCAATCATCGCAGCCACCACCGGCACATGGCCACGCCGCGGGATGCCGAGTATTTCCAACTGCGCGGCTCGCCGCTCGCCGGCCTGCTCAATGCGTTCACCGCGCCCGAGCAGATCTGGTTCCGCTGGGTGGCCGAGCACGGCATCGACGGCGAACTGGCGCGCGCGACGCTGTTGCGCCTGGCATTGTTCCTGGCCCTGATCGGCTCGACCGGAGCGGCCTTTCTCTGGTACTGGGTGCCGGCACGCGTCGCCTTCGGGCTGGGCTACTTCGTCTTCTTCTACTGCCTGCACCGCCGGGGCGAAGACTACGGCGTCTATCCGCTTGTCCTGCCGCGCGCGCTCCAGCGCGCCGCAACGCTGGCGTGGGGCCGCGATGTCGTCGAGGCGACGCTGCACCACGACGTTCATCACGCGCAGCCGCGCATCGCCGCCGCGTGCCTGGCCGGGGCGCGGGCAGCGGTGTTGGCGAAGGAGGCGCCGGGTAACAGCGGGCGCACCGGAAGCTGGCAAGCGGGCGAAGTGCGGGGAGGCGAAATGGCGAAGACGGGACGCGCACGCAGATGGGCGGCGCTTTGGTGGGTCATCGGAGTATTGGGGGCGATCGTGCTGGCGGTCGGCGGGGCGGCGGTGCTGCCCGCGCCGGCAGAGCCTGTGCATCTCCACAACGAAGTCGTCATTGCGCGCGCGCCGCAGGAGGTGTTTGATTTCGTCACCACGCCGGGCAACTGGCCGAAGTGGCATCCGTCGTCCCTCGGCGTCTCGGGGGCGACGGATCATCCGCTGCTCGTCGGGGAACAGGCGACCGAGGACTTCCTGGTGGCGGGCCGGCGCGGGCGCGCGCTGTGGACCGTGACGCAACGCGAGGCGCCGCGGCGCTGGCAGATCGAGGGCGGCGGCGAGGAGGGCGGCAAGGCGTGGATCACCTACACGCTCACCGAGCAGGCCGGCGCGACGCGCTTCGAGCGCGACATGCGCTACCGCATGCCCAACCTGCTCGCCGCCCTGCTCGACCCGCTGCTCACGCGCAGCAAGATCGCCGCGGAATCGGCGCAGGCGGTGCAGCAGCTCAAGCAGGTGCTGGAGCGTGGGAAGTGACCGGGCAGTCACGACCCGCTCCGACCGCCGAGTTCCTCGGCCGTGGTCGCCTACTTAGCGTCGGGCAGCAGAGAAAAGCAGGCGCTCGACGAACGCGGCCGGGGAGACGATGCGCGAACCCATGCCGTTGTGTTGCTGTAATGCCTTGTCGCCGGTGATCCGGCATCGGCCGTCAGAAGCCCCGCCACCAGGACATTGGTATCGACGATGACTAGCGGTGGCATGGGCGATCGGTGCGATCGGATCAGCCCTTGCGGGTGGATTTCACTTCCTTGTCCGCTAGTGCCAGGGCCTGTGCTTCGCTCAGCCGACCACGGCGACGGGCGCGCTGCACCAGCGCCGGCGCATCCTCGCTCGTCTTGAGCGGGAGCGAACGCAGCCGCTTTCCCGTTGCCGCGAACACCGCATTGGCTACTGCCGGGGCGATGGGCGGCACGCCGGGTTCGCCGACGCCGCCCGGCTTCTCGTTGCTGGGCACGATGTACACCTCGATTTTCGGTGTTTCGCGCAGGGTGAGCAGCGGGTAATCCTCGAAGTTCTTCTGCTGCACGCGCCCGTGCTCGATGGTGATCTCGCCGTACAGGGCGGCGGTCAGGCCGAAGACGATGCCGCCTTCCATCTGCGCCACCACCGAGTCCGGATGGACGACCGTGCCGCAGTCGATGGCGCACACGACGCGATGCACCCGTAGGCCGCCGTCACGGGCTACGGACACTTCCGCCACTTGCGCTACCCAGGCGCCGAAGGAACGATAAACGGCGATGCCGCGTCCGCGCCCTCTGGCGGGAGGCTGCGTCCAGCCGGATTTTTCCGCCGCCAGCTCCAGCACGCCACGGTGGCGCGGCGAGGCGGCGAGCAGGTCGAGCCGAAAGCCGAGCGGGTCGCGGCCGGCGGCGTGGGCGAGTTCGTCGATGAAGGACTCGATGACAAAGGCGTTCTGGGAGGCGCCGACCGAGCGCCACGGCCCGGTCGGGATGCCCGGGTCGCATTGCACGCGCTCGTCGTGGAAGTTGGCAATGGCATAGGGCATGTCGATGCCGTCCAGCGCCAGCTCGGGACCGACGATGCGCTGCCACCAGGCGAGCGGCTTGCCCCGGCGCAGCGCCGCCCGCAATACGGCGCGATGGGCGGGCCGGTAGAAGTCGTGCCGCAGATCGTCGTCGCGGCTCCACAGCACCTGCACCGGCGCCTGCACCGCCTTGGAGATCTGCACCGCCTCGATGACGAAGTCCTGCAGGCCGCGACGCCCGAAGCCGCCGCCCAGGTAGGTGGTGTGGATGCGCACGGCATCCCTGCGCAGGCCGGACTCCCGTGCGGCAGTCTCCCAGGCGCCCTGCTGGGCCTGGGTCGGCACCCAGACGTCGCAGCCGTCGCTGCGCACATGCGCCGTGCAGTTCATCGGCTCCAGCGTGGCGTGGGCCAGGTAGGGCGTGTCGTAGGTGGCCTCGATCAGCTCCGCGGCTTCCGCCAGCGCATGCTCCGTGTCGCCGCGGGCGGCGGTGACCGTGCCGTGCCGCCTCGCCGCCCGCGCGAGCTGCTGCCGGATGCTCTCCGTCGTCAAACGCGCGTTGGCGCCCTCGTCCCACTCCACCTGCAGCGCCTCGCGCCCCTGGCACGCCGACCAGAAACTGTCGGCGACGACGGCGATGCCGGCGTCGATCTCAACCACGTGGCGCACCCCGGCGACCGCCCCTGCGCCACCGGCATCGAATCGCCGCGTGCGGCCGCCGGCAACCGGACAGCGGGCGACGACGGCGTACAGCAGGCCCGGCAGCGCCACGTCGATGCCGTAGACGGCGCGACCGGCGACCATGTCGGGCACCTCGATGCGCGGCACCGACCGACCCAACAGGCGGAATGCCGTCGCCGACTTGAGCGCGACCTCGGCGGGCACCGGGAGCGTGGCCGCGATGTCCGCCAGCGCGCCAAAGCCCAGGCGCCGACGGCTCGGTCCGTGTATGACGAAACCATTATCGGCGCGGCATTCCTCCCGCGGCACGTCCCAGCACCGGGCCGCGGCGCTGATCAGCATCTCGCGCGCCGCGGCGCCCGCCTGGCGCAGCGGCTGCCAGGCGGCACGGATGCTGGTGCTGCCGCCGGTGAGCTGTTCGCCGAGCTTCGGGTTCGCGTAGGCCGGCGCGGCGGGCGCGAACTCGATGCGCAGGGACGCGGGATCCGCCTCCAGCTCCTCGGCGATCAGCAGGGCGAGGCCGGTGACCACACCCTGTCCCATCTCCGAACGGTCGATGATGACCGTCACCGTGCCGTCGCGGGCGATGCGCAGCCAGGGATTCGGGGCGAAGCGCCCCGCAGCGTCGAGATGGACGGCGCGGCCCAGCGCGATTGCGAGACTCTTGTCGCTTGCGGCGGGTGGTTGGCGAGGCGCAGGCGCTGTCTGCACGGTGCCGCCACCGGTTGCGTCGGTGCGTGCCGCACGCTCGACGGCGCGGCGAATGCGCTGATAGGTACCGCAGCGGCAGAGCACGCCGGACAGCGCATCGTCCACCTGCCCCTTCGTCGGACGCGGATGTTCGGCCAGCAACGCCGCCGCGGTGACGATGTGCCCGGGCTGGCAGTAGCCGCACTGGGGCACCTGCTCGGCGATCCAGGCGGCGAGCACAGGATGGTTGTCCTGGGCCAGCCCTTCGATGGTGGTGATGGCGCGTCCCGCCGCCTGGGACACCGGTACGACGCAGGAGCGCGCCGGTCTTCCGTCCAGCAGCACCGTGCAGATGCCGCAGATGCCTACGCCGCAGCCGTACTTGGTGCCCTTCAGTCCGAGCGTATCGCGCAGCAGCCACAGCAGCGGCAGGTCGGGCGGCGCGTCCACCTCGTGGACGGTGCCGTTGATCTTCAGGGCGATCATGCGCCGGCGTCCTTTTCCAGTTCGGCGGTGGTTTCCTCGATCGCCTGCCAGGCGGCGCGCACATGGCGCAGCTCGGTGTGAGTCTGGCCGATACACAGGCGCAGCGTGTAGCGTTCGCCCAGTTTGGTGTGGGTGAGATAGAGCTTGCCGCTGCCGTTCAGGCGCGCCAGCAGGCGCTCGTTGAGGGCGTCGCCGCCGCGATGGCGGAAGCAGACCAGGTTCAGCGGTGCCGGCGCGGCCAGTTCGAAGCGCGGCGATGCCTGCACCCAGCGCACGAACGCCTGGGCCAGCTCGACATGGCGGCGGACATGGTGACGCAGGCCTTCGACGCCGTAGTGGCGGATGACGAACCACAGTTTGAGCGCCCGGAAGCGGCGGCCGAGCGGCACCTGCCAGTCCCGGTAGTCGAACACCGCGCCCGATTCGGTGGCGGCGTTGCGCAGATATTCCGGCAGGATGCTCAGCGCCTGGATCAGCGCCGCGCGGTCGGCGACGAAGAAGCAGTCGCAGTCGAAATTGGTGAACATCCACTTGTGCGGGTTGAAGCAATAGCTGTCGGCGTGCTCGACGCCCTCCTGGATGTGGCGAAACTCCGGGCACAGTGCCGCCGTGCCGGACATGGCCGCGTCGACATGGAACCACGCGCCTGCTTCGCGGCAGATGCGGCCGATCTCCGGCAGCGGGTCGAGCGCATTGGAGGAGGTCGTCCCCACCGTGGCGGCGACGAAGCAGGGCACGAGGCCCGCGGCGCGGTCGCGTTCGATGGCGGCCCGCAGCGCGTCGGGACGCATGGCGAAGCGTTCGTCCGTTTCGATCAACCGCAGCCGCCCGCGTCCCAGCCCGGCGATCTTCACCGCCTTCTCGATGGAGGAGTGGGCCTGGTTCGAGGCGTAGGCGGTGAGCCGCGGATCGCAGCCGCGCTCGTTGCTGGCGTAGCCGGTGGCGCGTTCGCGCGCGGCGAGCAAGGCGCACAGCGCGGCGCTGGAGGCGGTGTCCTGGATGACGCCGCCGCCGGAGCCGCTCGACTTGAATTTGTCCGGCAGGCCGAGCATGTCGACCAGCCAGTCCAGCACGTGGGTCTCCAGCTCGGTGCAGGCGGGACTGGTCGCCCACAGCATGCCCTGCACCCCGAGGCCGGCGGAGAGCAGCTCGCCGAGGATCGAGGGGAACGAAGTGTTGGCGGGGAAGAAGGCGAAGAAGTTCGGCGACTGCCAGTGCGTGATGCCCGGCAAGACCATGCGCTCCATGTCCGCCAGCATCGCCTCGAACGGCTCACCCTGCTCGGGCGGCGCGGGCGGCAGCAGGGCGCGCAGCTCGCCGGGCGCAACCCGAGACAGGACCGGCAGCGATTCAATGCGATCGTAATAATCGGCAATCCAGTCCACCACGGCGCGGCCGTGGCGGCGGAACTCCTCGGTGCTCATGTGGAAGTTCGCTGTATCGCTCATGGATGTCCTCGGACGTAGCGGCTCCAGCATGGAGTATAAAGAACGCATTGCGCTTTTGTCCGAACGCGTTGCCACGTCGCAACACCTTGCCGACACCCCGGCCGGCGGCGCGGCTGGCTATCCAATCTGCATCGCCGTGCGCGCGATCCGGCGAACGCCGGTTTTGCCATGCCTGGCGAGACATTCAGGGGGCTTGCCGATGAGTTGCTCGCCTGGCGGGCGCGGGAGCCGCTGGCGCGCGAGCCGATGCGCGCGGCAGGCACCGCGCGTGTCAGGCCGGGGCCGACGGTGGCGAGTGCCTGCAACACAATCCAGGCCAGTGCGCGCTGCCGGGCGGGATGGCGCTGCGCTTCGCGCGGGTAAGGCGCTTCCGCCCCGACAAGCGGCTCGACGATGCCGAAAGCATCGAGGCGGTGTCCGCGTCGTACGCGCGGCTGGGAGGACCGTAGGGCGGCGCAGCCAAGTCAGGCGTAGCCCTGGCTCTTCAGCGCCTCGGCAAGCAGGGGGTCGGAGTGCCGGATATGGACCAGCAGCCAGTCGCGCACCCACTGGGTGGTCTGGGACAGGCCCTGGGTCTCGAAGGTTGCGCGGATGCGCATCAACTCGTCGAGCAGGCGAACGTGCTGCTGGCGGTGACGGGCAGCGTCTTCGCCGTTGAGCGCATCCATATGGGATTCTTCGGTGGCGAAATGCACCTTGGTGGCGCGAATCAGCTCGTCCAATTGCCGGGCGACCGCGGGGCTGTCCTCGGCCGCCGCGAGCGCGTTGATGATGCGGTTGACGAGGTCCACGAGCCCGCGGTGCTGCTCGTCCATGAACGGCACGCCGTATTCCATTTCTTCCGACCACTCTACGAACAGGGACGGCCGGCGCAGCGATTTCTCCAGTGCCGGCGAGAAGAACGAGGACAAGCCCTTGCCATTCTTCTTGCTGGCGTACATGGCCGAATCGGCAGCGAGGATGAGCGCGTGCGTGTCCCGGCCATGATCGGGGTAGATGGCGATGCCGATGCTCGCGCCGAGGGTGATCTGGGCGATGCCGATGGACAATGGCTGCTGCAGGGCGAAGTGCACCTTGTGCGCCACGCCCACGACACCTGTGTCATGGTGCACGTCGTGCACGATGATCGTGAACTCGTCGCCGCCGAGCCGCGCCACGGTGTCCGCCTCGCGCACGACATGCTGCAGCCGCTGTGCGACCGCCTTCAAGGCGGCGTCGCCGTACTGGTGGCCGTAGGTGTCGTTCACGTCCTTGAAGCCGTCCAGGTCGAGGAACATCAGGGCGAAGCGCCCGTTGCTGCGCTTGCAGCGGTGCAGCGCCTGGCTCATGCGATCGAGAAACAGCGCGCGGTTGGGCAGTCCCGTGAGAAGGTCGCGAAATGCGAGTTGCTTCAGGGCACGGGTCGAGCGGCGGCGATCGGTAATGTCGGACATGGCCGCGACGATGATTCGCGTGCCGAGGTAATCGACGCCGCTGAAATGGACGTCGATCTCGATCGTCGTGCCATTGGCGCAGATGCCGAGTAGTTCGATCGTCTCGCCATCGCCATCCAGGGCGGCGCCGACGGCGCGCTGAAGCCTGTCGTGGTCTTCGATGGAAAACAGCGCCGAAAGCGAGCTGGACAGAATCGCCTCGGGCGGATCGAAGGCGAACAGCCGGCTGGCGGTGGGGTTGGCGTACAGGATGCGTTCCCGGTCCGCCGCTACCACCCCGATCGGCATGCCCTGCACAAGGGCGTGCGGCAGCGCCAGGTCAAGCCTGTTGTGTATATCCATACGATACGGCACCTGTGGCCCAGGGATTCGCCGTGGGCACCATGATTCTTCTTTAGTTCGTTCTTGAAGGCCGGGCAGCCAAGCGTCGCGCAGGACGTCGCCGCCAACACGCATCGGCGGGGCGAATTCGTGGGCCCGCCGGTCAGGACAACGTGCAATGATTTCATCCGGCGCCTGTGTCGGCATTGACAATCGTCAAACCGGAGCGTTTGCGGGCAGTGTACGGAGCCGCCTGCCCGCAGGGGACTACTTCACCAGCGTCACCGGAACATCTGCCAGACGCAGCACGTCACGCGCCACCGAACCGAGCAGCAGGTCGGTGAGGGTCCCATGTCCGCGCGAGCCGATGAGGATCCGGTCGAAACCCTTTTCCTTGGCGTACGCCGCGATCGTCTGAGCCACATGGCCGATGGCGATGTGGTGCTGGTAGGGCACGCCCGCGCGGTCCAGGATTTCGCGCGCCTCCTTGAGCGCTGCCAGCCCCTCGCCGCGATAATAGTCCTGCAATTCCTCGTGGCTGACGAACATGCGGGCGTGGCCCGATTCGATCGGGATCTGCACGTTGAGCAAGTGAATCTCCATCGGGCCTTCCTCCGCCAGCAGCGTCAGCAGGTGCTCCGCTGCGCGCCGGGAGTGGACCGAACCGTCCACCGCAACCAATAGCCTTGTCATGCCTTCCCCCTAGTCGCGCCGGGTCGAATCCAGCGCCAGTTCGGTTACCGGTGCCGGTGGCTTGCGCCGCGCTACCAGCTTGCCGACGAAGACAACGAGCACCGCCCCGGCGGCGGCGCTGACGTAATGCAGCCAGGACGGCGCACCTTGCAGATAGAGTTTGACGACCACGTCGCTCACCAGCATGTCGCCGGCTATCCAGCCCAGCAGCGCGCCGCCGAGCGTGATGACGATGGGAAAGCGATCCATGAGCTTGAGCACGAACCGGCTGCCCCAGACGACGATCGGGATGCTGATGGCAATGCCGAACACGACCAGACCCAGGTCGCCTTTGGCCGCGCCGGCCACGGCGATGACGTTGTCCAGGCTCATGACGGCGTCGGCGACGATGACGGTCTTGATGGCGCCGAGCAGGTGCGCCGAGCTCTCGATCTCGCCGTGGGCATCATCGTCCTCCGGCTGCAGGAGTTTGACGCCGATCCACAGCAGCAGCAGCGCGCCGACCACCTTGAGGAAGGGCAGCGCCAGCAACTGCAGCGCGAAGAAGATGAGGACCACGCGCAGCGCGATGGCGCCGAGCACACCCCAGAAGATGCCCAGGTTGCGCTGGCGCTCGGGCAGCCTGCGGCACGCCAGGGCAATGACCACGGCATTGTCACCGCCGAGCAGGATGTCGATGGCGATGATCTGTGCCACCGAGATCCAGAAACTGCCGTGCATCATCAGTTCGAATGACATGCCCACTCCTCGGTCGGGAGAGCGGAAACCAGGTACGGCGCCTGAGAGTCGTCCGGGTTGCCCGGCGTCCGGGCGATATCCTCGGTCATGTTGCGTCGGGTGACAAGACCGCGGCGAGTATGAGTGGAGCGCCGCCGTTCGGACTGATGAGGAGATTGCAGATCAGGCGCGGAAGCAACAAAAACGGGCACCACCCCTTTCGGGGTTGGTGCCCGCAAGCGTCGTCTCCGGAGGAGACTCGAGACGGCGCGGGATCAGAACCGATAGCGCAGCCCGAGCATGTAGCCGTTCTGGTCGCCACCGACGGGCGGCGTGGTGCCCGGGCCGGCGCCCGAGAGCGCGTACTGTGCGAGGCTGCTGTTGGTCAGATGGGAGAGCTGCAGATACGCCGACAGGTCCTTGTCGAAGTGATAGAAGCCGCGCACCACGAACATGGTGGCGTCGCGCTTCTGCACGTCGTTGTTGATGCGCATCACGCCGCCGTCGACGGTGATCGCCTGGGTGAAGTTGTAGGCGCCGTCCAGATAATAGGTGTCGGACTCGACTTCGGGGGCAGAGGTGTGGAGTTTGCGGCCCAGCCAGCCGATGCCCACCTTAGCCTGGCCGAACTTCAGATAGGCGCCGGCAGTTATGCGGCGATCCTTGTCGCCCGGGCTTGCGAAGGCCACGGTGGGCGCGCCGTTGAAGAACGAGGCCGTGGCGCCTGAGCCGCCGCGCTGCTCGTCGATGGCGGCGGCCACGCCGAAGTTGGCACCGTCATACTTTGCAAACGCTGACCAGGCGCGGCAGGCCGAGGCCTGCCCTGGGATCTCGCCGGCGCAGGTGCCCGACAGCGGCGTGCCGCCGTTGGTGTCGCGGCCGAACGAGAACGAGGCACCGAGGGCGACGCTGGAGAACTTGCCGCGCCAGGCAACGGAGTTGTCGAAGCGGGCATTGGGCAGATACGGGTCGAACGAGCCCAGGCCGTAGATGTTGGGTCCGAGCAGATCGGCGTCGAACATGCCGTAGAGCAGCATCGAATACTGGCGACCGAACGTGAATTCGCCGTAGGGCGTGGCGAAGCCGGCGAACAGTTGCCGGCCGAAGATGCGTCCGCCCTGACCCAGCGTGCCGTTGTCCAGGTTAAAGCCCGCCTCCAGCGTGGCGATACCCTTGAAGCCGGCAGCGAGTTCCTTCTCGGCACGCACGCCCAGGCGCGATGCCACGGTGCCGGTGATGCCTGGCACGCGGGTCAGCGTGTCGTGGCCGGAGCCGATGTTCGTGATGTGCTCCACGCCGCCGTCGAGAATGCCGTAGAGCGTCACGCCCGACGTGCCGCCGGGCTTGACTGCCACCGCCTGGGATTCGGCCTTGGCCTGCAGCGCCGCCTGGGACGACTCCTGGGAGGCGACTTTGTGCTCGAGGCGTTCGATGGTTTTCTGCTGCTCCTCGAGCAACTTGCGCTGCGCGGCGAGTTCCGCCTTCAGCTCTTCCAGTTCGCTCGCTGCCTGCGCCGGCAGGGCAAAGGCGATCGCCAGAGCCGCGCTCAATAGCGAGAGCGCGGGGTAGGTAACAGGACTTCTTCGTTGCATGGCTCTTTCCTCCTCTCGTGTGTTGCGGATCAATGGGTACGACACCGAGCGCAGCGGCACCGCTCGGTCCGACGACGGCCAATGCGCTTGCCCGCCGGCATCTATTTACGCCGCGCGTCGGACACGCGCAGCACCACAGCCATGCCCGAGTCTCCCGCGGCACAGCCGCTGAACAGGCCGACGCCGCCGCCGCGTAGCGCCAGTTCCTCGATCAGCTCGATCACGCTGCGCAGGCCGGTGGGGCCTTGGGGATGGCCCCAGATCAGCGAGCAGCCGTAGTTGTTCATCTTCTCCAACGGATAGCCCGTGTCGCGGGCGAAAGCGATGTCATTCACCGCGAACGGATTGTGGGTCTTGACGGCGTCGACGTCCTTCATGGCAAGTCCGGCCGTCTTGAGCGCGTTCTGGGCCGCCGGCGCCACGGCCATGGGCATATGGCCTTTCTCCACGCGCGCCTGGCCGAAGCCGAGCAATTCGATCTCGATCGCCGGATCGGCAGCGACTTCGCGCGCCAGCTCGCGCGTCGTCACGATGGTGCCGGCATTGCCGTCGGCGGGGTGAGTCTGGGTGCCGAAGGTGACCGTGCCGCCGGGCTTGATCGGCTTGAGCTTCGCCAGGCCCTCGGGGCTGGTCTCGAATACGCCTTCGTCTTCGGACAGCGTGCCGAGATGCTTGCGGAAGGGCGCGTCGGTCACCGGTACTTCGATCATGTAGCGGCGCTGAAAGGCGCGGTCGTCGGCGAGCGCGTCCTGATACTGGGCAAAGCGGCGCAGCGTCACCTCGCTCTGTTCGGCGGCGCCGATGCCGTAACGCGTCGCGACGTTTTCCGCCGTGGTGATCATGGCGTTGTTGGCGTAGGGATCGTGGGCGAAGTTGTCCAGCACCCAGCGCTCCAGATGACCCGCCCCGCCCGGAGCCGTGGCATCGGGATAGTGCACGACCGGTCCGTTGGAGCAGCGGTCGGCGGTGACGATCAGCGCGCAGGCCGCGCTGCCGCCGACCACCTCCTGTGCCGCCATCTGCAGCACCCGGGCACTGGTGGCGCAGGCCTGCTGCACTGTCGGGCCGGTAACGTTGTCGATGCCCATCATGCCGGTCACCCAGGGTAGGCCGTAGAAGCTGCCATGCTGGATGTTGGTGATGCCGAGGATACCGAGATCGACGCGTTCCATCGGAAACGCGCGGTCCTTGAGCGCGTGCCTGCCGCACACGGCGGCCAGGCGCAGGCTGTTCAAGTTGGCGATCGTGCCCTGCCACTTGGCGAAGGGCGTCGACCAGTAGATGCCGTAGGGGATGTATGCGTGTGCCATATGATGTCGCTGTCTATTGACCGGCTTGCTGCGCCTGCCACTGAGCGAAGCTCGAGCCGGCAAGCGCCAGTTTTTCGAGAAGCGGCGCCGGCTGCCAGTACTGGGGGTCGAGGGATTGCTGGAACTCGATCAGCTTGTCGTGGATCGTCTTCAGCCCGATGGTGTCGGCATAGAACATGGGCCCGCCGCGGTAGCGCGGGAAACCGTAGCCGGAGGTGTAGACCACGTCGATGTCGCTCGCCCGCAGGGCCACACCTTCTTCGAGGATGCGCGCGCCCTCGTTGATCAGGGCGTACAGGCAGCGCTCCTGGATTTCCTGTCTCGACGGATGTCGCTGCGGCACGCGCAGGCGCTGTCCTTCCTCGTGGACCAGCGCCACCACCGCCGGGTCGGGCGTGCGCTTGCCTGATTCGTACCGGTAGTAGCCGCGTCCGGCCTTCTGGCCCAGCCAGCCGCGCTCGACCAGCATGGCCGACGGCCGGTAGTAGGTCGGGTCCTTGGGCAGCAGGTGGGCGAACTCGACGCGCGTGAGGTGGCCGACATCGACGCCGGCCATGTCGTAGACGGCCAGAATGCCCATGGCCATGCCGAAGTCCTCCAGCGCGCCATCCACCTCCTCGGGCGTGGCGCCTTCGAGCACGCAGCGCTCGGCCTCGCGGCCGTAGGGATCCATCATGCGGTTGCCGATGAAGCCGTAGCACACTTTCGCCAGTACGCCGGTCTTCCGTATGGTCTTCGCGATGTCGAAAGCGGTGGCAATGACGTCGGGCGCCGTCTCGCGCGCCTGGACGATCTCCAGCAGCGGCATGACGTTGGCCGGGCTGAAGAAGTGCAGGCCGATGACGTCGCGCGGGCGCCTGGTCATGGCGGCGATGTCGTTGATGTCCAGCGTCGACGTGTTCGTGCCGAGGATCGCGCCAGGCTTCACCACGGCATCGAGCCGGGCAAAGATTTCCTTTTTCAGCGCCAGATTTTCGAACACCGCCTCGATCACGACGTCGGCATCCGCCAGTGCCGCGTAGTCCAGCGTCGGGCTGATCAGCGCCAGGCGGGCAGCCATGGCCTCGGCGTCGAGGCTGCCGCGGGCGACGGAACGCTCGTAGTTCTTGCGGATCGTCGCGATGCCCCGGTCGAGGGCCTCCTGCTTCGCGTCCACGATGGTCACGGGTATGCCGGCGTTGGCGAAACACATGGCGATGCCGCCGCCCATGGTGCCGGCGCCGACGATGCCGAGCCGTACGAACGGCCGCGGTTTGACGTCCGCAAGTCCCGGAATGCGCCGCGCTTCGCGCTCGGCGAAAAACAGGTGGCGGAAGGCGCGCCCCTCGGTGGCGCGCTCGACCTGGTTGGACAGGGCGTGCTCGTGGGCAAGGCCCTGGTCGAAGGGTTTCTCCACCGCGGCCTGCAGCGCGTCCAGCAGGACCAGGGGCGAGTTGCGATTGCGCATGGTCTTCGTCACCTGCGCGCGCCGTGCCGCGAGTATTTCTGCGGCATTGCCGGCGTGCTGCACCTGCCGCTCGCGCGTGCGCCGCGGACCGGCACCGCTGGCGACTAGTTGGCGGGCATAGGCGAGCGCGGCATCGAGCACGTCGCCGGCGACCACTTCGTCCGCCAGGCCCGACTCCTTCGCCTGGACAGCGGACAGGGGCTTGCCGGAGAGCATCATGTCCAGCGCCGGTTCGAGGCCGATCAGGCGCGGCATGCGTTGCGTGCCGCCGGCGCCGGGGATGATGCCCAGCGTGATCTCCGGCAGCCCCAGCTTTGCCGATTGCTGCACCACGCGGTAGTGGCAGGCAATGGCGGTCTCGACGCCTGCCCCCATGGCGGTGCCATGGATGGCGGCGACGACGGGCACGGCGCTGTCCTCGATCCGGCGCAGCACGGGGTGGTATTGGGGCTCCAGGATGCCGGTCTCGAATTCGCGCATGTCGCCGCCGGAGATGAACGTCTTTCCGGCGCAGGCGAGAACGATCGCCTTCACCTCGCGATTGGCCGCGAGTTCCTCGAAACAGCGCTGCAGCCCGGCACGCACCTCGCGCGTCATGGCATTGACCGGCGGTGCGTCCACCAGGACGGTGGCGATGTCGCCGTCAAGGCTGATGCGTACGACTTCAGTCACGGATGTCTGTCTCCTTGTTCACCCGGCGGCGGTCTGCGCACTCGCGTCGGCAGTGCGCGCCAGTCCCAGGTAGGATTCGATGACCCGGGGATTGATCGCCAGCTCGGCGGCGGGACCGTCAAGGACGACGTGGCCGGTCTCCATGACGTAACCGTAATCGGCCACCTGCAGCGCCGCGCGCGCGTTCTGCTCGACGAGCAGGATGGCGACGCCGGTGCTGCGCAGGTCGGCGATGATGCGAAAGATCTCGCGCACGATCAGCGGCGCCAGACCGAGGCTGGGCTCGTCGAGCATGAGCAGCTTCGGCTTGGCCATGAGCGCGCGTCCCATGGCGAGCATCTGGCGCTCGCCGCCGGACAGCGTGCCGGCGAGCTGCGAGCGCCTTTCCTTCAGGCGCGGAAAGACCTGGAATATCTCCTCCATGGTGTCGGCATGGTCGCGGTGGCGCGCGCGATGGCGCATGAAGGCGCCGAGCAGGAGGTTGTCCGCCACGCTCATGTCGGCGAACAGTTCGCGCTTTTCCGGCACAAGCCCCATGCCCAGGGAGACGAGCTGCTCGACTTCGATGTCATGCTGCTGCTCGCCCATGAAGGCGATCTTCCCGCGCGAGGGTAGCAAGCCCATGATGGCGGAGAGCATGGTCGTCTTGCCGGCGCCGTTGGAGCCGATAACGGTGACGATGCTCCTTGCATCGACCTTGAGAGTCGCCTCGTGCAGCGCCTCCACCTTGCCGTAGGAGACGCACAGCTTGTCCACCTCCAACACCGTCCGCGGATTCATCCTGAAACCCTGAGTTCGCACCACAGAGGACGCAGAGGACGCGGAGAAGAGCTGACGTTTTGTTCGTCACGGCGTCTCAAACGATGGGTGACAAGCCTCAAATCCTGTTTCCTCAGGCTTTCTCTGTTTCCTCTGCGTCCTCTGCGGTGAAATGCTCTTTCCACGTTCATTGCGCCGCCCCCAGATAGGCTTCGAGCACCAGGGGATTGCGCTGCACTTCCTCGGGCAGGCCCTCGGCGATCTTTTCGCCGAACTCCATGACCACGACACGGTCGGCCAGTCCCATGACGAAGTCCATGTCGTGTTCCACCAGCAGAATGCCCATGCCCTCGGCGCGCAGCTTCCGCAGCACTTCGGCCAAGGCCTGTTTTTCCAGGTGGCGCAGGCCGGCGGCCGGCTCGTCGAGCAGGAGCAGGCAAGGATCGGCGGCGAGCGCGCGGGCGATCTCGAGCACGCGCTGACTGCCCAGGGGCAGGCTGCCGGCCTCGGCCCACAACTGCTCGCCGAGGCCGACGCGCTCCAGTTGGCGTGCCGCCTCGGCCAGCAACCGCGCCTCCTCGGCGCGCTCCAGGCGCAGCGCGGCCGGGATCATGCCCTTGCTGCCGCGCAGGTGGGCGCCGATGGCCGCGTTCTCCAGCACGCTCATGGTCGGCAGCAGGCGCACGTGCTGAAAGGTGCGGCTCATGCCCCGATGCGCAATGGCGCGCGGCTCCAGACCGTCCACGCGCTCACCGCGGAAATGAATCTCGCCCGAAGTCAGCGGCAGCACGCCGGAGATGAGGTTGAAGGTAGTGCTCTTGCCGGCACCGTTGGGACCGATCAGCGCGACGATCTCCCCGGGCCGCACTTCCAAGCTGATGTCATTGCACGCCACCAGTCCGCCGAACTGCTTGCGCGCGGTCTTCACCTCCAGCAGCGGCTCGCCACCGGCGGGCATCGGCCGGCGCGGCAGCGCATCGGCCTGCGGCACGGCGTGACGCCGGTCGTCGCGGGGCAGGAACCGGGTAAGGATCGGCAGCAGCCCGTTGCGTGCCCGCTGCAGCACCAGCACCAGCAGTGCACCGAAGACGATCACCTCGAAGTTGCCGCTGTGGCCGAACAGCGCCGGCAGCAGGTCCTGCAGCCACTGCTTGAGCACCGTGATCAGCGTCGCGCCGACGAGCGCGCCCCAGACGTGGGCGGCACCGCCCGCCACGGCCATGAACAAGTATTCGATGCCGATATGCAGACCGAATGGCGAGGGATTGACGAAGCGCTGCAGATGCGCGTAGAGCCAGCCCGAGACGCAGGCGAAAAGCGCGGCGATGAGGAAGATGAGGATTTTGGCGCGGCCGGTGTTCACACCCATGCTCTGCGCCATCAGGCTGCCGCCTTTTAGTGCGCGGATGGCCCGGCCTTCGCGCGAGTCGAGCAGATTGCTGGTGACCAGCAGCGCGCCAAGCAGCACTGCCCAGATCAGATAGAAGAAGCGCCCGCCGCTATCCAGCGCCCAGCCGAACAGCTTGAGCGGCGGTATGCCGCTGATGCCGGTGTGGCCGCCGAGGAACTCCACGTTGCCGAAGACGAAGTACAGGCTGATGCCCCAGGCGATGGTGCCCAGGGGCAGATAGTGGCCCGAAAGACGCAGGGTAATGAGACCCAGCGTGAGCGCCACGAAGGCCGTCAGCACCAGGCCGACCGGCAGGGCGAGCCAGGGGGAGAGGCCGTGGGCGGTAGTCAGATATGCGGTGGTGTAGGCGCCCACACCGACAAAGGCCGCCTGGCCGAAGGATGTCAGTCCGCCGACACCGGTGAGCAGCACCAGTCCCAGTGCCACCAGGGCATACAGCCCGATGTAATTGAGCAGCGTGACATAGAACGGCGAAAGCAGCAGCGGTGCGATCGCCAGCAGCGCAACGAACCCGCCGAGGAGGAACAGGCGTGCTCGATTCACTCGTCCTCCTCGATGTGATGGGCGGTGAGCGAGCGCCACAGCAGCACCGGAATGATCAGCGTGAACACGATCACTTCCTTGAACGCGCTCGACCAGAACGAGGCATAGGATTCGAGCAGTCCCACCAGCAGCGCCCCGGCGGCCGCGACGGGGTAGCTCGCCAGCCCGCCGATGATGGCGCCGACGAAGCCCTTCAACCCGATCAGGAAACCGGTGTCATAGAACACGGTAGTGATGGGACCGATCAGGATGCCGGAGAAGGCGCCGATGGCCGCGGCAAGGGTGAAGGTGATCTTGCCCGCCATGGTCGTGGAAATGCCCATCAGCCGGGCGCCGACACGGTTGGAGGCCGTGGCGCGCAGAGCCTTGCCGTAGAGACTGCGGCCGAAGAACGTCGCCAGCCCGAGCACGAGGGCGGCGCTCGCGCCCAGCACCCAGAGGGTCTGGCCGCTGACGGGTATGCCGGCAAACATGATGGCGTCGTCGCTGAAGGCGGGCGTGCGCGAGCCCTCAGCGCCGAAGAACACCAGGCCGAGCCCGACCAGCGTCAGATGCACGGCGACGGAAACGATCAGCAGCACGAGCACCGAGGCGTCCACCAGGGGCTGATAGGCGAGGCGGTAGAGCAGCGGGCCGAGCGGCATGACGATGAGCAGCGCCAGGACGACCTGGAGGGCTAGCGGCAGGCGGCGCGGCTCGATAGCCAGCACCAGTAGCGTGATGAGCACCGGCAGTGCCACATTCCAGAGCATGATGCGCGCCAGCCTGCGGCGCACGACACCCCGGCGTGCCGCGGTTGCGACATCGGCGAGCGCGGCGGCGGCGCCGGCGCCGAGCAGCAGCCAGATCGTGCCGGGCATCACGCCGGCCTCGAACGATGCCAGCGTCAGGGCGCCGTAGGCGACGAACTCGCCCTGCGGGATGAAGATCACCCGTGTGACCGCGAATACCAGCACGAGGGCAAGCGCCAGCAGCGCATAGATGGCGCCCGCAGTGAGCCCGTCCTGCGCCAGAAGCAGGGCGATCTGACCGTCCATGGCGGGCGCGGCTCAGCTGCCCAGACTGGCGTTGTATTGCTCGCGCAGGACCCGCTTGAGAATTTTCCCGCTCGGGCTCTTGGGCAACTCGGCGACAATGTCCACCCGCGCTGGAACCTTGTAGGCGGCAATGTTCTCGCGACAGTAGGCGATGACCTCATCGGACGTCAGGGCCGCGCCCTTGCGCGGCACCGCGGCCACGGCCACGCGCTCGCCCGAGGTTGCGTCGGGGATGCCGTAGACCGCGACTTCCTGGACCGCGGGCATCTTGTAGAGATACTTCTCCACCTCGGCGGGCCAGACCTTGAAGCCCGAGATGTTGATCATGTCCTTCACCCGGTCGACTATGTAGACGTAACCGTCCTTGTCCATGCGCCCCATGTCGCCGGAATGGAGCCAGCCGCCACGCAATGCCTTCTCGCTTTCATCCGGGCGCTTCCAGTAGCCCTTCATCACACCGTCGCCGCGGATGACGATTTCGCCCGTCTCCCCGGGGGGCAACTCGCGGTCCAGTTCGTCGAAGATCTTGATCGCGAACCCCTCGACGGCGCGACCCACCGAGCCGAAGCGGTGCTCGTGCAGGTCGTTGTAACAGGCGAAGGGTGAGCATTCCGTCAGTCCGTAGCCCTCGTACACCCGCCGACCGAAGCGATCGGTCCAGCGGCGGGAGATCTCTTCCGGCATGGTGGCGGCAGCCGACATTTCGTAGCGGATCGAGGACAGGTCGTAGTTCGCCAGATCCATGGACAGCAGCCCGATGTAGATCGTCGGCACAGCGAACAGATGCGTCACGCGCTCCTCGCCGATCGCCTTCAGAACGACCTCGGGTACGAAGCGGCGGAAGAGCACGAGCGTAGCGCCGGCGAGAATGGCAGCGTTCATGATGTAGTTCTGCCCATACACGTGGAAGAGGGGCAGGAACAACAGCAGCCGGTCACCCGGTTGGTAGTCGGAGCACTTGGCGCAGATGGCGATGTTGCTGTGGATGTTGTGCTGGGTCAGCACCACGCCCTTGGGTACGCCGGTCGTACCGGAGGAGTAGAGCAGCGCGGCATCGTCGTTGGCTTCGCGCTCAACCAGGGCAAAGGATTCCGAACCCGAGGCGAGCAGGTCGGCAAGGGCATGCCACCCCTCGGCGGGAGTGCCGTCTACAGCGGCGCGCAGGCGCAGGGCCGCGCAGTCGGCTGGCACGTAGCGTGCCAATTCGGTCACGGTGAATATGGCCGCCGCACCGGAGTCGTCGAGCAGATGCCGCACCTCCTCGGTCTTGAATATGGCGTTGATGGTCACCGCGACGGCCCCGAGCCTCTGGATGGCGTAATAGGCCACCAGGAACTCCGGGATGTTGGGTAGATAGACCGCGACCCGGTCGCCAGCGCCGATGCCCTTGGCGCGCAATGCGCTCGCGAGCCGGGACGCGTCGCGATTGAGCGTTCCGTAGGTGACGGATTGTCCTTCGAAGCGTACCGCCACCCGGTCCGGATCGGCCTTGGCATGGCGCTCCAGATATGACGACAGATTCATTGCGGCCTCCCTTGTGCGCTTATTTGACCAGCTTCCAGGCGCCGTCTTCGACCTTGACCAGCACTGCCGCGCGCGCATCCAGCCCAGTGTGATCCTTCGCGGTCATGTTGAATACGCCGTTGGTGGCGGCGAGGTTGCGCGTCTTCTCCAGGGCGTCGCGGACGGCCTGGCGGAACTCCGGTGTGCCGGGTTTGGCGCTCTTGAGCGCCTCGCCGATGGCCTGCTGCGCCAGCAGCATTGCGTCCCAGGCATGGCCGCCGAAGGTGGAGCGACTCTCGGCGCCGTACGTCGCCTCGTATTTGGTGACATAGTCGAGGGAGACCTTCTTACTCGGATGGGAATCCGGCAACTGCTCGGCGACCAGCATCGGACCCACCGGCAGCACCGCGCCCTCGACCTTCTTGCCGCCGACGCGCAGGAAGTCCCGATTGGCCGAACCATGCGTCTGATAAACCCGCCCACGGTAGAGGCGCTCCGCCAGCGTCGCCTGGGGCAGCACCGAAGGCGTGCCCGAGCCGCACACCAGCACCGCGTCCGGCTTGGCCGCCAGGATCTTCAGCACCTGACCGCCGACGGCGGTGTCGGTGCGTTGGAAGCGCTCGCTGGCGACGATTTTGATGCCCTTCGTCTCGGCCAGCCGGCTGATTTCCTTCCACCAGCCCTCGCCGTAGGGGTCGGCGTAGCCAATATAGCCCAGCGTTTTGACCCCCACCTTCTGCATGTGCTCGAGCAGCGCCGTGGCCATCAATGCATTGGTCTGCGGCGTGATGAAAACCCAGCCTAGCTTGTCGTCGGCAGGCTGGATCGGCGCCATGGCGATCATCGCCGTCTTCGCTTCATTGGCCACTTCGACCAGGGCCAGCGAGGTGGGAACCGTGGAGGAGCCGATCAGCAAATCGACGTTGCTCTCGCTCACGAGCTTGCGTGCGTTCTTCGCCGCACCGGTGGGGTCGGTGGCGTCATCGAGGATGATGTAGTTCACCTTCTGGCCGCCGATGGCGGTCGGCGCCAGGGCGAAGGTGTTCTTCTCGGGGATGCCCAGGGACGCTGCCGGTCCGGTCGCCGACAGGGTGACGCCGATGTTGATGTCGGCACGGGCGGGCAGCAGTGCAAGGCCGAGCGCCAGCCCGACCAACGTCGATGCGATCCTCATTCTCTCCTCCTACGGTTTGATCAGGCCGTGCGGTGCGGCCGGCGCTTGCTCGTTGCGCTTCCTTGCGTGCCGGGCGTCTGGCGATTGCGGCACCCGGACCAAGGCAGCGTGGCAGCACTGTAACGCTGAAGCAGTGACTTGTCAAACGCCCGACCAAAAAAACAGTACGCTGCGGTGCGCGAATTCGGGTATTCTGTTCTTGCTATACTTGGGTAACGGGTCGGGAGCTGGATGGGACGCAAGCGCGCACGCGTGATAGAGGAGCGGGGGCAGGAGCTGGAATCGGCGGTGGCGGCGTACGCCCGCTCGCATCCGCAGATGGGGCAGACCAAGGTGGCGCAGGCGCTTGCCCGCCAAGGCTACACGGTCTCAGCTTCGGGTGTGCGCTACATCTGGTGCAGGCTCGGACTCGAAACCACGTACAAGCGCCTCAAGGCGCTCCAGAGGTCTGGCCATGCCAGCGTCCTTACCGAGCAGCAGCGGGAGTTGATGCGCCGTGGCGATGTCACGCGCAAGCTGGCGCGCAAGTCAACGATACGCAGCCGCGACAAGGAAACGCCGGGCACGGTGGACCGCCGCGATCTGATTCTCTCCGTCGCGGCGCAGTTGTTCGTCGAACGCGGCTACAGCGGCACCTCCGTGCGCGACATTGCCGACCGGGTCGGCATGCTGCCGGGATCGGTTTACCACTATTTCCCGGCGAAGGAGGATTTGTACTTGGCGGTGCACCGCCAGGGCTTTCTGCAATTGATCGACCGTGTCAGTGCTGTCATCAACACCAGCAGCGATCCCTGGAAGCGACTCGAACTGGCCTGTGCCGAACATATTCACTCCGCGGTCGAAGGTGATCCGATCGCTCGCGTCACCGCCACCGGCCTGTTCGCCATTCACGAGGAAAATCTGCTGCGGCGCCTGAAGCGCGACCGCGAGCATTACGATGACATTTTCCGCGGACTGGTCGCGGCGCTTGACTTGCGCCGGGGCACGGACCGCTCGCTATTTCGGCTGACCCTGATCGGGGCGCTCAACTGGACGCTGGTCTGGTATCGGCCAGGACGCAAGTCGCCACCGGAAATCGCCCGGCATATGGTGGGCATGCTGCGCGGGCAGGCGGACAACAAGACCACGGAGAGGCAGAGATGAGCCAGGGCAATCCCTTCGAGCGCGACAAGCTGATCCGCTTTCATCACTGCGATCCGGCCGGGATCGTGTTCTATCCGCAGTATTTCGTTCTGTTCAACGAACTGGTCGAAGACTGGTTCAACCAAGGACTGGATACCGACTTCGCCATGTTGCATGCCCGGGACCGGCTCGGCGTGCCCATGGCCAGGGTCGAGTGTGAGTTCCTTACGCCCAGCAAGATCGGCGAGACACTGCATTTGCGACTGGCCGTCAAGCATCTCGGCAGCAGTTCCTTCACTCTCATGATGGAAGGCGGCGCCGAGGGCGTGGTGCGCGTGCGGGCGAAGCTGGTGCTTGTGATGGCCTCGCTGGACACGTTCCGGGCGGTGGCGATCCCCGAGGCCCTACGGGCACGCATGCAGCAGTTCGCGGCGTAATCACCTGCCGCTGCCCCGCCAAGGCGCGCAGAAAATGAGGCGGGCGCGATGCCCGCCCCCGCCGTCAGGGCTGCAGCACGTAGCAGCCCGGCGCGTCCGCCATCGCCGGGTAGTCCCGGCTGCCCGGGACGCGCGGTGGCACGCGTTCGCTGGAGTGTGCCGCCAGCCAGCCCTGCCATGCCGGCCACCAGGAGCCTTCCTGCTTCGCGGTGCGCGCACACCAGGTGTCCGGGTCGATGTATTTGTCATCAGCCGCCTGGGTGCCCATCTGGTAAGTGCGACCCTTGTGGCCCGGCTCGCTGACGATGCCGGCATTGTGGCCGCCGTTGGTGAGCAGGAATGTCACCTCGGTATCAGTCAGCAGGTGGATCTTGTATACGGAGCGCCAGGGGGAAACGTGGTCGCGCACCGTGCCGACGGCGAAAATCGGCACGCGGATGTCGGTCAGCGCCACCGGCCGTTCCTCGACGGGATAGACGCCGCGCGCCAGTTCGTTGCCCAGATAGAGGCGCTTCAGATACTCGCTGTGCATGCGATAGGGCATGCGCGTGAGATCGGCGTTCCAGGCCATGAGGTCCGACAGCGGCGCCCGGGTGCCCATGAGGTAGTCGTGCACCATGCGCGACCACACCAGGTCCTTGGAGTTGAGCAGCTCGAAGGCGCCGGCCATTTGGCTGCCGTCAAGGTAACCCTGGTCCCACATGATGTCCTCGAGGAAGGCGAGCTGGCTTTCGTCGATAAACAGGCCCAGCTCCCCCGGCTCCTCGAAGTCCACTTCCGTCGCCAGCAGCGTGACGCTGTTGAGCCGCTCGTCATCGTCGCGCGCCAGCGTCGCAGCGGCGATGGCGAGCAGCGTGCCGCCCAGACAGTAGCCGACGGAATTGATGCGGCGTTCCGGCACGATGCGCGAAACGACGTCGATGGCGGCCAGCGGTCCGAAGCGCAGGTAGTCGCCCATATCCAGGTCGCGGTCGTTGGTGTCCGGGTTCTTCCACGAGATCATGAACACCGTGTGTCCCTGTTCGACCAGGAAGCGCACGAAGGAGTTATGCGGGGACAGGTCGAGGATGTAATACTTCATGATCCACGACGGTACGATCAGCACCGGTTCGGCATAGACCGAATCGCTGGCAGGCGAGTACTGGATCAGCTCCATCAGGCGATTGCGGAACACCACCTTGCCGGGCGTAACCGCCACGTCTTCGCCGACGCGGTAGGCCTCGCGGCCTTCCTTCGGCCGGTTCGCCAGTATGCGTTCGATATCGCTCCACCAGTTGTACGTGCCCTGCAGCAGATTGGACCCGCCGCTGCGCGCGGTCTCCATCAGCACTTCGGGGTTGGTCCACGGCAGGTTCGAGGGCGAGAACATGTCCAGCAACTGACGCGCGGCGAAGGTGGTCACCTGCTCGTGGTGGGGCGTCACGCCGCGTATGCCCGTTGTGGCGTTGAACCACCACTGCTGGATGAGCAGGAACGCCTGGTAATAGATGTTGAACGGCCACTGCTGCCAGGCCGGATGATCGAAGCGCTGGTCCTGGGGCAAGGGCTCGATCGTGGGCACGGCCTGGGGACCCGCGGCGCGCAGCGAATACATGAGCAGGCGGTGGAACTTGCGCGAAGCCTTCTCCACCAGCTCCATCTGCTTGCCCGGCTGCATCTCCAGGTGCACCGCCCAGTCCATGTACGCGGCCAGCAGCGAACTGGGCGACAGACCGAGCGTGATGCGGCCCAGGGCGGCATGCAGGAAGCGATCCATGGTCTGGCCGTGGCCGGCCAGCATTGGCGCCTCGTTGAGGTCCGCCAGCGCCGGTGCCGCACGTGCTGCATGTCGCGCGGGTTTGGGCTCGGCAGGCGCGGGCGCGGCTGCGGCAGGGGCGGACGGGACGGCCTTGATCGGCTGCGCAGCGGAATCCTTGGCAGGTTGAGTCATGGCACAGACTCCTAAGGTGACCACGTGCCCGGGACGGCAGGATTGCGGCGCTGCCAGCCGGCACGCACATGCAAGCAACGATACTTGTCGCCGCGCACCAGATTGTGACCTGGATCAAAGGCCCTCGTAATTAGAGCCAGGCCTCGGTCCCGCAGTCAGGAGAAATCGGCCAGGGCCGGGGGCACGTGGCGCCGCACCAAGGCGTTATGCGCCTGCCATTGGTCCTTGGCGTTCAGTTGCTCGAAAAAATGCACTTCGCCGCCGGCAAACCACGCTACCGGCACGCCGTCGCGATACAGCAGGCGATTGCCTGTGAGCGCCGGCAGCTTCGGCCCGGGCGTGAGTATGCCGATCAGATTGAGCGGATCGGCGCCGGAAACGGACAGCCACGCTTCGCTGTGCGGCTTGCGCCGCACTTCGCGCAGCTGGCCGACGGCGTCGGGCAGGGCGAATTGCTCGCCCGAAAAGCCGGCGACGAAGCGCCCGCCGCGGATTTCGCCGCGCGCCTCCAGCCGGCGGTAGCAGCGCAGCAGATCGCGCCAGGCTGGCAGCCACGGTGCCTCGCGCTCGAGTAGCCGCCAGAAGACGACGCCGTAGCGGCGCAGCAGGGTGCGGGCGATGTGCTCTGTGACCAGTGCAGGATCGGTGTCGCCGTTGGCAGCGGGGGCGAGCGCGCGGCCATCTACGCCACCGGCGGAAGAACCGGAACGATGCGCCGGCCGGCGCACCAGCGCCCAGCGCCCGGCGTCTTCCATGCCGAACAAGGCGGTGCGGCGCTTGCGCCGGCCGCCGGCGAAGGGTTTGCGCCGGTCGGACGGCACCAGCAGCGCGCGCAGACCGCTGAAACTGTCGGAATTGACCAGCCCCAGCGCCACCAGCTCCGCCAACGCCTCTTCCACCTGGGTGCGCAGGAGTCCCGTGCCTTCCACCAGTTCGTCGAAAAACGAGGCGCCGCGATCACGGATGAAATCGGCCACCGCCTGCGCCCGGGAGGACAGGTGCGGCGGCTGGGCATCGTCGGCGGCAGTGGCCCACAGGCGGGCGTTGCGCCGCCCGAGCAGCGCCACCGGGGTGGTGCGCACCGGCGCCGCGGCGCGCTCCGTATCGTTGCGCCGCGGCGACAGCCGTGTCCACACGATGCGCCCCGCCAGGCATTGATCGTCGAGCCATGCCGGCTCGTATTCACCGATGCGCCCGGGCAACAGTTCCGTCTCCCAGGCGGCCGCCGGCGCCTCGAAGCCTTCGAGCTGGGCGACGATGGCTGCTACGGCATCCGGCCCTTCCATGCGCGTCTCGGCCGTGAGGCGCTGCCAGTCGAACAAGAAGCGCAGGAAATCCCGCGCTGCGACCGGCTCGATTTCCGCCCGCAACTGCTTCACGGTGTAGCGATGGATGCGCGCCAGCAGGCGCCGGTCGCACCATTCGCTCTCCGCGCTGTCCGGCGTGAACCGGCCGCGCATCGCCACACCCTGCGCTTCCAGGGCGGCCAGCGCGGCGTCGATCTGCGCCGGGGCGAGGCCAAGGGACTCGGCCAGCACCGGGACCGTGACCGGACCCAGTCCTTCCAGCCGACCGCGCAGGATTTCCACCAGCGCCTCCTCGCGCTGCCATTGCTTTGCGGCGTAGCGCTCTGGCGGCGTGACGATCGGGGCGAATTGCGCCTCGGGAAAGAGGGCCCGGAATTCGGGCAGGCGTTCGGTGGCGAGCCGTAGCGCTTTGCCCCCGGCGGGCGTATCGGCGCTGAGACAAGTCACCCGCCCGGCACCAGCCAGCGCCCCGAGGAAGGCGGGCCACTGGGCCTGCCGGGATACCTCCTCCCCGGTGAGGAAGCCCAGCCAGAGCAGGGCGTCGTGCAGCTCGTCGGCGCTTGCCGCGTCAGGCCACGCTTCGGCGCGCACGCGGGCGATCGCTTCGGCATCGAGCCGGCCGATGTCGGCGGCGCTTTCGGGGTCGAGCCAGCGCCGGCCCATCACCGCCTGGGTACGCCGCTCCTCCAGCGGCGCATCGTCGAGGAAGGCGTAGGGCCGCGCCGCCAGCACCTCCGCCGCCAGCGGCGAAGGCTCGGTCAGATCGCGCGCCACCACGCGGATGCGGCCGGCATGGAGCGCTCGCAGTACACGCTCGAAGCCTTCGATGTCCATGGCATCGAACAGGCAGTCGCGGATGGTCTGGTCCACCAGCGGATGGTCGGGAATCTCGCGATCGCCGACGATGTTCTCGAAGCAGGCGATCTGGTCCGGGAACACCGCGGCGATCAAGTCCTCGGCGTCCATACGCTGCAGCTGCGCCGGCACCTTGCGGCCGCCGCGGAAGCGCGGCAGGGCGAGCGCAATGGCGGCATTCCAGCGCCAGCGCGCCATGAACATGGGCGCATCGAGCAGCGCCTGCACCAGCAGCGGCCGCACCGTGTCGGGGTGCAGGTAGTGCGGTACCTCGTCGAGGGCGAAGCTGTGGGCGCTGGTGAGCGACAGCACGATGCTGTTCTCCGTGGCGGCGGCCTGCAGCTCGAAGTTGAACTTGCGGCAGAAGCGCTTGCGCAGCGCCAGCCCCCAGGCGCGATTGATGCGCGCGCCGAAGGGCGAATGGATAACCAGCTGCATGCCGCCGCTCTCGTCGAAGAAACGCTCCAGCACCACCGTCTCCTGGGTCGGCAGGCAACCGAGCGCGGCGCGGGCCGCGGCGAGGTAGTCCAGCAACTGCTCGGCGGCGGGCGCGGCGATGCCGATCTCCCGCGTCAGCCATGTCGCTGCCGCGTCCGCGCCGCCGGCAAGCCGCGCTTCGATGTCCTGCCGCAGCCGCGATACCGCCAGCGACAGCTCGTCGCTGCGCGCCGGCGCCTCGCCGAACCAGAAGGGAATGGACGGCGGCAAGCCGTGGGCATCCTCCACGCGCACCGTGCCGCGTTCGATGCGCAGGATGCGATAGGAATTGTTGCCGAGCTGGAAGACGTCGCCCGCCAGGCTCTCGACGGCGAAGTCCTCGTTTACCGTGCCGATGAACTGGGACTCCGGCTCCAGCATGACGCTGTAGTCGGCGTTGTCGGGGATGGTGCCGCCGGAGGTCAGCGCAGTCAGCCGGGCGCCGCGCCGGCCGCGCAGCACGCCATTGACGGCGTCATGGTGGAGGAGCGCGCCGCGCCGCCCGCGGCGGGTGCTGAAGCCTTCGGCGAGCACGTGCACCACGGCGGCGAATTCCTCCCGGGTCAGCTCGCGGTAGGGATGGGCGCGCCGGAACAGCTCGAACAGTTCTTCCCCGCGCCACTCGCGCGCCGCCACCTCGGCAACGATCTGCTGCGCCAGCACGTCCAGTGGTTTGGCTGGGATGATCAGCCGATCCAGCTCGCCGCGGCGTACGCAGTCGAGCAGCGCCGTGCACTCCACCAGATCGTCGCGCGACAGGGGAAACAATCGGCCTTTCGGCGTGCCGTCCACGGCGTGGCCGGAGCGGCCGACCCGCTGCAGGAAGGCGGCGATGGTGCGCGGCGAGCCGAGCTGGCAGACGAGATCCACCTCGCCGATGTCGATGCCCAGCTCCAGTGAGGCGGTGGCCACCAGCGCCTTCAGCTCGCCGCGCTTCAGGCGCTGTTCCGCTTCCAGGCGCTGCTCCCTGGCCAGACTGCCATGATGAGCGCCGACCGCGCGCTCGCCCAGGCGCTCGGAGAGGTGGCGGGTGACACGCTCGGCCAGGCGGCGGGTGTTCACGAACACGAGCGTCGTGCGGTGGGCCGCGATCAGCTCGGCCAGGCGGTCATAGGTCTGCTGCCAGACCTCGCCCGCCATGACCGCTTCCAGGGGCGAGGCCGGCACCTCGATGGCGAGGTCGCGATTGCGCGTGTGACCGGTGTCGACGACGGTGCATTCGGAGCCGGCGGCGCCGATGAGAAAGCGCGCCACTTCATCGATCGGTTTCTGGGTCGCCGACAGCCCGATGCGCGTGAGACGTGGGCCGGCGAGCGCCTGAAGCCGCTCCAGGGACAGTGCAAGGTGGCTGCCGCGCTTGTTGGGCGCGACGGCGTGGATTTCATCCACGATTACCGTGCGCGTGGTGGCGAGCATGTTGCGGCCCGACTCGGAGCCGAGCAGGATGTAGAGCGACTCCGGCGTCGTCACGACGATGTGCGGCGGCCGGCGGCGCATCTGCTCGCGCTGCGCCTGGGGCGTGTCGCCGGTGCGCACCAGAACGCGGATGTCCGCCTCCGGTGCCTCGCGCGCCCTCAGCGCGTCCCGGATGCCGGCAAGCGGTGCTTCCAGGTTGCGCTGGATGTCGTTGGACAGCGCCTTCAGCGGCGACACATAGACGACGTGGGTTTCGTCGGCCAAATCGCCGCCTACCCCGCGGCAGACGAGATCGTCGATGGCGGCGAGGAAGGCCGCCAGTGTCTTGCCCGAGCCGGTGGGCGCGGCGATCAGCACGTCGCGCCCGGCGCGGATTGCCGGCCACGCCTGCTCCTGGGGCACCGTCGGCACCGCGAATGTGCTGTTGAACCAGTCGGCGACGGCGGGGTGGAATGCGGCAAGGGCGCTCATGGGTGTAGCGTAGATCGAATCGCCGGAGTTTGCATGCCCGGCGTGCGCGCGTCTGGCCCGAAATATCCGGCTATCCGCCGATTTCGCGGATTGGCACGGATTGAATCAAAATAGGGTCAATCGTCTGGAGTGACCAGCGACGTTCCGCCAACGTACCGACAACATCCTGATAACGTCCCGATTCGATCCCGGATATCGATGCACATCTGCGTCGTCTGCGGAATGACGGACTCGAAATATGATCGTTCTCTTCACCGATTTCGGCGCCGACGATCTCTACGTCGGTCAGGTCAAGGCGGCGCTGCTGCAGCATGGCGCCGCAGGGGCCGCGATCGTCGACCTTCTGCATCGCGCGCCGGATTTTCACGTCCCGGCGGCGGCGCATCTGCTTGCCGCGTTGCAGGGCCGCTTTCCCGCCGGAACCGTGTTTCTTGCCGTCGTCGATCCGGGCGTCGGCAGTGCGCGCGAGGCTGTCGTCGTCCATGCCGACGGCAAGTGGTTCGTCGGTCCCGACAACGGCTTGCTCTCCGTGACCGCGGCGCGCGCGGCGGATACGTGCTGCTGGCGCATCCTCTGGCGTCCGTCCGGACTGTCCATATCCTTCCACGGCCGCGACCTGTTCGCGCCCATGGCCGCCTGGATCGCGAGCGCCGGGCTGCCCGCCGACAAGGTAGCAACGACGACCGGTCTTGACGTGCAACTGGGCGCCGGCGACCTACCCGAGATCATCTACATCGATCACTATGGCAACGCCATGACAGGCCTGCGGGCGGCACGCCTGCCAGCGGCGGCGCCCATCGAAGCGGCCGGGCGGAGGGTCAGCCATGCGCCGGTTTTCTCCGCGGCGCAGGACGCGAGTCCCATCTGGTACGAGAACAGCATCGGTCTGGCCGAGATCGCCGTGAACCGCGGCAGCGCGGCGATAGAGCTGGGAGTGCGCGTGGGCGATCCCGTGCGCTTCTAGCTATGGGCTTTTGCCCTGCGGAGCGCCGGCGTCGCGCCGCGTCGGGACCTCGTGGCCGGCCTGTCTATCCGAGGTACTCGGCGCCACGCGCGCGAACAAACTAATTAGCCAAATGTTTGACAAGTTGGTTGCGCCTTGTTAGTGTAGCGCTAGGATAGGACGCTTCCGGAGGCGGCGATCGGGCCGTGCCGGCGCGGTTGGCGCGGAGCGTCGGACAGGGGAGGAATGAGGCATGCCCATCGAGGGATACCGTCTGGCGACCGTTTCCCAGTTCGTCGGCCGCGAGCTTGGCGTATCGCCGTGGATGGACGTGACCCAGCAGCGCGTCGATCAGTTCGCCGAATGCACGGGCGATCGTCAGTGGATCCACATCGATGTCGAGCGCGCCAAGCGCGAAAGTCCCTTCGGCGGCACCATCGCCCACGGCTATCTCCTGCTTTCCCTGCTCGGGCCGAGCCTGCTCGATCTCGGCATCATCCCGCCGGACGTGCCGCAGGCGGTCGTGTATGGCCTCGACAAGGTGCGCTTCATGTCGCCGGTGCGCGCCGGCGCGCGTGTGCGCGGGCGGGTGTCGCTCGTTTCGGCCGAGGACAAAGGCAAAGGGCGCATGCTGCTGACATCCCAGTGCAGCCTGGAAATTGAAGGTGAGGAGAAACCGGCGCTGATGGCGCAGGTGCTCGTCATGTTGCTGGCCGGGGGCTGACACGCTCAGCACCCGCAATCGGACTAGACAGGTGATGTTATGACGACAGAGGACAAGAAGCACTCGGGCAGGAGTGGTGCTGCGAACGGTGCGGCGGAAGGCGCGCTTTACGGACCGAGCATGTTCGCGGGCCTGGACGCCCAGGAGATCGTGACGGAGATGCTGCAACTGGTGCAGCAGGCGTCGCCCAATCCGCGGGCGCTCATGGAGCAGCAGGCGGAGTTCGTGCGGCAGGCGGCACGCATCTTCGCCAACAACTCCGACATTGCGCCCGAGGCCGGCGACAAACGCTTTGCCGACCCGGTCTGGAACGACAATATCTTCTACCGTGCCTACATGCAGGGGTACCTGGCATGGAGCAACGCCATGAAGGAAATGGTCGGCGCGATGGGCCTGGACAAGATCAACGCCGACCGGGCCCGGTTCATGATGTCGATGCTCACCGACGCTTTTTCGCCCACCAACTCGCTGCTCGGCAATCCGGCCGCCATGCGCAAGTTCTTCGAGACGGGCGGCCAGAGCATCATGGCCGGTCTGAAGAACCTGGTGGACGACATGACCAAGAACCACGGCATGCCCGCCCAGGTGGACAAGACAAAGTTCAAGGTCGGCGAGAACCTCGCCCTCACTCCGGGCGTGGTGGTGTTCAAGAACGAGATGCTGGAGTTGATCCAGTACAAGCCGCAAACGGAAAAGGTGTACGCCCGGCCGCATTTGTTCGTGCCGCCGCAGATCAACAAGTACTACGCCTTCGATCTTGCGCCGAACCGCAGTTTCATCGAGCACGCGGTCAAGAACGGCATCCAGATGTTCCTGATCAGCTGGCGCAACCCGACTCCCGAACACCGGCACTGGGGCTTCGAGGAGTATTGCAGCGGCATCCTGGAGGCGAGCGAGGTCGTGCGTGAGATCACCGGGTCGCAGGATATGAACCTGACCGGCATCTGCGTCGGCGGTCTGACGACCGCGGCATTGCTCGGTCATCTTGCGGCCAAGGGTGACAAGCGCGCCAACTCGCTGACGCTCATCGTCAGCACCCTGGACTGGGAGGCCGAGCAGACCCATCTCACCATGTTCATCACGCCGCAGACGTTGAAGATGGTGAAACAGAAGCACGCCAACAAGGGCGTGTTCGAAGGCAACGAGATGGGCCGTGCCTTTGCCTGGCTGCGGCCGAACGATCTTGTCTGGAACTACTGGGTCAACAATTACCTGCTTGGCAATCCGCCGCCGGCCTTCGACATTCTTTACTGGAATAACGACAGCACGCGGCTGCCGGCCAAGTTCCACTACGAAATTCTGGAATCGGCGCTGAGCAATCCATTCATGAATCCCGGCCGCATGACGATCCACGGCACGCCTGTGGATTTGAGCACGGTCAAGTGCGACGTCTACAGCGTCGGCGGCACGACCGACCACATCGCGCCGTGGAAGGGCTGCTATCTCGGGGCGAAGAGCTTCGGCGGCAAGGCGGAGTTCGTTCTGTGCGGCAGCGGCCATATCCAGAGCATCATCAATCCGCCTGGCAACCCCAAGGCAAAGTATTTCACCAACGGCAAGCTGCCCGACACGCCGGAGCAGTGGCTGGAATCGGCCCAGCAGCATTCCGGCACCTGGTGGGACCACTGGGTGAAGTGGATGCAAGACCGTTCGGGGCAGCAGAAGGCTGCGCCGGCGGTGGGCAACAAGAAATACAAAGCGCTCTACGACGCGCCCGGGCAGTACGTCTTCGAGCCCTGATCCGGCGCCTGCGGCATCGTCCGGCGGGGCATGCCGCGTCGGCGTCGGGCTCCGGTTACGGTATCATGAGCCGACGACACGGTTGGGCGATGCCTGAAAAAACAGAAGACACCGCGAACCGGCGAACCGTCGCCGCGCCAACCCGGCGAAGGGCTTCGCCCGCGGAAGGGAGGCGACCATGCAACTGCATTTCCTGAACATCGGCGGGCACAGTATCCGCGTCGCGGTCTGGCGGGGCGACGACACCTCGACGCCCCTGCTGCTGATGAACGGTATCGGCAGCAACATCGAGATGCTCAAACCCTTCGCCGAGAAGCTCGAAGGCACCGAGGTCATCGCCTTCGACGTTCCCGGCACCGGCGGGTCGACGGGGACCATGCTCCCGTACCGTCTGTCCGGCCTGGCCGACCTGGTGGCGCGCATCCTGGTTCAGCTCGGCTACGAGCAGGTGGATGTCCTGGGCGTGTCCTGGGGCGGCGCTTTGGCGCAGCAGTTCGCCCGCGACTTCCCGCAGCGCTGCCGGCGCCTGATCCTCGCCGCCACTACCACCGGGATGTTCGCCGTGCCCGGCGATCCCTTCGCCTTGCTCAAGCTCGTCCATTCCGCGCGCATGCGCGATCCCGAGTATCTGATGCGCAATGCCGGCAAGATCTATGGCGGAGTGTTCCGGACCAATCCGGACTATGCACGCCGCCATGTCCGCGAGATCATGGCGCCCCAGACAATGGGCTACATGTGGCAGGTCTTTGCGCTGCTGGGCTGGACCAGCGTGCATTGGCTGTTCCAGCTCAAGCAGCCGACGCTCATCATGGTCGGCAGCGACGACCCGCTGGTGCCGCCCGCCAACGGGCGCATCATGAAGCTGCTCATCCCCGATTCGCGCCTGGCCATTCTCGATTGCGGGCATCTGTTCTTGCTGACGCAGGGCAGTCTGGTGACATCGGTGGTGAAGGGCTTCCTGGCGGGCGAGCTCGATCACGATCTCGACGCGCGCCGCGACCCCGAGGCGGTCCGGCAATTCGCGCGACGGCACCCGACGCTCAAGGCAGTCAAGCCGGCAGTTCGCCAGTAGGCGCCGTTTGCCGCCACCGACGAGGCGCTTTCTAGGAAAGAGCCTCTAATCGACGCCGGCCGGTGACGCGGCCGGCCCGCCCTGTGTCATGCTTGCGACTCCCGAAATATTTCAGGCGAGGATCAGGCAATGGACGTGCCATTCGACTTCCGCGGCAAACACGCGTTCGTCTTCGGCGGCACCAGCGGCATCAACCTCGGCATTGCCGAATGCTTCGCGCAATGCGGCGCGCGGGTCGCGGTCGCCAGCCGTTCGCGCGACAAGGTGGACGCCGCCGTCGCCCGGCTCAGAAGCCACGGCGGCGAGGCGGCGGGATTCTGTGCGGACGTGCGCGATGTGGATGGCGTCGCGGCGGCCTTTGAAGGTGCCGCGCAGGCTTTTGGCGCCATCGACGTACTCGTGTCCGGCGCCGCCGGCAACTTTCCGGCCCCGGCCCTGGGCATGTCACCGAATGGCTTCAAGGCGGTGGTGGACATCGACCTGCTCGGCACCTTCCACGTGCTGCGCGCCGCCCATCCGCATCTCGCCAAGCCGGGCGCCTCGATCATCAACATCTCGGCGCCCCAGGCCTTCGTGCCCATGCCCTTTCAGGTGCATGTGTGTGCGGCCAAGGCCGGTGTGGACATGGTGACGCGGGTGCTGGCCATGGAGTGGGGACCGCAGGGCATCCGGGTGAACTCCATCGTGCCCGGCCCGATCGCCGGCACGGAAGGCATGGCGCGCCTGGCACCGACGGCGGAGGCGCGAGCGCTGGTCACGCGGACCGTGCCGCTGGGCCGCGACGGCACGCCGCGTGACATCGGCCACGCCGCCCTGTTCCTTGCCTCGCCCTTCGCGGCGTACATCTCGGGCGTCGTGCTGCCGGTGGACGGCGGCTGGTCCCTGGGCGGCGTCACCGTGGCGATGAGCGCGATGGCAAAAGCCTTTGCGGCAGCCGGGGGCTGAGCCGCAGCGATGCCCCGGCCATATTCCTACAACATCTCTGCACGCGCATCCCTTACAATACACGCCATGATCTGAACCGGGGGAGGGTTCGTGGCATCGACAGGCGGTTCGCGGACGCTACCGGCCGGCGGCGCTGATCTGGCGCCTGCGCCGCAGGCGATGCGCTTGCGGCCATGAACAAGGTCGGCCCCCGCGACGCCTTCGTTGTTCGTGCCACAGTGGGCTATGGCGTCTTCGCGGCGGCCTGGATCTTCCTTTCCGACCGGTTGCTCGCCGCCTTCACCGATATCGCCGCCATCACCTGGCTGTCCACGGTCAAGGGAATAGGCTTCGTCCTCGTCACGACCGTCCTGCTCTACTTTGCCCTGCGCGCCGTGCCGGATGCGGCAGGCGGCAAAGCGACGCAGTCCATGATCGATGCCATTCTGCCGGGCGGCAGTGGCCCGGGCCGCTGGCCCCGCTGGACGGCCTATGTCGTGGCCGTAGCGCTCACCCTCATCATGCTCGGCGTGCGCATGGGCCTGGCGGTGTCCTTCGGCGAGCGCCCGCTGCTCATCTTGTTCATGTTCCCCATCATCCTCAGCGCGCTGCTGGGCGGTCTCGGCCCGGGGCTGGCCGCGACCGGCGTCGCGGCCATGGGAACAGCCTATCTGGCGCTTGCCCCGGCGTTCAGTTTCCGGAGTGTCGCGCCCCACGACCTGTTCCAGTGGTGCTTCCTGGTCGCCAACGGCGTGTTGGTGAGTGTGCTGAGCGAAACCATGCACCGTCTGCGGCGGCGCGCCGAAACGAATAGCCGGCTGCTCGATGCGGTGGTCAGCGGCACCAGCGACGCCGTGGTCGTCAAAGACCGTCTGGGACGCTATCTGCTCAGCAACGAGGCAGCGGCGCAATTCATCGGCCGGCCGGCTGCGCAGGTGTTGGGCCAGGACGATGCCGCCCTGTTTCCGCCCGAGGTGGCAACGTCCGTCATGGATCTCGACCGGGGCATCATGGAGCGCGGCGTTCGCCAGACCCACGAGGAGCACCTGCAGGCCGGTACCGGCAACGAACACACGTTTCTCGTCACGAAGGGCCCGATCCACGATGCCGAGGGAGACGTGGTGGGGTTGTTCGGCATCTCGCGCGACATTACCGAGCGCAAGCGGGCGGAGCAGGAGCAGCAACGCAGCCGCGCCATCTTCCAGCAGCTCGCGGAAATCGGCTCGGACTATTTCTGGGAACTGGACGAGCAGTACCGCTTTACCGCCATCTCGCCCTGGATCGCAAGCCGGTCGGGATTGGACTATGAAAAATATATCGGCAAGGCGCGCTGGGAACTGCCCTACCTGGGCATGGATGAGGCAAGGTGGGCGGCGCACCGGGCGACGCTGGAGGCACATCAGCCTTTCCGCAATCTGGAGTTGGGATTGGTGAATCGCGATGGCGAGGAGCGCTGGTTCATCGTCGGCGGCGATCCGGTTTTCGCGCCCGATGGCAGTTTTGCCGGCTACCGGGGCGTCACCCGGGACGTCACCGAGCGCCGGCAGGTGATCGAAACACTCAAGGCAAGGGAGGTGTTGCTCACGCGCGTAGGCCAACTTGCCCAGGTGGGCGGCTGGGGATTCGACGTGGCGACCATGCGCGGACATTGGACAGAGGAGGTGGCGCGCATTCACGACGTGGAGCGCTGCGACGACGTCTCCGTCGACCTGGGTCTGAGCGTCTACCACGGCCGGCATCGGGAGGCGATCGAAAAGGCGCTCAAGGAGGCCATCGAGCAGGCCAAACCCTACGAGCTGGAGCTGGAGATGCTGACACCCAAGGGCAACCGCAAGTGGGTGCGGGTGGTGGGACAACCGCTGGTGCGCGATGGGCGCGTCGTGCGCGTCGAAGGCGCCATCCAGGACATCACCCGGCGCAAGCACGCCGAGCAGGAAATCCGGCTGCTCAACGCCGAACTGGAGCAGCGGGTGCAGGCGCGCACGGCGGAACTGCGCGCGGCGAACCAGGAGCTCGACAGTTTCGTCTACGCCGTGTCCCACGATCTGCGGGCGCCGCTGCGGGCGCTGAACGGCTTCAGTCAGGCGCTGGAGGAAGACTACGGCGACAGGCTGAGCGGCGAAGCCAAGGTGTTTCTCGAACAGATCGCTCACGCCAGCCGCCACATGGGCGATCTGATCGACGGCCTGCTCACGCTTTCGCGCAGCGCGCGGCGCGAGATGAAGCACGAAGTCGTCGATCTCAGCGCCTTGGCCGGGGATCTGCTCACCGAACTGGCGCGCAGCGATCCGGACCGTCATGTTGCCTGGGAAATCGAGCCCGGGTTGACGGCCGCGGGCGATGCCCGCATGGTGGAACTGGTGCTGCGCAATTTGCTCGGCAATGCCTGGAAATACACGAGCAAGGTGGCGGCGCCGCGCATTCGCATCTTCGCCGAGCAATGCAATGGCACCCGTTACTTCTGTGTTGAGGCTGTAGAAAAACCCAATTTTCAGTCGTTTCAACCGGTAAAAATGGCGC
>DAITBA010000043.1:0-6526 GCA_036824005.1 Rhodocyclaceae bacterium
ACGGCCGCTGCAACCGGCTTAGCGTGCTTTATTTTCCGTTTTCTGAGACGACCCCTTGTAGGCTTCTACCTTGTTGGTCGTCGCTGTGATCTGTTCGCGTAGCTCCATGTCGGAGATATAGCTCAGCAGGAAGGCCGTTCGCACTACCCGTCCAAGTTCCCGGAAAGCCTGGTAGAGCCGGTTCTTGCGGCTGTAGTTACCCAACTTGCGCAACAAGGTCGACGACGAAATCTTGCCGGCCTTGATCGACAATACGACCCTCAACAGGTCTTTCCAGTGGGTTTCGATCAATTCCCAGTCAATGACATCCTTGAACAGCATGTCGAGGTGCTGATAGCTGGTTTCCTTGGTCGGCCTGAAAAATACCAGATCGTGCCAGTTGCGGATGCGCGGCATCAGCTTGATACCCAGCAGGTAAGCAAGCGCGAAAACCGGTGCAGATTGCCCCTGGGTATCGGCATGGACGGTATCTGGCTGGATGTCCGATTTGTTCTGGAGCAATCCCTCAATGATATAGACCGCCTCCCAAACCCCACAGGGAATGAAGTGGCTGAACAGTGCGACGTAGTTATCGGCCACGTGGTGGTAGACGATCCCGCCATAGCCGCCGTAGCGGATGTGGTACTCCGCCAGCAGGTTCTGGTCGAACATATCGAATTTGGTGCCGTCGGCGGCTGCTGATTTGCCTTCCCCCCAGACCTTGGGCAGATCAAAGAGGTGGTAGCGGTTGATGATGTCTTTTAGTGCCGCATTCAACTTGTTGGCATTGGAATGCCGTCGGTTGATGAACGACAGCATGTGCGGTGTCACCGCGCCGCGCAGATGACGTGACGCCTGGGCCGGCCCGAGATTGCAGCCATACGTAAACGTGGTGAGGATGTAGCGCTCACCGGGATTCTCGATCTTTGGATCGGAGCCAGATAGTGGCCCGAAGTGCCGGTTCCAACTGGTCCAGTGGGCGACGTTGCACAGCACGTCGATGACATTGCGCTCAGGAAGTCGTTGCAGCAGAGCCGCCTCCAGGGCACGGGCGGAAGCCTTCGGCTCCCGCGGGCCACTCCGTTTGAGTACCGGGAGACCGAATTCATCAATCCCCAACGCTTTATTCTCGGGAAATCCGCTATCCACCTCGACCGCAGTCTCCGTCAACCAATCACGCAAGCCTTGGGTAAATCCGGGCGCATCCTCCGGAAACCCCAACTGCTGGCAGTAGTCGCCCACCAAGGGCTCACATTCATCCCATGAAAGAAGCTGGTCGCGATAGTCGGCATAGGCCTCCGATCCCTGAATCGACACGTCTCCCGACTTGATTTCTGCCGCCAGCGCAGAAAACACGCAAACCTCGAAATGCTGACGGCTGATTCGCTCGCCATCCTCGGTTTTCACCACCACCGTCCTTTTCCAGCGTTCGTTGGTGAAGGAAAAATCGATTTCGACATCAATCCAGGCGCCTTTGCGGTTCTCGTATTCAAGCAGAACATCCAGTGCCTGCATCAGCGACTGGTCTTCGCTGGTCGAGGTCATCGTCAGCAAATGCACCATACGGAACAGCGTCGGTCGATGGCTGCGATAGAAACGCCACAGCAGCGGGAAGTAGTTGTCGCCACTGAACGCGTTGATCGCGTCGCAGTCATCCTGTAGGGCCTTGGTGCCGCAATGCTCTCAACTTAACGCTCCCTTATAGGACATATGCAAATGTGGCTTGCTTCGGGGCGGTCGTGGGTAGCTTCTGCCTGGCTGGATGCGGCATCGACTGCGGCCCATGGCGGCCAGGGTATCGGGCAATGCCGCCCATGCCTGAGCGATGCCGAGCAGGCACCCGGCGAGGATGGGCTTGAGTGCGCCGAATGCGTAGGTGCGATTCGGGCGGGAGCCGGTCTGGATGGCGTCGTCGGTGCCGCTGCCGCTGAGCAGTGCGCACAGGTTGTCGGCCAGGATCTTGGCGGCGAAGTCCTGCTGCAGGGCGAGGTAGTTCAACCCCGTCGTGGCCTCGAGGCGCAGACGATGCTTGATGCGCTTGAAGGCCTCCTCGACGCGCCAGCGCTGGTGATAGAGCGCGCTGAACTGCGCGGCCGGATACGACTGGGCATCGAGCAGGTTGGTCATCAGGACGCGGATCTGGCCGTTCGGAGCGATGTTGCGGATCAGGCGCACGGTGGTGGCGGTGCGGGCCAGATCGAACGTGCTGGCATCGCGTGCGGTGGGCGGCGACAGTGTGACCACGCGCTCGGCCTCGTTCGAGCGTCGGAAGTCGGCGACGCAACGCCAGCCGCTGGCATCGACGCGCAGACAGAAGGCCATGCCGTGTTGCGCCAGCGTCGCCGCCATGGTGTTGCCGACGTAACCTCGGTCGAGCACGAGCAGATCCTGCGCCGGATCGAGTGCGTCGAGCGCCTCGAACAGCATCTGCCGCTCCGAGCCGTCGGCCGGATGCAGACTGGCGTGCAGCGTGAGTTCGGTGCCCGGCAGAAACAAGGCAAACGCGTAGTGGTCCGCCGTCAGTGCGGCCGTCTTGCGTGTCGACACACGCAGGCGCGACGCATCAGCCGCCACCACGCGGCGGCCATTCCACCCGAGTTTGACAGCTCCAAGGCACATTTCCGCCCCACCCCCAGCAACGGCGCGGGTTTCAGGGCGATGGGGCGCCAAAAACCTAGATACACGGGTTGTTGATTTTTCGCCCTTAATCCCGCTACCGTGCTGTGCATGTACTTGAGACAGAGCAAACAGAAGCGGGCCGATGGGCGGGAGATCACCTACCTGCAACTGGCCGAGAACGTGTGGGATGCGACGAAGGGGCGCTCGCAGGCGCAGATCGTGTTCAACTGCGGTCGTGCCGACGATCCGGAGGTCATCGAGCGGCTGCGCCGTCTGGCCAAGAGCATCCTGCGCCGCTGCTCGCCCGAGGCCATCGTGTCCAACGATCCGGGCTGGCGGCTGGTGTGCGCGTGGCCCTACGGCGATGTGCACGCACTTCAGGCGGTGTGGCAGCGGCTCGGGATCGATGTCATCGTGCGTGCGCAGGCGCACGGCCGGCGCTTTGGCTTCGAGATGGAGCGGGCGCTGTTCGCACTGGTGGCCAATCGCGCCTGCGCGCCTGCCTCCAAACTGTACTGTCATGAACAGTGGCTCAAGGAGGATGTGCACATCGAAGGCACGCAAGGCCTGGCGCTGCATCAGCTCTACCGCGCGATGGACTTTCTCGAGGCGAACAAGGCGGCGATCGAGCAGGCGATCTTCTTCCAGGTCGCCGACCTGCTGAGTCTGGACGTGGAGATCGTCTTCTACGACACCACCTCGCTGCACTTCGAGATCGACGACGAGGACAAAGGCGATGACGCCGGCCAGATGCGTGGCAGCGATGCGGCCGGGGCCAAGCGCTACGTGGCGCCCAGAAAGCGCGGCTACAGCAAGAACGGCCGGGGCGATGCACCGCAGATCGTGGTCGGCCTAGCAGTCACCCGCGACGGCTTCCCGGTGCGCCACTGGGTGTTTCCGGGCAACACCGTCGATGTCACCACGGTGGCCCAGGTCAAGGAAGACCTCAAGGGCTGGCAACTCACCCGCTGTCTGTTCGTCGGGGACGCCGGCATGGTCTCGCAGGCCAACTTCCAGGCGCTCGCCAAGGGCGGCGGCAAGTATCTGATGGCGATGCCGATGCGCCGTGGCGACGAGGTGACCGAAGCGGTGCTCTCGCGCCCGGGTCGGTACCGCAAGATCGCCGACAACCTCGAGGTCAAGGAGGTCGTCGTCGGCGACGGCGAGCGCCGCCGCCGCTACGCGGTGTGCTTCAACCCGCAGGAGGCCCGCCGTCAGCGTGCCCATCGCGACGAGCGCATCCGCGAACTCGAAGCCGAGCTTGCATGCCTGGCCGATCAGGACGAGGGCGGACACAGCAAGCGCGTGTGCGCGCTGCGCAGCAGTGCCCGCTACGGGCGCTTGCTGAAGGAGACCAAGCGGGGCCTGGCCATCGACCGGCAGGCCATCGCCGAACTCGAACGCTTCGACGGCAAGTTCGTCGTCCACAGCAACGATGACACCCTCACCGCCGAGGACATGGCGCTCGGCTACAAGCAGCAGCAGCGCGTCGAAGAGGCTTGGCGCACGATGAAGGGCGGCCTGCGCATGCGTCCGGTGTTCCACTGGGCGCCCCACCGCATCCACGCCCACATCGCGATCACCGTGCTGTCGCTGCTACTGGAACGCGTGATCGAGCACGCCTGCCAGGATACTTGGCGCAACGTGCGCGACGACCTCAAGCGCATTCAGCTCGCGCAATTGTCCAGCCCCAACGGCACCGTCTGGCAGGTCACCGAACCCACGGCGGAAGCGGCCAATCGACTGAAAGCATTGAAGATCAAGCCGCCGCCGGCCATCCTCCGGCTCGACTGAGCCCGACTCCCGCATAGATACACGGCCGTTTCCGGTGCCTCGCCGGACGCCTTGTGCTGCGCGCCTTGCGGCGGGACGTGTTACTTGGTGGTGTCAAAGTCAGGTCGCAAGGGCAGGAAGTATTGCATTTGTGCAACCCATACCTGTTGCGCGCTGTGTGGCGCGCGCCAGAGCCGGAAGATTGCCTTATTTGCCGGTTTTCCCATGCCCGAGTTTGACAGCTCCAAGGCACATTTCCGCCCCACCCCCAGCAACGGCGCGGGTTTCAGGGCGATGGGGCGCCAAAAACCTAGATACACGGGTTGTTGATTTTTCGCCCTTAATCCCGCTACCGTGCTGTGCATGTACTTGAGACAGAGCAAACAGAAGCGGGCCGATGGGCGGGAGATCACCTACCTGCAACTGGCCGAGAACGTGTGGGATGCGACGAAGGGGCGCTCGCAGGCGCAGATCGTGTTCAACTGCGGTCGTGCCGACGATCCGGAGGTCATCGAGCGGCTGCGCCGTCTGGCCAAGAGCATCCTGCGCCGCTGCTCGCCCGAGGCCATCGTGTCCAACGATCCGGGCTGGCGGCTGGTGTGCGCGTGGCCCTACGGCGATGTGCACGCACTTCAGGCGGTGTGGCAGCGGCTCGGGATCGATGTCATCGTGCGTGCGCAGGCGCACGGCCGGCGCTTTGGCTTCGAGATGGAGCGGGCGCTGTTCGCACTGGTGGCCAATCGCGCCTGCGCGCCTGCCTCCAAACTGTACTGTCATGAACAGTGGCTCAAGGAGGATGTGCACATCGAAGGCACGCAAGGCCTGGCGCTGCATCAGCTCTACCGCGCGATGGACTTTCTCGAGGCGAACAAGGCGGCGATCGAGCAGGCGATCTTCTTCCAGGTCGCCGACCTGCTGAGTCTGGACGTGGAGATCGTCTTCTACGACACCACCTCGCTGCACTTCGAGATCGACGACGAGGACAAAGGCGATGACGCCGGCCAGATGCGTGGCAGCGATGCGGCCGGGGCCAAGCGCTACGTGGCGCCCAGAAAGCGCGGCTACAGCAAGAACGGCCGGGGCGATGCACCGCAGATCGTGGTCGGCCTAGCAGTCACCCGCGACGGCTTCCCGGTGCGCCACTGGGTGTTTCCGGGCAACACCGTCGATGTCACCACGGTGGCCCAGGTCAAGGAAGACCTCAAGGGCTGGCAACTCACCCGCTGTCTGTTCGTCGGGGACGCCGGCATGGTCTCGCAGGCCAACTTCCAGGCGCTCGCCAAGGGCGGCGGCAAGTATCTGATGGCGATGCCGATGCGCCGTGGCGACGAGGTGACCGAAGCGGTGCTCTCGCGCCCGGGTCGGTACCGCAAGATCGCCGACAACCTCGAGGTCAAGGAGGTCGTCGTCGGCGACGGCGAGCGCCGCCGCCGCTACGCGGTGTGCTTCAACCCGCAGGAGGCCCGCCGTCAGCGTGCCCATCGCGACGAGCGCATCCGCGAACTCGAAGCCGAGCTTGCATGCCTGGCCGATCAGGACGAGGGCGGACACAGCAAGCGCGTGTGCGCGCTGCGCAGCAGTGCCCGCTACGGGCGCTTGCTGAAGGAGACCAAGCGGGGCCTGGCCATCGACCGGCAGGCCATCGCCGAACTCGAACGCTTCGACGGCAAGTTCGTCGTCCACAGCAACGATGACACCCTCACCGCCGAGGACATGGCGCTCGGCTACAAGCAGCAGCAGCGCGTCGAAGAGGCTTGGCGCACGATGAAGGGCGGCCTGCGCATGCGTCCGGTGTTCCACTGGGCGCCCCACCGCATCCACGCCCACATCGCGATCACCGTGCTGTCGCTGCTACTGGAACGCGTGATCGAGCACGCCTGCCAGGATACTTGGCGCAACGTGCGCGACGACCTCAAGCGCATTCAGCTCGCGCAATTGTCCAGCCCCAACGGCACCGTCTGGCAGGTCACCGAACCCACGGCGGAAGCGGCCAATCGACTGAAAGCATTGAAGATCAAGCCGCCGCCGGCCATCCTCCGGCTCGACTGAGCCCGACTCCCGCATAGATACACGGCCGTTTCCGGTGCCTCGCCGGACGCCTTGTGCTGCGCGCCTTGCGGCGGGACGTGTTACTTGGTGGTGTCAAAGTCAGGCC
>DAITBA010000044.1:0-6410 GCA_036824005.1 Rhodocyclaceae bacterium
GTATGATTCGCGTTCAACCGCCGCTCAAACCTTCAACTGAATTCGGGACATCGCCGTAAAGGTCTCGCTGCTGATGATGCCCTTGTCCATGAGGATGTTGGCGAAAATGATCATGATCAGCGCCTTGGTCTGCAGCAGCCAGGCGATGATCGACGCCTCGCCCGGCCGCCATCCGAGCAGCTTGCCGGCGATCTGCACGCCCAGCCACTTGCCGGCTACGGCCGCGGCCAGCAGTACGCCGGCCGCGACGAACACCGCCTCGCCGCCCACGCTCCAGTTGGTTCTCAGTCCCGTGCTCAGAAAGAACACCGGCATCACGACCAGCAGCACGTGATGACGCAGCATGTCCATTTGACGCTGCTCGAACCAGTCCCCGTCCAAAACCGTCCCGGCAAGGAAGGCTCCGACCATGAAGTGCAGCCCGGACCAGTCCGCGCCGAAGGCGCACGCCGCCAGCCAGATCAGGCCGGCGTACCAGCGGTCCCGCTCCGGCAGGCGTGCCATCAGCCGTCGGAATCCTGCGCTGCACGCAGCGAAGGCGACCAGGAACGTGCCCTGCATGCCGACGCGATGCCAGTCCATAAGGATTGCGGCAAGCACGCCCCAAATAGCGACGTCATCGAGACTGGCATAGCGCAGGATGCGCTGGCCGATGGGCTGGCGCAGGATCTCCAGCTTCTCCATAAGCAGGATCAGTATGGGGAGCGCCGTGACGGCGCAGGCCATGCCGACGCCGAGCACGAACTGCCAGGGCATCGCCGCCACGCCGATCCACCCCGCGTGGCCGAGCATGCCGGCGGCCGCGAGGCTGCCGAGCAGCAGCGGCACCGCGAGCGCTAGGCTGGCGGTGACCGCGCTCTCCCGGCGATACGCCCAGGCCTTCTTCAGGTCCAATTCGATGCCGGCAATCCAGACGAAGATCATCACCGCCCACCAGGCGATGCCGTTCAACGCCTGCACGACCGGCTGGGAAAAGACCAGCGCGTAGTAGTCGGGAAAAACGCCGCCGAGTATGCCGGGCCCGAGCAGGATGCCGGTGACGATCTGCACCACCACGAGCGGCGCGTAGTAATCGGTGCGCCCCAGCCGCCAGATCAGGTACGGGACGGTAAAGATGATCCCGACGGCGATGAGAAACAGTTCGGTCGTGGTCAATGTCGTATGCATGGCAAAGCGGGCGGGAAGCGCAGGCTGCAAGCCTCTTCCGCGTCACTGTGGTTCATTGCGCCCGTGCGCCCGCGCCTCTCGCACCAGCAATTTCACGCCGTCCGGGTAGCGCTGCTCGCACCAGCGCCGTTTGCCGCTTATCGCCGGCGGTACGGCGGCTTCCGGCGAAACCGGCGCAAATCCGAAACCTGCATAGAAGCGATCGAGATGCGCAAACGGAATACAGAACAGTCGATCGTAGGGCGAGTGCTCGATCAGCCAGGCGACGATGGCGCGCGCCACCGCCTTGCCACGAAACTGCGGCAACACGTAGATTCCGCCCAGCTCGCCGATGTCCGCCGCCACGGGCACGAGTCGTCCCAAGCCGGCGCGCACGCCGTCAACCTCCGCGACAACGACGAGGTCGGTTTCGGCCGCGGCGACGAAGCCGATTTCTGCATAATGCGCGTTAGCCCAGCCGAGCTCCGAGTCGAGCATCTTCCTGACGGCAATCACCATCGACGAAGTCTACTCCATGCCGGGTGCGTTTCCCGCACTCGCCTGCGAGCGCGCTCCGAGCAGCCGACGTCCCTGCGGCGTGTCGACGTGCGCCACCACCCCCGGCAGCGATCCGGCGCGGGCGCGCGTCACGGATATGGGTCCCTGCACTCCCAGCGAATGCAGCAGGCGCAAAACGCGATCCGGTTCGGGATGAACGATCTCGAGCCCGGCGAGCGACAGTCCGGCGTCCCGCAGCCTCGCGGCGGGATGCCCCTCGCTTCGCCATTCGATGAGCAGCGGCGCGGCGCCGCCGAGCGGAAGCGATCCGTCGCCCGCGATGGCGATCAACCACTCGAGGCCGCCGCGACTCATCGGCTCGACGCTACCGAGCGCTTCGCAGGAAGCCGCGAGCGTGGCGTGGATGTCCGCCGTGCGCGCCACCCATGCCGCGAGCGCGGGCGCGGTGTCGGCTCCGCACGCATCCAGCGCAAACCACCGCGGCCTGGCCGGCGCGGCCGCGGCCGGATTGACGGCTATGACTTCCAGATAGCAGCCGTCGCCCAGCCGCAGCAGCCGGTTGTGGGTGCCCATGCGCGCATGCTCGCCGCCGGCATCGGGCGATACGCCGAGAACTTCGCGCACGAACGCTGCGCCGCGTTCGAGCGATGGGGCGGTCACGACAATGTGATCGACGACGCACACCGCTACTTCATGGAATGCAGCCCGATCATGTTGCCTTCCGTGTCGGTCACGAGGGCGATGAAGCCGTACTGGCCGATGGAGAATTTTTCCTTGAAGACCCGTCCGCCGCTCGCCTTCGCCCGGCCGGCCTCGACGGCGCAATCCTCGCAGGAAAAATAGACCAGCGTGCTGTTGCCGCCCGATGGACAGCCTTCCATCCTGACCAACGCCCCTGTCGCGCCGTAGCCATTCTGCTGCATGGGGAACGACTGCAACTCCATCCCGGGAACATCGAGTCTCTCCAGCCGGATGCCGAGCACGCTCTCATAGAAGGCCTTCGCGCGCCGCATGTCCTGCACGTAGATCTCGAACCAGCCTACGGGATTGTTCTGCATGACGCGTCCTTTCCGTCGAAGTTGCGATTACGGCACTTGTGTGCCCAGGTCGCCGCTCGCACCGGCGACGACGACGACATACCCGTTCGGATCGCGGAGCCAAAGCTCACGGTGATTGGCATTCGGATTGACCTTCGGCCCCTCGATCACCTCGGCCCCGTGTTGCCGCACCCGCCTCACCGCCTCGTCGAAGCGTCGCGTCTCGAACCAGAGCACAACGCCATTGCCATAGGGCGGGCGCGCCGCATCGCCCAAATGGCGATGCTCGTGGGCGTCCCAGCGGTGGAGCTGCATGACCATGCGCCCGTCGAACATCAGCTGCTCGTACTCGTTGCCGCCGTGCCCGCTTTCGAAACCAAGCACCGCCTGATACCAGGCGCTCGCTGCTTCGACATCGGCGACGGCGATGAGTGGTTGTGGATTCATGGCACTCGCTGGCGTTTGCACGACTGGCTTGACGCGCACCAGCCCGACCACCAACCGTCGCGATCCCAATGGCGACAAGACCTCGGCGTGCGCCCGCGCGCTCAGCTGACGTCGGTGATCGTCCAGATCGCGCCGTTGCGGAACTCGAACTCCGAGCGGCCGGACAGTTCCAGCACCGCGCCCTTCTTCAAGCCGCTTGGAAGATTGTCGGCCACTACGGCGCGGAAGCGAATCGATACCAGCGCGCGCGGACCATCGCACGCGAACGAAAGGATATCCTGCCGGCGCTCGGAAAACAACGAAACGGACTGCTCTGCGAGCGCCCTGAGTTCGCCGATTCCGTCCGCTCTGGCAGTGACGACTCCGCCGGAGACGTTACGAAACGTCACATCCCGGTGCACCGTCTGCAGCATCGCCGGGACATCCATGCGGTTGTACGCGTCAAGGTAGCGCTCCACCAGAGCGCGCATCTCTGTGTCATTCATTGCGAAGCCACCGTATAGACCGCGAAGATGCGGTACGGGCCGGGTTCGGTGTTCCTGAACGCGCCGCTATGCTCGTCGAACTCGCACTCGTATGCCTCGTAGTAGAAAAGCACCGCACCGGACACATCGATCCCCTCCTGCGCCGCGATCTCTGCCATGATCGCCGGCGTATCGAAAAGCCAATAGCCGTTGTGCCGCCAATGGTCGATGTAGTCGGCGAAGTCGTGGGAGATGCAGTTGCTCAGCGAATACACATCCCGGACGCGGTCGGCCGGCAGCCAGTCCGGTTTGGGCGCGACGTACTTAAGCAGGTAGCCGATGGGAATCATGCCAGCCGACCGTGCGCACCGGCGCTCACCGCGCGCTTCCGCGAATAATGTCAAGCCGGTTGGCGGGCGCATCCGGTGCCATGAACTCGGGGATGGTTCTGGGCGTACGCCGCGGCCGCGTCAGGAACGCGACCGGCCACTCAGTGACCCTGCGCTGCCTGTGGTGAACGTAGGCTCCCGGCGCGGGCTCGTCGATGTATTCCTCCTTCAGGACAAGCGCGAGCGGCGTCTCCGCGCCTTCGGTACGCTGGGAAAACGCCAGCGCATCCTCGTAGCAGGCAAAGGCATGGAAGTAGTCGTTGCCCTCGGCCCCGTCGGGCGCGCCGCGCCCGGGGTGGCACCACACGCGGTACTCGAGTACGGCATCCCAGACGTAGCCCCCGCCCCCGTGCGCCGCCCCAGGATATGTTCCGACTAGCGCCGGATCGAGAACGTCGGGATACGCCATATGCTCCGTCGAAAGCGGGATGACCGACACGATGCAGCGGCGGCGCGCTCCTGCCGCAGCGCGCATCAGTTTATCAGGCATCACCCTGCGCTCACCGCCCCTCGAAAACGCGATGCAGCACCTGATCGTAGGGAAAGGCATCGCCGGGATCCACCTTGCGCCGGCGCTCCGGCGCGCAGGGCAGGCGTGTCGCGTCCAAATCCGAATGCCGCTTGATCCCCGCGCGCCCGATGCGATGGCGCGCCGCAATGCCTTGCACAAGCGCAACCAGCGCCTCGATCTGCGCCTGCGGGAACGGATCCCGTCCGTCGCCGTCGTTGATCAGCTCGATGGCGATCGAGCGCCTGCTATGCCGGTACACATGATGTGCCACCTGATGCTCGGGCACACTGCGCCGGACCGTCCCATCGCGGTCGATCATGTAGTGGATGCCGAGCCGCGGATGCGCTTCGATATTGCGCAGGTTCTCGTGCAGATCGCCGGCTCCGACCCACACGGGCTTGCGCGTCACCGGATCGCACAGCGGCCCGCCGGTGGCGTGAATGACGACCATGTCGACAGGCTCGGTCCTCGCCGGGCCGGACTTGACGGCAGCCGATTCGGTGCACGCGAGCGCGAGCAGTGCCGACACCAGCGCCGCCTGCCGGCGCTTCGTGCCGATCGATACGCCCGCGGGCGCATGCCCGTCTTGCGCAGGCCGCGCGATGGTGTAGCCTGGTGGCGATAACGCGATCCGCATACGTCGACGATCACGGGCCTGCGCGGCGTCTCGCGCCGCCGTTGCGAATGAATGGCAGGCTATCCGACATTCGCGCCGGCTCCCCTGCCAGGAAACGACACCTCCAGCACGACGCACCCGATGTCGGTTCTGAATGGGCCATGAGGCTCCCCGGGTGGACGACTTGCATAGTCCCCCGCTTCGAGCCAGCGACCGAATGCCTGGTCGTACAGCCGGCCGCTGACGATGAACACCTCCTCGGGGTATGCGTGCGTCTTCGCTCCGAAAGGCGACGTATCGGCGCCGGCGAGAAAGCGCGTCAGTCTGGTGTATTCACCCGTAGCCGAATCGATGCTGAGCGTAACCTCCTCGGCCACTCCCTCCAGTCCTTGGACGGCACTCCAGCGAGCCCTGTGCTCCGGCGCCAAAGCATTCCAGTAAGTTGTCGTTGACTTTGCCATTCGAATCTCCGGTGAGCGCGAAATATGGTGGCTGACGGTGAACTTCAACCGCGTGCGCACAGGCACAGCCTGCACGAGGCCGTCCTCTTGCCGCACGCTCGAACGTCGGCTCACGCGGCGCCATCAACAAACGACCCCCCGCGTGATCAATTGGGACCGCACGTCGACTCCGAACCAACAGCGGTAGCGATCGTCGCTGGTGTAGCGGTTGCACTGCATTTGACCAACGCGCTTCACCAATACGTTTGCGCCGGTGCACTCATCGGCCTTCGGTGAAACGGCCATCGCTTCGTAAAGGTCGCGGGCCGCGGTCCGTTACGGCCGTCGCGCCTGCAAAGAAGTTGTCATGCGCGATGCCCTCACGAGCGCTGGCGCCACACTTGAACTCCACCTATGGCCAGGCAGCCGATGGCAGGCCAGAACGTCACGAAGAATAGCAGGCCGGGGCCGATTGGGTTCGGGTTAGGGTCAGGCCACAAACCGATCTCGGACAGAAAAACAATTAGCCACAGCGGGCTCCACCCAAAGATCACCAAGCCCAGGCCGACTTTGCTCCATCGATTCGACAAGTACGCCTTCATGGTACGCGCCCGCCCGTGCGCCTAGCGAAGGTAAAGAAAAACTCCCCGTGGGGTGGGAGCACACCATTGTTCAGGGTGCCCCGACCCCTCCCGACACTCCGATCGTCGATTGTGGGCGATCCTGAGCGGTCGTCTTCGGACAGTATGCCTCAGTAATCGCCGTGACCGGGCTTTTCTACAGCCTCAACGACGCTGTAGAAAAAGTCTGTTCATCCGCGCATCGTGCCGTGAACCGAATG
>DAITBA010000008.1:0-147384 GCA_036824005.1 Rhodocyclaceae bacterium
TGCCGGGTGGTGTGGCAGGGGTGCAGCCTATCATGGCTGCCCCCTATGCCGATTCCGGCCGCCGCACGGGTCGGCGGGACCAGGGCAGGACCCCGTCAGACCATCAGATCTTTGACCAGATGTGCCAGGTCACTGCGCTCGGTGTCCCTGATCAACTGGCGGCACATGATCGGATCGAAGCGGTGCAGGTGCAGGACCACCTCCTTGACCTTGTCCGGGTTGTGCAGATGGTAGTAAGCCATGCCAAGTGCGTGCCAGGCATGGGGGTTCATCGGCTGGAGGTTGGCCGCCTCCTCTAGCGCCTTGGCCGCTTCATCGTGGCGACCCAGTGCGGCCTGGGCCAGTCCCATGCCGTACCAGGCGCGGTCGATCATCGGCTTCAGGCGCAAGGCCTCGCGGAACGCGGCAATGGCCTGTTCATACTTGCGCTGGCGGTCATAAACGTAGCCGAGATTGAAGTGCATATCGGCATTGGTCGGGGCCAAGCGCAGGGCTTCCATGAAGTAGTGCTCGGCCTGCTCGAAGTGCTGCTGCGAGGCATGCAGATAAGCGATGCTGGCAGCAGCCTTGGCGAATTTCGGATTCTGCCGCAGTGCCAGCCCGTACTCTTCTATGGCCCGGTCGAGGCGCTTCAGTTTCGCGAAAACATAGCCACGATAGTAGTGGCGCCATTGCTCGAAATTCATGGGGTCAGGCAGACAAGAGGATAGAAACAACATTGTGGCGCCTCGACGGGGCACGTTCAAGTCGCGCCATCGTCAGCTACAATGCGCGCTTCGTGCGCTCGACGGTCGTCGGGCCAGGCCAGGGGACATACGGATATGGGATCTCCGGAACTGATGTTGATCAGCATCGTGCGTGTGGTGGTGGAAGTTGCGGGGTTCACGCTACTTGGACAGGGGATTGTCGGCCTGTTCGCAGGACGGAATCGCCAGAGCAATATCGTGTACAGGATGATGAAGACCGTCACCGACCCGGCGGTAAAACTCGTGCGCTGGATCACTCCGCGCTTCATCATCGATCAGCATGTTCCTTTCGTTACCTTCTTCTTGCTGTTCTGGCTGTGGATCGGACTCGCCGTGGCCAAGCGCTATGTGTGCGTGTCGCAAGGCCTGGCCTGCGTGCAATGACCTGACGTGCATGGCGTGAGCTTGTCGCAGCTTGGCACCCGGCCCTATACTTGAGCGGCGCTGCCGATACAACTCCAACTCCAGCGAGCGGCAGCGCGGCGATGTTACCTGTTCGCTCGATCCCCTCGACCCGCGGAGCATAGAAATGCGCTTGTCCAACAGGCACAAGGAATACTGGCGCAAGAATCTCCTTGTCACCATCCTGCTCCTGATCATCTGGGCCTGCGTCACTTTCGTTCCCGTCTATTGGGCGAAGGACTTGAACAACGTCAGTTTCTTCGGCTGGCCGGTTGCCTTCTACATGGGGGCGCAGGGGTCTCTGATCATCTACGTCGTGCTCATCTGGCTCTACGCCAGACACATGGACAAGTTGGACCGCGCGTACGGCGTCGAGGAGGGCGAGTGAGCGCGACGGCCTACCAGGAGCGGTTCAACCGCGAGTTGAAGAAGTATTACCTGTGGTATGCGGGTGGGTTTGTCTTTTTCATTGTTCTGCTCGCCGTTGCCGAGCAGATGGGCATGTCGAAGAAGTGGATCGGCTACACCTTCATGCTCGCCACCATCGCCTTGTACGCCGGCATCGGCGTGATGAGCCGCACCGCCGATGTGGCCGAGTACTACGTTGCCGGGCGGCGCGTGCCGGCACTTTTCAACGGCATGGCAACCGGTGCGGACTGGATGAGCGCCGCTTCCTTCATCGGCATGGCCGGCTCGCTCTATTTCGGCGGTTATCAGGGGCTCGCCTTCGTGCTCGGCTGGACCGGTGGCTACGTGTTGGTGGCGCTGCTGCTGGCGCCTTACCTGCGCAAGTTCGGGCAGTTCACGATTCCCGACTTTCTCGGCGCACGCTATGGCGGCAACGTTGCCCGCTTCATCGGCGTCGTGGCGGCGATCCTCGCGTCTTTCACCTATGTCGTGGCGCAGATCTATGGCGTCGGCCTGATCACCAGCCGCTTTGTCGGCATCGAGTTCGAAATCGGCGTGTTCGTCGGTCTTGCCGGCATCCTGGTCTGTTCTTTCCTCGGCGGCATGCGCGCCGTGACCTGGACGCAGGTAGCGCAGTACATCATCCTCATCGTCGCCTACATGGTGCCGGTGGTGCTGCTGTCCTACAAGGTGACCGGGGTGCCGATTCCCCAGGCGATGTATGGCGGCGTGCTGCAAAAGCTCGGCGCCAAGGAAAGAGAGCTCTTCGACAGCACCAAGGAAGTGGAGGCGCGCAATGCCTACAAGGCGAAGGCGGACGCGCTCGACGCGAAGATCCGCGGGCTGCCGGCGTCTCTCGAAGCCGAGCGCCAGGCGCTGACCCAGAGCGCGGCGGAGCTGCGGGCGGCCAATGCCTCGGCGCGCAACATCGCCGCCGCCGAGCGCGCAGTGCGGGATCTGCCGACCGATCCGGCCGAGGCCCGGATGAAGTGGGAAGCGGCGAAGGCGGGCTACGCGGCCAAGTCCGTCAGGCCGCAGGCCCATGCCGAGGCCCATCCGGGCAAGGACGAAAAAGCGTCCAATGCGGCGCGACTCAATTTCGTCACCCTTGTCATCTGCCTCATGGTCGGCACCGCGGCGCTACCCCACATCCTCATGCGCTACTACACGACTCCCAGCGTCCGGGAGGCGCGGCACTCGGTATTCTGGTCGCTGTTCTTCATCTTCCTGCTCTATGTCACCGCGCCGGCCTATGCCGTGTTCGCCAAATGGGAGATCTACACCACGCTCATCGGTACCGCCATCGCCACGCCGCCGTCATGGGTGACATCCTGGGGCAAGATCGGGCTGGTCAAGATCGAGGACATCAATGGCGACGGCATTCTGCAGCTGGCGGAATTGACGCTCAATACCGACGTCATCGTACTGGCAACGCCAGAGATCGCCGGCCTGCCCTACGTCGTGTCAGGACTGGTGGCGGCGGGCGGGCTGGCGGCAGCCTTGTCCACCGCCGACGGACTGCTGCTCACCATCGCCAATGCATTGTCCCATGATCTGTACTACAAGATGATCGATCCCCATGCCTCCACGCAGAAACGGCTCGTCGTGTCCAAGTCGCTGCTGCTGGTCGTGGCCGTGATCGCTGCCTACGTTGCGTCGCTCAAGCCGGACCACATTCTGTTCATGGTCGGCTTGGCGTTCTCGCTTGCGGCTGCATCCTTCTTTCCGGCGCTGGTGTGCGGTGTGTTCTGGAAGCGGGCCAACAAATGGGGGGCGATCGCAGGCATGGCGCTCGGTCTGGGCGTTACCATTTTCTACACCGTCATCACTCACCCGTTCTTCGGCGGCAGCATGAAAGCGGCATGGTTCGATATCAACCCCATCTCCGCCGGCATCTTCGGCATCCCGATCGGCTTCGTCGTCATCATCATCGTCAGCCTGCTGACCGGCGCTCCGGAGCAGGAAGTGCAGGACCTGGTCGAGCACGTCCGCTACCCGCGGCTGGAGGGCGACATCGACACGCGCGGCATCTAGCTTTCGCCGCGGCGATGCGTTGTGGATCGCTTTCTGCTAGAATCCGCGCTCTTCCGGAGAGGTGGATGAGTGGTTTAAGTCGCACGCCTGGAAAGCGTGTTTAGGTGAAAGCCTAACGCGGGTTCGAATCCCGCCCTCTCCGCCAATAGCTCTATCCAGGTTCCTGAGAAAAAAGAGAAAGACAAAGGCGCTCAGGGCTTGCCCATGCTTCCACCCACCTTCGGTGCGGCGGGCGCGCAACGACCGGTTCAGGCCCTGCTGCGCGCGGGGAAAGTGCGCGTGGCTGGTGCTGGATTTGTGAGGACGATGGTGCCGTCGCCTCGTCAGCGATGGGCCGCCATCCGGATCAGAATCCGGTGATCAGTAAATCGAGAGCCGCAATGATGTCGTTGCGATACGGCGACAGATCGCCGACGCATGGCCCCAGGTCCTTTGTCGAAATGCCAGCGAGCTGAGGCACCATCAGGACGTACTTCTCGCCTTGGATTTCAATTTCTGGGGTGAGTCGAGTGAGCGGTTTGATGCGGGTGCTCTTGTGCCTGAACAAGGGGATGACCACCCGCGTCTCCAGCTCACTCAGCAAATCGGCCTGGACGTCGAGCAGGTAGGGGATGGCAGACTTGGATTTCGAGTTCGGGTTGCGGTGCAGGCTGAACTGCGCCATCAGAAACCTCGAACCGCGTCGCTGAACACGCCTTGAGCGCCCACGTGCTCGTTGTAACGGGCAATCGCTTCCCGGTTTTCGGCGAGCCATTGCTCGGAGAGGCGGCGCCGAACAATCTCCTCCAGAGCCCCTTCGAGCTCTGCAGACAGATTTATGTCGAGCTCTCGCGCCTTGTGGAGCAGGTCGCTGTTCAGAGTCAGGTTCGTCGGCTTCTTCGGGGCCTTGTGGTCGTAGGTCGGGCGCATGGGATCAAATCTCTACCGCGTACATATGGTGCGCATAGTATATGCGCGCTACGCGCGTGATACAAGGCGCGGGTTCGACAACGCGCTGCGCCCACACATCTTCAGCAGGCGAACGAGCAGGTCTTGATTCCGCGCAATGTTTCCGATGGCAGTTCGCCGAACATGCGCCGGTAGTCGGTGGCGAAGTGGCTCAAATGCCAGAAGCCCCATCGCGCCGCGACGTCCTGCACGCCAATGGCATTGCCGCTGGCTGCCTTCAACTCCCGGCGTACACCGTTCAGGCGTATCGCGCGCAGGTAGCTCACGGGATTCGTGTCCAAGATCTCCTGGAAGGCGTACTGCAGGGTGCGCCGGCTGACATTGAGCACGGTACAAAGCTCCGCCACCGAGATCGGGTCGTCGAGGTGGGCGAGAACGTAGGTGCGCGCACGCTCGACGATCTGTCGCCGGCTTGTTCCCGTAGCGGGATCGCGTACCGGCTGATCGCCGGACGATATTGCCGCCAGCAGCCTTGAAAGAATCGCGTGCTGCAGCGAGCGGCGTACGGGAGCTTCGAGCAGCAGTCGGTCGTTTGCGCTCAGGGTGTCGAAAACGTCTAGCAGGAAGCGCTGCAGTTCCTCCATTTCCTGCGGGCGGGTGCTGACCATGTGCCGATAGGCCAGCTCGCGTTGAACGTCCCGCCCTTCGACCCGCGCGGCGTAACGGGCGAACACTTCGGAGGTGATGGTGATGCCGACGATGTCGAGACCCCGGGGGGTGCGGAAGTCCAGTTCCTCGTCGCCGTCGAGGGTGAGCACCATGCCCGGATGCATTGCCTGACCGGCGTAATTGGCGGAGCCTTCCATGGCGAGCGGTATGCCGAAGGTACGCGAATGCTTCCAGGCGGTTCCCTGTTCGTAGACCGACTGGTTGGTACGCTCACGGAATAGCTGGATGTCGTCGAACCAGGCTTCGAATAATTCGCCTTGGAATCGACCCGGCGTCAGTTGCTCGTAGGATTGGTCCCACTGGCTGAGCTTGGCCGCCTGTTCGTCCGCATCGCGTGTGGTCAGTCTGGTGATGCAGTAGGGCAGCGCCGCGGGCGCTGCCGATGCATTGGACGCGCCGTTCTCCTCTCGTGTCGTCGTCGAGGTTTCCATGGGCGGCAAGTGGCTGCATTCAATTGTCTTGACGCAGCCTACTCCTTAAATTGCGATACAGCAAGCCGCACACAGGGGTCGAGCTGTGTAACACATTGGCAGTTCATTGCCTATGCTATCGGTGTTGCGTTGCAGCATGCGCGATGGCGGGGGAAGTGCGCACGCATTGCCAATTTGGGATAACGGACGCTCCTGAACCTTGGTTATTCTTTCCGAAGAGAACAAGACAACGTCGGGTCCGCGGCATCAAAGGCGCGACACGGACACAACCACCCAGATCCCCTCGATCTTCTGCAAGGCGAACGAGTCGGCGCGGGTGGGCGCAAAGGGCCGGAACGCCGGCCCGGGAGCGGAGGAGAAATTCATGGCGATGCGCAGAGACGCCGCGGCTTGGTGTATTGCCGCCTGCTGTGCCGTTACGCTGGCCGGCGGCGTTGCGGCCGAGCAGCAGTTCGAGCAACTCACGGTGGCCAAGCTGCCGCCCGCAAACCCCCATCGCGTCTATATCTCCGACATCGCCATCAGCCACATCGTGGACGGCAAGCTGCATGTGGTGGATGGCGATACCCTGCGCTACCTCGGGCTGGTGGCCACCGGCTATGCTGGCCAGGCGACGCTCTCTCCAGACCGCAGCGAGTTGTACGTGGCGACCACCTACTACACGCGCCTGAGTCGCGGCGAGCGCGCCGACGTGGTCGACATCTACGACACGGCCACGCTCCAGCACAAGGGCGAGATCGCCATTCCGCCCAAGCACGCCCAGGCGCTCCACTACAAGGGCACGATCCGCACATCGAGCGACGGCCGCTGGCTGCTGGTGCAGAACGCGACCCCGGCCACCTCCGTGACGGTGGTGGATCTCAAGGCGCACAAAGTGGCCTCCGAAGTACCGACGCCCGGTTGCTGGATCGTTATTCCCTCGCATGGCGCGCCCCAGCGTTTCTCCACCATTTGCGGCGACGGCACGCTCATGACCGTGACGCTTTCCGACGACGGCAAGAGCCACACCCTCAAGCACAGCAAGCCTTTCTTCAGCCCGGACACGGATCCCATCTTCGTCCAGGAGGAGAACCTGGGTGACCGGCACATGTTCGTGTCCTTCAGAGGCAGGATCCACACGGCGAATCTGTCGGGCGACGTGGCGAGCATCGAAGCGCCGTGGTCGCTGCTGTCCAAAGCGGATGAGAAGCAGGGCTGGCGGCCGGGCGGCTATCAGCCGCTGGCGGTGCACAGGAAGACAGGCCGGTTGTTCGTCGCCATGCATCCCAATGGCAAGGAGGGCAGTCACAAGGACGCGGCACGCGAGATCTGGATCTACGATCTCGCCAGCCAGAAGCGCATTGCCCGCGTGCCCGGCAACAACGCCATCGCGATCACCGCCAGCCAGGACGACGCGCCCTTGCTGTTCGCCCTGGACGGGCTGAATATGGGCCTCGTCGTCTATGACGCCGGCAAAAAGGTCGCGGTCAAGCACCGCCTCGACCCGTTGGCGGAGACGGCATTCCTGATGGAGACCCATTAATGGGACCGCTGGCGGTCGATCCCGTTCTGGCGCGTATCTGTGGCGCCGCGATCAGCATCATCTTCGTGCTCGCCGCCTGGCAAAAGCTGCGCGATGTGAACGGCTTCGAGGTCGCGCTGGCCAACTACGCCATTCTGCCCGAGGCGGCCGTGCCGTTCGCCGCGCGCCTGTTGCCGGTCGTGGAACTCGGTGCTGCGAGTGCCCTGGTCGTTGAATGGTCGCGCGGCATTGGTGCCGTGGCGGTGCTCGGTCTTCTGATCGTGGTGAGCACGGCGGTGGCGATTAACCTGCTGCGCGGCCGGCGCGAGATCGATTGCGGCTGCGGCGGCGTCGACAGCCACCAGCCGCTGTCGTGGGGCTTGGTGATGCGTAACTGCCTGCTGGCGCTAACCGCGATCGTTGGTGGCCAGGAAGGGGTGGCGCGCGAGTTGTACTGGATCGACTACCTGACGGTCGCATTCGGAACCATCGCGCTCTTCGGCGTGTATGTCTGCGCGAACCAACTGCTGGCCAACCAGCCGCGCCTATTGCAACTGAGGAACTGAAATGGTCGAGGCTCTCGTCGTATCGAACATCGTTCTGTGGCTGGTGGTGCTGGCACTGCTCTTGGCGGTCGTCGCCCTGGCACGCCAAGTCGGCATCCTTTACGAGCGCATTGCGCCCATGGGCGCGCTCATGATGGATACCGGGCCGAAGGTGGGTGACGCGGTGCCTGCAGTCGATCTGCTCGATCTGGCGGGCCGCGCTGTCGGCATCGGCCGGGCGGGGGAGACCAGCACGCTGCTGTTCTTCCTCTCGCCGACCTGTCCGGTATGCAAGAAGCTGCTGCCCATCCTCAAGGGCATAGGCCAGAGCGAGCGCTCGTGGCTGCGCATCGTGCTGGCGAGCGACGGCGAGCGGCCGGAGCACGAGAGTTTCTTTCGCAAGGCAAAGCTCGACCAGTTCCCCTACGTCCTGTCCACCGACCTCGGCATGACTTTCCGCATCAGCAAGCTGCCCTATGCCGTGCTCATCGACGACGCGGGGCGCGTGCGCGCCAAGGGTCTGGTGAATTCGCGGGAGCAACTGGAGAGCCTGTTTACCGCCAAGGAACTGGGCGTGTCCTCGGTGCAGGAATTCATTGATCGCAAGGTGCAGGCGTCGTGAGGCGCACGCCGAGGTAGAAGGAGGACGCTCATGCGTTGGATGGACGAGTACTTCGAACGCAAGACGCGCGAAGTGGCGAGGCGCACGTCGCGCCGCAGTGCACTGGTGCGCATCGGCCGGCTGCTCGTCGGTAGCGCCTTCGTGCTGCCGGTCCTGCCCTTCGACCGGGTGTCGAAGTTCGCCCTCGCCGCAGAAGCAAAAGCCAAGAAAGAGCCAGACGAAATGCAGTGCGACTACTGGCGCTACTGTGCCTTCGACGGCTATCTGTGCTCCTGCTGTGGCGGCAGCGCGTCCACCTGTCCGCCTGGTACCGAAGCATCCAAGGTGGCCTGGATCGGCACCTGCCGCAATCCCAAGGACGGCAAGGACTATCTCATCAGCTACAACGATTGTTGCGGCAAGACCGCCTGCGGGCGCTGCCTGTGCAACACCAACCTGGGTGAGCGGCCGGGTTATCTGATGGGGGTGCACAACGACATCAACTGGTGCATGGCCAACACCAATACGACCATGTTCCATTGCACGACGGCAGTGCTCGTCGGTGTCGCCGAAAAACGATAAGCGGGCCGCGCTCCGCCGCCATCGGCGCTTGCTGGCCGGCGCTGTTCTGGTGGCCGGCGCTGTTCTGGTGGCCGGCCTCGGAGTTGCATTGCCGGCATGGACGGCCGATTTCGGCCGGCAGAATTACATTCAGCATTGCGCCGGCTGCCACGGGATGGACGGAAGCGGCAGTCCGGAGAACGGGGTGCCGAACATGAAAGGTGCGGTCGGCCACTTCCTGCGGCTGCCAGAGGGGCGTGCTTTTCTCATCCAGGTTCCGGGCACCTCCCAGGCGCTGCTCAAAGATGCCGAGATTGCCGAGTTGCTGAACTGGATGGTGGCGCACTTCAGCAAGGATGAAATTCCGCCGGCATTCACGCCTTACACAAAGGATGAAGTGGCGACGTTTCGCACCGCGAAGCTTAACGACGTGATGGGCACGCGGCGGGAAGTGCTGCGCAAGTTGCGCGACATGGGCATAACGATCAATTGACGGCGCCGCCGCGCGACCGGCGCCTGCGGCGGCAGGGGCAAGGCGGCGGCCACGGGAGGAGGGGAGTACGACAATGGCTTACGGGAGACCACTTATGGGAACATTCAGTCGGCTTGCAGTTGCCGTGGCACTTGCACTGGCGGGTGGGCATGCCTATTCCGCCACGGAGCAGGAAGCGGCGAAGCTGGGCAAGGAGTTGACGCCCACCGGTGCCGAAAAGGCCGGCAACAAGGAGGGCACGATTCCTGAGTGGACTGGCGGCGACATGAAGGCGCCGGCCGGCTGGAAGCCGGGACAGGTGCGCCCTGATCCTTATGCCTCCGACAAGCCGCTATATTCCATCGACGCGTCGAATGTGGACAAGTACAAGGACAAGCTCTCCGAGGGGCAGATCGCACTCATCAAAACGCTCAAGGGCTACCGCATGGATGTCTATCCGACGCGGCGCTCCTGCGGCTACCCGGATTTTGTCTACGAGCGCACCAAGGCTAACGCCACGACCGCCAAACTCGCTGCCAATGGCTATGACATCGGCAGCGCCGCCGCGGCGGGACTGCCGTTTCCGATACCACACAGTGGCATCGAAGCGATGTGGAACCACAAGCTGCGCTGGATCGGCGAGGGGCGTATCGAGCGCTATGCCACCATCTTTTCCCAGCCCAAGGGCGGCGACTTCGTGCCCCTGGTGCAGGATCAATGGACGCTGACGCCCAACGGCAATCCCAAGGCCAAGACCATCGCCGAAGCGGAGGGCATCGAGTACAAGCTGATGAACGAGGTGGTGTCACCGGCAGCCCGCGTCGGCGAACTGATCCTGATTCACTACTTCCTCGACCGGCCGAACGACGCCTGGCTGTATTTCCCGGGCCAGCGCCGGGTGCGGCGCTCGCCGACCTTCGCCTACGACAACCCGGTGCCGGGCTACGAAAACCTGCTCATGGTGGACCAGTACCCGATGTTCTCGGGACAGCTCGACCGCTACGACTGGAAGCTGGTCGGCAAGCAGGAGATGTACATCCCCTACAACACCTACAAGTTCAACGATACCTCGCGCAAGTTCAAGGACGTCTTCGGGCCGGAGTACGCCAATCGCGACCTGATCCGCTACGAGCTGCATCGCGTGTGGAAGATCGAGGCGACACTCAAATCGGGCATGCGCCATCTCTTTCCCAAGCGCACCTTCTACCTCGACGAGGACACCTGGATGAACGTGGTGCAGGATCTCTACGACGCCCAAGGCAAGATCTGGCGCCTCATGGAGTCCTACCCCTACGCGGCCTGGGAGCTGCCGGCCTGCGTCTATCAGGGCTACATCAGCTATGACCTGAACGTCGGTCGCTACATGGCGGACAACATGCCCCAGGAAGGCAAGGTCGACTGGCTTGCCGGTCGCGAGGGGCGCATCGATCCGAAGAAGTTCGATGCCGATGAAATGCGCCGCGTCGGCAGTCGCTGACGCACGAGCGGGCAATATTCGGGAGGAGCTACCATGTACAGCATGAAATGCAATTTCACCCGCAAGCGCGGCACGCTCATCGTTACCTATGCTATCGGGGTGGGAAGTGTGCTGGCTGCCGGACCTGCTGGCGCATTCCGGTTCGAAACCGAAGGCGGGTTGCAGGGCAGTTTCGATTCGACCATTTCCTATGGCATCCAGGTACGTGCCCAGAAGCAGGCTGCCGACAACATCGGCAACGACAACGGCGGCAACTATCCGGTCACCGGTGCCAGCGGCGAGCGCATCCATGGCCCGGGTGGCGGCGCGGCCAGCAACCCGGATTTCAACATCCTCAATGGCGATGACGGCAACCTGAACTACAACCGTGGCGACATTACCTCGGCGGCGCTCAAGGGCACCCACGAACTGGGACTGAAGTGGGGCGATGGCTGGAAGGCGCTCGGGCGCGCCACCTGGGTCTATGACCACAAGGTGGACGACACGCGCGCCATTGCGCTGAGCTCCGACGCCAAGGATCTTGCCGCCCACAACATCACGCTGCTCGACCTGTGGTTGTCCAAGGACTTTAAGATGTTCGGCGGTCAGCCGGCGACGCTCAAGCTCGGCAATCAGGTTATCAGTTGGGGCGAGGACATCTTCATCATCGGCGGCGTGAACTCGATCAACGCCATCGACCTGCGCAAGTTCCACACGCCCGGTACCCAGCTCAAGGAAGTGTTCCGCCCGGCGCCGATGCTCTACCTCAACGCGGGCGTGACCGATACGGTCAACGTCGAGGCCTACTACCAGTTCCGCTGGAACGGCTTCCAGTTCGATCCGGTGGGCACCTTCTTCTCCGGCGCCGATGTCGTCGGCAAGGGCCAGCGTCCGGCCTTCGCCCCGAGCAGCTTCGCGCTGTGCGGCTCGACGGCGCCCTTCACCTGCGGCGATGGGCTGCGCACGCCACCGATTCCCGGCGCAAACATCGTGCCGATCGAGCGGCCCGATCTGACGCCGCCGAACACCCGGCAATACGGCATGGCGCTGCGTCTGAAGCCGAAGGGCATGGACGCGGAATTCACGGCCTACTACATCCGCTATCACGACAAGCTGCCGTTCACCTCCTTCACCTTCGACGCCAACAACAGCTCGATCCTGAATCCGGTGAGCACGGCCAACCTGCTCGGACTCTCGTATTTCAACGAATACGGCAAGGACAAGAACCTGTTCGGCCTGTCCATGAGCACCAAGCTCGGGCCGGTGGCCGTGGGCGCGGAGATCTCCTATCGTCCGAAAGAATCCGTTGCCATCGACCCGACGGTGCCGACCCCGGCCGGGCTGGCCGGCGCGTTCGCCCTTCCGTTCGCCGGTCTGGCCGCGGGCTCCAAGGCAATGCAGTACAGCGTCATGGATGGCGTCAGTTGCGGGCTCGGCACCGGTGATGCCTTCACGCCCGGTCCCGGCAAGGCCTTCGACCCGGCGACCTGCCGCACAACGGTGCGCGGCTATGTCGAGGAAAAGAAGTGGCAGGCGCACCTGACCGGCTTCTACTTCATCGAGGTCAACTCGCCCATGGGCACGCTCATGCGCGGTCTCGGCGCGGCGGAAGGATATGTCCTTGCAGAGGCCGCGGTCACGCACTATCCCAAACTCGATCCGGCCAACATCCCTTACCTGATCTTCCCCAGCTACGAGGTGCCGACCAAGACGTCCTGGGGCTACGTGGTCGAGGTCGGCATGACTTATCCGGACGCCTTCCTGGGCCTCAACGTCACGCCGCAGATAGACTTCGTACATGACGTCAAGGGGATTTCGCCGAATACGCTGCCCTTCGTCGAGGGGCGGAAATCCTTCTTCTTCGGACTCAATTTCGACCGCAAGAGCGTCTGGAAGGGGCAGATCGGCTACACCACTTTTTGGGGCGGTGGCATCTCGAACATCCTGCGCGACCGGGACTTCTTCACCGCCAGCATCTCCTACGCATTCTGAGTCCGTCACGCGGGCAGGCCAGGCGGTCTGCCCGCCCGTCTAGCCGCCGCGCATCACCTGTCCCCGAGAGCAGCGCATGATCGCCACGCTCGTCAGAAGACTCGAAGCGCTGTTCTTCGGTTTTCGCGTTGCCACCCTCGTGGTACTGGGTATCGTTACCGTCGTCATGGCGCTGTTCGCTGCGCAGTTGCGCATGGACGCCGGGTTCGACAAGCAGCTGCCGACCGGGCACGAATACACGGACACGTTCTTCCAGTACCGCGACATGCTCTTCGGCGCCAACCGCCTGATGGTGGCGGTTCACGCGCGCAAGGGCGACATATGGAACCCGCAGTTCCTCCGTCGCCTGCACGACGTCACCCAGGCAGTGCTGTACATGCCGGGTGTGGACCGGCGCACGGTATCGTCGCTGTGGACGCCGAATACGCGCGTGCTGCAGATCACAGAGGAGGGCTTCAAGGCGCGCGACGTCATCGGCGGTGATGTCACGCCCGAGAAGCTGGATGCCAAGAACATCGAGCAAATTCGCGAGAACGTCATCCTCGGCGGCTATGCCGGCAGCCTGGTGGCCAACGACTCCTCGGGCGCCATGGTGGTCGCCGATCTGCTCGACGAGGATCCGCGCACCAAGCTGAAGACCGACTATATCGAACTGGGCAAGCGCATCGAACAGGAAATCCGCGACAAGTTCGAGGACGACCGGGTCGAGATCCAGATCATCGGCTTCGCCAAGCAGATCAGCGACATCGCGGAAGGCGCGAAGACGGTGGTGGTGTTTTTCGGCGTTGCCTTTGTGCTGACCGCACTGGCTGTGTATTGGTACTGCCGCTCGTGGACGTTCACCTTCGTTGCGCTCGTCTGCTCGCTGGTATCGCTGGTTTGGCAGTTCGGCACGCTGCGCCTGCTCGGCTACGGCCTGGATCCCCTGGCGGTGCTGGTGCCCTTCCTGGTGTTCGCCATCGGCGTGTCCCACGGCGTGCAGCAGGTGAACTACATCTCCCGGGAGTTCTGCGCCGGCAAGACACTCTACGATGCGGCGCGCTCCAGCTTCACCGGCCTGCTCATTCCGGGAACCATGGCACTGGTCACCGCGTTCGTCGGTTTCGCCACGCTCGTTCTCGTTCCGATCCCGATGATCCGGGAGTTGTCGATCACCGCCTCCATCGGGGTGGCGTACAAGATCGTCACGAACCTCGTCATGCTGCCTGTGCTTGCGTCGTTCTTCCGCTTCGGGCCGGACTACGTCGCGCGGATCACGCAGTTGCGCGAAAAGCGCGAACGTTGGATGGCTCTGCTGGATCACATGGCGGAGAAGAGGTTCGCCTTCCTCGGCACGGCGTTGTGCGTCGCCGTTTTCGTCGTTGCCTACTGGCAGAGCACCGGCCGCCATATCGGCTATCTCAAGCCGGGCGCGCCGGAGCTGCGCGAGGATGCGCGCTACAACCGCGACGCCGTGGCGATCGTGGACAAGTTCGGTCTCGGCCTTGATGTGCTGACCATCGTGAACGAAGTGCCGGAGGATGGTTGCTACGACTTCAAGCGCATGAGCTATCTCGACGACTTCACTTGGTACATGGTCAACGTGCCGGGGGTAACCAGCGCGATATCGCTGCCGGGTCTGGTGAAGGTGGGCGCCTACGGCTTCAACGAAGGCAATCCCAAATGGTTCGCCCTGCCGCGGGATGCGCGCTCGATGGCGAGCTTTGTCGGACTGGCGGGAGAAGGCTCGGGATTGTACGATCCGCGCTGTACCGTGCTGCCGATCAACGTCTATCTGGCCGACCACAAGGCGACGACGATCAAGGCGGTCATGGCGGCCGCCAAGCGCTACCGGGCCGAGCACGTCGACGATACGGTGAAGGTGAGGCTCGCCAGCGGCAATGTCGGCGTCCAGGCGGCGACCAACGAGGTGCTGGAACGCACCGAGCTGCCGATGATGTTCTACGTCTACGCCACCATCATCGCCCTGGTCTACCTCACCTATCGCGACTGGCGCGCCATGGTCGCCTGCTGCCTGCCGCTAACTCTGGCGACGTTCCTCGGCTACTGGTTCATGAAGGAACTGGACATCGGCCTCACGGTGGCGACACTGCCGGTGATGGTCCTGGCCGTGGGCATCGGCGTCGACTATGCTTTCTACATTTATAACCGGCTGCAGATTCACCTCGCCGACGGCTTGCAGATCGAGGCGGCGTTCAAGCGCTCCCTGATCGAGACCGGCAATGCCACCATCTTTACCGCACTGACCCTGTCGATCGGGGTGGCCACCTGGGCGTTCTCGGAATTGAAATTCCAGGCCGACATGGGGCTGCTGCTGGCCTTCATGTTCATGATCAACATGGTCATGGCGATCACGCTGCTGCCGGCGTTGGCCGTCGTGATAGACACGCTGATTCCGCGCCGCAGGCCGGTGCGCCGGCCATTTCTTGCCCACTAATGGACTTGCGATGAATCCAGAAACGGCAGCTCACCACCAAGGACACCACGGACACCAAGCGATCCGGGGGGGTGTAGCGCAGACTTTGCCTACCCGACGGGCGGGCGCCTCATCACGGAATCCGAATGCTATCTTCGTGTCCTTGGTGGTGGAAACGGGACTTCTACGATGATGCGACGTTCACGCGTTGTCTCGCTTGTTGCCATGGCCAGCGCACTCGGTATGGTGCTTGCCGCCCAGCAGGCCGGCACGGCGCCGGAGCAGCCCGGCTACGCGCGCCAGGCGCCGCGCGCCGCCAAGAGTCTGCTGCTGCATGCAACCCGCGCAGGTAAGCGCATTGTCGCTGTCGGCGAGTTCGGCCATGTGCTGCTGAGCGACGACGAGGGCAAGGGCTGGCGCCAAGCGAAGTCGGTGCCCACGACGACCACCCTGACGGCGGTCACCTTCGTGGACGACAAGCATGGGTGGGCCGTCGGCCACGGCGGGCTGGTGCTGGCAAGCCGCGATGGTGGCGATACCTGGACGATTCAAACCGGCAAGCTCGAAGGCTCGGACAGTTTGTTCTCGGTGTGGTTCAGGGACGCCGAACGAGGCATGGCGGTCGGCCCGTACGGCTATGCCATTGGCACAGGCGATGGCGGCAAGTCCTGGGAGCAGGTCACCCTTGCCGAAGGCGAGGACGGTGAGCGCCATCTGAATGGCATTTTCTCTGGGCCGCAGGGTCAGATCTTCGTCGCCGCCGAGGGCGGACGGGTGTTTCGCTCGGGCGACGACGGCAGGAGTTGGAAACTCATCTCGCTGCCTTACAAGGGTTCTATCTGGGGCGGGATGACCCTCAAGGACGGGGGCATTCTCGTTTGGGGCATGCGCGGCCATGCCCTGCTGTCCAGGGATGGTGGCGATACCTGGGCGGAGCTGCAGACGAGCACCGATCAGTCGCTCACCGGCGGTGCCGAACTGGACGGCGGCACTCTGGTGCTTGTCGGCGCAAATGGAATCATGGCTTTTGGCGCCGCCAGCCAGCCGTTCAAGAGCATCGTGCGCGACGACCGGCAGTGTGCCACGGCGGTGCTTCCGGCTGGCCGGGGATTCTTGTTCTTCTATCAGGCGGGGGTGGCCGAGTTCGTGATGCCGCGGTAGAGTGCCTGTTGAGGCGAACACTCTCTCTACCAGCTCTTCCGATTTTCCGACCCGGGCACGGGATCCCTTGACCGGTTCGTTGTCTCGGAAGTCGGCATCGACGCCGTAGTCCCAGCGCGTCCATTCGGCCGCGATGCGCGTGGCCATCTCGTTGTCGGCATGCGAATGCGAGATGAGGTTGTCGTGAACCGGCTGAACCTGCACGTACTGTATCCCTTCGAAGAGTTGCCGCGAGCAAGCTCCTGACGCGAGTGTAGCGTTGCATTCTGTTTGGAACTTCAGCGGCTGTTCGCCCGAATGTCCTTGTGCAGGATGTCCTGTGTGCTCTTGGTCCAGATGAAAGGCTTTGGGTTGGTGTTGTGAAGAGCGACGTACTGCTTGATGGCGGCAGCCGCTCCCGGCACTCTGGCGAACACGCCGCGGCGCAGCCGCTCGGTGGTGATGTCACGAAAGAAGCGCTTCACCATGTTCAGCCACGACGCCGAGGTCGGCGTGAAATGCATGTTGAAGCGCGCATGCTTGGCCAGCCACTGCTGCACGGCCGGGTGTTTGCGCGCGGCGTAGTTGTTGACGATCAGATGCAGCGTCTTGTCTTTGGGCGTCTTGCGGTCGATCTTGCGCGCGCAGGAACGCCAACCACTGCGCGTGAGCGGCGGCTCTGGCACTGCCCGATGATCTGGCCGTCGAGCACGTCGAGCGCGGCGAACAAGGTAGTCGTGCCATTGCGCGTGTAGTCATTCGTCATGGTTGCCGCGCGCCTCTTTCTTAGCGGCAAGCCCGGTTGGGCGCGGTCCAGTGCCTGCACCTGGCTCTTGTCGTCGCACCAGCGCGTGTTCGTCGGGGCGAGTCGCATGTATTTCCTCCAACGCGATACAAGATATCGCATTGGAACGGGGCCAGTCTCTTCGTTTCCCTCAAGAACAGAACGCTACATTAGCAAGGACCGACCTGCGGGGAGAACGAGGTTCCCCAAATCTTGTAGCAAGGCGAATTTGTCGCCTTCATATCAAAGGCTGTCTCCATCAGATCGTTCTTCGTCGTGCCGTAGGCTTTAATGCTCAACGTCACTGGCATATTGGGCACATAATCATCGGGGAGGATGACGTCCTGCATAAATCCAACGGATGTCACCGGCGTATAGATGGTTTTGAGTATCGGGGTCGAAACACCGCCAATATTCTGATTGACAAAATAGAACAGAGTCATCTTCGCGGCATAGCCGGCTTCGTTTTTGAACCGGATGTGTCTCGACATATACCCCTCACCGCCGTCGCAGGTTTTGACGCCGGACCCTGCGCCGCCGCCAACTTCCCCGCTGGTAAAGTAGCAGATAGGGTTGCGGGCATTGGCTGGGATGTCGGACTGAAAGAAGAGTTGATTTTCGTTCTCGCCGTTAGCCATGTATAACCTAAGCCGGATCTTGTTGGCAGACCTGTCGGCAGCGCTGACGGTGGTGCTAAGCTCCGCCCCGACCGCCTGGTTGCTGACAGAATACAGGTAGCGCTCCTTCCCGGCCTTGTCTATTGCCAAAACATACATGTGTAGAAAATATACTCCTCCGTGTTTGACTCGGATCGTCAGGGGTTCGGTCGCAGCCGCGACGGGGACTGTTGGGGTGGTTGGCTTGGTGACAGGCTGGGTAACGGGCTGCGTGGTTCCCGCTACCGTGTCGGTGATCTTCTCCAGACGACCTTTGCGAGTAATACCCCATCGGGTTCCGTCAAAGTCCATGGCCACTCGTTCGTAACCCCCGTGCGAACCGCGAATCGCGTCTTTTGCGATTACCCAGGTTTCGCCCTGCTTGGTCCAAAACTTCCCCGTCCTATCGTTCGCTTGGATTATTCCGGCGTTTGGCACTGAATTTATCTGGTCAGACGCACTGAGTGCAATATCGCTTTTCCAGCTGGTTCCCGTCCACTTATAGATCGTGCCTCCCTCGGTGACGATCCAGACATCACCCGCAGCATCAACAGCAATGTCAAATACTCTGTAACCTGTTGGCGCTGGTATTGCCTTCCATGACTTGCCAGTGCGTTGAAAAACGGCCCCTTCGCCATTGACGATCCATGGACTGCCCGAACTGCCGATGGCAATCCGGATGCCGCCGCCATCGATCATCTCCCATCTGCCGTTAACCTGATGCCATATCTCGTTTCCGCCGGCAGTTGATTCGCCGCCTACCACCCAAAGCTCTCCGTTCCTGACATCGACATCGACCGCATCAGCCGGAAAAATACCACTGGAGCGGCTTATGCCCCCGGTTGTTGGAAGGCCGGAGGCTGCTGCTGCGGAGCATTCCTCTGAGGCCTTGCTCCAACCGACCACCGGCATCTTTGTTTTGAAGCAGGCTATCGTTGCGCTCGGATTTTTCGTCCCTTTGCAAAGCGCACGGATATTATCATCGCCCCAGACGTTGCGGCCCTCGGTGTTCCAGGCAACTTTGTTTTGCACCATGTTAAAACAGTCCTGCTCGTTCTGAGTGTAGGTTTGGGCGTTTGCAGCCGACTTCATGATTAGTAAAACAATGATCGGCAACATCACCTTGAAACGGTAAGCGAACATGTTTCCAGGTTTCATATCTCTAGTTCCCTTTCGAAGTTTTTTTGAGCGGTCAAGACTGCGGGCGCCAACATTTGAACACAGCAAAATCCTGACAATGTCTGGTTAGGGCCTGGATTTTTTGCAATATTGCGGGGGAATCCGCATATGATTAACAAGGATAGGAGATCCGACGCTACGTCAGCAAGTGTTCCCGGCGCTGACAGGCCCTGACAGCGGTCGTGATTCGGGGAGGGATGCCGATGGAACCTGAAAACCTCCCCGAATCACACGGCACGAGCGCTTCCCGACAAGCGAAATCGAATCCTCGTCGAGCTGCCAGGCGATGCGCGTGAATCGAATTCGTCGTCCGGTGCCGGTTGGGCATGCGGGACCATGGCTGTGGTCGGGGATATTCGTTCTTCTATGAGGCGGGGCTAGCCGAGTTCGTGTTGCCGCGGTAGAGTGCCTGCCGAGGCGAACACTCTCTCCACCAGATCTTCCGATTTTCCGGCCGGCCCTCGCGCCCCGTGCCTTGCCAAGCGACGGGCGACGACACATCGTAGACTGCGCCTGTCCGGTGCCAGCCGATCGAACAGGAGACGCGAATGCACAAGCTCAAGGCCGCCGAATGGCGCCCGCAGCACTTCGAGTGGCAAGTCGCCGATCGCGTCGCCACCATCACCCTCAACCGCCCGGCGCGCAAGAACCCGCTCACCTTCGACAGCTATGCCGAGCTGCGCGACACCTTCCACCGGCTGCAGTACGCCGACGACGTGCGCGCGGTCGTGATCACCGGCGCGGGCGGCAATTTCTGCTCCGGTGGCGACGTGCATGAGATCATCGGGCCGCTGACGAAAATGGACATGGACGGACTACTCGGGTTTACGCGCATGACCGGCAACCTGGTGAAGGAGATGCGCACCTGCCCGCAGCCTATCATCGCCGCGGTGGATGGCGTCTGCGCCGGCGCCGGGGCGATCGTCGCCATGGCCAGCGATCTGCGTTATGGCACACCGGAGGCGAAGACGGCGTTCCTGTTCGTGCGCGTCGGGCTCGCCGGCTGCGACATGGGCGCGTGCGCGATTCTGCCGCGTATCATCGGCCACGGGCGGGCGGCAGAGCTTCTCTACTTCGGCCGCACCATGAGCGCGGAAGAAGGGTTCGCCTGGGGCTACTTCAACGGCATAGTGCCGGCACAGGACGTGCTCGCCAAGGCGCGCGAGGTGGCCCGGACGCTGGCCGACGGCCCTGCCTTCGCCCATGCCATGACGAAGAAGTGCCTGCACCAGGAGTGGAACCTGAGCATCGAGCAGGCGCTCGAGGTGGAAGCCGAGGCGCAGGCGATCTGCATGCAGAGCCGGGATTTCAGGCGTGCTTACGATGCCTTCGTGAACAAGCAGAAACCGCAGTTCGAGGGCAACTGACATGACAGACGATCGGCGTCGTCGATCATGAGCGGGACTCCCGCGACCCTGGCCGGGCAGCATGCCGTGGTCACCGGCGGCGGCAGCGGTATCGGTGCGGCCATCGCCAGCGAGTTGGCCGGCAATGCCGTGCGCCTTACACTCATGGGGCGCAGCCGCGACCGGCTCGATCGGCATGCCAATGCACTGCGGCCGCTGACCGATGTCCATTGCGAGCCGGCGGACTTGTCCGACCCTGCCGCGGTGCTGGCGGCGTTTGCTGGCGCGGCGGCACAACTTGGACCGGTCACCGTGCTGATTAACAGTGCCGGGCAGGCATTGAGCGCGCCCCTGGCGCGGACGGAAGTGGACCTCTGGCAACGCCTGCTTGGCGTCGACCTGACTGCGCCCTTCCTGTGCATGCGTGCGGCGCTTCCGGGCATGCTCGCGGCGGGCTGGGGCCGAATCGTCACGATCGCGAGCACCGCCGGGCTCAAGGGCTACGCCTATGCCGCCGCCTATTGTGCTGCCAAGCATGGCGTCATAGGGCTGACGCGCGCCGTGGCGCTGGAGCTGGCGCAGACCGGCATCACGGTCAATGCCGTATGCCCGGGATTTACCGAAACCGAGATCGTCGCCCGCTCCATCGCCAACATCCAGGCACAAACCGGACGCGATACCGAGGCGGCGCGGCGCGAGATCACCGGCTTTAATCCACAGGGGCGGCTGGTGCAGCCCGAGGAGGTTGCCGCCGCCGTGCTGTGGCTTTGCCAGCCCGGCAGCGCGTCGGTCACGGGGCAGGCGATATCCGTGTCCGGCGGCGAAGTCACGTGAGCGGAGGGTAGTGCCGTGAGCGACAAGACCTACCTGCAATGGCCCTTCTTCGAGGAGCATCACCGCCGGCTCGAAGCCGAGCTGGAAGCCTGGGCCCGCGATCATGCCGCGCCCATGCGCGGGGACCTGGACGGCGCCTGCCGCGCACTCGCGGTGGAGCTGGGCGCTGCCGGCTGGCTGCGCTACGTTGTCGGCGGCACGGGCTGGGGTGGCGCCTTTGAGGTCATCGACACCCGCGCCGTCTGCCTGATTCGTGAAACCCTGGCGCGTCACGATGCCCTGGCGGACCTCGTCTTCGCCATGCAGGGGCTCGGCTCCGGAGCCATAAGCCTGCACGGCAGCGAGGCGCAGAAGTGTCGCTATCTTATGCGCGTGGCGAGCGGAGAGGCGATTGCCGCCTTCGCACTATCCGAACCCGGCGCCGGTTCCGACGTGGCGGCGACGGCGTGCAGCGCCCGCGCCGAGGGCGAGCACTATGTCTTGGACGGAGAGAAGACCTGGATCTCCAACGGCGGCATCGCCGACTTCTACGTCGTCTTCGCGCGCACCGGCGAGGCGCCGGGCGCGCGCGGGCTGTCGGCATTCATTGTCGAAGCGGATACGCCGGGATTCGAGATCGCCGAGCGCATCGACGTGATCGCGCCCCATCCGCTGGCGCGGCTGCGCTTCGCCGGATGTCGCGTACCGCGCACGAGCCTCGTCGGCGCGCCGGGGCAGGGCTTCAAGGTAGCGATGCAAACGCTGGATGTCTTCCGTACGTCGGTGGCGGCTGCGGCGTTGGGATTCGCTCGTCATGCTCTCGAGCAGGCGCTGGTACGGGCAACGACGCGGCGCATGTTCGACCAGACGCTGGCCGATTTCCAGATTACCCAGGCCAAGCTGGCACAGATGGCCACCGGCATCGACGCCTCCGCGCTGTTGACCTATCGTGCCGCCTGGCAGCGCGACCAGGGGCTCAATGTAACCCGCGAGGCGGCCATGGCCAAGATGACGGCCACGGAAACCGCCCAGCAGGTGATCGACGCAGCGGTCCAGATCTGGGGCGGCTGCGGCGTCGTCAGCGGCCATCCGGTGGAGAAGCTCTACCGGGAGATCCGGGCGCTACGCATCTACGAGGGCGCGACCGAGGTGCAGCAGTTGGTCATTGCCCGGCAGTTGCTGTCCGAGTATCGGCGACAGTGAGGCGCCGCGCCGTCACACCGTCGCGCTCACTTGCGTGGAATTTGGCAGAGGGCGGGCATCCCGGACTTGGTGCGAGCTTCCCTGCGCACGGGTCAGGGGGCAGGTTACTCCGCCGCATGCAACGTGCGCGGGCGCGCGCTGGTCTCCGTGGCGTCGAAGGAAAAAAAGGCCGGCGTCGTTGCCGGCCGCAAATCCTGCCATCGCCTTGACGGTCAATGGAGGAGCCTATTGGCGGATGCAATCGTTGGTCATGGGCAGCAGCCCGGGCGGCGCGATTCGATGTATGTCCTGATCGCCCAGAGTGCTTCCTGAGAGAGGAGCCCTTTCCACGCCGGCATGTGGGTCACGCCGACGATGACCTTGCCTTCGAGCACCGTCTTGCGGAAGTAGTGGTCTTGGTCTTTCATGCAGGCACTCCGGATCTGCGCGTCTGCGATCTTCAGGCAATAGGCATCGAGCGAGCGCAGATCGGGACCGATGCCTCCCGAGGTGGCCAGCACATGGCAACGCCCGCACGCTTGGGTGAAGGCCGCCTCTCCGACTTTTACCGCGGTCGCGTTTCCCCGGTACGGGTTTTCGTCGCGCCATTGCTGCCCGAGCTGCGGCAGGCCGGAGACATCTATCTGCAGCCCCTGAGCCTCCTGGGGCAACGCCAGCGACGGCAAGGCCATCGGCAGGAGCGCGAGGCCCGCTCGCAGCAGCCATGCGGCACGTGGGGTGGGCGCGGTCACGGCGCTCACCAGTCCTTCGGACAGCCTATGCAGCCATCGAACGCCGAATCGGGAAAGATCGCATAGCGCAGCACGCATCCCTCCATGACTGCGTTCTGCAGATTTACCGTGGCAAACTTCGCTTCCTGCAGATTGGCGCCAATCAGCCTGGCGCCGACGAACCAGGCGAAGTTCGCGCGGGCCGCTTCGAGATTGGCAGCAGTGAAATCGGCGCCGCTGAAATCCGCCCGGAAGATCCGCGCGTACTCCATGTCGGCGGCGACGAGTCTGGCATTGCGAAACGTTGCCGCGGGTGCGTTGACTTTGTTCAGCTTCGCACCGGTGAGATCGGCACCATCGAGGTTGGCGCCGGCGAGGTTTGCACCGCGCAAGTTGGCGCGAGCCAGATTGGTCCAGCTCAGATCCGCACCGGCGAGATTTCTGCCCGACAGGTCGGCGTGCCGCAGATCGGCGCCTCGGCAGCGGGTATGAGGCCAGATGCCGCAACCGTTGATGACGAGCGGCTCGACAGCGGGTGCGTCGGCCCGGGCAGCTTCAGCGGCAAAAGGAAAGGGCCCTGCGAGCAGGGCGGCGAGTATCCAAAGCAATCGGGACATGTCGGCTTGCTGACGTCGCTCACGCTGACATGGCCGGCCGGGCATCGACCGGCCATGCCTTTGCGTTACTTGCTGGCCACCTGCTTGGGCAGCTTGAAGACCCAGAACGAACCGCCCTGGCTCACCTGCTTGGTCAGATCAGCCATGTCGCCGCCCCATAGCGGCACCGCGCCGCCATAGCCCGAGGAAATGCCGATGTACTGTTCGCCGTCAATCTCCCAGGTGATCGGTACGGCGACGACGCCGGAGCCGGTATTGAATTTCCACAGCTCCTTGCCGGTCTTCTTGTCAAATGCCTTGACGTAGCCGTCCGAGGTACCGGTGAAGATCAGCCCTCCCGCTGTCGTGAGCGTGCCCGCCCACAGGGGAAACTTCTCCTTGTGCTCCCAGGCGATCTTGCCGGTCTTGGGGTCGATGGCGCGCAGGATGCCCACGTGGTCGTCGAACAGCTTCTTGATGCGGAAGCCCTGGCCCAAGTAAGCGGAGCCCGCCTTGTAGGTAAGCTTCTCGGTCCAGTAGTCCATGGCCCAGTGGTTGGCTGGGATGTAGAACAGCTCCGTCTCCGGGCTGTAGGACATCGGGTGCCAGTTGGTGCCGCCGAGGAAGGGCGGCGAGACGAAAATGGTCTCGCCCTTGTCGGCGCCTTCCTTCGGCTTGGGCGGGTGCTGGCCCTCGACGATGACGGGCTTGCCGGTTTTGAGATCCCAGCCCTTGGCCCAAGTGATCTTGTCCACGAAAGGCCAGGCGCCGATCAATGACGTGGGCTTGTTGGGATAGCCGGCGCCGCTGGCGAGCTTCTCGCGGTCGGTGACGAAGAAGAAGCCGTTGCGGTCGGCGTGGGCCGAGGCCTTCACCAATTTGCCGCTCTTGTCCTTGTACTCGAACAGCACCACCGAGTTGTTGCCGGAGAAGTCCCAGGCGTCGTTCGGCGTGTGCTGGAAGAAGCCCTTCAGCTCGCCGGTGCCGGCATCCACATAGGCCTGGCCCGAGGTGAACAGGCTGTCCCAGTTGCGCGGATCGTCGCCTTCCTTGGTGCGATGCCAGGTGTTCCACGGCGCCGGGTTGCCGGTGCCGATGACCACCATATTCTTCTCGACGTCGAAGCTGGCGGTCTGCCAGGGCGCACCGCCGCCGTGATGCCAGGCCTCGACGAGCTTGCCGTCCTTGTCGCGCGGCCAGGAGGGTGCCTTGGGATCGCCGGTGGGGGTGCTGTCCTTGCCGTTGAGGCGGCCCATGTGGCCCTCCACCATCGGACGGGCCCACACTTCCTCGCCGGTGTCGGGGTCGCGCGCGAACAGCCAGCCCACCACGCCGAACTCGTCTCCCGAGGAGCCGTGCACCAGCAGCACCTTGTCGCTCTTCGCATCCTTGACGATGAAGGGCGCGCCGGTCATGGTGTAGCCGATCTTGTGGTCGCCCCACTTCTTGTTCCATACCACCTTGCCCGTGTCCTTGTTGAGTGCCACGATGCCGGCGTCCAGCGTGCCGAAGAACACCTTGTCGCCGTAGATGGCCGGGCCGCGGTTCACCACGTCGCAGCAGGGGCGGATGTCATCGGGCAGTCTGTGCTCGTAGCTCCACAGACGCTGGCCCGTGCGCGCGTCGAGGGCGTAAAAGCGCGAGTACGATGCGGTCACGTAGATCACGCCGTCGTGCACCAGCGCCTGGCCTTCCTGGCCGCGCTGCTTTTCGCCGCCGAAGGAGAAGCTCCAGGCCGGTACCAGACCAGCCACGTTATTCGTGTTGATCTGTTTGAGCGGCGAGTGACGTTGGGCTTTCATGCCCAGACCGTAGGTCAGCACGTCCTTGCCAGTCTTGTCGTCGTTGACGATATCGTCCCACGTTACGGTCTTGGCCGCGTACGCCTGCATGCTGAAGGCAGCGGCGAGCAGACCGGCGATGATGCTGACACGATACTTCGTGGGTTTCATTTCTTTCATGCTTGCTCCTCGTTCCCTGTTGTCCCTCGCGGGGGGATTTCCGGCCACGGTCGGTGTTTCCTGTGGCGCAGGGAGTATAGGAATCGGATCGCGGCAACGTATCGGGAAATGCGAGGCTGAGAGTCGGGAAGATTTCCCGGCGTCGTCAAGGCTAGAATGGAATGGCACTTGCTGGAGCAGATGGGAGAGCCGCTGCACTAGAGTGATATGGATCTGAGGAAACGCCTCGCCGGGCGCCTCGCCGGCTTTTCCGCCGCGCTGCTGCTGGTTGCCGGCGCGGTGCTGCTCGAAAATCTACGCAGCGACGTGCAGGATGAAATGCGGGCATCGTCCCGCCTGGCGGATCTGCTGTTGGCTGCCAGCAACCAGCGCTGTTCCATTCCGGATGATCAGGCGATCGCCCGCATTGCCGGAATCATCGGGCAGGGGGAATTGCGGCACGTATCAGTCAGACTGCGTCCTGCACAGGCGGCGCCTGATCCGAGCGCGCATGTAAACGGATGGCCGGAATGGTTGGGCAGACTCACTGGACTCCCCGCCTCGATAGGCCGCGATCGGTTGGTCAACTTCGGCGAGCACACCCTGGTCATCAGCCCCGATCCGCGCAGCGAGGTTCGGGAAATCGTGCGCGATGCGGTTCGTCTCCTTGCGGCACTCGTTCTCTTTTCGCTGGCGGTGGTTGTGGCCGTTTGGTACGCGGCCCATCAGGCGCTTGTTCCGGTGAGGGAGATCGTGGCTGGACTTGCCCGTCTCGAGCAGGGCGACCGGGATGCAAGACTGCCGCAGTTGGAGCTGAAGGAATACGCCCAGGTCGCGGGCGCCATCGATCGCCTGGCGAACAGTCTCGACGCCGCACGCAGCCGACAGCAACACCTCACCCGGCAGCTGATTTCGCTGCAAGAGGTAGAGCGGCGCGAACTCTCCCGCGAGCTGCACGATGAGCTGGGCCAGAATTTGGCGGCCATCGCCGTCACCGCGGCGCATGTCAAACGGCACGCGGGAACCGCCAAGGCGGAGGAACTGGCGAAATGCGGCCAGGAAATCGAGCGCGACGTGCTGCGCATTGCCTCCCACGTGCGCACCCTGCTGGCGCGCCTCCGGCCCCATGGCCTGGATGGTCCCGGCCTGCTTCATGCGTTGCGGGAACTGCTCGTGGCGTGGGAGCAGCGAGCGGCTACCATGCGTTTTGTCGGGCGCTTGCCGGATCACCTGCCCGACATGGGCGAGGCGGCGGCCCTGGCGCTCTATCGCATTCTCCAGGAGGCGCTGACCAACGTCGTGCGTCACAGCAACGCATCGTGCTGCACGGTCGAGGTGCGACAGACGCGTGATGAGGTTGTCCTTTGCGTCGAAGACAATGGCATCGGCCGCAAAGCGATGGTCGAAACCCGATTCGGCAGCGGCTTGCTGGGAATGCGGGAAAGGGCCGAAATGGCAGGCGGCACCCTGACGCTGGAGGATGCGGAACCCCGTGGCATCGGCGTGCGTGTGCGCCTGCCGCTGCGCAACACTGAGGAGTCGCTCTCATGATACGCATCATGCTGGTTGATGATCACGCGGTTGTGCGTTCAGGGTACCGGAGGTATCTCGATGCCGAGCCGGGATTCTGCGTTGCCGCGGAGGCTGGAAGCTGCGCAGAGGCTTACGCGCGCATGACGGACGATCCGGTGGATGTCGTCGTCCTCGACCTCTGCATGCCGGGAGGAAGCAGCCTGGACACACTGCGCCGCATGTTCGCCCGCTGGCCGCAATTGCGCGCCCTGATCTTCTCCATGCACGACAATCCCAGCTACGTCACCCAAGCATTCCGTGCCGGCGCGCTGGGTTACCTGACCAAGAACAGCGAACCGGCGGAAATGCTTCGCGCCATCCGCGAAGTGGCGGCGGGCCACCGTTACATATCGAGGAATGTGGCCCAGGGATTGGCCCAGGATGCCCTGGACGGAGATTCGGCGCTCGGCTGCCTGACGCCGCGCGAATTCGAAGTCCTGAGGTTCGCGGCCTCCGGCGATTCCACCTGCGCCATCGCCGAACGTATGCACCTGAGCAGCAAGACAGTGGTGAACTACCTTTCCCTGATCCGGCAAAAGCTCGGCGTCGGCAGTGACCTGGAACTGTTCCGGCTGGCGGCGCGACACGGTCTCGTGGATCTGTCGGCGATGACTCCACTGATGCGACAGCCATGAAGGGGAGCCACGATGCGCCACGATATATCTTGCGGATCGTCACGCCGCCGGTTACGTCTTGAAACAACAATTCTTTCGCCTTATGGCAGGCGGTGCGTGGTAGCTTAACCGCATCCATTTGATGCTCACTGGTTCGCGATTTGGGCGAACCTAAAGAGCGTGCCGATAAATGCGTTGCGGAGTGCACCGTGATGAATACAGAACGCAGCAGGATCGGACTGCTGACAGCAGTGTGCCTGGCCACCCTGAGCGCTACGGCCGTGCTCGCCGGTCACGGCGATGACTACGATGGCCACAGCCGGCATGGCTACCACGGTCCCTATCATCGTGGCGAGTTCAAGGAAACGTATCGGGAAGGGCCGTGCAAGGTCGAGCGCGAAATGAAGCGCGACGGAAGTTACAAGAAGAACATCGAGTGCAAGGGTCCGAGAGGCGCGCGCTATCATCGTGGGGCGGAAAGCGAGGAAAAGTATCAGGATGGTCCCTGCAAGATCGAGCGGGAATGGAAGGGCGACGGCACCTACAAGGAGAAGGTCGAATGTGAGGGATAGGTCCACAAGGCCTCAGTCCTGCCGCGGCATGATGTCATCCTGTTCGATTAGACGGCAGCGAACCCGCCGCTGCCGTCGTGACAGCCGTTCAGCGGCGTCTCCATTGCTCCAGCAGGAGCGACACGGCGAATACGACCAGCACACTGCCCAATGCGAACAGGAAGGGTACGCCGATGGCTATCATCAGTAGATCGAGCAGGGAGTCCATGTCCCACCAATCGACGCCGGCACTATGTGCGCAGCACAGGCGCAGCCAAGAAAGAGCGGCTGGGGACGAGCAACGTCCAAATCAGAGGTACCTATGCCGCGAGATCACGCGCGACCTCCGCACTCTACGGATCGGCGCAATGTGCGAACAGGGAAGCACGCCCGTTCGCGGCAGGAATTTTTCCCGTGACGTCCTCGCACCGTTGCCTCATTGCATCAGCTTGAATACCACCTGAATTTCCACCGAGAAAGCTGTTCCTGCGAGAGATGGGGGTACGGGCGCATCGCGACAGGCCTTCCTCACCATCTCGATGGCCTGGGTGTCGAGCACGCCGAATCCGCTGGACTCCTTGATGCGCGGTTCGTCCGCGTGGGCCGCATCGGAGTAGCTGACTTCCACTTTGACCCGGCCTTGCCAGCCCCGCTGGAGCGCCTGCTGGGGATAGGTCCTGTAGCGCTCGGCGCGGCTGCCGATGGCCCGCCCGAAGGACTTGAGCGCCTCCGCGTTCATATCTCGCGAATCGGGTGGCTGGGACGGAGCAGCAGCGATTGGCGGCTCGGTGGTCGGTGGGCTGCGTCCCGGTGCGGTACCGGCAAGCGGGCCGATGCCTTCCGGCATGGTGGGAGCGAGCGGTACGGTGAATTCGTGTCCGCTCGCGCTGTTCGCGCTGCCTTCGTCGGCCGAGAGCAGGGGGAAGGCGATCCCTTCGTCCTGCCTCGTTCGGGGAGCGGGCGGCTGTTCATCTCTCTTCTTGGGTACCGGCGCGGACGGTGGCTCGGTGGCAGCAGGGGGACTGTCCTCGTGCTCGGGCGGCGCCGGAGGCTTGGGGGCTTCGGCAATGTCGACGGGCGGCTCGGCGGGCCGGAGTTCTGCCTCAATGCGTACCAGACGTCCGGTCGTGGTTTCGCGCCAGGACGGCCACAGGACCATGACTCCCGCGTGCAGCAGCATGGACAGGCACAGCGCGACCAGCGCGAGCCTGCTGTCCGGGCTCATCGTCAGCGAGGCCTTTCTTAACTGCGGCATCACTGCGGCGGCACACGGGCAGTCTCCGGGAGCATGACAAAGGCAAATTTGACGATACCGGCGCGCTGGATCTGCGCCATCACCCTTGCCACGCTGCCATAGGGCACCCGCTCGTCGGCGAGAATCTCCACGCTCAATTCGCGCTGAGCGTGAGCGCGCAAACGCCTCAATTCCTGCTCGACGGCGGTATTGGCGACCTGGCGCTGATCCAGATAGACCGTACCATCGTCCGTGATGCTGATGCGCACGCTGCCGAACTCGCTCACGGCTGCGGTGGGCGAGGTCTTGGGCAGCGTCACCGACACGGCATTCAGCAGCAGCGGCGCGGTGACGATGAACACGGTCAGCAGGACCAGCATCACATCCACCAGCGGTGTGACATTGATGTCGCTCATCATGCCGTTCTCGCCGGTTTGAGAAATAATTACCATGTCATACCCTTCCGCCGCTGTCCAGGCCGGACTTGATGACGAGATGGATGAAGCTGTCGCCGAACTGCTCCATCGCCGTGACGGCCAGCCGCACCCTGCGCAGGAAGTAGTTGTAAGCCAGTACCGCCGGAATCGCCGCGGCGATGCCCATGGCCGTGGCGATCAGCGCCTCGCCGATGGGGCCTGCAACCACGTCCAGCCCGGCAGAGCCGGACTGGGAGATGTCGCGCAGGGCATTCATGATGCCCCAGACCGTGCCGAACAGGCCGATGAACGGTGCAGTGGAGCCGATGCTCGCCAGCACTGCCAGACCGTTCTCGAGCTTTGACTGCTGCACGTGCATGCGCTGGCGCAGGGCGTGTCGTAGCATCTCGCGACGATCCTTGCTGTCCAGCGGGACCGACGTGCCGCGCGTGAAGGATTCGATTTCTGCAAGCCCGGCCTTACAGAGGTCCGCCATCGTGCCCACGGATGCAGCCCCGGTCCCTGCCAGATCCCCGACATGGCGGGTTTGCGTGAAATGCGCGAGGAACGCGTCGTCGTGCCTGGCGTTCCTCCATATCTCGAAAAGTTTGTAGAACAGGATGGTCCACGTCAGCAGGGAAAGAGCAGCCAGCGCCCACAGGACCGCGTCGACGACATTCGTTATCGCAAGCATCTCGTGGCCTCTTGCCCTTGCGTCCGGTTCGTCTGAGGATCCGTGGACGTCCTCTCCTATGCGCGGTTCATCTGAACAAAAGGGACGACCGTGTTACCTACGATTCTTGGCGGGCGCAGAGGCTGACCTGGGCCGGGACTCGTGACAACAGAAGGTCGTCGCCGATGTCGGCCGACCCGGCCGTACGCCGTCATTTGCCGTTGAAGGCGTAACGCACCCCCACCCAGATGGCCCGCGGTGCACCGGGAGCGTAGAAGGTCTCCTTCACCCAGTCGTCGGAATTCGTCTGGAATGTGCCGGCGGCATTGAACGGATTCTCCGCTAGCGCACCGCCGGTGAAGTACTTCTTGTCGAACACGTTGTTCAGTTTGGCGAACACCTCCCAGTCGCGGGCCAACTTCAGGCGCGCGTGCAGGTTGAGCACGGCGTAGGCGGGCGCGGTGCCTGAGCCTTCGAAAGTACGCGTGTCGCCGAAGTTGTCGGTGAACGTGCCGGCGCTGTGCTGGTTGTTTTCGTTGCCCTGGACGTACTGCTTCGAGAAGCCGACCAGCGTGCCGCCGACCGCCCACTGCTTGTCGCCGTATTCGCCGAACAGCTTGATGCTGTGACGGGGAATGCCCGGAATCCTGTCGCCCGAGGAAACGAGGATTTCGTCGTCCGCCGCGCCCGGCGCCGTGCCGCGCGTGCTGTTGTTGGGCGAGAGCAGGAAGGTGGAGGAGCGGAAGGTGGCGTCCACCAGGGCGTAGCCTACCGACCAGTTCCACTTGCCGGTCGCGCCGGAGACGGCGGCCTCGACGCCTTGACGCTGCGTCTTGCCGAAGTTGGTGAAGTAGCCGGTGCTGCGGGAGGTGCTCACGAACAGGATGTCGTCATAGTTGACGGTGCGGAACACGCCGGCATTCCAGTTCAGCCCGGCGAACTTGCCGCGCACGCCCGCCTCGACGGTGCGCGCCACGACCTGTTTCAGATACGGGTCGGAGGCGAAGGCGTTGGGCAGCGTGCACGGGTTGGCGGGATCGGCGCAGCCCAGTTCGATGGGCGAGGGCGCCCGGTTGCCCTGGGAGTAGCCGCCGTACAGGGTCCAGGCCGCGTTCACGCTGTGGGTGATGCCGAGCGCCGGATTGAATTTCTTGTAGGTGAAATCGGCATCGAGGTTCGGCGGCGTCGGATTCAGCTTGTCGGTGTTCTTCACCTTGGTGACGTTGTAGCGCCCGGACAGGGTGAGGTGCGTCTTGGGCGTCAGCGAGTAGGTGTCGGTGAAGTACAGGCTCGTCGTGCGCAGCCGGCCTTCGAGGCTGTTGTCCAGCGTCTGCGCCTCCTGCTCGACGACGCTGCGATTGGCGTCGAAGATGCCGAGGACCGATGTCTGCGAGAAGTCGGTCTTGCTGTAGTCGTAGCTCGTGCCCAGGGTGAACCGGTTGTGCTCGGCGAACAGCGTCCACTGGGCCGCGAAACCATAGCCGCGCTGGTTGGTAGTCGAGCGGTTGTTGATCGCCGTTTCCTCGTTCTCGCCCAGCCCGCCGTTGGCACCTTCGGCACCGTCCAGGGCGGCGTTGCCTTCGAACTCCTCGTTGACGTCGCCGTTCAGGGTGCGGCGCTTGCTTGTGCGGTGGTAGATGCCGCCGGCGATCTGATGGCGCTCGCCTATCGTCATGCTGCCGGTCAGGTTCACCAGTGTCAGGCGGTTCTTGGTCTGGTCCGGAATGGTGAAATTACTCTCGCGGCGCTGGTTGAACATGGACAGCGGCGTCAGCTGGTTGCCGATCAGGTCGGTGTCGGCGTGCAGCACGGACAGATCGATGTCGGCATCCGGGCGCTGCCAGCCGGCCTTGGCGAAGACGTGTCGCGCATCGCTGGGCGAGAAATCGCGCCAGCCATCCTCCTTGAACCAGTCGCCGGTGACATACCAGCCCAGCTCGTCGCGGCTGCCGCCGTACTCGATTTCGGCGGCACGCCGGCCGAAGGAGCCGCCATAAGCCTGGGCTGCGAAGCCCGGATAGTTCTCCCCGGACTTGGTGCGCAGCGACAGCGCGCCGCCCAGGGTGTTGAGGCCGAAGAGCGGGTTGGAACCCGGAATCACGTTCATGGTCGAGATGGCCTGCTGGGGAATGAGGTCCCAGTTCACCACGTCGCCGAAGGGCTCGTTCATGCGCACGCCATCGAGATAGACGGACACGCCCTGGGGCGCGCCGAAACGCGGGCTGGCGAGGAAGCCGCGATAGTTCACATCGACCTGGAACGGGTTGCCCTGGACCTCGTTTACATTTACGGCGGGCGCCTGGTTGGCCAAAAACTCCGGCAGGTTGAGCGGTTGCGACTTCTGCATCTCGGCGCCGGTGACCGCCTGTACGTTGGCGGGGACTTGGTTCTTCGGCACACCGAGGCCGGGCAGGGGCATGACACCGATGACCTCGACCGTGGGCAGTTCGAGTTCAGCGGTGGGGGTGGTAGCCGGCTGCTGTGCGTAGGCTTCGGCGGCGAGGGTAGCGGCGGCGACGATGGCACCGGAGGCGGCAACTCGAGCGCGGGAGCGGCGGCGATGGGCAAACTCTTTGAGGCGCTTAGACATGGATCGCAGTCCTTTTGTGTTGGTGGAAAGCAATAGGCATGTATTCACTGCAAGCGATATGCCAGGCAAGTGATCTCCCGGCCGGGAAATTTTCCTTTGCCGAAACAATGGTATGCGCGCATGACGAGGGTATGACCCGGTGGCGACTGCGCCACCATTGAAACGCCTGGGACAACGGCTGGTTGTTAACAACCAGCGTGAGAAAAAAAGCGCCGCGCCGGCGCAATTCCGGCGCGGCGAGAGGAGGGCCTATTCGATTGCATGCTGTGCGCCAAGCCTATTCGACGGACACATCTATCACGTACTTGTCAGCGGATCACCACCCCCCAGGGCAGTTTGCCCACCGGGATGTCCTTCAGCTTGCGCTGGGACTCTGTATCCAGAACGGATACCGCATCCGAGCGGCCATTGGCGACGTACAGCTTCCGGCCGTCTGGCGTGACGGCCATGTTCCACGGGCGCTTGCCGACCTCCACCGTGGCCACGATCTCGTCCGTCGCGGTGTCGATGACGCTGACGGTGCCGTCCTTGCCATTGGAAACGTAGACCCGCCTGCCGTCGGGGCGCACCGCCACGCCGTTGGAAAAGTTGCCGCCCTTGAGCTTTTTCAGCACGGTGTGCGTCCGGGCATCCAGGACGTAAATCTCGCTGGCGATTTCGCAGGCAACGTAGGCCTTGGCACCGTCGGGGAGGAAGCCGATTCCGCGGGGACGCTTGCCGACCTTGATCTTGGCGACTTGTTTGCGCTGCGCCACGTCGACTACGTCCACGTCCTCGGCATCCTCGGCGCTGACGTAGAGGAACCTGCCGTCGGGGCTGAACACGGCATGCTCGGGATTCTTCCCGTCGGTCTTCACCGTGAAAAGCTTCTTGCGCGAGCGCGCATCCACGAAGACGACGGCATTGCTTACCTCCACCGCCGCCGCGATGACTGTGCCATCGGGCGAGGCATAGACACCCTCGGGCGATTCGCCAAGGTCCACTTTGTCCAGCGTGCGCTTGCGGCCGACGTCGATGGCTAGCAGGGCGCCGTCGGGGGCGTTCGAAACGAACAGCGTACCGTCGGCGCCGAAGGCGATCCCGCGCGGTTTCTTGCCGCCATGCACACCGCCCACCACCTCGTCCGTTTCCGTGTCGATGAAGGAGATGCTGTCGCTGCCTTCGTTTGGTACGTAGGCGATCGGCGCGGCCCCGAGCGGCGTCGTCAGGGCATAAAGCAACAACGCTGTCAGCCATCTGGTCATCGTTTCCATCCCTTTTTGGCGCGTCTGACAGGGTGCAGTCCCCGCATGCGGCGCAGTGCAATTCCGACGCCACTACACATTGCAATCGGTATGCCAAGGCTGACGCAGCGCGGCAGGAACAAGAAACTATTGGGAAAACATGGGGATGGACTTGTGGCGCGGGCCGGCGGGGTTGTGGCGCCTTGGTGGAGGGCAGCCATCGCCGGGCGATGCCGGTTGTCTGCAGCCAATCCGTGACGTACGAGCCAGCCGGCGATGCGCCGGCTACTTGTCCAGCGAATACTTGGCCATGCGATAGCGCATGGTCATGCGCGAGATGCCGAGCCGGCGCGCCGCCTCCGAGACGTTGCCGCCGCAGGCTTCGAGTGCGGCCTCGAGGAGTTGCTGTTCCGATTCGGCAAGGGTGGGCAATTTGCCAGGGGAGCAGGCGCCCTGGTGGAGTTGTTCGCGCAGGCGGCGCTCCTCCATGGCGTGCTCGACGGCGATGACGAGGAAATTGAGGTCGATGGGTTTGGTGAGATAGTCGGCGGCGCCCAGCTTGATTGCCTCCACGGCATCGTTGATCTCGCCGAAGGCGGTGAGCATGATGACGTCGCAGTCGGCGAGCCGCCCCTGGGACTCCAGCTCTTCGAGGAAGTCCAGCCCCGAGCCGTCAGGCAGCCGCTCGTCCAGGATGAGCAGCGCGGGCAGGGCCACGATTACCTGCGCCCGTGCGGCCGCCAGCGAGGTCGCCACGCTGCAGGCATACCCGGCCTGAAGCAGCCGCCGGGCCATCGATGCCGCGAGCAGTTCCTCGTCATCCACGATCAGAATGTCGGCCTTCGCCATCGTCGTTGAATGTGATCGACACACGCGTGCCGCGGGGCTCGATGTGCTCGTAGGTGACCGCGGCGTGGTGCAATTCGAATACGCGCATTGCAAAAGGTATGCCAAGCCCGGTACCGAAACGTTTGGTGGTCGGCCCCGGCATGGATCCGAGCGAGGTCGGTGCGAACGGGATGCCCGGTCCGGCGTCCTCGATCACGAGGCGGGTCGCCGAGGCGTCGTGACGCAACGCCAAGCGGACGGTCGCCCCCCGCGGCGAGGCGTCGACGGCGTTGTGCAGCAAGCCATGGAGCGCCTGTTCCACGAGCACGGCGTCGGCCTGCACGGGGCAGGGTTGCGCCCAGCCGCTGCGCTCGATGGCGATGTCCGCCTCGGCGAGACGGTTTGTCAAGAGCTCCAGTGCTGCGTCGCACAAGGCGCGCAGGTCGCAGCTTGCAACGCGCAGTTGCATCGGGGCCAGATAGGAGAGCATCGTCCGAGTCCAGCCCTCGATCCGGTCCACTGTCCGGACGATGCCTTGCAGCGCCTCGCGTGTGTCGCCGTCCAGCGCCGGGCTGTCGCTCACCTGGGCGGCGGCGCGGATGCTGGCCAGGGGATTGCGGATGTTGTGCGCCAGCACCGGCACGAGCGCGGCGAGCGCCGCATCCTTCTCGGCACGCACGAGCGCTTGTCGGCTGTCCTGAAGTTCTGCCGCCATGCCGGCGAAGGTCTGCGCAAGATGGTCGATCTCGGTCGCGGCCTCGACCATGGCTGGCGGCGGCGCGGGAGCATTGGGCAGCGCGCGGATCTGAGACTCAAGCTGGCGTAGCGGCTCGACGATGTTGCGGGCAAGATAGCGGCGCGACCAGAACAGCGTCGCCACGCTGGTCACGAGGGGAACGGCGAGTACCAGCGGTAGCAGGGTCAACAGCATGCGCGTGCGCCGATACTCTTCATCGTGTCGCACAGCCAGGTGATTCTCGAATTGTTCCAGCGCTGCTTCGAAGGTGCGGAAGTCGCGCTGCTCCAGTTCGGTGTCCAGGCTCTCCGGCGTGTCCTCGGCGGTGCCGAACACGGCGAGTGTCCGACCGGCGATACCGTCGTAGGCGCTGCGCACCGCGGCTGCAGCCGCCTGTTGTTCACCGCTGCCCGCCAAGCGCTCGAGGGCGAGCTGGAGCTGCTCGATGCGTCCGGCGAATTCCCGGTACTGTTTTTCCGCGCCGGCGTCACCGAGAAAGCGTGCGTCGAATGCCTCCTTCACCTGGCGATAGACCGTGCCGCGCATTTCCTTGAGCGTGGCGATCATTTCGGTCAGGCGCAGCGCTTCACGCGAAGCGTCGCCCCAGGTCCACAAAAGTGCCGCGCTCACGGCCAGTCCGCCAACGTTTAGAACGACAAAGATGAGGCTGTAGCGGCCGAGAAACTGGCGCAGGGAAGGGCGAGCCGACATTCAGCAGGGCGTCGCGCCGCCGCGACGCCACAAGGCGTTGGCGGGCGCGGTCAAGAGCTTCTTAGCTTGCGGTAGAGCGTGTTGCGGCTGATGCCGAGCTGGCGCGCGGCTGCCGAGACGTTGCCGCCATGCTTGGCCAGCGCCCGGCGTATGGCGAGCAGCTCGACATCGTCCAGCGTTTGCGCGGTGCCGTGCGCATCGAGTTCGACGCAAGCGCCAGCGTGCCGATGCGCTGCGGCGTCTTCCGGCGGAAGGTCATCATAGAACTCGTCGGGCAGATGCTCGCGGCCGATCAACCCGTCTTCGCCGCAATCGGCGAGCGCTGCGCGCAGGATGTTGGTCAGCTGCCTGAGATTGCCCGGCCAGGGATGGCGGAGCAGAATGTCCATCACCTCCGGGGTTACCCGAGGCTCGGCGTTCGTCTCGCGACGCAGGATGCGCTGCACCAATTGCGGCAGATCGGTACGATGACGCAGTGCCGGCAGATTTACCACGAGGCCGTTGAGGCGGTAGTAGAGGTCTTCACGGAACCGGCCTGCGGCCACCATCTCCCGCAGCCTGCGATTGGTGGCACAGACGATGGCTGTGTTTACAGCGCCCGTCGAGGTGCCGCCCAGCGGCGTCACCGTACGCTCCTGCAGGAAGCGCAGCAGGCGCGCCTGGAGGTTGAGCGGCATGTCGCCGATCTCATCGAGAAAAAGCGTGCCGCCTTCGGCCTGGCGGATTTTGCCGATCTGACCCTTGCGCCGTGCGCCGGTGAAGGCACCTTCCTCGTAGCCGAACAGTTCGGACTCAATCAATCCGTCGGGAATGGCGGCGCAATTTACCGCCACGAACGGGGCGCCGGCGCGCGGGCCGTCAGCGTGGACCGCCCGCGCCAGCAACTCCTTGCCGGTTCCTGTCTCGCCTTGGATGAGGATGGAAATGTCATGCCCCAGCACCTTGCGTATCTTGGCGACGGCGCTTTCCATCTGGGGATCGCCGGTGAGCAGGACGGCGAGCGCGCTCTGTCTCACGCCCGCCGTCCCCGTGTTCGCCCCGACCGGCGCCGGCTGCGTGACGCCATGCGTTCGCCGCGCAGCCGCGTGGCCGAAGCGCGCCCGGGCCGCGATTCGAATGCCGTTGCGCGTGCGCAGGTCCAGCAGCGCATCGTGGCCCCGCGCGGCGCACTCCAGAATCCCGCTGAACGGTGCATCGAACAGCGCCGCGAACGAGTGCCCGCGCATCGCGTCGAGAGTGGTGCCGAGCTGGGCGCAGCCATTGCGCGAGGCGGCAATGAACTCGCCCTGGGCCGAGAAGGAGATCAGGCCCTCGCAGAGCGTGTCGATGAACTCCGGCTGCAAATGGAAATGCAGTGTCACCGCACCGGCGAGTGCGTGGGCGTAGAGATGGTTTTCGATCATCTGCACGGACATCTTTACCAGCGCCATGGTGTGCCGGCTGTAGGTCCGGAAGTCGCTCGTGACGTCGAGCGCACCAACGATCTGGCCGTAGGCGTTCAGGATCGGCGCAGCCGAGCACGTCAGTGTGTGATTGGCAGAGAGAAAATGCTCCGGCCCGTGAACGAGCGTCGGCGCCTGCGTGGCGATGGCCGTGCCCATCCCGTTCGTGCCTTTGCTCTGCTCCGACCATACTACGCCGGGACGCAGTGCCCGGCGCCCGCGCGGCGGCAGAAATTCGTCATCGCCCAAGGAGAACAGGATCAGCCCGTTGGTGTCGGTGAGGACGATCTTGCTCTGCGAGTCGATCATTTCCTCGTACAACGCTTCCATGACAGGACGCGCATGCACGAGCAGGTCGCGATTGTGCTCGCGCGCGAGTTCCAGGACGTCGTGCGGCACGGGATCGTAGTCAGCCCCCTGATCCTGAAGCAGGCCGTAGCCCTGGCTGCGCTGCCAGGATTCCTCGATCAGGCGATGCAACAGTCCGACGGGAACAGTTCCCTGCGATCGCAGGCTGGAGTGGGCGGAATGCGCCCGCCCGACATCCGGGGTGTGCATGCAATGCTCCTTGGTGTGGAGACGGGGGCTCAAACCCTCTGGTTTTGTTGCTGTGCTGTTGCGGCCAACGGTAGCACCTGTATTTTTTTGTCGCAACTGTTTCACACTTTGTGTCAGGAATTTTCGCAATGCTGATGCGTGCGCCCGGGGATTCAGCGACTTCTCAAGTAGTTGCGATCTGGTACGGAGTTTGCATGAACTAGTACCGACAATGCCGCAGGTGTGCCGCGATCGCAGCTCCGGATGACATCTATCGAGACGTGATTCGAGTGCTGGGATGCACAATGCAGGCGGCGTGACCGCTGTTTTTGTAGCGCTTTACTCCCTGAAGCGTGGACTGGGGCGGTCGGTAAAGGCGATCATTGCCGACCGCTTTTTTTTGTATTCTCCTCATGCTCACGGCGCGGCGACGCGCCTTCTTTTTTCCTCCCCGCCCGCACCACACCCCTGGCAACCGCTTCGCTTTTCTGGAACAATCCAGAGGCATATCGCCCATGCCGGGCGACACGAGGTTGTGACGCAATGAGACTTGCATGCCTACTGGCATCCCTATGCCTGAGCGCGGGGCTGGCGCACGGCGCTGCGCCGGAAGATCCCCTTCAGTCTGCCAATTGGGCCGAGCTGAGAAAGGTTTACTTCGCCAACCAGCGCATCGTATTCGACAACCGCGTCAAGGTGGTCGCACCGAAGCTGGCAGAGGATTCCATGAACGTCCCGATCGGCGTAAGCGCCGAGGGCTTGCCCGACGTGGAGGAGGTCGTCGTCCTGGCCGACCACAATCCCATCGTCAAAGTTCTGCACTTCTATCCCTACGGTGTCAAGCCGGCACTGTCGTTTCGCCTCAAGCTCCAGCAGGCCAGTCCCATCCGCGCCCTGGCCCGGACGCGAGACGGCGTTTGGCATGCCGGCGGGGTATGGGTAGACGCCGCCGGCGGCGGCTGCACCGCGCCCAGCGTCGGCCGGGCGAGCGGCTCCTGGTCCGACACGTTGAACCAGGTGCAGACCCGCGTCTGGAATCGCGACGGGACGCACCGTCTGCGGCTGCGCATCATGCATCCCATGGATACCGGCCTTGCCCCCGGCATACCGGCCTTCTACATCGAGCGGCTCAGCCTCACGGACACCTCGGGGCGGGAACTCATGCGTGTTCTGACCTTCGAGCCCGTCAGCGAGAACCCGGTGTTCTCCTTCGACCTCCTCCCCGGTAAGGCGACCGCGGAGCCGCTGACGCTTACCGGGGCGGATAACAACGGTAATCGAATCCACTCGAGGGTCGTGCAATGAGCTGGCGAAGGTTGGTGGCCGGTGCCGGCGTGGCGGTGGCACTGTGGAGCGTGCCCATCGAGGCGGCGTTGGATTATCTGCTCAAGCCGCGCAAGATTGCCCAAGACACCTATGTCTTCGTCGGACGGATGGAGGATTTCAGCTACGGCAACGGCGGCAATATCGTCAACACCGGCTTCATCGTTACCAAAGATGGCGTCGTCGTCATCGACACCGGGCCGTCCAAACTGTACGGCGAACAGATGCGCCGGGCGATCGCTGCGGTGACACCGCAGAAGATCACCCGCGTCCTCATTACCCATCACCACCCCGATCACTTCTTCGGCAACCAGGCGTTTGCCGATGTCCCGACGTATGCCTTGGGCGAAACCATCGCCGGGATGAAGCAGGAAGGAGGCAACTTTGCCGACAATCTCTATCGCATGAGCGGTGACTGGCTGGCGGGCACGGAACCTGTCGCGGCGAATCAGGAAGCCAAGGCCGGTGTGATCAGCATCGGCGGTCATGAGCTCGAACTCATCGCGCTGCGTGGCCATACGCGGGGGGATCTGGCGGTGTACGATCGCACCACGGGCGTGTTGTTCGCCGGCGATCTCGTATTCCATCAGCGTGCTGCGACGACGCCTCATGCCGAGATCGGCACTTGGCTCGAGTCGCTTGCTGCGCTGCAAAAAATACCTTTCAAACAGATGGTACCCGGCCACGGCGATCCGGTGGCCGATGCCCGCGGCATCGTGCAGACGAGGCGCTATCTGGTGTGGCTCGAGTCGACCCTGAAGAACGCTGCCGAGCAGGGCATGGATATGCCGGAACTGCTTGCCCTGCCAATCCCCGAGGAGTTTGCTGGAGTCGCCCTGATCCGTTCCGAGTACGAGCGTTCCATAGCCCATCTGTTCCGTTCTTTCGAGCGCGTGGCGCTGGAGCATAAACCCCACTAAGGCCGCCTTGCCGGTCGGTGCTCAGTTGTACCAATCTGCAACACCTGCTTGCCGCTGCAACATATCCGCAGGGAAAAAATCCCGGTTTCCCGGTGAAAACTTCATGGCATAGGTCTTGCCTTCAGCTTTGCGGAGGATCCTCGGACGAGGTTCTTCGGTTTTCTTACCACAACAATCCTATTGGGATGCAAGGAGGGACTAAAGATATGCGCAAGACTCTAATTGCCACTCTCATCGGTTCCGCCGTGCTTGCGCTAGGTGCTGGCCAAGCGGTAGCGGGCGTGACCGATAAGGACATCGAGAACGATGCCAAGAGTACGGGCGACGTTCTGTCCTGGGGCATGGGCACGCAAGGGCAGCGTTACAGCACGCTGGACAAGATCAACACGCAGACCGTAAAGAACCTGGTGCCGGCGTGGTCGTTCTCCTTCGGCGGCGAGAAGCAGCGTGGCCAGGAGGCCCAGCCCATCGTCGTCAACGGCAAGATGTTCGTCACCGGCTCCTACTCTCGCCTGTACGCGCTCGAGGCGAAAACGGGCAAGAAACTCTGGCAGTACGAGCATCGCCTGCCGGACGGCATCATGCCTTGCTGCGACGTGGTCAATCGCGGCGCGGCCGTCTATGACAATCTGGTGATCTTCGGCACCCTGGATGCCCAGCTCGTGGCGCTGGACATGGACAGCGGCAAGGTGGTCTGGAAGGAAACCATCGATGAGTACAAGGGTGGCTACTCGTACACCGCCGCGCCCATCATCGCCAAAGGCATGGTGCTGACCGGCGTCTCCGGCGGCGAATTCGGCGTCGTCGGCCGGGTCGAGGCGCGCGACGCCAAGACCGGCAAGATGGTCTGGGTACGCCCGACTGTCGAAGGTCACATGGGCACCAAGGACGGCAAGGACAACGGCGTAACCGGCGAGACCAACAAGACTTGGCCGGGCGACCTGTGGAAGACCGGCGGCGCGGCCACCTGGCTCGGCGGTACCTACGATCCCGAGACGGGCCTGGCATACTTCGGCACCGGCAACCCGGCGCCCTGGAACAGCCATCTGCGCCCGGGCGACAACCTCTATTCCTGCTCGACCGTGGCCATCGACGTGTCCACCGGCAAGATCGTCTGGAGCTATCAGAATACGCCCAACGACGGCTGGGACTTCGACGGTGTGAATGAGTTCGTCACCTACAAGACCAAGGACGGCCAGATCCTGGGCGGCAAGGCGGATCGCAACGGTTTCTTCTATGTGAACGACGCCAAGACCGGCAAGCTGGTCAACGCCTTTCCCTTCGTCAAGAAGATCACCTGGGCCACGGGCATCGACCTGAAGACCGGCCGCCCGAACTATGTCGCGGACAACCGTCCCGGCAACCCGAGCAAGAGCGCCGACGGCAAGAAGGGCCAATCGGTCTTCGCCGCACCGTCTTTCCTGGGTGGCAAGAACCAGATGCCGATGGCCTATAGCCAGGATACCGGCTACTTCTACGTGCCCGCCAACGAGTGGGGCATGGAGATCTGGAACGAGCCGGTCACTTACAAGAAGGGCGCGGCCTATCTCGGCGCCGGCTTCACCATCAAGACGATCGACGACAGTTACATCGGCGCCATGCGCGCGGTCGATCCGGCCAGCGGCAAGATCGTCTGGGAAGTCAAGAACAACGCGCCGCTCTGGGGCGGCGTTCTGGCGACCAAGGGCGGCTTGGTGTTCTACGGCACTCCGGAAGGCTACCTGAAAGCGGTGGATGCCAAGACCGGCAAGGAAGTGTGGCAGTTCCAGACGGGCACCGGAATCGTGGCGCCGCCCATCACCTGGGAACAGGATGGCGAGCAGTACATCGGTGTCGCGACCGGCTGGGGCGGTGCAGTTCCCCTCTGGGGCGGCGACGTGGCCAAGAAGGTCAACTATCTGAACCAGGGTGGTTCGATGTGGGTGTTCAAGTTGCACAAGGGTTGATACGCGTTTAGTCTCCACTCCGCTGCAGCACTTGGGCCAGCGCCGCAATGCGCTGGCCTTTTTGTTATAGTCCCCCGGCGTGCACGAGAACCGAATCGGCATTGCAGTCGTCGCGCACGGGGGGCGGCGAGCGCTCCCGCCGACCAGTCGTTTGTCTTGGGGATGAGGCCGTTTGCCGTTCTAATTGTTGCCCTGGGCTGCCTGCTCAACAATGGCAGCGGCGCGGCCGCTCCGTTCGAACGGCTAAGCCCACGGCAGGTTGCGCCGCAGGTATACGTCGTCCGCGGCGCCGCGGCCGAGCCCGGCGCGGCCAACGACGGTGCGGTGGTCAATACGGCATTCATCGTCGGGCCCCGCGGCGTCGTGGTCATCGACAGCGGCCCGCACCGGCGCTATGGCGAGGCGCTTTTCGCTGCAATTCGACGTGCGACGCGCCTGCCGGTACGGCTGCTGATCAACACCCATCCGCATCCCGAGAATGTGCTTGGCAACGTCGCCTTCGCCCGTCGTGGCGTGCCCATCTTGGCTGCCGCCCGGACGCGCGAGTTGATGCAGGTGCGCTGCCCCGTCTGCGTCAAGTCGTTTTCCGCGCGATTGGGGGCAGGGCGCATGCGCGGCACGGAAATCGTGCTGGCGGACCGGACGGTGACGGAGCCGCAAATCATCGAGGTCGCCGGCTTGCGGTTAAGGCTGATGCCATTCGCTGCGGCACACTCGGACAGCGATCTCGCGGTGCTGGAGGAGACGACCGGTGTTCTCTTCGCGGGCGGACTGCTCTACGTCGGGGAGATTCCTTCGCTGCGCGAGGCGCGCGTGATGGGCTGGCTCGATGCGCTCGATGCGCTGCGTAGCCTGCCCTTCTCCCAAGTCGTGCCCGGGCACGGGCCGGCGACCGGAGCAGCCGGGATCGATGCGTTGGCAGAATATTTGCGCGCCCTGATGGAGCGTGCCCGTGCGGCGCTCGACGGCGGTATCGATCGCAGCATTGCGGCCGCCGATGGCGCGGCGTTGCCGCAATTCGGGCACTGGGCGATGTATGGCGAGCGACACACGCTCAACTATCAGCACGTGCTAAGCGAACTCGAGCAGGGCGCCTGGGCGGAGCGCGACTGACCGGACGCTCAGCCTGCGCGCGCCGGCGTACCAGGATCAGAGCTGCTTCAGGCGCCGGTAGATCGTGTTGCGGCTGATGCCCAGCTTGCGTGATGCGGCCGAGATGTTGCCCTGGTACTGATCAAGCGCCTCCTTGATCGCCTGGCGCTCCAGGCTATCGAGATCCCGGTCGACAAATACCTTGGCGGAACCCTCGGTAATCGCGCGGACATCACAGGCGACGTCGCCGTCGGAATCCAGATCGCTAAGGAAGTCATCGGGAAGATGCTCCATGCGAATCACCTGGTCGTCGTCGCACATGGCCACGGCCGTGCGCAGCAGATTGGTAAGCTGGCGCACGTTGCCTGGCCAGGGATGGCGCAGGAACTGTTCCATCACCTCTGGTGCGAGTGTCGGCGGCGGCCCACTGGCGCATTCGCTGAGCAGGATGTGCTCCACCAATTGCGGCAGGTCTGTGCGGTTGCGCAGCGGCGGCAGGTTGACGGCCAGCCCGTTGAACCGATAGTAAAGATCTTCGCGGAATAGCCCGGCCGCCACCATCTCGCGCAGGTTGCGGTTGGTGGCACAAATGATGGCGATGTCCACGGGATAGGACTTGGTGCTGCCCAAAGGCGTGACGCGCCGTTCCTGGACGACGCGCAGCAGGCGAGCCTGAAGATTGAGCGGCATGTCGCCGATCTCGTCCAGGAACAGCGTGCCGCCGTGAGCCTGGACGATCTTTCCGACGCTGCCTTTGCGCTTGGCGCCGGTAAAGGCGCCTTCCTCATAACCGAACAGTTCGGACTCGATGAGCCCGTCCGGAATCGCGGCGCAATTCACCGCAACGAAGGGAGCCTTGCTGCGCGGGCCCGCGTTGTGGATGGCGCAGGCGAGCATTTCCTTGCCCGTGCCGGTTTCGCCCTGTATGAGTATCGTGATATCGCGACCGAGCACGCGTTTGACCTTGGTACACACGGCCTCGATGCGCGGGTCGCCGAACATCAGTGCGTCGAGCGTTGTGCCAAGCGGCTGAATGGCTCCACCGGGTTGCGGTCGCGTCGGTTGCGGTGTCTTCTCGACCTGATCGTCGACGGCATACAGGCGCGGGGGCCGTCGCACCCGTGCGCCGAATTTGAACAATGCGCTAACGCGAACGCCGTTGTGCGCAAATAGTGCCAGCGGCACACTGCGCTGCAGCATCGCCTGATCCAGAGCCTCCGGGAAGCGCATGCCGAAGAGCGAGCTGAAAGAATGCGTGCGCAGGTTATCCAAGTCCAGGCCGAGTTGGAAGCAGGCGCTGCGATTGGCGGACATGAATTCGCCGTCGGTGCTGAACGTGACAATGCCTTCGCACAGCGTGCCGAGGAATTCGGGGCGGGTATGAAAATGAACTGCTATGGCGTCGGGGAATGCGTTTGCGAACATGTGGTTTTCGATTAGGTTGACCGACATCTTCACCAAGGCCAGCGTATGGGGATTGCGCGTACGGTAGTCGCCGCTGACGTCCAGCACGCCGATGGCCTTGCCTTGTGGGTCAAGGATGGGCGAAGCAGAACAGGTGAGAAAATGGTTGGCGGGCAGAAAGTGCTCGGGGCCATGCACGCACACGGGCGCCCGCTCGACAAGGGCGGTACCGATGGCGTTTGTCCCCTTGTCACCCTCTGACCAGTCGATTCCCGGCGCTAGTGCCACCCGTTCGGCGCGCACCAGAAAGTCGGCGTCGCCGATGGAATGGAGCACAAGACCATGGGCGTCGGTCAGAATGACCATGCTATGAGTGTTGATGATCTGCTCGTAGAGCGTCTCCATGACCGGCGAGGCATGAGAGACGAGCAGGCTGTTCTTCTCTAATTCGTCGCGCAGTGATTCGCGGCGAAGCGGATCGAAGTTGGGCTTGCCTTCCATGTGCAAGCCCGAGGCGCAACAGCGCACCCAGGATGCTTCGATGGTATCGGAGAGCATGCCCGCAGGCGGGGTGCCGCGCTCGCGCAATATGTAGTGCGCTTCGCGCGCGCGCCCGGGACGCGCCGGTTCGTAGTGGGCCATGTCTCTCCTCCGCACGCGATCCCGCTGGCTAAGCGGCCCGCGCTTCTGTGTCAAAATGTAGCATCGCTCCGACTAGGTTGCAACCATCGACGCCACAGCCGGTACACTTCTTGTTCGCTTCTGCGTTTTGCCTTCCCGGGGGCGTCTGCACCGCAGACCAACGCCAACCATGGGCGGACGACGGCGATTCATGCGGCGATACGCGCGGTGCGAAGTTGGCATACGACGTGCTTCCGCAGTGTCAACCGACTCGCTAGTCTAATCAGAACGCAAGTCTCGAAAAGGCGGCCGATTTTACATATTGGAGGAATGTTGTGCGCACCGAACTGATCAAACAAGCTGCTGCAACCCTTGCCTTTGCATCCGCCACCTTCCTGGCGTCGTCCGTCGCGTACTCGCATGGCGATGTCACGCCCCAGGCAGTGGATACATCCGGCCTGAAACAATTGGGCACCGAGATCGCGAAGGAGAACCCGTATCGCGGCAACAAGAAGGCGATTGCGGTCGGAGATTCGGCCTACAATCAGAACTGCGCCCGCTGCCATGGCCTGGAAGCGGTCTCTGGCGGTATTGCGCCCGATCTGCGCAAGCTGGATCAGGATTGCGACGGATTGGCGGCAAAGGACAAACAGGCCGCATGCAGAAAGGAAGTGGATGACTATTTCATGGTGTCGGTACTGCGCGGCAAGGTTCGCGACGGTGCTGTATACATGCCGCCCTTCGAGGGCATTCTCCAGCAGGAGGCGATCTGGGCCATCAAGGCCTATGTGGAGGAGCGCAGTCCCACCCTCAAGTAAGTCGATGCGGACGTTGTTGGTAATCATCGGCTGGTTGCTGAGTAGTACTGTCGCCCTAGCCCAGAGCTTCGACCTGCCGCAGATTCTGACGCGCGGTCAGATCCGCTTCGCCTTCTACAACGACTTTCCGCCTTTCTCCGACGACAACAAGGGGATCGACGTCGAACTTGCCGCGGCGCTCGCGGCAAAGCTCGGCGTCAAGATGGTGCCGCTGTGGTTCGACGCCGACGAGAACATGGAGGACGACCTGCGCAACATGGTCTGGAAGGGACACTATCTGGGCTATGGGCCGGCGGATGCCATGATGCACGTCCCGGTGGATCGGGATTACATGCTCAAGAACGACAAGGTCAAGTTCTTTTCACCCTACTACCGGGAGCGCTTCGCCATTGCGCGACGGGTCGATCGTGTGCCGGCGTTGGAGTCAATGGAGCCGTTCGAGAAGGAAACGATCGGCGTCGAAGGTGGCTCCATGCCTCATACCGTCCTGTTATCGACCGATGCGGGCAAGTACCGTGCGAACGTGGTGCAGTTCAAATCGGCGATGGAAGCGGTTAAGGCGCTGAGGGCGGGAGAAGTTGCCGCTGTCATGGCTCAGCAAGGGGAACTGGAAGGGGGGCTCAAGGACAGCTCGGGCTTTGCTATCTCGGAGGCGCCGATCGGTGGCGTGAAGTTCCGCAACTGGGCGTTGGGGATTGCGGTGAAGGCCGGTCATGAGGAATTGGCGCAAGCCTTGCAGAAGGCGATGAACGAACTGACGGCGGACGGTACGGTGGCGCAAATCTTCGCCAAGTACGGAGTACAATACCGCGGGCCTTAGATCCGCTTTCCTGTTCCCCGCCGAGGCAGCCTTCCATGCGTTTGCTTGCAATTCTGCTCCTGAGTCCAACCCTGGTCTTGGGCGCACCCCTCGCCTATGTTCCCAACGAAAAGACGGGCACCCTCTCGATTATCGACACCGCCGTCGATCAGGTTGTCGGCAGCATTCCCGCAGGCAAGAAACCGCGAGGGCTGGCAACCTCCGGCGATGGCGCGACCCTGTTCGTCAGCGACCAGCCGAACAACGCTTTGGTAGTCGTGGACCTCGCCGAACGCAAGGCGAGTGGCACGATCCCGCTGGGCGAGTCGCCCGAGGGCGTGAGCGTCTCGCCGGACGGCAAGTGGGTCGTGGCGGCGGTGGAGGTATCCAACAGCGTTGCCTTCATCGACGTTGCCACACGCCGCAAGGACTTCAGCGTCCAGACCAACGGCAAGAACCCGGAGCATGCCGTATTCAGTCCCGACGGCCGCTGGCTTTACGTGAGCGCCGAGGAGGCGGACAGCGTGGACGTGGTCGACGTCCAGGCACGCAAGCAGGTGGCCACGGTAAAGGTGGGTAACCGGCCGCGCGGCATCGGCTTCCTGCCCGACGGTACCCGCGCCTACGTCGCCTGCGAACTTGCGAATACCGTCTACGTGCTGGACACGTCGCGGCATGCCGTGGTCGCACAGATCGCCGCCGGCAATTATTCCAACGGGGTTGCCGTGCATCCGGGCGGGAAAAAGGTGTACGTATCGAACGGCAGGGACGGGACGGTGTCGGTGATCGATACGACCGCCAACGTCATCGTGGCGACGATTCCCGTGGGCAAGCGGCCGTGGAACATGGCGATCACCCCCGACGGCAAGAAGCTCTACGTTGCCAACGGGCGCTCGAATTCGGTATCGGTGATCGACACGGCCTCGGACAAGGCGATCACCGAGGTCACTGTAGGCGAGCTGCCATGGGGTGTGTTGATTCGGTGACACCGCGCCAAACAGATTGCATGAGAGTGTTGCAATTTGCAACAGACGTCGTAGAGTAGATCGCCACGCTACGCGCCAAGCCGCGCCAATGCTCGATTCCAGAGATCCTCAGTATGGTCTGTTACTTGCTTGAGGATTTTTTGGTCTGCTGTCATACCCCATGAACAACTGCAGGACCAGGACTACAACCGAGGAGACTTTCGATGCAAAAATCCTTGCACATCGATCCCAATAAATGCACCGGCTGTCTGCAGTGCGAAATGGCCTGTTCTTTCGAGAACTACGGAATTTTCAACAACGCGTTATCGCGCATCAAGGTGTTCGACTTCCACCATTCTGGTCGCAAGGTTCCCTATACCTGCACGCAGTGCGACGAGGCGTGGTGCCTGCATGCCTGCCCGGTCGAGGCGATCAAGGTGGACAGCCTGACCGGGGCCAAGGTCGTACACGAGAACATCTGCGTCGGATGCAAGGTGTGCACGATCTCCTGCCCTTTCGGCACCGTGAACTACGTGGCCAGCACGGGCAAGGTGCAAAAGTGCGACCTGTGCGGTGGTCAGCCGGCTTGTGCCGAAGCCTGCCCCACGGGCGCAATCACCTACGTCGATGCCAACTGGACTGGACTTGACCGCATGCGGGCGTGGGCGGGCAAGACTGACACCCAACCGCGCGCTTGAGGAGGATTGAAAGATGGGATGGGCACGTAAAGTTCTGCGCGTCAATCTGACCAAAGGTACTTGTACCGTCGAGCCGCTCAACATGCAATGGGCGCAGGAGTACCTGGGCCAACGCGGGCTGGCCACCAAGTATCTGGTATCCGAGATCGATCCGAAATGCGATCCACTCGGGCCTGACAACAAGATCATCTGGACCACCGGCCCGCTGACCGGCACGATGGCGTCCACTGGCGGTCGCTACTCGGTCGTCACCAAGGGTGCGTTGACCAACGCCATCGCCTGCTCGAATTCCGGCGGCTATTTCGGGGCAGAGCTGAAGATGGCCGGCTGGGACATGATCATCTTCGAGGGCAAGTCACCGAAGCCGGTTTATCTCTGGCTGGAGAACGACAAGGTCGAGTTGCGCGATGCTGGTCATCTTTGGGGCAAGACCGTGTGGCAGACCGAGGAGACCATCAAGAAGACCCACCAGGATCCGCTGATCCGCGTGTCTTCCATCGGACGCGCCGGTGAAAGCCAAGTGCTCTTTGCCTGCATCGTCAATGACCTGCACCGTGCCGCCGGCCGCTCGGGCGTCGGGGCAGTCATGGGCTCGAAAAACCTCAAGGCTGTCGCCGTGCGTGGAACAATCGGCACGACCGGGATCGCCAATCCCAAGGAGTTCATGAAGGCAGCCGTCGCCGGCAAGAAGGTCCTTGCCGACAACGCTGTTACCGGCCAGGGCCTGCCGAAGTACGGCACCCAGGTGCTGATGAACGTCATCAACGAGATCGGGGCGCTGCCGACGCGCAATCACCGCGACGTCCAGTTCGAGGAAGCGCGCAAGATCTCCGGCGAAGCCATGCACGAGAAGCGCTCCACCGACGGCAAATCCCATCTGGTTACCAACCAGGCATGTTTCGGTTGCACCATTGCCTGCGGGCGTATCTCCAAGATCGACGAGACCCACTTCAGCGTTGTCAACAAGCCCGAGTACTGGGGCGCTTCGGGCGGCCTGGAGTACGAAGCAGCGTGGGCTCTGGGCTGCGCCAACGGCGTCGGCGATCTGGAGGCTTTGCAGTATGCCAACATGATTTGCAACGAGGACGGCATGGACCCGATTTCCTTCGGCGCGACCGTCGGCGCGGCGATGGAATTGTATGAGATGGGGCTGCTCACGGACGCCGACATCGGCATCAAGGCACCATTCGGTTCCGCCGAGGCGCTGGCGAAGATGGCTGAAATGACTGCCCGCAGCGAAGGATTCGGCAAGATCCTAGGCATGGGCTCGAGGCGCATGTGCGAGAAATACGGCCATCCGGAACTGTCCATGTCGGTCAAGGGTCAGGAATTCCCGGCCTATGATTCGCGCGGCATTCAGGGCATGGGCCTGACCTACGCCACTTCCAATCGCGGCGCCTGCCATCTGCGCAGTTACACCGTCGCCTCAGAGGTACTCGGCATTCCGGTCAAGACCGATCCGCTGACCACGGAAGGCAAGCCGGCACTGGTGAAGGCCTTCCAGGATGCGACGGCGGTGTTCGATTCATCGGGTATCTGCGTGTTCACCTCTTTCGCGTGGACGCTGGCCGATGTCCAACCGCAGTTGCAGGCCGCGTGCGAAGGCGACTGGTCGATGGACAAGCTGAATCTCGTCGGTGAGCGCATCTGGAATATGGAGCGCCAGTTCAATCTGGCCGCAGGGCTTAGCAAGAAGGATGACGACTTGCCGCCACGGCTCAAGAACGAACCGGCCAAGACCGGCCCGGCCAAGGGACTGGTAAACGGGCTCGACAAAATGCTGCCTGAGTATTACCAGATCCGCGGCTGGACGCCCGAGGGCGTGCCGACCAAGGAGACCCTGGCGCGGCTTGGCCTGTAACTACTTGTTCGACTCGTGCCAGGCGCGGAGGTACGGAGGGTTATCCCTCTGGCATCTCCGCGCCTTCGCGTGTTGGTGGTCTGAATGAAGAGGATGGCAGCATGAGGCATGTGATTTTGGGTAACGGCCCTGCAGGCGTTGTCGCGGCAGAGATGATCCGAAAGACGGATTCCAGTGCCGAGATTACGATGGTCGGCCATGAGCCAGAGCCTCCTTATTCGCGGATGGCGCTTCCATATCTGCTTCAAAAAGAGATCGGGGAGGACGGCACCTACTTGCGCAAAGACATGGGCCATTTCGAGCGCCTGAACGTCAAGCTCATTTTGGCGCATGCTCAGAGCGTTGACAGTGGAAAGCGGCAGGTCAGGCTCGGCAACGGCGAGATGCTGCCCTATGACAAGCTGCTTATCGCGACCGGCGCGCATCCTACCAAGCCCCCGGTCGCGGGTATGGACGCTCCTTGCGTGCAAACCTGCTGGACCCTCGACGATGCTCGCAAGATTGCCGCGCTTGCAAGACCCGGATCGCGCGTCGTACAGATCGGCGCGGGATTCATCGGCTGCATCATCATGCAGGCGTTGGCGAGCATGGGCGTGCATCTCACGATCGTCGAGATGGGGGACCGCATGGTGCCGCGCATGATGAACAACGTGGCGGGCGGGATGATCAAGAGGTGGTGCGAGAAGAAGGGGGTGCGCGTTCATACCAACGCGCGCGTCGTGGCAATGCGCCCGGACATGGCGCGGGCGGGTTCCGTATTCGTGGAACTCGATAGTGGCGACGAACTGCCCGCCGACTTGGTGATTTGTGCCGCCGGTGTGCAGCCCAATATCGAGTTTCTCGCCGGGAGCGGCATTGCTACCGATAAGGGGGTGCTGGTAGACGAGCGGATGCAGACAAACATTCCCGACGTCTATGCCGCAGGAGACGTGGCCGAGGCGATCGATTTCAGCACGGGCGAGCGTGCCATCAATGCGATCCAGCCGGACGCAGTCGATCAGGGCCGCATTGCGGGGCTCAACATGGCTGGCAAGGAAGCGCACACCGTCGGAAGCTTGACGATCAACGTGCTCGACACTCTGGGGTTGATCTCTTCGTCATTTGGCAAGTGGTGGGGCGACATCGATGGCGAGTCTTCCGAATTGGTGGACAATGAAAACTTTCGCTACCTCAACTTGCAGTTCAAGGGTGACAAGTTGATAGGTGCAACCAGCGTTGGGCTCACCGACAACGTTGGCGTATTGCGTGGGCTCATTCAGACGAAGAAGCGCCTGGGCGCGTTCAAGGAACAGCTCCTTCGGGATCCGACGCTCATCATGCAGGCCTCCCTCGCCGGATCGGCGCTACCGGGAGCCAAACGCGGGGGGAGCACTGGCGGTCGATGATTGTCACGCTCAAGCTCTACGCCACATTGTCGGATCATCTGCCGGTCGACGCCCGCAAGACCAATGAGATCGGTGTGGAAGTGCCAAAGGATGCAACGGTTGCCGAGGTCATCGCTCAATTCAGTCTGCCGGAGAAGCTCGTTCACCTTGTCCTCATAAACGGGAAATTCATTCCCCCGGCTGCCCGATCGGCGTGCCGTCTTCACGAGGGAGACGTGCTGGCCATATGGCCACCGATCGCAGGTGGTTGAGAAGACGCCCCAGGACGCGGTTGCGCTGACTTGGCAGATGACGATTTCGCGCGAGGAATTCCTGCGCTGTCTGCCGGCGGCCGTTGATTTCGTTCCCTTCCAGGTTGTCGGCAACTCGATTGAAAATGGCGATACCGGTCGCGGCTGGCAAATGGAGCTGGTCGCGCTGCCGGATCAGTGCATCGGCGCGCTGAAATTGCAGCGGCACAGCGTAAAATTTCGCTTTGTCGGGTACTCCTCGGAAGAGGTGAGTGCGTTTATGTCACGTGTGGAGGTCTACTTTCGGCGTGGCGGTGGTTGATCTGTTAGAATGGAACGTGGCGGGTCTCCCCGCATTGCGGCGCGGTGAACCTGGTCAGGTCCGGAAGGAAGCAGCCACAGCTGCTAACTGCAAGTGCCGGGGGTCAGGCTCGCCACCTTTCCTTCCCTCGAATTGAGCCTTCTTGGTACCTCTTTTCGCGCTTTTGTGCGGAGCGTGTCGAGCCGTAATTTGCATTGAACCATCAGCAATGAAGATGAGAACGCGCGCCTACGGGCGGCAAGGGGGGATGGATTGTGCCGTTTTTTGACCATGCTGGCATTTGCTGCCGGCGACTCTTCACCCACTAATCAGCTAGGAGAACTAAGAATGAGCAAGTTCCAGAACCTCGTTGCCATTGGCATTGTCGTCGTCGCTGCTGGCGCAACCGCCGTTGCAGCCGCGCAGGATGGTATGGGCGCAATGTCCGGCCGGGGAACCTTGAAAGGCGGTGGCCAGTATGAGAACAAGCTGGACCAGTCCGGCATGAGCGGCATGTCCGGCATGGCGGGCACGCACGCTGGCACGACCATGGGGCCGGGCGCCTCTTCGGACAATACCGCTGCCAAGGGCAAGAAGAAGGCCAAGAAGGCGGCCAAGCAGCAAGGCATGCAGTAGTAGCTGCTTCACTCCCAACCCCAACCGGGAGCGGACGCTGCTCCGCTCCCGACTTCCCTTCGAGTCTTCCTGTCCTCCTGGCATCAAGCCCCATCCCGCGCTGGTATACACCTGATCGGTACGATGGGTGGCGCCGGGGTCGTGTCCCGCGAGTTCGTCGCGCAACGTAGCCAAGCAAGCGTCGGTGGTGCGGCCAGGAACATCGAAGGCCGCAACAAGACGCGACGCTGCGCACGACCTGGTCGCGCAAGCAACGGGCACGGCGACCGCGCGGATATGGCGCCGGCCCAGGCCCGCCGGAGGCGTGACGTGCGGCCGCCGCGCGCATGCCAGGCATGGCATTGACGATCGGCATTTCTGTGCCCTGATTGGCGGAATGCAATGATGGCTCGCACCCCGTGCCGACCTGCCACGTCTTGTTTGCTAGAATCCGCGAATGAGTTACCAAGTTCTGGCACGCAAGTGGCGGCCGCGATCCTTTGCGACCCTGGTGGGACAGGAACACGTCGTCAAGGCATTGTCCCATGCGCTTGAGCAGCAGCGACTGCACCATGCCTATTTGTTCACCGGGACGCGCGGTGTCGGCAAGACGACCCTGGCGCGGATTCTCGCCAAGGCGCTGAACTGCGAGTCCGGTGTGACGGCGCAGCCCTGTGGCGTTTGCAGCGCTTGCACCGAGATCGACAACGGACGCTTCGTGGACCTGCTGGAGGTGGATGCAGCTACGAATACCCGCGTGGATGAGATGCGGCAGTTGCTGGAGAACGCTGCCTATGCGCCGACCCGCGGCCGCTTCAAGGTCTACGTCATCGACGAGGTGCACATGCTGTCGAACTCGGCCTTCAATGCCATGCTGAAGACGCTGGAGGAGCCGCCGGAGCACATCAAGTTCATCCTCGCCACAACCGATCCGCAGAAAATTCCGGTGACGGTGTTGAGTCGGTGCCTGCAGTTCAATCTGAAGCAGATGCCGCCGCAGCACATCGTCGATCATCTGTCCCACATCCTGACCCAGGAGAGCGTGCCGTTCGAGGTGCCCGCCCTGCGCCATCTGGCCAAAGCGGCCGCAGGCAGCATGCGCGATGCGCTGTCGCTGCTCGATCAGGCCATTGCCCACGGCGCCGGGCACGTGGAAGAGGCGGCAGTGCGCGAGATGCTCGGCACCGTCGGCGAGGACCATCTCTACGCAGCGCTTGATGCGCTGGCTACCGGCGATCTGGACGCGTTGCTGGCGGTGGCGAAAGCGATGGACGAGCGCGGTCTTTCGTTCGATTCGGCGTTGCAGGAGCTGGCCACGCTCACCCATCGGGTCGCGCTGATGCAGATGGCGCCCCAAGGCATCGCCGACGAGGCCGAGCGCAAACGGCTGGAACCCTACGCACGGGCGTTGGATGCCGAGTTTCTGCAGCTCGCCTATCAGATCCTCATTCACGGTCGTGGTGACCTGCCGCTCGCGCCGGACGAATATGCCGGCTTCAGCATGACGCTGCTGCGCCTGTTCGCCTTCCGGCCAGAGACGCCTGTGGCGTTCGGCGTCCCGGCGGGTACCGCCGCAAAGCCTGTCGGGGCTCCCAGGCGCGTTCACGCGGTCGAGGCGAGCGCAGCGCCGCAAGCCGTTGCGCCGGTCGCGGTGACACAGCCTGCGGCCGCGGCGGAAGCTGCCGCAAATGGCGCCGAGGCTGGTCCCGGTGCCGAGCCGGCCCGCACAGACGACTGGCACGAACTGCTCGGACGGCTGCGACTCGGCGGGATGGTGCGCGAGCTGGCCCACCACTGCGAGTTGGTGGCCAACAGCACGACGACGATCACCCTGCGTCTGAGCCAAGCGCATCGCTCGCTGCTGAACAAGACTTTGCAGGACAAACTGCAGACGGAGCTTCAAACGCAGCTGCGCCGGCCGATCAAACTCGCCATCGAGATCGGCGAGCCGGTCGGCGAGACGCCGGCTGACCGTGCGCGCACGGTGCAACAGGAACGCCACGAGCGGGCGGTGGCGGCCTTGGAGCAGGACGGCTTCGTGCGCGACGTCATCGACATGTTCGACGCCACCCTCAATGAGTCGTCGATAAAGCCGGTCTAGGACAGGCCTAAACAGCCACTTACTTTCGAGGGTCGCCAGACCCGCAAGGAGAGAACCCATGATGAACAAGGGTGGAATTGCAGCGCTGATGAAGCAGGCGCAGCAGATGCAGGAGCGAATGGTCAAGGCGCAGGAGGAGCTTGGCTCGATCGAGGTCGAGGGCCAGTCGGGCGCCGGAATGGTTAAGGTGGTCATGACCTGCAAGCACGACGTGCGCCGCGTCCACATTGATCCGTCGCTGCTGGGCGATGACAAAGAGATGCTGGAGGATTTGCTGGCGGCGGCGGTGAACGACGCCGTGCGCCGTGTCGAGACGACGGTACAGGAGAAGATGGCTGGTTTTACGGCCGGTCTGCAGCTGCCGCCGGGAATGAAATTGCCGTTCTGAGGCGTGTGAGGCGCCTGGGGCATTCTTCCTCGGCAAATCGATGCTCACTGCAGACCGCCTAGGCTCTCGCCGATGACTCCGTCGACGCTCGACGAACTGATCGAGGCGCTGCGCTGCTTGCCGGGTGTCGGGCCCAAGTCGGCGCAGCGCATGGCCTATCACCTTCTGCAACGTGATCACCCCGGGGCGGCGCGCCTGTCGCGCGCGCTCGACCAGGCGCTGCAGAAGATCCACCACTGCGCGCGTTGCAATACGTTCACCGAGGCGGAAATCTGTGAGCGCTGCGCTTCGGGCAAACGCAATCCGGCTCTGCTGTGCGTGGTCGAGACGCCGGCGGATCTCAACATGATGGAGCAGACCCATGCCTACGGCGGCATGTATTACGTGCTCATGGGACACATCTCGCCTCTCGACGGCGTGGGGCCACGGGAGCTGCGGCTGGAGAAACTGCTCGCGCGGGCATCGGACGGCGTGGTGCGGGAAGTCGTCATCGCCACGAACTTCACCAACGAAGGCGAAGCGACAGCCCACTATATCGGCGAGATGCTCCGTGCTCGCAACGTCCTCGTCAGCCGCATCGCGCGGGGCTTGCCGGTTGGCGGTGAACTCGAGCACACCGACACCGGCACGATCGCCCAGGCGCTGGTCGAGCGTCGGCCGGTCTAGCCATGCGAACGGCATGAGTCGGGCTGACGCCGACTAAATCCTGATCACATTCGGCGAAGGGGAGTCGCACGTCCATGAGTGTCAAGCCGCTGCAGGGGCTGAAAGTCGTCGAACTCGGTACCCTCATCGCCGGACCGTTTGCAGCGCGCGTCCTGGCCGAGTTCGGCGCCGAAGTGGTCAAAGTGGAATCGCCCGACGGCGGCGATCCCCTGCGCAAGTGGCGCAAGCTCTACGAGGGGACGTCACTGTGGTGGTACGTGCAGGCGCGCAACAAGAAGTCGGTGACGGTCAACCTCAAGCACCCGGACGGTTGTGATATCGTGCGCCGCTTGGCCCGTGAGGCAGATGTGGTGGTGGAGAACTTCCGGCCCGGTGTGCTGGAAAAGCTCGGGCTGGGCTGGGAGGCGCTGAAGGTAGAAAATCCGAGCCTGGTCATGGTTCGCCTTTCCGGGTTCGGACAGACCGGCCCCATGGCTCACCAGCCCGGCTTCGGCGCCATCGGCGAGTCCATGGGCGGGCTACGCTACGTGACGGGGTTTCCCGATCGCGCACCGGTCAAAACGGGCGTGTCCATCGGCGATTCCATTGCCGCGCTATGGGGCGTGATTGGCGCGCTCATTGCCTTGCATCATCGCGATGCGACCGGCGGCAAGGGCCGAGGCCAAGGTCAATTGGTGGACGTGGCCCTGTACGAGGCGGTGTTCGCCATGATGGAGAGCCTGGTGCCGGAATTCGACGCCTGCGGCTTCGTGCGCGAGCGCACCGGCAACATCATGCCCGGCATCACACCCTCCAACACCCACACGACGCGCGACGGCAAGCATGTCATCATCGGCGGAAACGGCGATGCGATTTTCAAGCGCCTGATGCACGCCATCGGCCGTCCCGATCTGGCCGAGGACCCGGGGCTGGCCGACAATGCCGGACGCGATGCCCGCCGCGACGAGTTATATCGCGTTATCGACGAATGGACGGCACGCCACGATGCGGAGCACGTGCTGCGCGCCCTTGCCGCTGCCGAGGTTCCGTCGAGTCCCATCTATTCTGTCGCCGACATGTTTGCCGATCCGCAATTCCTCGCGCGCCAGATGATCGAAGCCGTGCGGCTGAGGGACGGCAGGCAGCTCCACATTCCCGGCATCGTGCCGAGGCTCTCTCTGACGCCTGGCGGCACCGACTGGCCAGGCCCCGAGCTGGGCGAGCATACCGACGGCGTTCTCTCGGATCTCGGGTTTTCTTCCATAGAGATCAAACTGTTGCGCGAAAGTGGGGCCATCTGAGCAGCGTGTGACGCGGCGTCGCGCGGCGCACCATAAGCAGGGGCGAGGCAAGGCTTTAATCCGCCCCATGGTTTTCGGTATAATTTCACGGTTTTTACCCTCAACAGTTATTCCGGGGTTTCGGCTATGAGTCAGGATGAGAACGTGGACGGCAGCAGGCGCAATCTGCTCGTGGCCACGGCAGCTGCCGGCGGTGTGGCCGGCATTGCCACGCTGGTGCCGCTTGTTGCCAGCATGAGCCCGTCCGAGCGCGCCAAGGCGGCAGGCGCGCCGGTTGAGGTGGATGTCGGTGCGTTGGCGCCCGGCGAGATGCAGGTGGTGGAATGGCGTGGCAAGCCCGTGTGGATCGTCCGCCGCACCAAGGAGATGCTGGATTCGCTGACGAAGACGGCGAGTGAAGTCAGCGATCCCAAGTCGGACAAACCGATGCAGCCCGAATACGCCAAAAACGAGTTTCGGTCGATCAAGCCCGAATATCTCGTCATGGTCGGGATCTGCACCCATTTGGGCTGCTCGCCGACCGAGAAGTTCAAGCCCGGCGCCGAAAGCGGGCTCGGCAGCGATTGGCCAGGTGGCTTCATCTGCCCCTGCCACGGTTCGACCTTCGATCTTGCCGGCCGGGTCTACAAGAACAAGCCGGCGCCAGACAATCTCGAAGTGCCGCCGCACAAGTATCTCGCGGACACCAAGATTCTCATCGGTGAAGACGGAAAGGCCTGATCGATGGCAGCAGAAAAACAAGTGACCACGACCGGCCTGATGGGCTGGATCGACGCGCGGTTCCCGGCGACCAAGATGTACCGGGAGCACCTGTCGGAGTATTACGCTCCCAAGAATTTCAACTTTTGGTACTTCTTCGGCTCGCTGGCGATGCTGGTGCTGGTGATCCAGATCGTCACCGGGCTGTTCCTGGCCATGCACTACAAGCCGGATGCATCGCTAAATTCGGCCGGTGTGCCCGTGGCCTTCGCCAGTGTCGAGTACATCATGCGCGACGTGCCCTCGGGCTGGCTGATCCGCTACCTGCACTCGACGGGCGCCTCCGCCTTTTTCATCGTCGTGTACCTGCATATGTACCGCGGCCTGCTCTATGGCTCCTATCAGAAGCCGCGGGAGCTGATCTGGATCATCGGCGTGCTCATCTACCTCTGCCTCATGGCCACCGCCTTCTTCGGCTACCTGTTGCCGTGGGGCCAGATGTCGTACTGGGGCGCTCAGGTGATCGTGAACCTGTTCGATGCCATTCCGCTCATCGGCAAGGACCTGGCGATCTGGATCCGCGGTGACTATGTCATCGGCGATGCCACCCTCAACCGTTTCTTCGCCTTCCACTTCTTCGTGCCGGCGCTAGTATTGCCGGCACTCGTTGTTCTGCACATCATTGCCCTGCACGAAGTCGGCTCGAACAACCCGGATGGCATCGAGATCAAGAAGAAGAAGGACCCGGCCACCGGCAAGCCGCTCGACGGCATCCCGTTCCATCCGTACTACACGGTCAAGGACATCGTCGGCGTGGTTGTCTTCCTGGCCGTGTTCTGCATCGTCGTGTTCTTTACCCCTGAGCTCGGCGGCTACTTCCTTGAGTACAATAATTTCATCCCGGCCGACCCGCTGAAGACGCCGCCGCATATCGCGCCGGTGTGGTACTTCACGCCGTTCTACTCGGTGCTGCGCGCGAACACGGTGAACTTCCTGTGGATCGACGCCAAGGTCTGGGGCGTGGTCTTCATGGGCTTGTCGGTGGTAATCTTCGCCTTCCTGCCCTGGCTGGACAGGAGTCCGGTGAAATCCATCCGCTATCGTGGCCCGCTGTATAAGGGTGCGCTGGCTATATTCATCGTCTCTTTCCTGATCCTCGGCTACCTCGGCATGCTCGCACCGACGCCGGGCCGCACGATCGTCGCCCAGATCTGCACGGTTCTGTACTTCCTGTTCTTTCTGCTCATGCCCATCTATACGAGTCTGGACAGGTACAAACCCGAACCCGACCGCGTCACCTGGAAACATTGAGCGAGAACACCATGAGATTCCTAAGAACGTTGCTCCTCGCGTTGGCGCTGGCGCCGCTCGCGGCATACGGCTCGGAGGCGGGGATGAGGCTCGACCGCGCGCCAGACAAAACGCGAGACCTGGCGGCTTTGCAAAATGGCGCCAAGCTTTTCGTCAATTACTGCCTGAACTGCCACGGCGCCAGCTACATGCGCTACAACCGCCTGCGCGATCTGGGGCTCACGGACCAGCAGATCAAGGACAACCTGATGTTTACCGCGGACAAGGTTGGCGAGCTGATGAAAGTGGCCATCCGTCCAGGCGAAGCGAAGGAATGGTTCGGCGCGGCGCCGCCCGATTTGACGGTAATTGCCCGTGCCCGCGCCTCCGAGGCCGGCAGCGGTGCGGACTGGCTCTATACCTACTTGCGCACGTTCTATCGCGACGACAAGCGTCCGACCGGCTGGAACAACCTGCTGTTCGAGAACGTCGGCATGCCGCACGTGCTCTGGCAACTCCAGGGCGAGCAGGTCGTCGAGGTGGAGAAAGCCAAGGACTCGCACGGTGCGGAAACCGAGCACAAGAAGTTGAAGCTGGAAAAAGCCGGTTCCATGAAGGCTGCCGAGTACGATGCGGCAGTTGCTGATTTGGTCGCGTTCCTGGTCTACATGGGTGAGCCCGTGGCGGAGACGCGCAAACAGATTGGCATCATCGTCTTGGTGGTGCTTTCGATCCTGTTCGTGCTCGCCTACGCGCTCAAGCGCAACTACTGGAAAGACGTGCATTAATCTGCTGCGTGATGGATATGCAGCTTCTTGGTCATCGTGATATCCCGGTTCCTCGCGTTCGTCGCGTGGTGCGCGATGCCGACTATTCCTGGGGCACACATGCCATGATGAATCTGTACTCGGGGACCACGGATCCATTCAGTCATCGCTGTCGGATCGTGCTGTATGAGAAAGGCATGGATTTCCAGGTCATCGATGTCGATCTGTTCAACAAGCCCGAAGACATCGCGGTGATCAATCCGTACAACAGGGTGCCCGTGCTGGTGGATCGCGATCTCATCCTGTACGAAGCAAACATCATCAACGAGTACATCGACGAGCGCTTTCCCCATCCGCAACTGATGCCGCCGGATCCCATCCTGCGCGCGCGTTGCCGTCAGCTGCTGTTCACGTTCGAGCAGGAGCTGTTCTCCTACATCGAGCCATTGGAAAAGAATCTCAAATCGGCCGACAAGGCGCGCATCCACGTGCGCGATCGACTTACCGAGCTGGCGCCCATCTTCACCAAGCAGAAGTACATGCTGGGCGAAGAGTTCTCGATGCTCGACGTGGCAATCGCACCGCTGTTGTGGCGCCTCGGCCACTACGGCATAGAGTTGCCGAAGCAGGCCGCGCCGCTCATGAAGTATGCCGAAAGAATTTTCAGCCGTCAGGGCTTCATCGATGCGCTGACACCCTCGGAAAAAGTGATGCGCCGCTGAGGCGCGCGCTGTATCCACCGTCATCGCCGGCATGGTATCGACGAAGCCATACCTGTTGCGGGCGATCTATCAATGGTGCGTGGACCAGGGGCTGACCCCTTATATCGCAGTGCTGGTGGACGCGGAGACCAGCGTGCCGGCCCAGTACGTCAAGGAAGGGCAGATCACGCTCAACATCAGCCCGGAGGCAGCTCACCAGTTGATCATGGGCGACGACCTGATTACGTGTTCCGCCCGCTTCGGCGGTGTCGCCCAGTCACTGTCCATCCCTGTCGGCAATGTGTCTGCCATCTATGCCCGGGAGAACGGTCATGGCATGGCGTTCGAGGTGGTCGAAGCAGCACGGCAGTCGGCTGGTCAGGAGGAAACCGGCGACGAGCCAACGCCGCCGGAACCGACATCGCCGACGGACAAGTCGTCGGGCTCCCGCTCGCATCTGACGCGTATCAAGTAGTCGCTCGTTTCCCACCCATTGCCAGGTCGTACCGCCAGGACCCGAAGCGAGTTTGCGGGTTGTACCGTGGCGTGGCGAGGGTTGGGTTGGCTTGGCGCAGTATATGGACCCTGCGGCGCGGTGATTGACGTTGGCGCCCCGAAGACGAATCGAACGTCCGACCTACCCCTTAGGAGGGGGTTGCTCTATCCACTGAGCTACCGGGGCGTGGGCCGCTATTGTAGCGGCAATGAAAGGCCTCTGCTACGAGAGGACGGCGTGGTAGCGCCCGTTGCCTGGCGTGAGGTTCTCATCGTGCGGGCCCGGACCTGCGGAGTTCGCGAACGATCGTTCGCTCGCGCCACTCCCACGGGGGTATCGGTTTCGCATCGCTCCAAAGACCGACCCGTTTCGAGCGCGCTTGTTCCTCGGCCGCGGCGTAGCGGGCTTGCTCCTCCGGCATTTGGTCGGCATCGTTGCGTTTGTGCCAGGCCAGGCCGCCCTGCAGCAGCGTTAGTCCCACGTCCATGGTTTTCGGGCATGATTCTTCGAGGCATCGGCTCTCGGGGGGCGAAAGGTAGACCTTGCCGATCAGCCAGCCGCGGTTGTCGCGACGATTCCATTGAACGCGCACAGACTTGGAGAACAGTAGCGTGCTTAGGAAGCGGCGCGATTCGCGAAAATGGGGCTGGCCTAGTTCGATCAATTCGATTCCGCTCAGTTTGATTTCGTGCTTCATGCTTTTGGAATCACGGACGACGATGGTTTCACCCTCCGGAAACGAGACCACGGTGGCGTCAATAGTTTCCGCCAGAGCCGGCAATGCCATGGCCAGGCCAGCAACAATCGCGACAACTGGAACGGCAAATGTCGTTCGAGGGCCGAGAAGCGTAGTTGTGTCTTTCATTGCAGGTGGCATTGATGCGGGCAGATCCTGTTCGGACCGGTACCTATAGGTTTCATCGTGTTCGGACACGCGCGACGAGCGACAGTCGTATTTTAGGCCCTCCGCTATAATCCCGCCATCTCGCAACGTGCCGTCATCGTTGGCGCTTGCCTCGCGCCGCGGCATCCGTCCGTAGCCGCCATGCCTATTCTCACTCTCGATCAAGCTTGTCTCGCATTCGGGCACGTTGCGCTGCTCGATCACGCCTCGCTGCAGATCGACGCCGGCGAGCGTGTGTGCCTGGTCGGGCGCAATGGCGGCGGCAAGTCAAGCCTGTTGCGCGTCATGGCCGGCGAGCTTGCTCTAGACGAGGGAGTGGCATGGCGTAGCCTGGATATGAAGATCGGATATGTAGCGCAGGAGCCGGTGTTCCTCGGCGCGAGCAATGTGTTCGAGGCCGTCGCCCAAGGCGTCGGCGAGGTGAGCGCCCTCGTTGTTGCATACCATGAGGTGCTGCACCGTGTGGCAATTGATCACCGCCAGGAGCTGCTCGACCTGCTGCATGAACACCAGTCGGAACTGGAACGCGTCGATGGCTGGCGATACAACACGCGTGTTGAGCAGACGCTGACGCAGCTTGGCCTAGACGGTAGTACGGCGCTCGACACGCTGTCGGGCGGCGGACTCAAGCGGGTTGCGCTCGCGCGGGCGCTGGTCGCTGAGCCCGCGCTGCTCTTGCTCGATGAGCCAACCAACCACCTTGACCTCGATGCCATACGCTGGCTGGAGGAGTTTCTCTGTGCCCTGAAAGGCGCGGTTGTCGTGGTGACCCACGACAGGCGCTTCGTCGATGCTATTGCGACGCGCATCGTGGAGCTGGATCGTGGCCGGCTGACCAACTTTCCAGGAAGTTTCTCCGACTACGAACGTCGCAAGAGCGAACTGCGTGACGTGCAGGCGCGGCAGAACGAGAGGTTCGACAAGCTTCTGGCGCAGGAGGAAGCCTGGATTCGCCGCGGAATTGAGGCTCGGCGCACGCGCAACGAGGGGCGTGTGCGTCGCTTGGAGCAACTCCGGCGTGAGCGCGCGGCGCGGCGTGAGCGGCTTGGCACTGCGAGTATGCATCTGTCGCGCGGCGAATCGTCGGGCAGACTCGTTGCCGAACTGGAGCGCGTCACCAAGCGGTTCGGCGATCAGACCGTGGTGCGAGACTTTTCGTGCCGCGTGCTGCGCGGGGACAGGATCGGCGTTGTCGGGCCCAACGGTGCTGGCAAGACTACGCTGCTCAAACTGATCCTCGGCACGTTGGCGCCCGACGAAGGCAGCGTACGCCTGGGCACAAAACTGCGTGTGGCGTACCACGATCAGCTTCGCACTGCTCTGGAGGAAGAGGCGTCGCTTGCTGACGTCATCAGCCAGGGAGCGGAGTACGTGGACGTGGGCGGGGTACGCAAGCACGTCATCAGCTACCTGGGGGATTTCCTGTTTCCACCTCAGCGCGCACGCTCACCCGTGAAGTCCCTCTCTGGCGGTGAGCGCAATCGGTTGCTGCTGGCACGTCTGTTCAGCAAGGCGGCGAACGTGCTGGTTCTCGACGAGCCGACAAATGATCTCGACATTGAAACCCTGGAACTGCTCGAAGCGCTGCTGCAGGACTATGATGGGACCGTGCTTCTCGTGACCCATGATCGGGCTTTCCTCGATAACGTCGTGACGCAGGTGATCGCGGCGGAAGGAGCAGGCGTCTGGCGGGAGTATGCGGGCGGGTACGACGAGTGGGCGAGATCGCAGCGAGGGAGAGCAGAAAGCGCCGCGTGTCGCAATGTACGGCCGGGGTCGGAGAGCATGCCCCGACGCGCCGCCTCGGATGGGAAGCCTCGTGTGCGACTCAATTTCAGTGAGCGCCGCGAGCTTGAGGCATTGCCGGACAAGATCGAATTGCTGGAGCAGGACTACCGCGCTGTGTCAACGCGGCTCGAAGACCCGGAGGTGTACCGCGACGCGCCCCAGGAAGTGGCAAAGCTGAAGGATCGGCTCACCGTGCTCGAATGCCAGATCGATGAAGCGATGCGACGCTGGGATGAGCTGGAACGTCGTAGCCCCTGACGCGCCTGCAGTGTCACTAACTCTGTGGGTTGGGCTAGGCGCTCGCGGCGAGCGATAACGGAGATATCTCTTCGACGCGAGCGGCCGGCTCACGTACAACCTGCGCAATATGCTTCGACAGGCGCAACGTCAGCGCGGCGATTGTCATCGTCGGGAAGTTGGCGGCTGCGGTGGGGAACACCGAGCTGCCCGCAATGTACAGATTGCTCATTCCGTGCACAAGGCAGTTCCGGTCGACGACGCCGTACTTCGGCGAGTCGTGCATTCGCGTTGTTCCCATATGATGCCAGGTCCACTCAGGGTGACGTGGCCAGGCGTTGTCCTGATGCGCGATCATTACCTCCCCGGACATCATGTGGTGCCGGGCGCCTATGTGATATGGTGGCCACTCCTGATCCTCGATCGTTGCATCGAGTGTGATGCTCTCGGCGACGCCGCTGCGCTGCAAGTCGTCGGCCAGTACAGCCCACGTTCTGTCGAAGGTCCGTCGCACAAGCGCCCCCAACTTCCACGCCACCTTTGTGCGCGGCATTCCAAGCGCATCGCGTTCGTCGGAAAGCGTAACTCGACTATTGGGGTCGGGTGCCGGTTCGACAATGGTCTGGAACTTGACGTCGGTGATCCAGGACGTGATGTGAAGCAGGCGCGTAAGGGCGAAGCCTGCTGCGTCTACCGGGTGCGTCAAGAGTGTAAGCAGATCGCGTCCCAGCTTGAAGTCGGCCTGGTCGAGTTTCATGGTTGCAAGCTTTAGTCGCAGCAACGCGCGCATTGCTTCGGTGCCCTCGCCGGGAAACATGGCGTGAAACCAAGTTTGTGAATTGAGTACGCGCTCTTGCTCTTGAGTCTCGGGGGCGAGGACGAAGTGGCCGCCGAACATGACTCCGTTCGCGGACACGGCTGGATTGAACGAGTGAAAACGCGTGTCGTAAAGCATGTTACTCCTCCACTGCTTTGCGAGGCGGATACTGCCAGACAACAGGCGTGGGTGCTCCATGAAGTACCGACCGACGAGGTCGTTGCCATTGCCGAGTCCGGTCGGCTGGACGTTGTTTGATGCCAAAAGAATTCGGGCATTTTCGATTCCGCCTGCCGCTAGGACAAACAGTTTGGCTTTGACCCAGATGGTGCGCCCGCTCAACGTTCTTACCTTCACGCGTTGTACCGACTTCGCATCGTCGTCAGTCTCGATGTCGACGACATTGGCATACAGATAGACCGAAACGCGCCTTGCGCTATCCAGAATGTCCCGATACACGGTGCCCATGCGCGTAGGCGGGCTGAACTGGAAGATGATGTCCTTGACCTTGCCTGTCTTCAGGGGGATACGGCGTACATCGTGCTTGTTGATGGACCTTTCCCAGAATGCCACATCCCAGTTGTTCGGCCCCAACTCAAGAAGTGAATGCGCACATGCGTAGTATGGCTCCAGCTCTTCCTTTCCAAAAGGCCATCCGCTGTCGGGGATCCAGTGCCGCTTGGTGAAATCGATTTCTTCAAATGGCCGATTCCAACCCCCCCAGCAGTTGCTGCTGCCTCCGAGGTACCTGCTGCGGCAACCGTCGGCGAACTGGTACGGAAGGCCCACGCTCGTGCCGCGGTAGAGATCTTTGGTTTGCTCGTCCGCCGTGTAACCCCCGCTCTCAAGGATACACGCATCTAGCCCTTGCTTCTCAAACTCCAGCGCAAGGGTAATACCAGCCACGCCGGCGCCGATCACACATACTTCCTTCTCTACGACGGAGTTCTCATCCAAATTGCGTGTATCGATGAACATTTTGACGGTACTCTGCAGATTGACTTGGGCAGACGAAGAGTTGGTCCCTCTTTACCGCAGGTGCAGGATTGCCTTTACGACCTGCGGCATGGTGCGCCGTCCCAGGTTATCACCCATACCGGCAGGCTATAGCATGATCTGCCGGGTGGGAATTGTCCAAAAGGCGGATGACCATTGAATGTAGGCAGCGCCGGAGGCCGTTTGGGCCGCGTGCGGAGCGCCTAACCATGACCGAGGGGCGTAATGTAATCTGGTTATCATTCGCGTTGCCAATGAACTGCGCACATATTACCCAACACCCGCCACCAACCCTATTTCGCCATGGGCTTGCCAAGAATGCAGTTCAATAATTCACACACTAGGATCGTCGCCCAGGCGGAGGCCGACGAACGAGAGCAGCGGACGCATTGCGCATGATCTTTGGCTGGGCTACCTATATCCCGCGCACGTAGTGCGCGAATCCGCTAAGGGTGGCGAAGAAAATGGACAGGTGCGCCCAAGACCAGAGCCGATAGCGGCGCGCCAGCTTGGCCGGGTCCAGGTCAGAGATCAAGTACATCCGGCCATCGTCGGGGAGGCGCACGATGCTGACCTCTGGGTGGGCGTGCTGTTGTCGGTGCAGGGCCGCGACTTCGCGTTTGGCCCGTTGCCTGGCCAATTCCCATTCCCGGAGGTCCAATTCGCCATCCTTGTTGAAGTCGAAGCGCGCCAGAAGGCTCCTCGTGTCCTTCTTCCATTCGGCGAGCAGTGCCTTGAGGTCCCCGGCGAAATCCAGTTGGAGATCGACGCTGCCCCTGGTTACGAACTGGCCGAGTGCATAGATCGGGTCGCGATCGATAAGAAGCCACTGGGTATAGCGCCTGCCGTCCTTGACCCACTGGTCACGGCGCGTCACCAGCACTTCTGCGCCTTCCGGGTCGACGACGCACTGCCCGGAGCCGTCGTCGAGGATGAAGGAGGCATCGCTTTCACCGCCGCCCTCGTAGACCCACTTGTCATTGCTCCGGCGCTCGATGCGGTAGCGGTACCATAGACAGGGCAGGCCGGTCAGCGGGGACAACAGTGGCAGGCCCCCGAGGGGCTTGCCCCTGCCCTTAAGTTCCACGTAGCCCTGCGCCGCCGAAGCCACTTTGGACGTCGGCGTGTCGTCGATTGCTCTGCGGCGTTTAGTTGCCGACACCCAGGCGACGAGGCTTACGGCAGCGGTCAGCGCCAAACATGCTGCCCAGGCGGACGGCACGTCGAGTTTGAAACCGATGAGCAGCAGAATCAGTTGTCCGCCGGACGTGACCAGATTGGCGTATTCGCGCCGAAGCGAGACGATCATCTGCTGGTAATTCTGCGGGCCATCAACTGAACAGCGCCTTCATGTCCACATCCGCCTTCTCGGCACTGGCGAACTCCAGAAGCGGCTTTGCCTCGAACCGGAACAAGCCGGCGATTATCGAATCGGGGAACTGCTCGATGCGGACGTTGTTGATGTTGACGCTTTCGTTGTAGAGTTCGCGCCGGTCGGCGATGGCGTTCTCCAGTACCGTGATGCGCGCCTGGAGCTGCATGAAATTCTCGTTGGCTTTCAATTCCGGATAGGCTTCGGCGACGGCGAACAACTGTCCTAACCCGAGTCGCAACTGTCCTTCCGCCTGGCCGAGGGCCGGGATGTTTTGGCTCTCGCGGGCCGTATGCACGCGAGATCGCGCCTCGATGACGCGCGACAGCGTCTCCTGCTCGAATTGCTTGTACTGCTTGCAGGTCTCGACCAGCTTGGGCAGTTCGTCGTGGCGCTGCTTTAGCACGACGTCAATGTTTGCCCAGGCTTTAGCGACGGCGTGCTTGACCTCGACCAGGCCGTTGTACGTCATGACGCCGTAGATCGCGATGACAACGAGTGCACCCAACAAGAGCAACGATACGACGCTCATCGGTTTCTCCTTTTTCTTCAGGATTCGGACACGGGTTATACTAACTTACCGGCATCGGACCGGCGTTTCATGAGGGACATCGTCTTTCACGGCGCGGCGCATGAGATCATCAACGACCAAGTCCCGGCGCATGCTGGCAATGGCGACGGCGGTTGCGGTGGCAGTGGTGGTCTTGCTTGCTCTCCGCGCCTATCAGGATCCCGGATTCTTGCTTGGCTTTGTGAATATCGGCATGTGCAACTGAGGCCAGGCCTACGGCTGTGACACCGCAGCCGCGGCCTCGCCCGGGTTTTCCTCGACGGGCCTGCCAAGACGAGTCATGAGCGCCTCGTGGCTCACGTGGAGCAGTTCTTCGACTGCCGCAAAGTCGTCCGGCAGTGCCGGATCGTCCCAACCGTTCGCGGAATGGCGCGCTAGGTTCACCGCGCAGGCGACCGTGCGTACGCGCAAGTTAGCGGCGAACTTGTCGTCCATCAGCGTTACCAGCAGTTGCGGCAGATGCCAGGCGCGTGCCAGGGCCAGCTGCAGATCATGCAGACTGACGCCGAGAACCGCGCGCTGGGCAACCTGACTGCGCAGGCCCGGCTTGTGGATCTGCAATTCCCTTATCCGCAGTGCGAGCTCCGGTGCAAAGCACCAGAGCAGGATCTCGGCCACGTCGTGGAGCAGGGCGGCGACCGTGACTTCCTCGACGTCGTGGTCATGTCGCAGGATTGCCCAGTCGCGTGCGTATTGCGCCGCGCGGCGGGCACGGGTGATTACCCGCAATAGGCCCAGCAGCGCCGTCGGGTGGGATTGGAGCTGGGTCTCGACCGGGGTGAGCGTCTCGAAGTTGCTGAAGAACGGCGCGATGCCCAGCATCATGACGGCACGATCGATCGTCGTGATGTCGGCGGTCTGGCTGCGGCGCCGGCGGGACTCGATGTAGGCAAGCACCTTGAGCGTCAGAAGCGGATCCTGCAGGGCGACCTGGGCGATCTCGCGCCCTCCGATCTTGTCCTCGTTCTCGCGCAGGGCGGCCAACTGGTGTGCCGTGCGTTTGAGGACAGGCAAATCCGCCTGGCTGAAATACAGAACCCAGGCGTTGAGATCGTTGAACGGACATTCCAGCATCGCCACCTGCCTCGAATAGATAAACTTCGGTTGAACCGATGCCGGAATTTACGGCCGTTGGCGGCTGAGCTTGAGCGGGCCGTCAGGGGGGCCGGAGGCGGGTCCTGAGGCGAGGCGGTGGGCATGGCGAGTGGTCTCGGGGAGCCGGAAGCGCCCGGTGCATGCAATTACCCATCGAATTGCCGTTTCAAGGCTGATGCGATGTCCGATCGAGACATAGAGAGGCTTGACACCGACGCGGGTGCGCAGCACGGCGCCGATGACCTCGCCCTGGTCGCGTAGCGCTACCCAGCTACCGCGCACGTCGGGAACTTGGGCATGGCTGCCGATGAGGCGCGTTTTCGCCACGCCGATGGTCGGCGTGTCCGTCAGTAGGCCGACGTGGCTTGCAATGCCCAGGCGGCGGGGGTGGGCGATGCCTTGGCCGTCGTATAACAATAGGTCGGGCGCGGTCTTGATGCACTGCAGCGCAGCGATGACGGCCGGCGCTTCGCGGAAGGAAAGCAGCCCCGGCATGTAGGGAAACGACGTCGGCAGTCGGGCGATGGCGGCGTCCACCGGTTCCAGCGCCGGAAAGGACAAAACCGCCACGGCTGCCCGCGTGACGGCACCGCCTTCCTCGAAACCGACGTCGATCCCGGCCACGAAGCTTACGTCACCGATCCGGTCCGCCCGGGTTACCTGCCCGCGCAGTTCGTTCTGCAGGGCGATCGCCTGCTTCGGCGTGAGATCCCAGGGGTGGAGGTTGCGGACCTTCATCGGCCAGCGTAGCGTCGGCGGTAGGCTGCGTGGACCGTCATATCGCGGCATATAATAGCCCCGTCCGGGAATCCAATTTGCGTGATGCGAAAAATCATCGAGATACGCACCGGGCAGCGCGAGGAACTGATCGACATTACCGCCCGGGTAGCGGAGGCTGTGCGCCAGTGCGGCGTGCGCGACGGGCTAGTCAACGTGTATGCTCAGGGCGCGACCGCTGCGATCATGATCCAGGAGAACTGGGACGCAAGCGTGCCGCGTGATGTCGTCGCTTGCCTGAAGAAGCTCGTTCCCCAAGGGGTGTGGCTCCATGACGAGCAGGACGGCAATGGCGACGCCCATATCAAAGCCGGCCTTGTGGGTCCTTCGGAAACCATTCCTCTCATGGAAGGCAAACTGGGGCTGTCGACCTGGCAAGGTATTTTCTTCTGCGAGTTTGACGGACCACGACAGAGCCGCAGAATCGTCTGTTCGGTAATCGCCGACCCGCGCTGAGCACTCAGGACGATTGCGCGCACCGCCGTCGACGTGCGCGTATCACTCATGCACGTCCGCGGCTCTCACCCAAGGTCACGCCGCCGGCGACCATGTGCGCAACGCGTAGCGGTTCGGGGACGGCGCTGTTCCCGCTTAGCGCCCGGATCAGCTCGCGCGCCTCGCCGAACGTCACGCCAGCTCGCTGAACGTAGACCGTATCCAGCGCTTCGTCCGGGCCTGCCGCCTCGATGCGTCGCCATTTGCGCGCTCCGCCCGGGACATGATCGAGCAGGGCCCGGCGTATCGTGGCGAAATCCGGCCGGCGCCGCGACACGACGATGACCGGCACGCCTAGCAGCGCGTGCAGCTGCGGCAAGTCCACGACGTTGCAACCGGCGAAGGCAATGCCCTGCAGCAGCACGGCATGCATCTGGGGGTGAAAGCGGCTGCGCCGGACCATTTCGGCGACGACCCGGGTAGCGTTGGCTCCGTCGCGGCGCACTTTGCCGGATAGGATGCCGTCGGGACGCATGCCGGAGAACACGGCGCCGACGAGCAGAACGTCGCCGCGGTAATCGTGTGCGAAAGGCGCGTCGTCGAGACCGACGACGTGGCGTAGCCGCCGCGACGTCATGCCTGTGCCATCAGCAGGGGCACGTACATCTCGTCGGCGCTGACACCGCCGTGGACACCCAGTAGGGAATAACGGCGTTCCCCCGGCAGCCAGTCTTTGATGGTCCAGTCCTCGCCCATGACGAGCGTGTAGTCGCCGAGCCGATCGAGCAAATGCGGATGTCCGGCACCGGGCCCGAACCAGCCGCGGGCGACCAGATCCTCGCTACGGTAGAGCGCCGCGCAATGGGCAAGGCGCGAACGGACATAGTCCTCGAATGCGGATTCCATCCCCGGCCGGACGTAGCAGTAGGCGACGCGCTGTTCGCCGCACAGAGGTTGGCGAAGCTGTTTCGCCAACTGCGGGTGATCGTCGAGGTTGACCAGCCGTTTGGGCGGTGCGTCGATGAAGCCGTGGTCGGCGCAGACCAGCACCAGCGTATCGGTGCCTGCCACCTGGGTCAGAAAGCGGTCGAAGTCCTCGTCCAGCTCGGACAGGTGCGCGGCGACCTTTTCGCTACTCACGCCATGAATGTGCGAGAGGGAATCGAGTTCGGGATAATAGACGTAGACGTACTTTCGGCGCAGGTCGCCGCGCACGATGCTGGAGGTGGTCTCGAACATCTGGGGCAGGGTGGTGAATCGGACGCGCGTTGCCCGCCCGGAGTGGTAGCGGCTAAAACCCGAGTCGACGATGCTGGCGGGTGATAGGATCCATGACGGGCGATCGATGGTATCGAAGAAGCTCGGATGCTGAAACAGAAGCCGCGGCAGCAGCATCGTTGGCGCCGAGGGCTCGCCCTGGCGGACGAGCAGCGGCAGCACCGCGGCAACGGCATCGGCTTCCTTGAAATACATGTGCCAACCGGTCAGGCCGTGCTGCCGGGGCGCGAGACCCGTAAGATAGGTGGTGACGGCGCTGGCGGTGGTGGACGGGAACACGGAAGTCAGGCGCCGGCGCAGACAGCGGTGCATCACGGTTCCGACGCCTCTGGTCGTCAGATAGTTGTAGCCCAGGCCATCAACGACTAACAGAACCAGATTCGTCACCATGGCCAGTTCGGCCGCGGGCAAATCGGGCAATGGTGCATAGGCGGGCGTGGATGCTGGCGGCGCGTCTCTGCACGCGTCGGCGATGGTTTGCATTAAGTTGAGTATGCTGCCGCCACCGTAGTCGGGCAGACAAGGCGGTGATGGTTGCTCGTGCGCCGCGTCACGCAGCGGCCAGTCGGGTGTGGTGGCATCCATGATGGGACAGTATCGCCAGTTTGCGGACGGGCGACAATCCTCTTTGCGGAGCGCGCGTGACTGGGCGAAAACTTTCCGCAGGTATCGTCGTCGTGCGTCCCACACCCGACGGCTGGCGCTGCCTGCTGCTGCGGGCTTTCCGCAACTGGGATTTCCCCAAGGGCGTGTCCGAGCCGGACGAGATGCCGCTGCACACGGCGGTGCGCGAGGTTGCGGAAGAAACCGGCATCACGGACCTGCGCTTCCGGTTCGGCGATGGTTTCTGCGAGACTGCACCCTATGCCGGCGGCAAGATCGCGCGTTACTACATCGCCGAGTCGGCGTCAGGCGAGCCGACGCTGCCCGTGAGTCCGGAGCTCGGTCGTCCTGAGCATCACGAGTTCCGCTGGGTGTGCCTCGACGAGGCGTGCCGGCTGCTGCCGCCACGCTTGCACCCGGTACTTGAATGGGCGCAGTCGATCGTTGCTGCCGCGGCGTGAGGACGTGGCGGGCGACGGCGGTATTGCGTCGACGCTGTCAGCGTCGCTGGTAGGTGCCCATTAGAGTTGCCTTTGCCAGCACGTGCCCCTGCATCGCCTTCTCCAGTTCTGCCTTGTTCGGGTTGCCGAGGTCGGGCAGCACGACATCGAGCGCGTACAGCTTGTGGAAATAGCGGTGGCGGCCGATCGGCGGGCAGGGGCCGCCATAGCCTGTGCGTTTCCAATCGTTCAAACCCTGCAATGTCGGTGCCGGCAGATTGCGGGCGGCGACGGCCTCAGACAACCCGGGAGCGCCGGGCGGGATGTTGTAGAGCACCCAGTGTACCCACGTCATCCGCGGCGCGGCAGGATCGGGCGCATCGGGATCGTCCACGATCAGCACGAGGCTCTTCGCAGCCGCGGGCACGCCGCTCCATGCCAGTGGCGGCGAGATGTCACGGCCATCGCAGGTATATGCCTGAGGGACTGCGGTGCCATCGGCAAATGCGGACGAAACAAGTTTCATATCCATCGAGCTCTCCTCCTTTCCGGCCGCCATGCCGCCGGAGGCTGCAAGCAGCAGCGAAACGGCGATGGCGATGGCCTGTCGCGCCAAAGTAGACATCTAGCGCGTTTGCACGAACGAATAGCGATGCAGCATCTCCCGGGTCAGCAGGGCCACGCCGCACTCGTCGCCGACGGTTTCCACGGCGACGATATAGTCCGGATCCTCGAAGGACACGCGCAGGCGCTGGTTGCGGGCGAGCGCCGCATCGAAGACATGGTCGGCGACCTCGCGCTCGATATGTTGCGTGTCGATCTCGCCGCCCAGCCCGCGGCGCTCCAGCCGGACATGGAAGGTGCCACACGTCATGCGCGGCACCATCGCATCCACCGCCGCCTTGACCAGTTCCGCCAGGCTGGAGGGGGTGAATGGGAATGTCTGCTCCGCGGGGATGACGCGCCCCAGGACGGCGATCCATTGCGCGTTGCTCTGCTTCGCATGCAGCAATGCTTCGAGAAAGACACGCGTGTCAGCCACCCGTCCGAGGACGACGTCCTTGAAGCGGCTGCGGTGGAACTCGCCGAAGGGGCGCACGCCCTGGAGCAGTCGGTTCTCGTGCTCCGGTCCGGGCGAGATGGTGACGATGACATTCCAGTCGCGCATGATGGGCCGACGCAGTCCCGGCGGGCGGTCAAGGGCGATGGGCGCTGACGCGGTTCGCCTGCGGGCCTTCGCTTCCCGCTTCCTTGAGGAACGTGACCTTATCTCCGACGCGTAACGCGTCGAAGTCGGGATGCACGACGTTGTAGCGATGGAAGTAGAGCTCGGTACCGTCGGCGGACTCGATGAAGCCGTACCCATCTGCTTCAAACAGGCGCACGATCCGGCCGCGGGTTTCCGTTTCGTGACTCTTCACATCGTGGCGCCGCCGGCGCGCGTACTCCTCGAGCTTGCGTCTGGCATGTTCGAAAGCATCGCGGATGGCGACGTAGATGTCCTCCGCCTCGTCGCGGTTGATCACGATCTCCGCATCCGGCACCTTGAGATCGACGCGGATGTTAAACAGTTTGCCCTGGTGCTTGTGCTTCTGAATGATCCCCGCTGTCACACGGCAGCTCATGATGTGCTCGCAGAAGCTGTCGAGTTTGCCTGCTCTCTCTCGGATTGCGCTCTCGACCGCGTCCGAGTGCGGCAGGTCGCGAAACACAATTTGCAGCGGCAGTTGCATGGTCGTCTCCCGGCGTCAGGTGCGAGTCCTGCGAATCGTGTGGATTGAAAGCCGGTACGGCGCACACCGCGAAACGTCTGCGCGCGCGAGCGACGAAACCGCACGTTAGGCGCGGGCCTCACGACAAAAACAGCCTCGCACCAATACGCCCGGGCCGGGCTGACATGGATCAAAGGTTGCGCGTGATGCGCCGGAATGGCCTTTGCGTTCCCGGCGTAGGCGCATGCCCGCTCGGTGGGTGCGAAGCGCAGCGGCGGGAGGTACAAGGCACGGCGGCGATACTCGGCACCCTCATGCCGCGAGTGTGCGGGACAGGACACTAGGATACGGCGCCACCGAATGCCGCTGCGAGCTCCGCACGGATCTGTTGCACTTCGCCGTGGTGGACCGGCGAGAAATGAAACGGGATGACCAGCTTGGCACCGGCGCCTCGCGCCAGCTCGCCGGCCTGACGGGCAGTGAGATGAAACTTCGCAGCCGCGCGAGGCGCTTGCGCGTCGAGAAATGCCGCTTCGATGAAGAGCAGGTCGGCATCGCGGGCGATATCAGTGATCCGGGCGGCATTGGTCGGGTGATAGGCGGCATCGGTGACATAGGCGATCTTCTGCCCCGGAACGATTCGGATGGCCTCGCGCTTCAGTTCGCCAAGCGCCAGCACGTGCTCCCTGGTCTGGTCGTGGTTGCGCCACCACGCCCGTATGGGTGTGTCATCCGGCAACTGTGCCAGTACGGCGCGCTTTAGCGTCTGCAGCCAGGCGCCGGTCGGCAGCCCGAGCGCCGCGAGGCGGCTCTTCCAGACGTTGACATGCTGCTGCTCCTCCAAGGCAAAGGCGAGACACGGCGTCTTATGGTCGAGGTAAGTGCTGCGCACCTGAAACCCTTGCTCGTCGAGGAGCACGCCTTCGGCTGGCGCGAATGCCGCTTCTTGCTCGCGTCGGAAGGCTGCGCGACAACGGAACAGAGCCTGCCGGCCGGAGCCGTCGAGTGGGACCTCGCAGACATGGAGCGAGAAATCGGTGGCGTAGTTCTCGACCAGATTCCAGGTGTATGCGCGCAGCTTGTGCTCCACTTGGTCGAGGAACCCGAGAGGCCCAAACAGCCGCATGCGCCGCTCGCGGCCCAGGCAAATGCGAAGCAGCCAATCGAAGCCGATGAAGTGATCCATGTGGGCATGGGACACGAACACATCGCTCACCCGCAGAATCTTGCGCGGAGGAAGGGCTTTCAGATCGCCCAGATCGAATAGCAGAGCACGCTTTTCGAACCGGAAATCGACGAACAAAACGGGATCGCCGAAGGCGCCGTTGACGAGCTCCGCATGGAATCGCGGACGCATGGCGTGCGGCGGGAAAGACTTTAGAGCCGGCGTGCAGAGCCGATTGGCAGCGGCGCGCGCCGGCAGGAAACGGGATTCAGTGGTCCTCGATGTGGGGAATTGACTCTTCGGCCGGAAGGCCGGTATCGGCATCGATCCAGTCCGCGATGCCGAGTTCGTCCTCGGCTTCCTGTAACCCCTCGCCGATTCCCGTGTCCGAATCGGCACTGTACTCCATGTCCTCCACCGCCTCGACCAGGCTCGGGAACGGCCCGAATTCTCTTCCTGTGTCCTTGTCCTGCCAATAGAAGCCGTCCGGTCGTTCGATGACGCGGGTTTTATCGTAATCGGGCGGGGTCTGCGGAATGGGTATCGCCATGATTCGCTCCTTGTCGGTCTTTCGGTCCCGGTCTTGCCAGCGCGCCGCGCGGAAAACGACGGTCCAATGGCATTCTGGCCGGTACGAATGCTTCCTCAGGAGCTTAAAGGATACACCTAGAGCCCGCGGATAGGTGAGTATCCTGGGCGCGTTGATCGGCGGAGGGCAACAGCGCGATTACGCGCCGCTGTTTAGCATGCGCTGCAGACCGTCGGTGTTGCGCAGCTCGACATCGCGCTTGTTGGCCATTAGCAGCCCGAGTTCCTGCAGCCGCGAGATCTGCCGACTGATGGTTTCCACGGACAGCCCGAGATAGCTGGCGATGTCCTCGCGGGACATGGGCAGGGAGAAGCGCGTCGGCGAACAGCCCTGGGCGGCGTAGCGTCGCGACAAATCGAGAAAGAATGCCGCCAATCGCTCCTCGGCTTTCATTCTGCCGAGCAGATAGGTCACCGTCTGGGCCCGTCGGACCTCGCGTCCCATGAACTTGTGCAAGCGGTGCTGCAAGGCGGAGACGGTGCGTGACACCTCCTCGAGCTGGTCGAAAGGAACGATGCACACCTCGCTTTCCTGCAGGGCGACGGCACTGGAGCTGTAGCAATCGCCGTCGATGCCGTCCAGTCCGAGGAGCGTGCCGGCCATGTGGAAATCGTTGACCTTTTCCATGCCGTTGTCGAGCAACTCCGTGGTTTTGAGCATGCCGCTATGCAGGACATACACGGATCGGAATGGTTCACCCTGCCAGTACAGGTGCTGGCCGGCACGCAACCTGTGCGGGAGGCAGGTGATCCGTTCAGCCTGCTTGCGGTGGTCGCGGAGAAACTCAGCAGGGAGGCAAAACGTACTGAGTACGCAGGTCTTGCACCGCGATGTCAGCGGTGCTGGTTCGCGCACCAGGCGCGCTATGGGTGAGGACGAGGAGTGGGCGAGGTGTTGGCCGTAGGTTTCCAAATTTTCCGCCTTTCAGGGGATTCTTGTTGGCTGAATTGACTGGCGGCGGGAACTGCTTCCGCCGCCATTGTCGTCACTGAGACCCGCCGCAGCATTTGTTGGGCGCACGCAGGCCGAGAAAAACGTCTGAGCAAAATTACTGTAACTGGCGCCGCCAAAAAACCGGCCGCCGGGGCCGGACTCCCCTGACTCAGGAACGGCGATCAGCGCGGGAGATAAGGGGGCATGCCGGTTCTCCAAGACCTCTATCCCATTGCCATAGGTGCGGCGAGGTTGCGAATAAACAGCAGCCACGCGCAACGCCCGCTATCACCATCGCGCAGCAACGAGATTTCGACCGGGAACATGTTGCCATCGGCATGCATCGCGTCGAGCGCCACCTTGCTCAGCCTGACCGACGCATGGGGTTCGGCGGATCTACCCTTTGCGCTATCCAATTCCGCGAGGTCGGGCATGAGCGTCGACACGTGCCGACCCAGCAGCGCCGACGTGGCGTGCCCGAACATCGAAGTGATGGCAGCGCTGCACGAGGCGATGCGCCATGATGAGTCGAGCAAGAGCGTGGCGTAAGCCAGTACGTCTCGGCCTAGTGGGCGAGCTGGCGCTCGCTGCCGCGCACTCACAAGTGATTCCTGCAGCATTGATATCTCCTCTCTTTGGTTCAACGTCGCCACCAGGTCAAAGACCGGCGGCAGACGCTCCCCCAATTCTGCTGTCGCTTTCCCGTGGCGCCTGGAGGCGCGGCTCGACACTGCGAACGATTACGACCAGCGACGGCCCGGCGACGCTGCCGAGCTTGTTCAGATACAGCTCCGTCAGAACCGTTTCTCCATCCTTGCGTATGCCTCTGAACGGCGTTCCGCAATGACAAAGAAATTTGAGCCGCGGATTGACGTGTTCGCCGCAGACTAGCTCGGTGTCGGCAAGCTGGGGAAACAGCGTCGAAATATGCCGGCCCTTGAGCTCGGAACAGCTGTGACCGAACATGCGCTCGGTCGGGCCGTTGCAGTGGTGGATGAAGCCGTGCTCGTCCAAGGCGAGCGTCGCAGGTGATGCCTTTTCAGTTGCTGAGTGTCTTTTGTGTGCGTGGTTCTCGGGCAATGCGCCCGCTGTCTCCTGAAGCATTTTTATCGCCCCCACACCGGTCTCCCGGATGCGATGATCCTCACATCGACCGACGACGGCGCATACTCGGATTGCATGCTGTGATCGCAATGCCAGCGTAATGCGCGCCGACAGCCGCCCTTGACAACGCTTTTGGTCTTGTTCGGGCGCAGGCAGTGTGCCTGCATGGCCATTGCGGAGGCTTGGCAACGACCCTATGACGGAAAAGCTCTCACAGTGGGAAGCGCCAGGGAGGACGGGGACAAGGTCTTCCTTGACACTTAAAGGGGTTAACGTCTTCTAATGTTTCGTTTTTTTCGAAGGGTCGATACCCTTCGTGGACTTCGAAAGTTACCACATTCTGCGCAGATGTCAAATGAAATGTGAGAGGGAAGTCGCTAATGGCCTTCCGAAAGGTGATGCAGGCAACTGTCCCGTGTGCGCCGGGTTCATCACCCTTCGGCCTGGCTGTCCTTGGCGCGCTGCTTCGCGGGCACGCCATGGCCGGCGGCTCTGAATGGCGGCAGGTTGAGCAGTTCGGCGGCACCGAGCAGTTCGGCGGCGACTTCGTCCACCTTGCGTCGCTGGGAGCGGGCATAGCCACGGAGCAAATCGAAAGCCTCCTCGCGGCTGAGATGATTGCGCTCCATCAGTATGCCGACGACGACGCTGGTTTCCCGGGTCTTGGCCAAGGCGTGGCTCAGCTGCTCCTCACGTTCGTGCAGCTTTCTCAGCTCGATGGCGCGTCCGAGGGCCGCCTCGATGGCCGGCACCACTTTGGGCGGATCGATTGGCTTAACCAGGTACCCCAGGGCGCCGTATTCGACGGCCTGCTTGACCAGGTCTGGGTCGCCATAGGCGGTGAGGAAGAGGAAGGGAATCCGCGCCTCAGCCCACAACTGCTTCGCCAAGTCGATTCCAGACATGCCCGGCATCCGCACGTCCAGCAGGGCGATGTCGGGCCGCACCGCGCGGGCAAGCAGGAGTGCTCCCTCCGCACCTGTGGCCTCGCTGACCGAGTAGCCGGCCTGGCGCAGACCCATTACCAGAGTGGTTAGGACGAGCCGGTCATCGTCAACGACCAGGACGTGGGTGCGTGCAGAACCGTTGTCGGATGTCATGACTCGCTTCCTTGCCGGGATGGCCGTGTGATTGCGGTGAGGACGGGTGGCGAGAGCTCCAGCACCGCCTTCACGCCGGCGCTGTCGGTCTCCAGGGCCAGTGTGGCGCCGGCCGGCGGCAGCAGCAGCTTGACCAGTTCCAGCCCGGTGCGCAGCCCGCTGCCGCTGCCATAGTCGAATCCACGCGGCAGTGTGCCGGGATTGGATATGGCGATGCGCGCGCCGGTGTCGCTGCTTGCGACCCCGATCGTGATTGGCGCCGTGCGCTCACCCGGGTCGCTGTGTTTGGCGGCGTTTGTGATCAGTTCGTTCAGGACCAGGGCGATCGGCACTGCCTCGCTTTCCACGAACTCGACGCGCGCCATCTCCTCAGGCGGCGGATCGACGACGATCCGGCCATGGATGTGGCTGGCCATGGAACGGCTGATGGCATCGATCATCTCGCCCAGTTCCAGACGCGCGTCCGGCGCGCGGGATTGAATGCCGTGGACCAGCGCCACCGATTGCAGCTGGGTGACCGCTGCGTCCAGGACCGGTTCCAACTCTGGATACTCGTTCATGCTCAGCCGCAGCAGACCGGCCACGCCTTGGAGGTTGTTCTTGATGCGGTGGTGTACCTCGCGCACGAGAGTTTCACGCTGCTGGATTTCCCGGCCGAGCCGCCGATCTTCTGCGGATTTGCGCTCGGTGATGTCCTCGACGAACACGGCGGTGAGTTCCTGTCCGCCGCTGCTATGCCACGGGATGGAGCGCGCCCAAACCCAGCGTACGGAGCCGTCGCGAGCGACCACCCGGTACTCCATGTCGAGCGGCGCGCCGTCGGCGTGCCGTGCCACCGCCGCGGCTGTCAGTGGCCGGTCTTCTGCCAGTACGCGGTCGAGAAAGGAGCGCGGCGCGCGGTACAGGCTGTCGCGGCTTGCGCCGAACAGCGATTCGTAGGCCGGACTGACATACTCGACCCGGGTCAGGCCTCGGTCGGCGATGAAGAACACGCCCTGGATGTTCTCCGCAAGCTGGCGGAAACGTGCCTCCGACTCGCGCAAGGCGAGTTCGCCCAGTTTGCGCTCGTGGATGTCCGTGCACACGCCGAACCACCGGAGGATGTGCCCCTGGGCATCGCGGATCGGTCGCGAGTGGGCCACAAACCAGCGGTAGCTGCCGTCGGCGGCACGGAAGCGAAATTCGTTGCGGCATTCCATGCCGCTGTCCCGGGCCCGCTGCCAGGTGCTGCCGCTGCCGTGCCGGTCGTCGGGATGCAGTGCCTGGGCCCAACTGGCGTTGATCGAGGCGCCCGGGGCGATGCCAGTGAAGTCATAGAAGCGGCGGTTGATGTAGTCGCACATGCCAAGGGCGTCGGTGGTGAACAGGATTCCAGGCGCGATCTCCGCCATGTTGCGGAATCGCTCCTCGCTGCGGCGCCGGGCCTCCTCTGCCTCCCGCCGGGCGGTCACGTCGGCACACACGCCGTAGGCGCGCGCGGGAGTACCTTTGTCGTCGAACAGCGCCCGGGCCCAACCGTGGATCCATCTCGTTTCGCCCCCAGGCAGGACCATGCGGTAGTCGAACTGCGCGTCGGCGCCAGTCTCGCTCAGCCTGTCAACGGCCTGGCGCACGCGCTCTCTGTCCTCGGCATGGATGCGCTGCAGCCATTGGTTCACGTCCGGGTCGCGCTGGGATGGGTCGAAGCCGAAAATCCTTTTGGCTTGAGGTGACCAGCGGATGGTGCCGCGGGCAAAGTGGTGCTCAAAGGCGCCCATTCCGGTCGCTTCCAGGGCCAGGCGCAGTCTCACCTCGTTCTCGCGCAGCGCCTTGATCGCGCGCCGGCGCTCGGTTACGTCGCGCAATAGCACGGCGAGGCCGTCGTCGGTGGGATAGGCCTTGACAGCCAGCCACCTGCCGTCGGCATCGCGACGGGACTCGAATTCGACAGTGACCTTGTCGCGGACGGCGCGGCGGAACTGGCGCTCGAAACGGGTACCGACCACCACCGGCATCGCCTGCCACAAGACTTCGCCGAGCAGGCGCGCGCGGGGCAGGCCGAGCAGCGTCTCGGCAGCCCGGTTCAGATAGATGTAGCGCCAGTCGCGGTCCAGAACCACGAAGGCATCGGTGAGACACTCGATAGTCGCGCTCCAGTCCGAAAGCGCGTGCGGCGCCGGCTCCTGACGCGGCGGGACTCGGGCCGCGGTGCCGGCGGCCGTCACCGGCTCGGTCTGGGGGGCTGCGCTGTGCATGGATGGTACAGCCTTCAAAGGGCGGACGTTGCCGGTAGGCGCGCCGGCAGCCGCCATTGCCAACCCGTCGTCGTGCCGCGATCGTGCCGCGGGAAATCGGACCGCGTTGCGGCTTGCAACCGCAAGCTGCACGGTCTTTGACGTACGGCAGTGCGAGCCGGGCCGTTCCATTATAGGCTGTCTCTTGCGGGGGCATGTAACGGCGACTCTGCGCCACGCTGTGCATCGCATGGCCGCGCAGGCCCGGGCGCCCGCCATGGCCGATAGTAAGCGACGGTCATTGCGATTTTCTCCACGACGGGCGCCGGGTGGTTGATGTTCCGGTGTGCGGCCCGCAACTATCATTGCGATGCACGGATGCTCGTCGGGCAGGCACGGCGGTTTGCATGCGTGCGAGCGGTGGCCACCAATGTCGGTGGCATTGTGCAGAGGAGATAATCATGGCAACCGAAAGCAAATCCGAAGTTGCGGTTTCCAAACCCGAGGAAACCAAGAAGCCGGTACCGGCGCATGCGCTCAGTCCATTCGAGGAAATGGAGCACATGATGGAGCGGATGTTTGAGGGAATGTTCCCGCGCGGCTGGATGCGGCCTTTCCGCTGGGATCGCCCCATGCTGGGGGAGTTGACGTCCCTGCAGGCATGGATGCCGAAGGTCGACCTCATAGACCGCGAAGACGAGCTGGTGCTGCGCGCCGAAATCCCCGGCGTTGACAAGAAGGATCTCGATATTTCGCTTACGCGCAATGCGGTCACCATCAAGGGCGAGACCAGTCATGAGGAGAAGGAAGAGAAGGGCGCGTACTATCGCGCCGAGCTGTCCCGCGGCTCATTCACGCGTACGCTGATTCTGCCTTCCGACGTGGATACGGAGAAGGCGAAGGCGGAATTCAAGGACGGCATACTCGAACTGACCATGCCCAAGGTGGAGAAGGCCAGGCGGCGCTCCATCAAGCTGACCTGACCGCACTGCGATACGGCCATGCCGGGCGGCACTGCGCTGCCCGGTGAGCCTCCGGCCTGCATTGCGCGGCAGAGGTGGATGCATCGATTTCCCATTCGCGCGGACGCAGTGGCTAAAATGCGAGCCTGGAACTAGCGCCCACGACAAGGCCCACCGATGAGCGAGCCCCGCCCGAACGACCAGGCACTGGTCGAAATCCGCGACCTGCATTTCTCCTATGGCGAGCGCAAGGTTCTCAAGGGCATCGACCTCGTCATTCCGCGCGGCAAGGTCGTGGCCATTCTTGGCGGCAGCGGCTGCGGCAAGACGACGCTGCTGCGGCACATTGGCGGGCAAGTGCGGCCGGCCCGCGGCTACGTCAAGGTTGCGGGCGACGTGGTACATGAGCTCGATGACAAACGGCTATACGAGCTGCGGCGCAGGATGGGCATGATGTTCCAGATGGGCGGGCTGTTCAGCGACTTGTCCGTGTTCGAGAACATTGCCTTTCCCATGCGCGAACATACCGATCTGCCGGAGGGGCTGATCCACGACCTCGTGCTCATGAAGCTTCATGCAGTCGGCTTGCGTGGCGCGGACCAGCTCATGCCGGGCGAATTGTCCGGCGGCATGGCGCGGCGCGTGGCGCTGGCCCGCGCGATCGCGCTCGATCCCATGCTCATCATGTACGACGAGCCGTTCGCCGGGCTGGATCCGATCTCGCTCAACGTCATCGCCAACCTGATCCGGCGCCTTAACGATGCGCTCGGCGTGACCTCCATCGTCGTCACGTACGACGTCAGCGAATCGCTAAAGGTGGTCGACTACGTCTGCTTCATCTCGGACGGCGTGATTGCTGCCGCCGGCCCCGCAGCGGAGATGCTGGCGTCGAAGGATCCCTTCGTCGATCAGTTCGTCCATGCCCGGGCGGAAGGCCCTGTGCCGTTCCACTACCCGGCACCGCCGTTCGCCGAGAACCTGGGGCTGCGCAAGCGCGCGGGCGCGTGACGACCCCCTGGCGGCGGGCGGCGCGCCTGCGCAACTATGGATGCTTTGCCTCGAACCCGGCGAGCGGAGCCGCGCCGCGGTGATCGGTCGTGTCGCGGCCTACCATGCCATGCCGGGCGAACAGGTGCGACAGTGGGCAGGGCGACGCGTTGCAGCCGTTGCGGCTGGTGCAGTCGTCCTGCGTCTGGTCGAGCGCCACGTACTCGTGGCACGGGTCGCAGAAGTAGATGGGTGCCTGAAACATGCTGTGTCTCCTTGTTTGTTGTCGTGTGGCAGTGAGCCACCGCGCAAGATACACGTTATGCCCACGGATTTTTTGATATTTGTCAGAAACGCCGGCGCCCGGCGCGGGCCGGTCGCGGCGCCTGCCGGGGCGTTGCCGTGATGCCACGTTGGGAGCACTTTGCCCACGAGGCGGACATGGGCGTGCGCGGCTATGGGGAGACCAAGGCGGAAGCCTTCGAACAGGCGGCAGCCGCCTTGACGGCCATCGTCACCGATCCGGCAACGGTGGCGCCACGCCAGGCCATCGACATCGACTGCGAGGCGCCGGATGACGAGTTGCTGTTGGCGGACTGGCTGAACAGCTTGATCTACGAGATGGCGACGCGCAAGATGTTGTTCAGCCGATTTGCCGTGCAGCTAGATGGTGCCCGCTTGCACGCGCAGGCGTGGGGCGAGGCGGCAGACGTCGAGCGCCATCATCCGGCGGTCGAGGTCAAGGGTGCGACCTATACCGCGCTGCGCGTTGCGCCCGAGGATTCCGGCTGGATGGCGCAGACGGTGGTGGACGTGTGAGTCATGGATATTGGCATGCTGACGCGGCGCTCGGAATACGAGTGGGAGATCCCCAGACGCGGAGCCATGCGCGTGCCGGCGGTCGTATTCGCCAGCGAGGCGCTGATTGCAGCGATGGACCACAAGGTCTTCGAACAAGCCGTAAATGTCGCGACGCTGCCGGGCATCGTCAAGGCGTCCTATGCCATGCCCGACGCACACTGGGGCTACGGTTTTCCCATAGGCGGCGTCGCGGCCTTCGATCCGGACGAAGGCGGCGTGGTGTCGGCGGGCGGTGTTGGTTTCGACATTTCCTGCGGCGTGCGCTGCCTGCACACGGGACTGAAGCGCGCCGACATCGCCGACGTGCAGAGGGAACTGGCCGACCTGCTCTTCTCGCGCATTCCAGCCGGCGTCGGCAGCACCGGCACCATCCGCCTCGACGCTGCCGAAATGGATGCCATGCTCACCGGTGGCGCGCAATGGGCGGTCGAGCGCGGCTGGGGCAGGCGGGCGGACCTCGATCGCATCGAGGAGGGCGGTGCCATGGCCGGCGCCCGGCCGCGCAGCGTCTCGCAGCAGGCGAAAAAGCGCCAGCGCGACGAGATGGGCACGCTGGGCAGCGGCAATCACTACCTAGAGGTGCAGGAGGTTGTCGCGATCTATGACGAAACGGTTGCCCGCGGATTTGGTCTCGCCGCCGGCGACGTCGTCGTGATGATTCACTGCGGCTCGCGCGGCCTTGGCCATCAGATCGGCACCGAATATCTCAAGAGTATGGCGATCAGCGCCGCGGGCCACGGCATCGCACTGCCCGATCGCGAGCTCGCCTGCGCGCCGATAAACTCCGATGTTGGCCAGGAGTACCTGGGCGCCATGCGCGCGGCGATCAACTGCGCGCTTGCCAACCGGCAGATCCTGACGCATCTGGTGCGCGGCGTGTTCGCCGACATCCTGCCCCGCGCGCAACTGCCCTTGCTCTACGACGTCTCGCACAACACCTGCAAGCTGGAGGAGCACGAGGTGGACGGCCGGCGGCGCAAGCTCTACGTCCATCGCAAGGGCGCCACGCGCGCCTTCGGCCCCGGTCACCGGGAGATTCCGGAGCCGCTGCGCAGCTACGGCCAGCCGGTGCTCATCGGCGGTTCCATGGGAACGGGGTCCTACATCTTGGCAGGGACTCGGGCCTCCGAGGCGCGGGCATTCAGTTCCGCCTGTCACGGCGCAGGCCGGGCCATGAGCCGACACCAAGCCATGCGCACTTGGAAGGGACGCGACGTGGTCGATGAACTGGCGACCCGCGGCATCCTGATCCGCAGTCCATCGTTCCGGGGCGTGGCTGAGGAAGCCCCGGGCGCTTACAAGGACGTTGCCGCCGTCGTCGATGCGGCCGATGCCGCCGGGCTGGCGCGCAAGGTGGCGCGGGTCGAGCCGCTCATCTGCGTCAAGGGATAGCCGGCCGGCGCGCATTTCGTTTCGCGCTACGTTGCTGGCCGTCCGTCCCCGGGAGGGCTTTCGCGCGGCCTTGCCAACACTTAGAATGGTCGCCGGGCCGGTCGCGGCCAAAACACAAATCACAAGGAGGGCACGCACTTGAAGAACTACGTCATCGTGGGTGCCGGCCCGGCCGGCGTCAGGGCCGCCGAGGCGCTTCGGCACGAAGATCCGCAAGGCTGCATCATCCTGCTCGGCGGCGAGCCAGGTGAGCCGTACGCCCGCATGGCGATTCCCTACATTCTGTCGGGGCGCATCGAAGAGGACGGCGCCCGGCAGCGCCAGGCCTCGAATCACTACGCGAACCTCAAGATAGAGTACCGCAACAACAAGGCGGTGCAGGTGCATGCCGCACCGCCAGGCGGCCGCGTCGATCTCGACGACGGCACGACGCTGCCTTACGATCGGCTGCTTGTGGCGACCGGTTCCTCGCCTACCCTGCCATCCATGCCAGGTACGAATCTGCCGGGTGTGGTGACCTGCTGGACCCTCGATGATGCCCGTGTCATTGCGTCGAAGCTCAAGCCCGGGACACGCGTGGTCATGGTGGGCGCCGGCTTCGTCGCTGGCGTGTGCATGAAATCCCTAGTGGAAAGCGGCGCCGAGTTATCCGTCATCGCCGGCCGGTCGGGACAGATCCTGCGCTCGATGATGACACCCGTGGGCAGCAAAATCCTGCAGCGCTGGCTGGAGAGCAAGGGCGTCAACGTCATCACCAAAGGCCGCATGGAGCGCATCGAGTCGGGTCCCCGGCTGGTGATGGACAACCAGACCCTCGACGCCGATCTGATCATCCTCGCCACCGGCGTGCATCCCAACGTCTCCTTCCTCGACGGTACCGGTGCCGAGATTGACCAGGGCATCATCATCAACGACCGCATGGAAACCACGGTGCCTGGCATCTATGCGGCCGGGGACGTCGCCCAGGGACGCGACTTCTCCACCGGCGAATGGGTCGTGCATGCGCTGCAACCCACGGCCACCGAGCACGGACGCGTGGCGGCGCTCAACATGGCGGGCAAAGACGTACCCTACCGCGGCAGTTTGAGCATGAACGTGCTCGATACGGTCGGCCTCATCTCCTATACGTTCGGCATGTGGCAGGGCAAGGCGGGCGGCGAGACCGTGGAAAGCGTCGACGAATCAAACTACCTCTATACCCGCCTGTGCTTCGACGGCGACATCCTGATCGGCGCCATCCTCATCGGCCAGTACCGCCAGGTAGGGCCGGTGCGCGGACTGATCCAGACCCGCCGTCACCTGGGCGAGTGGAAGGACGAGCTGCTAAAGAACCCGCAGATGATCATGGAGGCCTTCGTCGCACTGACCAAGACCTGAGCGCCGGCGCTATGCCGTTGCGCTGCCCGGTCCGGGCGCGGCAGCGCCCGCGCTCGCCTCCTCGGCGCTCGGCGAGACCGTCACCCGCACGATCAGTTCCTGCTCGCCGCCGCCCAGAAGCACACCGCGCAGCGGGCTGACGTCGCTGAAGTCCCGACCGAAGGCGAGCGTGATGTGCTGCAGGTCGGGCAGCAGGTTGTTGGTCGGATCGAAATCGCACCAACCCGCTTCCGGGCAATACACCGACACCCAGGCATGGGAGGCATCGGCGCCGATTAGCCGCGGCTGGCCCGGCGGCGGCGTGGTCAGGAGATAGCCGCTGACGTAGCGCGCGGCGATGCCGACCGAGCGCAGGCAGCCGATCATGAGATGGGCGAAGTCCTGGCAGACGCCGCGCCTGCGCGTCAGCACTTCGGCCAGGGGTGTGGCCACCGTCGTCGCCTGGGAATCGAACTCGAACTCTTCGTGGATGCGCTGCATCAGCTCCCGCGCGGCTGCCAGCAGCGGCCGGCCGGGGGCGAAGCTGGAGGCGGCATAGGCGGCCAGCGCGGGGGTAAAACCCACCTGGGGCGACTCGAAGAGAAACTGGCTTGCTTCGAGCAGCGGCGGCGATCCGACCTGCTGCATGCGCGCGCGTACCCGGTCCCAGGGCGGGCTATCCTCGAGTCGGCGAAATCCGTCGCGGGAGCGGACCTCGACCGCGGAAGTCGCCCGCACGTGCAGCACGCTATGCGGCGCCAGCACCGCGATGTACAGCACCGGATTACGGAAGTAGTCGTCGCGCTGCCAGCGCTCCGTCGGCGTCGGCTCGACGGCGACGGCATGGGCCAGGGTGGACTGCCACGGCAGGGGGCGCGGCGTCATGTGCAGCAGTTGCTGCGACAGCGCCACCGCGCTGTCATAGCGGTATTCGGTTTCGTGGACGACGGCGTAGCGGGCGCTGGGCATCACGCCCTCATGCGGCAAAGGTGCGCTGGCCGGCGCCGGCGACATGGCTGAAGAAGCGCAGTCCGATCTGCTCCGAAAGCGCGTAGCCGGCGCGACCGATCTCGCCCAGAAGCGGCGTCAGCGTCGCGCTGCCGGGCTGCAGCTCTGATCCCGCATCGAGCGTGGCCAGCCTGTCCGCCAGGTCCTGGAGATGCCCGGCCTCGGCGCTGCCGCGGGCATTGTCCAGCCGGGCGAGATAGTCCCGCAGGCCCAGCAACTGGAACATGACAGAACGCGGGTTGCTGTCGTCGAGCACCAGCAGATCGAGAACCGGCAGCCATTCAGGACGCGCCATGTAGCGCGAGCGATAGGTGACGATGCTGTCGGCCAACTCCAGCAGCCACTCCAGGCTGCCGCCGCCCACCTTGAGCGCCTGCTCCAGCATGCGGCAGAGGAACTGCAGCCGCTCCAGACGCCGCCCGATCGACAGAAAGCGCCAGCCCTGATCGCGAGTCATGCCGTCGAGGGCGAATCCGGACAAGGTCATCATGGCGGCAATGGTGTGATCGACGGCCGCAAGTGCGTCGCCCAGCGTCGTCAAGTGCGTCTTGCGTTGGCCCAGATCCTGCACCAACTGGTTGAGCATGCGCCAGTTGTCGAGCGACAGGCGTTCGCGCAGGTGGAAAGCGACACGAAACAACTGGCGCAGATTGGCGGCCAGGCCGTGTCCCTGGATTTCCTCGATCAAGGCCGTGCGCAGGGCGGCCTCGATCGTGGCCTCATCGGCGTGCGCCTGCTTCTCGTCGAGCAGCCCGGTGCGCCGCGCCAGGGCGACGATGGCGGGCCATTCCTCGTCGCGGGCGGCGGGCACTTCGTCGATGAGGCGCCCGAAGGCGACGCGCAACAGCCGCGCCGTGTTGTCGCAGCGCTCGGCGTAGCGACCGAACCAGAACAGATTCTCCACCACGCGGCTGGACAGGTTGGCGCCGCTGCGCACCAGATCCTGCGGGCCGACCGCCCGCCGCAACATGCTGAATGGATTGACCGGTCCCTGCGTCAGTACCCAGGTGTCCTTGCTGCTGCCGCCACGTTGCATCGAGATGACGTGCGCATTGGCGGCGCTGGCTACACGGGTCAGCCCGCCGGGCATGACGACGTAGCCGTCCGGGCTGGCGACGGCGTAGACGCGTACGCCCACCGAGCGTGCCTGAAGGCGCCCATGATGGCCCTGGTCCCACACCGGTGCCTGCGACAACCGCACCAGTTCCTGGGCGACGTAGTTGTGCGGGCGGGTGCGCAGCGTCGCAATCAGTTCGTTGCGGGCACGCGCCGACAGATCCATGGCGAACACCGCGTGTCGGCGCAATTGGGGAAAGGCCGGCTTGATCACCAGGGTACCCAGGCGCTCGATAACGTCCTCCAGCGCCGCCGGCTCGCCGCACCACCAGGTGGCGACGGAGGGCATGCGCAGCGATTCGCCCAGGAGGTGCTCGCATAGGCCGGGCAGGAAGCCCAGCAGCGCCCCCGATTCCAGGATGTTGGCGCCCAGTGCATTGGCGATCAGCACGTTGCCGCGGCGCGCCGCCTCGGTGATGCCGGAGATGCCCAGCGACGAGTCGCTGCGCAGCTCCAGCGGATCGCAGAAATCGTCGTCGAGCCGGCGCAGGATGACATGCACCCGCTGCAGTCCCGACAGCGTCTTGAGCCAGACGCAGCCGTCGCGCACCGTCAGGTCGGAGCCTTCGACCAGCGGAAAGCCCAGGTAGCGTGCGAGATAGGTGTGTTCGAAATAGGTTTCGTTGTGCGGGCCGGGGGTGAGCAGGACGATCAGCGGCGCTTCGTCGTCCTTGGGTGCCCAGTGCGCCAAGCTGTCCTGCAGGGTGCGGAAGAAGCGCGCCAGATGCTGGGCCTTGAGATCGCGGAACAGCTCCGGAAACACTCGCGATATGACAAGGCGGTTCTCCAGCGCGTAGCCGGCACCCGATGGCGCCTGGGTGCGATCGGCGACTACCCACCAGCGGCCGTCGGGGGAGCGCGCGAGGTCAGCGGCGTACAAATGCAGGAAGACGCCGCCGGGCGGATGCATGCCGTGGCAGGGGCGCAGAAAGCCGGCATGCCCGTAGACCAGCGCCGGCGGTAGCAGCCCCTGTTGCAGCAGGGACTGGCTGCCATAGACGTCGGCCAGGATGCGATTGAGCAGGGTGGCGCGCTGGGCGATGGCCGGCTCGATCTCCTGCCATTCTTCGTGGGGGATGATGAGCGGCAGAAGATCGAGCTCCCAGGGACGATCGGCGCCCTGAGGGTCGGCGTAGATGTTGTAGGTGACGCCGTTCTCGACGATCTGACGCTGCACGTAGTGCTGCCGCTCGCGCATCTGTTCGGGCGTCGAGGCGGTGAGATGCTCGAACATGCGCTGCCAGTGCGCCCGCGTGGCATGGGGCGCGCCCAGCATCTCGTCATAGCGGCTGGAGTGCTGGGGATAGGCGGCGAGAAGCTGGCGGGGCATGAGCGGCGGATGCGCGAACGTCGTCCTGTTCGGATTGTTGCGTGCACAGACAGCGGCAGCGTAGCACAATGCTGCCGCCGTGAGTCGCGCTCAGCCGCGGCGCAGATCGAGGGTGAAGGGGAAATTCGGATTGCGCGCTTCCGCCGGCGCTTCGACCGGTCCCGGCGTGTGGCCCATGCGGAAAAAACGCCCCAGGCGACGCGCCTCGGCTTCGTAGGCGTTCACCGGATATTGCTCGTAGTGGCGCCCGCCGGGGTGCATGACGTGGTACTGGCAGCCGCCGAGGCTGCGCTTCATCCAGCCGTCCACCAGGTCGAACACCAGCGGCGTGTGGATGCCGATGGTCGGGTGCAGGGCGGAGGCCGGACACCAGGCGCGGTAGCGCACGCCGGCGACGAATTCGCCGACGTTGCCGGTGGGTGCCAGCGGCACGCGCCGGCCGTTGCAGGTGAGGACATGGCGTTCGTCGACGAGTCCGGTTACCTTCACCTGCAGCCGCTCCAGCGAGGAATCCACGTACCGTGCCGTGCCGCCGGCTGCCCCCTCTTCGCCCATGACATGCCATGGTTCGAGCGCGGCGCGCAGTTCGACGTGCATGCCGCGGGCGGCGAACTCGCCATAGCGCGGGAAGCGGAACTCGAAGTGCGGCGCGAACCACTCCGCCTTGAGCGCATAGCCGGCTGCGTCGAGTTCGGCGATGACGTCGGTGAAGTCGTCCCAGACAAAGTACGGCAGCATGAAGCGGTCGTGCAGCTCGGTACCCCAGCGCTTGAGGCGTTCCGGTTGATAGGGCTGGCGCCAGAAGCGGGCGATGAGCGCGCGCAGCAGCAGTTGCTGGGTCAGGCTCATGCGCGCGTGGGGCGGCATCTCGAAGGCGCGCATTTCCACCAGCCCGAGCCGGCCGGCCGGACCGTCGGGGGAATAGAGCTTGTCGATGCAGAACTCGGCGCGATGGGTGTTGCCGCTGGAGTCGATGAGCAGGTTGCGCAGGATGCGGTCGATCTGCCACGGCTGGCAGCCGAACGGTCCGTGGCTCGCCAGCTTGTCGATTTCGCGGAAGGCAATCTCGATCTCGTAGACCGAGTCGTTGCGGGCTTCGTCGATGCGCGGCGCCTGGCTGGTCGGGCCGATGAACAGCCCCGAGAAGAGGTAGGACAGCGACGGATGATTGTGCCAGTAGCCGATCAGGCTGCGCAGCAGGTCGGGGCGGCGCAGGAAGGGCGAATCCAGGGTGGTGGCGCCGCCGACGACGAAATGATTGCCGCCGCCCGTGCCGCTGTGGCGCCCGTCGAGCATGAATTTCTCCGTGCCCAGGCGCGACAGGTGCGCCGCCTCGTAGAGGAAGCCGGTGTTCGCCACCAGTTCGTCCCAGTCCTGCGCCGCGTGCACGTTCACCTCGATGACGCCGGGATCGGGGGTAACGCGGATGTGATTCAGCCGCGAGTCGCGCGGCGGCTCGTAGCCCTCGATCAGAACCGGCTGCTTGAGTTCCGCCGCCGTCGCCTCGACCGCGGCCACCAGCTCGAGATAGTCCTCGAGCGCCGAGGTCGGCGGCATGAAGATGTAGAGCACGCCGTTGCGCGGCTCGGCGCAGATGGCGGTGCGCGTGATCCAGCCGGCGGACTCGAGGAAACCGGGTTGTGTGCTCGGGCCAGCGGGCAGGCGCGACCGGGCGCCGCGTCGCACTGCATCCCGTGCTTCGGCACCGCGATGCAGGTAGTCGTCCGAGGGCGACTGCAGCACGCGGCGGATTTCCTGGTAGCGCGGCAGCGGCGGAAAATGCTGGGCGGGTTCCGGCGCGTGGATCCAGGGATAGTCGGCAGCGGCGACCCAGGGCTGGGAATCAAGCGGCAGGCGCAGGCCCATCGGCGAGTCACCGGGGATGAGATACATGCGCTCGCTGCGCAGGAACCACGGCCCGCTCTGCCAGCGGTTGGCCGTCGGGTAGTCGCTGCGCTTCAGGGGCAGGACGTGGCCGACGACGTGGTCCAAACCCTGGCCGAAAACCTTTGCCAGTCTGGCTCGCTCGAGCGGATCGTCGAGCCGGGAATCGAAGGGATCGACGTTGCTCGGCAGGCGCCGTTCGCGCCACAGGTAGTACCAGACGTCCTCGTAGGCGGGGAAGACGAACTGCGGATCGAGGCCAAGCTTGCGCGCCAGCGTCTGCAGGAAGCGGGCGGCGACTTCCGGGCCGGCGTTGCCCGGGGCGTTCTCGTCGGCGAACAGCGAGCCATCCTGCCAGACCGGCTCGCCATCCCGGCGCCAGAAGCAGGTCAGCGACCAGCGCGGCAGTTGTTCGCCCGGATACCATTTGCCCTGTCCATAGTGGAGCAGGCCGTGCGGGGCGTAGCGCTGCTTCAGCCGGCCGAGCAGATTGGCGGCGAGCCGGCGCTTGGTCGGACCCAGCGCCTCGGTATTCCATTCCGCGCCGTCGCGGTCGTCCACGGAGACGAAGGTCGGCTCGCCGCCCATGGTCAGCCGCACGTCCTGGGCGGCCAGGTCGGCGTCCACACTGCGTCCCAGCGCATCGATCTCCGACCACTGGGCATCGCTGTAGGGTTTCGTCACCCGCGGCGCCTCCCAGATGCGCTCCACCTTCATGACATGCCGGAAATCGCATTCGCATTCCTCGGTGAAGCCGGTCACCGGCGCCGCGCTCACGGGCTCCGGCGTGCATGCCAAGGGAATGTGGCCTTCGCCGGCGAACAGCCCCGAAGTCGGATCGAGTCCGACCCATCCGGCGCCGGGGAGATAGACCTCGCACCAGGCGTGCAGATCGGTGAAATCCGCTTCCGGGCCGGAGGGTCCGTCGAGGGACTTCACGTCCGGTGCGAGCTGGATCAGATATCCCGATACGAAACGCGCGGCAAGTCCCAGATGACGCAGCAATTGCACCAGCAGCCAGCCGGAATCGCGGCAGGATCCGCTGCCCCGTTCGAGGGTCTCCTCCGGCGTCTGGACGCCCGGCTCCAGGCGGATCAGATACTTGATGTCCCGGCCGAGCTGGGCGTTGAGATCCACGAGGAAGACGACGCTTTGCTTCGGCTGGCGCGGAATGGAATCGAGGTAGGCCTGGAAGCGCGGCGTCGCCGGCAGCTTCACCAGATACGGCGACAGTTCGGCCTGCTGCCACGCTTCGTAGCGAAACGGGAACTTCTCGGCATGGGGTTCGAGGAAGAAGTCGAAGGGGTTGATCACCGACATTTCTGCCACGAGGTCCACCTCGATGCGCAACTCGCGCGCTTTCTCCGGAAACACCAGGCGGGCGAGGTAGTTCGCCTGCGGGTCCTGCTGCCAGTTGATGAAGTGTCCGTCGGGCGCAACCTTGAGCGAGTAGCTCAGCACCGGCGTGCGGCTATGAGGCGCAGGCCGCAGCCGCACGATCTGCGGCGACAGGCCGACCGGCCGGTCGTAGCGGTAGTGGGTGAGGTGGTTCAGCGCGACATGGATGGACACGGGCAACTCCGTCAGTCTGACCATCCAGGGTCAAGCAAGTTGCGTGCGCGTTGGCGACGGCCGCATCGGCGCGCAGAGCCACGCGCTGCGCACCATGCGGGTGCCGTCAGGCATGCAGGCGTGCACCAATTATGCGCGCAAACTCGGCGTCTGATCGGCGAAGCTCAGCCGGTGATATGCCTCGTCATTCCGGCGCTGCGCGTCGGAGCAACTCCGGAACAAGCTGTATTGTCCCGGCCTCGTTGCATCGAGCGCTTACCGCTCCCGTCCTGCCTCATGAAACGCCTTCTGCACCGGCGAGAGCAGATACTCCAACACGCTGCGCGTGCCGAGCTGGATTTCTGCTGCCACCTGCATGCCGGCGGCGAGCGCATGGCGATGGCCGTCCGCTTCGAGGTGCGACTGCTTCAGCTCGACCAGCGTGCGGTACAGTAACCCCGGGGCCGCCTGAGCGGCGCGCGCCTGCTCGCGCGCCGCGCCGTGGGACTCGCCGTCTGCGGCATCGGCGCTCACCTGTGCCACCACCGCCTCGAGCAGGCCGTACTTCTGGAACGGGAAGGCGGCGAGTTTCAGCTTCACCGGCTGGCCGGCGCGCACGAAGCCCACGTCCTCGTTGCTCAGCCACACCTCGGCGCGCAGGTGCTCCTCCCGGGGCACCAGGGTCATCAGGATCGTGCCCGGCGCGACCACGGTACCCGCCGTGTGCGTGGCCAGATCCTTGACGATCGCCGCCTGGGGCGCGCGCAACGCCAGCAACTCGGCACGGCGTGTCTGCTTGATGCGCTCCTGGGCGAGCTTCTCGTACTGGCTCGCCAGCTCCACCCGCTCGGCCTGGAGGTTGCGCACGTACTCGGCGCCGAGCTGGGCCAGCTTCTGCTCGCTCTGCAGGATCGTCGCCTGGGCCGCACGCATGACGGACTCCTGGGCGCGCAGATCCTGCTCGCGCTCGATGCGCTCGCGCGCCTTGTCGTTGGCCAGGATCCGGCCGGCGAAACCGTCCTGGGCCAGCTTGTCGAAGGCCCGCTCCTGCGCGCGGTAGTGGGGCAGCACCTGGTCGAGCTTGGCCTTCACCTGCTCGGCGGCCGCCAGCTCATGGCGTGCCTTGTCCAGCAACGCCCGCTCCTGGGCGAGCGCGCCCTCGTAGGCGCGCACGTTGGCGGCGTACTGGGCCTGGATGGCGTTGAACAGCGCCGCCGGATCGTCTTTCTCCCGAGCGAACGGGCGGCCGGCCAACTGGGCGTCGATGCGCCGCAGGCCGAGCCGCTTGATGTGATAGTCGTTGTCCAGCGCCTGGCGGTCGGCCTCGGCAGCCACCGCATCCATGCGCATGAGCACCTGCCCGGCCTCGACCACCTGGCCTTCCTCGACCAGAATCTCGCGCACGATGCCCGCCTCGGCCGGCTGGACGATCTTCAGGTAGCTCGCCGGCACGAGCTTGCCGGCGGCCACGGCGACGATATCGAGCCGGCCGAAGCCCGCCCAGAGCAGCAGCAGCGCGAGCAGTGCCAGCAAGGCGTAGAGCGCCCGGCGTGAGAGGGGATGCGGGGGTTCGCAGTGCACGGCGAGCAGCGCCGGGGAGAAGGCTTCACCGGCCGCAGCGTCCGGCGCCAGGGGGAGCGCGATGGGCGGGATCTTCATCGGTACATTCCAGACAGGTAGTTCACCACCAAGGACACCAAGGAAACTCAAGTAACCGCGATGAAGGTACCCCTCACCCATCGGGTGCGAACAATATTCCGCACGAATCTCGAATTCTCTAGGTGTTCTTGGTGTCCTTGGTGGTGCAGACCAGGTTCTCAGGTTCTTGTCGACGTTCGCTTCAACGGAGGACCAGCTCCTGCGCCACGCGCACGCCATGGGGCGGCGGGGCATAGTGCCGGGTTGGTTGGGGCTTGTCGCGCCGGTGCCCGAGCGCGGCCTCGATCAGGGCGAGCGCCTGGGCGGTCGGCCGCCGCGGCGTGAAGCCCGCGTAGCGGCGGGCAAAGACCTGGGCGGCGTTGCGGTAACACGGCTGCTCCAGCAGCGCCCGCAGCAGGGCCGTGAAGCCGACCACACTGTGGTCGCGAGCGATCGTCCCGGCGCCCAGGGCCTCCACACGCCGGCAGATCAGATACTGCTCGACCACCGCCGGCACCAGCGCCAGGGGCACGCCGGCCAGCAGAAAGGGCGTGAGCGTACCGATGCCGCCCAAGGACAGCGCCAGATCGGTCTCGGCGAGCACGCCGGACAAGGCGACCGGTTCGGTGAGCACCCGCAGGCCTGGCGCCGACAGCGCCCGCGCCTGGGACTGCGCGATTCCCGGTACGGCACAGATGACATTCGCGTCGAGGTCCTTCAGCGCCTTGATGAGCGCCTCGAACCCCGGCACGCTCGGCCGCAGGTAGGCGAAGAGCCGGGGGCTTGTCGAGGTCGGCCAGTCTACCTCGATGCCACCGGGATCGAAGTAGATCGGCCCGGCGTAGGCCTCGCCGGCTCGCACGCCGTAGTGGTCCAGTTCGGGAAAGCTTGCCAGCAGCGTGGGTGCGCCGGCGAAGAGATCGGCCAGGCAGTCGAGGGCGGGGCCGCCCAAGGACTTGGCCACGGTATTCAGCGCCTCGACCACCGTGTCGTCGGACTGCTGCAGCCGCTGCGCCGGGATCGACTCCCAGGGGCGCATCGAGGGCAAGGGGGTCTGCCGCGGCGGCAGCTCGAAGCCGTTGCCCACCAGCACCGCCGGGATGCGGGCGATGCGGCAGGCAACCAAGGCGGTGGGCGCGTGGTCGATCTCCACCACCTCGGGGCGAGCCAGGGCGAACAGACTCAACCAGCTCTGCACCGCGCCCCACAGCACGTGACGGTCGGTGTAGCCGATTGCCGCCAGCAGCTCGGCATAACTGGCCGGCGAGCGCGTCGGGGACGCCTGGGGCTGACACAGCGGCGCCTGGAAGAAGCGCAAGCCGCGCCGGCCGAGCACCTCGGCCGCCACGCGCGTGTCGCGCACGGCGAAGCTGACCTCGTGGCCGCGCGCCCGCAGCGCTTCGGCGATCGGTACCTGGCGCGCCAGATGTCCATAGGTGCTGCCCAGCTCCCAGGCGAAGAGGATGCGGTTCATGGGTCGTTCCTGTGCATGCGCTGTCAGCCGAGCGCGGGGCTGCCGCCCTGCAGGCTGGCGAGCGGGCGCAGCGTCTGCGCGCTTGCCCCGAACTGGGGCGCGCCGATCACCTCCTGCGCCGCCGTGACGCCGATGCCCGCGAGCGTGCCGTTCCTGCCGTACTGGTAGGCGAGATCGCCGCCCAAGGCGGCGGTGTCCGAGCCGCCCAGGTGGAACTGGGTGAGCGCATTGGTGAGCGCCCAGCTCGTGAGCGTCGGATCGGCGGTGCGCGCCTGGTCGAAGGCGTCGGCGAGGCCGGCGAAGTCGAACTGGGCGATCTTCTTATTGCGCAGGGCATCGGCGGAATTGGCGTCAAACTCCGCCATCGCCTCGGCCACCAGCTGCAGGTTGAGCACGCTCTTGTAGCGCTCGCCGTTGGTGCCCACGGTGTACCAGTCCTTGAGCGTGATTCGGTCACTGCCGCCCAGGTTAAGCACCAGGTGGTTGCCGGACTTCGATAGGCTCAGCTCGCCGTAGCCGATGCCCCCGCCGATGGCGAGCGTGTTGTCCAGGCCTTGGCTGGCGATCACCGTGTCCTGGCCGTCCCCCTTGTTGAAGACGATCACGTCGGCGCCCTCGCCGGTGGTCAGCGTGTCGTTGCCCGTGCCGCCGAGGAAGAACTCGGCGTTGGCGCCACCGGTGAGCTTGTCGTTGTCGGCGCCGCCGTCGAAGGGATTGGCGCCGTAGATGTCCCACAGCGTGTCGGCGCCGGCCCCGCCCTGCATGAGATCGTTGCCTTCCTCGCCCTCCAGCCGGTCGATACCCGCCTCGCCCGCCAGGTAGTCGTTGCCGCTCCAGCCGTAGAGCGTGTCATCGCCCGCGCCCCCGAGTGCGACATCGTCACCGTCGTCGCCGTAGAGCTTGTCGGCGCCGTCCTCGCCCTCCAGCCAGTCGTTGCCGGTCCAGCCGTACAGGGAATCGTTGCCGGTGCCACCGAAGACCCGGTCCTCGCCCGCGTCGCCGTAAAGCTTGTCATTGCCGCCCAGGCCGTAGAGCGTGTCGTTGCCGGCATCCCCGGCCAGGGTATTGGCGCCGGCGTTGCCGGTGAGCGTGTTGTCCAGGGCGTTGCCGTAGCCGTTGAGGTTGGCGCTGCCGCTGAGCAGCAGATTCTCGACGTGGTCGGATGTGGTGTAACTGACGCTTGCCTGAACGGTGTCGGTTCCTTCGTTCGCCTGCTCGATGACGGCATCGGCCGCGTTGTCGACGACATAGGTGTCGTTGCCCTTGCGCCCGATGAGGGTGTCGGCGCCGGCGCCGCCGTCCAGCGTGTCATCGCCGGACAGGCCGGTGAGGGTGTTGGCGCCGCTCGTGCCGCTGAGCGTCTGCCCCGGCGCCGCCGCGACGGTGAGATCGAAACCAAGTGCGCCGGTCGCGTTGGATGTATCGCGGGCGATGACCTTGATGCTCAGGGTGCCGATCTCGCCCACGGGTGGCGTGCCGCTGAACGTCGCGGTGGCGGCATCGAAACCCAGCCACGCCGGCAGGGCGGTCCCGTCGGCAAGCGTGGCCGAGAGCGTGAAGCTGTCGCCGGCATCGACATCGATGAAGGCGTTGGCCGGCAGCGTATAAGCGAATGCCGCGTTCTCCGTTGCGTTCTGCGCCGGCACTGAAGCGTTGGCCACCGGAGCATCGTTGACGTTGGCCACCGTAAGATCGAAGACGTCGCTCACCGTAAGCCCGCCGCCATCCGTGGCCGTGACCTGGACGCTAAGCGTGCCGACATCGGCGTTGGTCGGTGTGCCGGAGAAGGTGCGCGTGGCGGCGTCGAAATTCAACCACGCGGGCAGGGCGGAACCGTCGGCGCGCGTGGCCGTGTAGGTCAGGGTATCGCCCGGATCGGCATCGACGAAAGCCTTTGTCGGTACGGTGAAGTCGAACAGCGAATCTTCGGCCGCCGTCTGATCAGAGACAGGTTGATCCAGGGTCGGGGCAGTGTTGATGGCGCTGGGCCGGGGCGGCGCCATATCGAGGAGCTGTTGCCGCGTGAGCACCGTGCCATCGGCGAACTCGAAGCGCTCGATGCCGATGCCAAGTGCGTCGTCCGCGTTCGGCATGACCACGCGCACACCGCCTTCTGTTCCCCACTGGATCTCGAGCGCGAAGCGCTCGCCTGCCTCTTCTTCGCGCGTCCAGGTGAAGTGCAGGTCTTCCGGACGGACGCCGGCCTCGAACAAGACCGTATCGGTCGGCAGGCGGCCGCCATAGTAGAGGTAATACACGTCGTTGGGATCGGTGTAGCCGGAATCGAAGATGAGATCCAGTCCCTGGCCTGCGCCCGCGACCACCCGATAGACATCCGCGCCGCCGCGGCCATTCAGGCGGTCGTTGCCCTCGCCGCCGATCAGTTCGTCGTGTTCGCCGCTGCCTAGCAGCGTGTCGTTGCCGGCGTTGCCGTATAAAAAGTCATGCAACCGGTCGGGATTGTCGATATCGGGGGACCAGGACCAATAGAACGGAGAATCCTGCGCCAAGGCGGCGAAATCAGGTGTCTCGACGCTGCCGGTCTGGACCCAGTCGTCGCCCGCACCAGCATCCACCAGCGCCGGTCGGCGATCGAGTCGGATGTGGTTCGCCGACGCTCCTGCGGTGATGACATCGACTTCCAACGTCCGATCGGTGTGGTAGGCGTAGGCCTGTTCCGCATACGTGCGAGTAACCTGTCGCGGCCTGTAGCCCGTGACATGGAAGAAGCCGTTCGGGTCCTCCAGTTCCGCCTGGGTCGGCATGCGGGTGCCGGGCGCAAGCTGGGTGCCGTTGAGGCTCGCGAGATACGCGAGGGCTTCGTCATGGGGCACGTAGCGCCCGATCGGTTCCTGTACCGTCTCGACGCGGCCGGCCGTGCGCGCGCCCAGATCCTCACGCCACGATACCGTGGTATCGCGGGCTGTGCCTGCGATCTCGGTCGCATCACTGGCCGTCGCCACCGGCGCGATGGTCAGGGTATCCCGATATTGCGTTGTGCCACTGCCCCGGCTTCGGGAATAAGTGCCGCCGGCGCCCGTAACGGTGCCGTAGGTAAAGACGTTGCTTACCATCTGGGTAGTGAGCCCATTGAGGAAGGCATCCTGATAGTGCTGAACGCGCTCCGATAGCGGGCGGGTCTGCTGCGCCAGCGCGACTTGATCCAGCACCGAGGAAAGCGCGGTGGTTTCCCCGGCAGGGCCGAACTGCCACTGCTTCGGGCTCGCGAAATAGCCCTTCAACAGCAAACCATCCTCAGAGCCGGCGACGCCGAGGAACAGATCGTTCGCCTCCCGCGACGCCACGAGATCGGCAATGCTCAACCCCGCCGCGAGCTCGATGCGGTCATTGTCGGTACCCGCCTCGATCACGGTGTCGCGCCCCATGCCCCGCTCGATGATATATGTGTCGCTCCCAGCGCCCCCTTCGAGCGTATCCGTGCCGGTACCGCCGATCAGTCGGTCATTGCCCGCTCCGCCCTGGAGCCGGTCGTTGCCGGCACCACCGTTGAGTGTGTCGTCGAAACGGCTGCCCGAGCGCACGTCGTCCGCCGCCGTGCCGACCAGATTCAAAGGCTCTGCCAGCGTGCGTTCGAGAAACTGGGCACCGGTCAGCTCGCCGTCATCGGCAAACGAGAACGACCAGGCATCGCTGCGCAGGCCGTCGCGGATCTCGATCCTGTCCCCCTGGTTACCGTAGTCGATGACAAGGTACTCGCCACCCTCGGCATCGACCTGCCGATGCGATACCACCGTGTCGAGCGCGATACCAGGGCCGAAGGCGATCGTGTTTGCAATCGCAGTGGTGCCACCGGAATCGGTCTCAGCGATGACGTCGTGACCATCGCCGAGGTTGAAGGCATAGGTATCCGCCTCGGCCCCGCCGTCGAGCCGGTCTTCCCCCCGTCCGCCGTCGAGCCGATCCCAGCCGTCGCCGCCGGACAGCACGTCGTTGCCGGCGCCGCCGAACAGGTGATCCGAGCCTTCACGACCCTCAAGGGTGTCGTTGGCGTTGCCGCCCACGAGCCGGTTCGGCGCGATGTCCCCCTGCAGGTTGAGCGGCGTGTTGTCCAACTGGGCGAGCAGTTGCTCGCGGGACAGCACCGTGCCGTCGGCGAATTCGTAACTCGCGATGCCGCCAACGAATCCTCCCTCGATCCGAACGGCATCACCCGCGCCATATTGCAGCCGGATGTCCTGGGCGCCTTCGCGACTCAGGGTCAATGCGGCGGGTGCGATGCCGGCACCGAAGCGAATGCGGTTGATGCCCTCGCCGTCGGTGACGACGTCCTCACCGTCACCGGCGTTGAAGACGTAGGTATCGTCGCCGGCATTGCCCTGGAGCGTGTCCGCACCGCTGCCGCCAAGCAGCAGGTCGTTGCCGGTGCCGCCCCAGAGCTGATCCTGCCCGGCGCCGCCTTCGAGGATGTCATCGCCGGCGCCGCCGTCGAGCCGGTCGTTGCCGCTTTGCCCGCGCAGCGTGTCCGCACCGACGCCGCCGTACAGACTGTCATCGGCGCGGCCGCCGAGCAGCTCGCTGCCCTCGGGTCGTGCCGTGCCGACGAAGCGCGGGAAATCGTTCTGCTCCAATAGCCCGGCGAGCGATACCTCTTCGCCGCCGGCGAAGCGGAAGCGTTGCACGCCGCGTCCACGCAGGCCCTCACGGATGACTATCCCGCGCACGATCACGCCGTTTTCTTCGACGGTGTTGATGCCCAGGTACTCGCCGTCGGCGGTGTTCAAAACACGAAGGCGCAGCGAACCCGGTGTCATGTCCGCGGGCAGCACCAGGGTGTTGATGCCGTCGGCGTCCTCGATCTGCACCACACCGCTGATGGCGGCAACGACGTAGGTGTCGTCACCCTGGTCGCCGCTCAACAGGTCGTTGCCGGCGTCGCTGTGCAACACGTCATTGCCGTCGCCGCCGCTCAGCACGTCGTCGTCGCGGGCATCGAACGGCTGGCCCGGCGCATGGCCCGCGATCTGCGGCACGAAGTCCGGGCCCGGTCCGAGATGGGCATCCAGTCCGCGCGAGAACATCGGGAAGCCCGCGCCGAGACCGGCTCCCCCAAACAGCCTGTCATTGCCGGCACCGCCCAGGATGAGATCATTGCCCGTACCGCCGGCGATCAGGTCGTCGCCGGCGCCCGCGTCCACGAAATCGTCACCGCCGCCGGCATCGACGGTGTCGTTGCCGGAGCCGGCGTAGATTGCATCCGCCGAGCCGACCCAATAGGGATAGTCACCATAGTGATTGGGAACTTCGTCCAAACGGGGAAGGGCACCCGTGACCAGATCCAGCGATCCATCCAGATTGACGACCCAGCGATTCGACTGGGCGACGATGTCGGCGTCGCCCCAGACCACGTCCGCACCGGCGCCACCGTGGATCTCGTCGCTGCCGGCACCGCCGGCCAGACCGTCGTTACCGGCGCTGCCGTAGATGAGATCATCGCCGCTGCCCCCGGCCACCCAGTCGCCCTTGACGCCCACCGGGTTCTGGTAGCCGCTGTACTGGGCATCGGTGTCCAGGCCATGGGCCGATCGGCTGCGCGCGCTCAGCGCCGCGACATCCTCCAACTCGACGTCCGTGTCCGCATCGTTCTCGCCGTACAGCTCGTCGTTGCCCGCCCCGCCGTAGAGCGTGTCGCTGTCCGCGCCGCCGACGAGGTAATCGTCGCCGTCGCGCCCGTCGAGGCTGTCGCCGTAGGCCCCGCCGAACATGTTCTCGGTGCCCGCCGTGCCGGTGAGCGTGTCGTCGCGCGGCTGCGGGCGGTTGAACAGGATCTTGGCGTTGCCGGCGCTATCGTAGAGCAGCGTCTCGTTGTCCGGCCCGTAGGGCGCCGTCTCGGCGCGCTGAAAATCCCCATAGACATTGGCGGCAGCCCCGATACTCTGGATCGGCGAGGCCGGTTCGTCCTCCGCCCCGCTCAGCGGCCCGCCGTAGCCCAGATCGAGCGAGAGCTCGCCCGCGTCCCAGTCGGCGATGTCCAGCCCGCCCGCGGCGTCCTGGAAGCGGATCTCCAGCTTCTTGCTGTTCTTGTCCAGTCGGTAGCTCACCGCGCCATGCTCGACGTCGGTCCAGTACTTGAAGGTCTCGGTCTCGCTCACCAGCCGCCCGCGGTGCAGGCCATAGCGTGCGCCGCTGCCATCGACGAGCTGAATGCGCCCCGCGCCGTCGGCATCCTCGACGCTGTCCAGCCCGTCGCCCTTGCGCCAGCGGTAGGTGTCCGCGCCGGCGCCGCCTTGCAGGCGGTCGTTGCCGGCTCCGCCGAGCAGGATGTCGTTGCCGGCCCCGCCTTCCAGGGTGTCGATACCCGTGCCGCCTTCCAGGTAGTCGCCACCGTCATAGCCGTACAGCGTGTCATCGCCGCCGGCGCCGTAGAGGCGGTCGTTCGTCGAGCCGCCTTCCACGGTCGTGCCGGTATCGCCATCGAACACGATGCGCCGCTTGGCGGCGGGCGAGATCCAGTTCGAGCCCAGATTCATCGTCAGCCCGCTGGCGAGGTCCTTGAACACGGCATCCGGTGCCCCACCCTTGCCATAGGCCGTGGTGTCGGCCTGGGCGTCTTCGGTGGCCAGCTTGAGCTTCCAGCCAAGCATGGCGGCGCGGTCGAAAAGCCAGTCGCCCGTCAGCTCGCCCGCGCCGGTGGCCGGATCGTAGAGGCTGAGCGCCGCGGCGTGAGCGTCGTAGCTGCGGCCTTGCACCGCAAAGGGCAGCAACTCCTTCAGCGCGAAGCGGCAGGCGATGTCGGTCTTGGCCAGCGCGGCATCGGCCGCGGCATCCAGGCCCATGCGCCGCACGGTGTAGGTTTCGCCAAGGGCCTGCAGCGTGTCGATCGCCTCCCTGATCTGGCCGTAGGCCCGGTAAAGAGCGTCGCGGTCGCCCACCGGAATATCGGGAGCGACAGCGAGGAATACTTTGCCCAGGGCTTGGGTTGCCGCTTCCAGGGTGGCGGCATTCTGATCGGTGGCAGCTTTGAGGATGGCGCCGATGCTCTCAACCCCAAGGCTGGAATCCGTGCGGGCGAAGAGGTCGTAGACGGCCAGGGCGTCGGTGATGCCGACAATGCTGTGATGGTCAATGGGGTTGACGCTGGCTTCTGTCTCGATGAAAACCGGCGGCGCTAACTGCGTGCCCAGTCCAGCAATGACGGACGCGCCCGCTGTTCCGCGCAGGTTCGTCAGATTCGCGAGCGTACCCAATCCAGTAACACCGAGCGCGCTACGTAGTACATCTACCAGCGGACTGAACACACCATCCATCCCCGGCGCGTTGTAGGTGTAGACCGCCGATACCCGATTGCCGAATTGCAGCGCTACGGCGTCGGCTAAATAGCCACCAAGAGAATGACCCGTCACCGTGAAATTCGCCGGCAGCACGCCATTTGCGCTCCAGGCTTCGATGCGCTCGCGCAGACTGGCGAACTGAAGATTCATCTGCGGAGGAAAACCGTTGCTCAGCAGGTAGTCGGCCGCCAAGTCCAGCACATCGGCAGGCTCGGTCCCGCGAATGGCCAAGTACCTCCTGCCTGTCGCCACCTCTTCGAACACTGTTGCAGAAACACCCGTGCCATCGGTATAGCGATCGACTACTCTCCAGTCCGTTGCAAAGCGAGAAGCTTGAAGGTCGGCCATCTTGATCTCTCGAAGCAGTGCTTCATTCGGGATCCCCGGTTGGAGATTTGCGTACGCGGCCATCGCCAGCACGGATTGCTTGTACAGCTCAATCGAATCGTTTGTCATTCTGGATCTCTCCTAAGCTAATTGGTATTTCTAACGAAGACCTTAGCTGCTAAGACACTGATATCCGCAGCAGCCGAGCAGCCGTACGCTGAGGAGTGCCACGGACCTATTGGATCACCGCCGCGACGCGTATAGCCGACCCCCTCGGCCAGAAGCTTTTTGTCCGATGCTCGCACCAATCTGTAGTGGCTCCGATACAAATCCAAACTATGGAGAGTCTTTCCCTCCGGCAGTATCCATGTCGTCTCACTTGTGTAATAGAACGGGCTATCAGAGTTGGTTTCGTATCGCTTCATGACTGTTACTGCTCCGAACTTATCGAAACTGTTCGCGGGCAATGTCACCTGCTCATATACTTTGACCACCCCATCTTTCGCGCATAGCTCATCGACGAGCCGATCCACCTGCCACTTCTTGTACGTCGGAACCCCTAGCCAAACCGTACCGAGTACAAACACGCAGGCCATTGCCGACGCAATTACCCAGCGATTGGCTGAGGGACTAACCATTTGCTCCTCCGTGCGATGCGATGTATTGGAAATCCGCGAAATCGATGCCGTACTCTCTCATCTAGCCGCCGGCCAATGCCACCACAAGGACCCTGGAGCCGCTTGATTCTGGCCGTGCTTTGACCATCCAAGTCATCGCTCCTTGGAGCGTCGATATGACTCTCGTCGTCCCCGGAAGGCAGCGTAATCGACCCGATCGTTCATGAAAAGAGTATTTCTAGCTAGGCCAAATGGATGATGCCGGCGCGCAGTGCCTGGACGACCGCCTGGGTGCGGTTGCGTGCGGCGAGTTTGTCCAGGATGCGCTTGACATGATTGCTGACGGTACGCGCGCTCAAGTTCAGCCGCCGCGCGATCTCGCCGTCGGTGCAGCCTTCCTTCAGGCAGCAGAGCACGCGGTGTTCGGCATCGGTGAGCAAACGCTCCCGTGATGGCCCGCGGGTCGGGATCTCCTCGGGTCGCAATCCGATGATGGGACAGACTCGCCCGGGTGCATCACAACGCATGATCAGCCCGCGCGGGCGCTCCCGGGACAGCCGTGCGTCGAGCTCACTCATTTCCTTCCCCCTGCTCGCGCCCGACCACCGTAACCTTCTCCCCGATCCGCACCACGGCATCGACGCTGAGCGCCTTGGGCAACTGGTGGGCGATGAACAGCATCGTCACCGTGCCCTTGAGCCGGTTGATGGTGCGGGCGAACTGCTCGGCGGTAGGCGGATCGAGGTTGCTCGTGGCCTCGTCGAAGATCAGGATCTTCGGGCGCTTGAGCAGCGCCCGGGCGATGGCGAGACGCTGCTTCTGCCCACCGGACAATCCGACGCCGCGCTCGCCGAGTTCGGTCTGGTAGCCCCGGGGCAGGCGCTCGATCGCCGTGTGGATCTCGGCCATGCGGCAGGCCTCGACGATCGCCTCGAAGCTCGCGTGGGGGTCGGCGGCGCGCAGGTTGTCGTAGAGGCTGCCGGAGAAGAGCACGGTGTCCTGGGGCACGACGCCGAAGTGGCTCCGGAGCGCATTGGCGCCGAGGTGGCGCAGGTCGACGCCGTCGATGCGGATGCTGCCTTCCTCGGGCAGGTAGAAGCCCTGTAGCAGTTTCGCCAGCGTGCTCTTGCCGCTGCCCGAGGGACCCATGATCGCTACCGCTTTGCCGGCCGGAATGGCGAGGTGGAAACCGCGGTACAGCCAGGGCTGATCGGCCCCATAGCGGAAGCCGAGCCCCCGGATGTCGATGCGCCCGCCGCGCTGCCCCTGGGTGCGCTGGGCGAGCAGGCCGTGGGGCTCGGTGGGCACGTCTAGGATGTCGCCCAGGCGCCGGATGGCGATGCCCGCCTCCTGGGCCTGCTGGTACAGCCCGACCAGGCGCAGGATGGGTTGCGAGAGCCGCCCGGCAAACATCTGGAAAGCGACCAGCATGCCGACGGTGAAGCCATCGTTGGCCATGACCAGCAGCGCCCCGATGAGCAGGATGGCCAGGGTCTGGGTCTGCTCCAGGGCAGTGGCGGCGACGTGGTAGGTGTTGGCGAGCTGCTTCGTCTTGAAGCCGGCGCCCAGGTAGGTGGCGAGATAGTCGCCGTACTTCTGCTCCAGCTGCGGCTCCAGTTGCAGCGACTTCACCGTCTCCATCCCCGAGACGTACTCGGTCAGGAAGGACTGGTTCCTCGCCCCGAGCAGGAACTGGGCATTGAGCCGGGCGCGCAGCGGCGCCGTCACGGCGAGACTCAGGCCGGCGAGCAGCGCCAGCAGTCCGACGGCGATGAGGGTGAGCTGCCAACTGTAGAAGAACATCACGGCGAGGAAGATCGCCAGGAAGGGCAGATCGAGCACCAGGGTGACGGCCGCCCCGGTGACGAACTCGCGCACCGTTTCCACCCCGTGCAGACGCGCCACCAGCGTGCCCGTGGGGCGATGCTGGAAGTAGCCCAGGGGCAGGTGCAGCAGGTGGCGGAAGACTTCGCTGGCGAGCACCGCGTCGATGCGATTACCCGTATGCAGCACGAGATACTGGCGCAGCCAGCTCATCAGCGCGCCGAAGACGGTGAAGATGGCCAAGCCGATGCCCACCACCGTGAGTGTCGACAGCGTCTGGTGTACGACCACCTTGTCGATCACCACCTGAGTGAACAGCGGTGTGGCCAGGCCGATCAACTGGATCGCGAGCGAGGCGAGCAGCACGTCGCGGAAGATGCGCCGGTGCTTGCGCAGCTCGGGCACGAACCAGTGCAGGCCGAAGGGCTTGGGCGTTTGGGCAAGCCCGGCATCGTCACTCTCGGGCGGCGTGGCGGCGCCCACCGACGCGGGGCGCACGGCGATGATGAGCGGCTCGAAGACGGCATCGAAGTCGCGCACCAACAGGGTTTCGGCCACGTCGCTGCCGGCGCGGAAGAAGAGCAGGCGTTCGCCGTCGGTCTTGATCAGCAGCGCCGGAGTACGCGCCGCTTCCTCGGCTTGCCCGGCGACGCCCGGCGCGGCGACCAGACCAGCGTCGTTGTCCGCTTCCGGGAGGCGCCTGAGGAACGCAACCGCCGGCAGGCTCAGGCGCGCGAGTGCGGCGGCGCCGTCATTGTTTTCGGCGGTGTCGAGCCCGAGCACGCGCAGCGCGGCGCGCAGCCGGATCGCGTCGTGGGGTGGCGGGAACTGCTGGCGCAGCAAATCGGGATCGACCGGCAGGCGATGCAGGCGAGCCAGGCTGCCGAGGAGCCAAAGGAAATCCTCGGACGAAAGCGTGGGGCACGCATGATTCAGACCTCAAGTTCTTATGTTTTTTGGATATGCTCTGGTGATGCGGCGGGCAATCTAGCCGGCACCCGATGCCCCTGTCAAGACGGCCGACAGGCTCTGTGGATCGATTGCGCGGATGCCACGCCCGGCACGGGTTTGTAGTAATCGGCGGATATGCGAAAGGCCGCTGATCCTCGCAAACCCTTGGCCGGCACGGGCTTCGGCGCTTCGGGGTGCCTTTGTTACACTTGGCACGCTCGCGCATGCCGCGCCAGCGCTGGATCTCGCGCCTTGCGGTGTGTCGGGCGCCCGCCTACCCGATTGGAATTTTTGGGCGCGATGTGGCCACAAAAGGTATTCGGCGCGACACGAATCGCAGTAGGCCGGTAACCGGCGGCCGGTCAAAACGACACGCAGGCGCGCGTGCGCACCCGGAGCACGGCTTCTTGGTGGAACTCATTCTTGTAGGCGCGGGCGACTTCCTGCGCTGCCTGCTCGGCGGCTTCGTCGTCGGCATGTACGAGCTGCAGCACGCGCGAGTCTTCGCGCTCGATCGTGCCGCTGGTTCCACGCCACTGGCCGGCGGCGGACCAGGAGGTGAGACCTTGCGGAAAGCGCGGCGTGACGACGCGGTCGATGAACGCGCGCCATTCGCCCTCGCTGACGGTGCCGCCGGGCCGGGCGGTGCCGAAGTAGAGGGTGTCGACGATCTGCGTCTGCTCGGCGCTGCCGCAGCCGGCGCCGGGCAGCGCGGCGCAGGCAGACAGGGTCGCTGCGAAACAGAGCAGGGCGGCCGTGCGCCCGCGTGGGGCGCGATGCTTATCGATCCTGCTCCGGATCATAGACGACGACGCTCTCCTGCTCGTTGGGGTCATTGCGCGCCACGATGGCCTGGGCCGCTTCCGTATCGCTCAGGTTGAAGGGCTGGTGCGGCACGTCGGGCGGGATGAACATGAAGTCGCCGGCCTCGTTGATCACCGACTTCGCTAGCCCCGGACCGTAGCGCGTTTCCACGCGCCCGCGCAAGATGTAGATGGCCGTCTCGAAGCCGCGGTGATAGTGGGGCTCGGCGCGCCCGCCGGGTGGGATGACGACCAGATTCATCGTCAGGGCGCGGGCGCCGGCGGTGGCGCCGGAAATGCCGACGAAGTAGGGCAGGCGCTGGCGCGTCATGATCTGGGCATCGGGTCGCACGGTGATGATTTCCGCGGTCGGTCCGGCCTGGGGTGAGCAATGTTGATCGGTGGCTTGTCGGTCCGCGGACATGGTGAGCTCCTTTCACTCCGGTGCAGCGGCGCTGCACATCATCGCATACGAGCAAACACGCGCGGCGGATGCGACCGTCGCGGCAGTCCGATTCCGGGGCGGCGACAGGCGCGCGCGATTGACCGTCCGCGGTTGCGGCGATAAAGTGCCGCCTGCCGACCATGCGGGCACTGGCGCATTGCGAAACGGGCGCCGGTGCGGCCCCGCGTGTCCCCAGTGCGACCGACGATGCAGCACGCCGCCATGAATCCAACCGCTCCACACCCAGTCGACGTCGAAGCCGACGTGCAGCAATGCGACGTGCTGATCATCGGCGGCGGGCCGGCCGGCACCACCGCCGCGGCGCTGCTGGCGCGGCAGGGCCGCGATGTCGTGTTGCTGGAGAAGGCGCGCCACCCGCGCTTTCACATCGGTGAGTCGCTGCTGCCGGCCAACGTCGCCCTGTTCGACCGGCTCGGCCTGCGTGATGCGGTGGAGAAAATCGGCATGCCCAAGTGGGGCGTCGAGTTCGTCTCGCCCAGCCACGAGCAGCGCAGCTACATCGAATTCGCCGACGCCTGGGACAAGTCCATGCCCTATGCCTGGCAGGTGCGCCGCTCGGAACTCGACGACATCATGTTCCGCCACGCCCAGTCCTGCGGTGCCGACGGGATCGAGGGCTGCCGGGTGCGTGACGTGGTTTTCGACGCGGACGGCGCCGACGTGCTCGCCGAACTCGATGATGGCGGCATCAAGCGGGCGCGCCGCTGGCGCGCGCGCTTCGTCATCGATGCCTCCGGGCGCGACACCTTTCTCGCCGGCAAGCTGGGCAGCAAGCGCAGAAACGCCAGGCACGACAGCGCGGCACTGTTCGCCCACTACCGCGGGGCCGAACGACTGCCGGGCAGGCTGGAGGGCAACATCTCCATCTTCTGGTTCGATCACGGCTGGTTCTGGTTCATTCCGCTCGCCGACGGCACCACCAGCGTCGGCGCGGTATGCTGGCCGTACTACCTCAAGGCGCGCGCCAAGCCGCTCAAGGAATTCTTCGCCGACACCATCGCGCTGTGTCCGGCGCTGGCCCAGCGGCTGCGCGCGGCGACGCTGGTGGACGATCTGGTCCATGCCACCGGCAACTACTCCTACGCCAGCGGCGTCAGCAGCGGCGAGCGCTTCATCATGCTCGGCGACGCCTACGCCTTCATCGACCCGGTGTTCTCCTCGGGTGTCTATCTCGCCATGCACAGCGCCTTCGTGGGTGCCGAGGCGGTGGACACCTGCCTCGACCGGCCGGCGCAGGCGCGCCATGCGCTGGCGGCGTTCGATGCGACCATGCGCAAGGGGCCGCGCGAGTTCTCCTGGTGGATTTTCCGCGTCACCAATCCGACCATGCGCGAGCTGTTCATGCGCCCGCGCAATCCGCTGCGCGTCAAGGAGGCGCTGCTGTCGCTGCTGGCCGGCGACATCTACGGCAAGACGCCGATCTGGCCCTCGCTGACCCTGCTCAAGGGCGTCTACTACCTCATCTCCCTGTTCCACCTGCCGCGCACGCTGCGGGCGATGCGCCGGCGCCGCGACAACATCCGCGACCAGGGACCGCTCAGAGGAGAAACCGAGATGGAGCCCCATCGAGGATGAGGCAGACGGCATCCGAGCCTGCCGCCATCCCGCGCCTCGACGCCCGACGACTCGCCAGCGACGAATGGCGCGCCCTCGCGGCGGGCGCCCCCGGCGCGCTGCTGGGCGGGGTAGCCTATGGTCTTGCAGGCAGGGAAGACGGAGTGGCGAAGGGCGACGGCGCTGCCGGCCAGTCGTCGGCACCGCCCCTGGCGTGCGTCAATGCCCCGTTGATCGGGCCGTCCCTGCCGCGGGTGGATGCCTGGCTGACCGGCGCCCGACTGGTCGAAGGCCGCAGCGGCGCGGTGCGCTGGCGGCACGACGGCCACTGGCTGTTCGGCGCGCTGGCGCTCGATGAATCGGAGTCGGCGCCGAACGGGCTGGCGGCGCTGACCCGGCGTGCCTACGGCGACGTGTTCGAGAGCCTGCGCGCCACGGGTTGCCGGCATCTGGTGCGGATGTGGAACTACCTCGGCGCCATCAACGACGAGAGCGGCGGACTGGAGCGCTACCGGCAGTTCAATCTCGGTCGCCATGACGCCTTCGTCGACGCGGGCTTGGCCCGCGGGGAAGGGGCGCCAGCCGCCTGCGCCCTGGGCACGCCCGGCGGGCCGCTGTGCGTGTGCTTCATCGCCGCGCGCGAAAAACCTGTCGCCATCGAGAACCCGCGCCAGGTGCCGGCCTGGCGCTACCCGATCGACTATGGCCCGCGCAGCCCGACTTTCTCCCGGGCGGCGCTCGCCGGTGCCGGAGACGGGCGCGTCGCGCTGTTCATCTCCGGCACCGCCAGCATCGTCGGGCACGCCAGCGTCTATGCCGGCGACATCGAGGCCCAGACGCGTGAAATCCTCGCCAATCTGCGCGCCGTGGTCGCGGCCACCCGGCGGCGCTGTTCCGCGCCGTTCGAACTCGGGACCCTGGAACTCACCGGCTACGTGCGCGACGCTGGCCATGCACAGCAGGTGTTGCGCATCCTCGCGACCGAAATGGGTGCGGACTCTCCGGCCGTGCGGAACGCGCTGCTGGTCGAGGCGGCCATCTGTCGCACGGAACTGCTGGTGGAGATCGAGGCCTACGGATTCGCGCCCGGGGTGCTTCGGAGATAAGGCACGGGCGATGGCGCAGGCCTCGTACGCCCGTCGTTCGAATTCCGTGCCGGAAATATCTTGTTACGACTTCGTATAAACGGGCGGGCGGTTGATGCGTTCATGGGACATATCAAGCTCGGAGGAACCATGAAAACCGCCGCCCTCATGTTGCTGGCGCTGGCCGGACTGGTCGGCTGCGTCGTCGTCCCCGCTGAACCGCCGGTCGTCGTCGGACCACCGCGTGCCTACATCGGGCCGCCCGTGGTCGTCGTACCCGGGCGCCCGTACTATCGCCACGGTTACGACGGATACCGCCGCTGGCATCACCGTCACGATCACTGGCGTGACTGATGCGGGCCGACAGTCTCTGGCATTGCGCGTGCGGGCCGCTACTTCCCGTCCTGATTTGGCGGCGCGTCCGGATTGAAGTACCGCTCAAGCAGTTCCTCCGCCTCGTCGCCCTGAATGGTGCGGACGTCCAGCGAGGATGTGCTGGTGGCCCAAAAGTAATTCTGGCGGAACCACTGGCGCATGTCTCCAGTGAGACGGTCGATCGCGCCCGGGCGGCCGATCTCGAGCAGTGTCTGAATAGCCCGGTCGGCGAGCGGCGTCTTGTCGGTGGTCAGCCCGTTGCGCTCGCAGTAGTGGAGCAACTGGCCGACGTCCAGGGCGACGATGTTGTCGGGGGCATTTCTCGCCTGAACGAGCAGCTTCTGCAGCAAGGCGTTTTCCTCCTCCGGCAGCGGGTACTTCGCCTGGATGCTCTCGAGCCACGACGCGAGCCAGCGCGAAATGTTCGCGCGGTGCTCAGCCATCTGCTCGCTGCGTGCTCTGCTCATGTCGGAGCTGTTGCCATGTTCGGATGGCGCGGATGATAGGCGCAAGGTATCGACGCGGCAATAGCTGGTGGAGTTGCCCCGGCCAACCGCGCAGTCGCCAGGGCGGTCCAAGCGTTGAATTGACAGCGTGCGCCGCGGGCGTAGACTTTCTCCCTGAGGCTGGCTCGGTAGTGGTGAAATCCCATCGTCTTGAACGGGAGGTGCCATGAGGGCATACGTCGTCGTCGCAGCGCGGTGCGTACTCGGGGCAATCGGGGACGCAGCGTTGGCCCAGCAGGGGATCGTGGTGAACGGCGTTGCGCTCGACGCGCGAACCGTGACCCAACTGCAGGCGGCCTATGGCCAGATTGCCCCGGGTCGCTACTGGTATGACCAAGTGTCGGGACTATGGGGCCGGGAGCGCGGCCCCCACGCCGGGCAGATCATGCCCGGTCTGCGCTTAGGCGGGCCGTTGCGTCGTGACGCTTCGGGCGGTGGCACGGGTGTGGTCGTCAATGGGCGCGAGATCCATCCGGTGGAACTGGCGCAACTGCGCCAGCTGTTCGGCACCGTCAATCCGGGGCGCTACTGGCTCGATGCTCATGGCGTCGGCGGTTACGAAGGCGGTCCGCCCCAGTTCAACCTCGGGGCGGCTGCGGCGCAGCGCGGCGGCGGGCCCGGCTATAACCGCAGCGGGCCCGGCGGGCACCTCATGAGCGACGGTACCTGCTTCGGCTACATGCATCCGAACGGATCGAGCGTGATGAGCGGTTGCTGACGGATGCGGCGGCATGGGCGGCGTGCCGTGCCTGCCTCAACGCCAGAACCGACCGTCCTGGCCGATGATACTCAGATCGACAAAATCCAGCCCGGTGTGATCCTCCGGCGAATAGCTGATCACCAGCCCGCCAAGATCGAAGTTGCGCATGCCATCGAGCGCGGTGAGCACGCTCGCCCGCGTCGGCTTCGGGCCGGCGCGGCGCAACGCCTCGGTCAGGACCTTGGCCGCGGCGTAGCCTTCCACCATGGCCGGCGTCAGCTCGGCGATGCCTTTCTCCCGCGCCAGCTTCTGCGCCTCCCGGATCATGGGCAGATTGAGCGAGCGTTCGTCGGGAAAAACCTGACTGACGATGACGCCGCGCGCGTTGGCTCCGAGCAGCTTGATGAACCCCCCCGAGGCATTGTTCGACAACGTGATGACCTGCGCCGTGGAGCCGGCTTCGCGCATTGCCTTGATGCCGTCCGCGGCCACGGCACCGGAGCCGATCAATACCACGCCATCAGCATTGGCGTTGACGACGCGCAGGGCGATGCCGCTGAAATCGGGCCTGGCACGGTCGAATTTCTCCACCAGTATCGGCTTCAGGCCGGCTGCATCGATACCCTTCAAGGCGCCGAGCGCGGCATCGGCGCCGAAGCTGTCGTCGACGTGAATGACGGCCATGCGCCGAACGCCGAGCGCAATCATCTGCGCGACCGCTTTCTCGGCCTCGCTTTGGTACGTGGAGCGGACGTTGAAAATGTGCTTCCTGAGCGGCTTGTGCAGCAGCATGGCGCCCGTGGATGGCCCGACCAGGGGCACACCGTGCTTATCGAGCCAGGGCATCACTGCCTCGGTGTGCGGCGTTCCGCGGGTCAGGAACATGGCGACGACGTTCTTCTCCTCGATGAGTACCCGGGCGTTTTCGCCCGCCTGCTTGGGATCGAACTTGTCGTCGAGGGATTCGAGCCGTATCGGCTGGCCATGGGTGCCGCCCTTGGCATTGACCTGATCGAGCCACAATCTAGCGCCATCAGTCACCTCCTTGACGCTGGACGCCTGCGGACCGCTGAACCCCGCCGTTTGACCGATCAGAATGTCCGCCGCGGCGGCGCCGGCGAGTGGCAGCGTGGCGATTGCTGCAATCGTGGCGCGCGCAATGGCCCGCGCAAGGCTTGCGAACATGTTGTTTTCCTTTCCGGACGCTGACGTCGCCCTGGTTGCATATGCTATACCAAGCTGATTCCGAGAGGCAGGATCGCATGGCGGTGCCGCCGCTTTGCCACCGCGCTGGCGGGCGCGCGGACGTGGTGCGGAGCGGTTACATGCCGCCGACATTTGGCCTGAGCACAGCGCGCGCAAGGCAGCGACGCTGCCGTTCTTCGACCCGGTTGGCAAACCACGCCGTGGTGAGCTTGCGCGAGATCTTCGGTCCTCGCAGCACGATGTTCGGAACGACCGCGCGGGGCAGCGGACGGCGCTCCAGCCTCTCCGCCAGGTCGAACACGCGCGTGTAGAGCGACGTATGCTCGAACTCATGGCGCGTGCCCTGTTCGAGCGCGCGACGGATCGCGTCGTTACTCATTTTGAGACGCTTGCCGATCGAGCGCACGGCCAGCTCGGTGGCACCGGGGCGCGCCTCGTCGTTATCGTCATGGCGCACCAAGTCGCCGTCGAGATCGAGCGGGATACCGGAGAGGATGCTGACCGCGCTCTGGAACGCGGCGTTGCGGCTGGCATAGTGGCCGGCGTTGAAGTCGGCGAATCGGTGCAAATGATTTTCATAGGGTGCCGGATAGTCGAGCAGATGGGCGATGCCGAAATACAGGCCGCCGCGGCGGGTGAATACCTCGTGCCGGTACGAGCCATTGACGGCGTAGGGATAGCCGCGCTCCTGCGCGTGAAGCTCGGCGAAGGCAATACTCACCTGCATCGGGCCGCCAGTGCGCACAGGATTCAGGCCTGCGAACAGGCGCTTGCCCATCGGCACCATGCCGATGAAATCCTCGTAGATGTCGCTCAGCTCTTTCTCGGTTCTCACTGCGTCGATGCGTTCGCTGTAACTCTTGCCGGTGGACGAGGAGAGCTGCAGCGCGGCGCGTACGGCGAATCTGGGCACGCCGAGCCGCTCCGCGCGGCGGTCGATCTCGTCCCACGCGATGCGCGCGAGATTGGGCACGGCAGGATCGACGCGGAACCCCGACTCCTGCTCCGTCACGGCTAGCACGGCGCAGATGTTGGGTGTCGTCGGAGCAATCGCGAGTGCGGCCATGGCGGCGTAGATATCGACGGCCCATCCGGCACGGTCGGGGGTGCTGGCGGGCAGCAGACTGACGATCTGTGCCCGAACGTCATCAGGCCGTGGCGCGAACTGGTCGCGCAGGCGCTCGCCGCCGGTACAGCCGAGCAGGGTGGCGACACCCAGACAGACCACTGAGGCTGTGGCTCGGCGTAACGGTGACATGGTTAGTGGGGGCACCAAGGTTGGGCTCGTCAAAGAACGGCCAAAGACTGAAACGATACACCGTGCGGCACGGCGCTGGCGGGTGGGCGTCGTGGCTACCTTGCCCGTCAACGCGTGTCCGCTCGGACCAGGAGCACTTGCACAGTGCGGACGATGTCGTGATCGCTATGGATGCGCATGTCTTTGCGCTGCCGCCGCACGATCCGGCGTAGCGCTGTCGCAGATTGCCTGCGGGATGATTCAGCCGGAGCCGTTCAGCTTCCTGTTTCCTAGCCACGCAACCAACTGCTTGTTCCGCGGCGGCGTGCCGATTCACCTGCGATCAGTGGTGTGCCGCCCACGACGGACATCCGGCCAGCCGCGCGTCCCCGCCATGGCGGACCGCTAACGTCGTGGTGGTGCAGGCGACGCGCTTGATTTTCGGGAGGTAAGCATCGCGCCGGCGGCGATGTACGGCAGGCCGAGGATGACGCCGGCGGCCGGCGACAAGGGGAGCCGTCTTTTAAGCCGGCGCATTTAGGAAAAGCCGCGCCGGCGCAAGCGGCGCGTGGCCGCCCGGGTCAGCGGCGTTCCGACGCTACCGGCGTCAGCGCGAACAACTCGCAGCTCGATGTCCGTTCGAGTCGGCGGTCCACGCGCATTGTCAGTGTCCGTGAAGCATCGCGAACGCGGACCTCTCCGGCGGTGTGAAGGGCGCCGAAGGGCGCCATCAAACCGCAGGTGCCGTGGAAGCGGGGCATTCTCGGCACCATGATCGCACGCACGACGTAACGATTCCAACGATCGCCCCATTCGATCGTGACAGGCAGTGCCTGGGGGCCGAGACCTTCGAGGCCGAGAAGGAACTGATTGACGCCGGCATTGAGTGCCTGGCGCGCGATACATACGTCCAGCGCGCGCCGGTCGCGCTGACGCACGCCTACCACGTCGCCGACATGTAGTCCCGCGGCATCGCCGCTGATGTAGCGCAGGGAAAGCCCTTCCGGGCTGAGGTTCAGAACCGTCCACTCGCTATGCCCGTCCATTGCCGGCAGGGTGGCGTCCTGGGCGTCTTCTGAACGGCGGCGGAACGCCGGGCCGGCGAGGAAGTTCCACAGCCGGTCGAAGCCGGCGACCACGTCCACGCGCGGGTTGAGGTTGATGCGATGGTGACGGCGCGCCTGGCCGGCGTTCCAACAAAGGTTAAGCTTGTGCAGCAGGGCGAGCGTCTCGATCCGTTCGACCTCCGGCGAAAGCCCCAGCTTCGCCGGCGACACACGGGTGCGCAGTCCGGCCAGTTGCGTCTGCGTCTTGCGCGCGAGGCGCACGCAGTCAAGCAGCAGATCGTTGGGCTGCAGCGCCTCGGTTCGCACCCGTGGCAGTGGCGTAGCCGGGCGGCCTTCGCCCGCCCGTACAACGAATCGAGCGATCTGGGATTCCGGCATCGCCATCGCTGGCTCCAGCGAAGCGAGGTGACCGTACTGGCCGATATAGGCGCGTGCCCGGTGCAGCTGCCCGGCAGCGAAGGTGTTGGGCTGAGCCAGGGCGAGGAGCAGAGCATCGACGTAGATGCGTCGCGGCGTCGACAGCTTGTCATGGCCTGCGGGGGTGGCGAAGCCTTCTTTGCTGGCGACAGCGTACAGGTAGTGTAGTTGCGTCCATGCGCGGCGTGAACCGCGCGAGTAGCAGCGGTAAGCCAGCCGCAGCCGCCTCGCTTCCACCGTCATGGCCCGTGTCACGGCACCACGCAGGGCGGCCCCGTAGCGAAGCTTGCGCCACCGCCCGGAGACCTGCGCGGCTGTCTCGGCGTAGCCCAGCCCGAGCGCCTTCAGCAATCGGTTGGCCGAGCGCGCCGCCTGCTGCAGGGTGGCCGACAGCGGTAGCGCCGCCCGATCCAGAGCAACCTCGACGGCGCTGACCTCGGGCTCGGCCCGGTCAAGCACGAGCTCCAATAATCTAAGCCGCGAGCGCGTGTTGGTTTCCTTTGCCAGCGCGTCACGCAACAGCCGCAGAATGCGGCGGAGCGCTCGCGACGGATCGGAGCCGCGCACGGCTTCGAGTCGCTTTTGAAGAGCCTCCGAGTTTCTACTGCCTCCAAGCATCAGTTCGCGTTCCGTGGTTGGCTTGCCGGGGGACTACGAATCGGGTCGGGAAAGCGGACATCACGGTCCGCCGGTGTTCCGCACCGCGGTTTCATCCTCGCAACATATCAAGCCCTGGCGCGACGGTACGCCGAAATCGGTCACAGAAGGGATGTCCGGTAGGCGTGTGCCAGCGCGCCAATCGCCGCCTAGTGTGACCAATGCCACATCATCGGCGGTATTACGGTCGTGGATGAAGGGCAAGCCGCAGCTCGATCGCTCCTTCCTCCGGCATGGCGCTAAGCGCAAAGCCGCATTCCCGCGCAAGGGTCAGCATGCGTTCGTTGCCGACCAGGGTTTCGCCGTGCAGCGCGCCGGTGCCGCGGCGATAGCAATAGCCGATCATTTTCATCAGCAGCAGTGTGCCCAGCCCCTGACCCTTCAGTTCCGAGCGTACGACGATGGCGAACTCGGCCACGGCGTTGTCGGGATCAGCCACCGCGCGCACCTCGCCGAGCATGCGGCTACTGTTATCATCGCGCGCCACCGCGACAAATGCCATCTCCCGGTCATAGTCAATCTGGGTGAAGCGGGCAAGCTGGGAGCGCGGTACCTCGCGCATGACACTGAAGAAACGCAGGCGCAAGTCCTCCGTGGCGAGCGAGGCGAGAAACTCCCGCAGCGCCGGCTCATCCTCGGGACGGATCGGGCGCAGCAGAACCTTCCGGCCGCGCCAGACGAGGTCCTCCTCCAGCTCACGCGGATAGGGTCGAATGGCGAGGCGCTGCAGGCCGCGCATGCCGTCGGCGCGCAGGCGCACCCGCACCTCCTGCGCCATTACCCCTTCGGCATCGGCGAGCAGTGGATTGATCTCCAGCTCGGCAATCTCGTCCACGTCGGCGATGAGCTGGGAGATCTGCACCAGCGCTAGATGAATGGCACCGGGATCGGCCGCCGGGCGCTCGGGGCCTCCGGCGAGCAGCCGCGACACTCTCGTGCGCGACACCAGATCGCGGGCCAGCGCCATGTTGAGCGGCGGTAGCGCGATGGCACGGTCGGCGACGACGGCCGGCTCCGCCCCTCCCTTGCCAAAGAGGACGACGGGTCCGAACACCGGATCGGTGACCACGCCGATCAGCAGCTCGTGGGCAGCCGGTTTGAGGCCCAGCGGCTGTACGCTGTACCCCGTCAGCGGTGCCTGCGGCAATCGCTGACGCAGGCGCCGGCGCAGGCTTGCAGCCGCGGCGCGCACATCGGCGGCGCTCTCGAGATCCGTGGCAATCCCGCCGACTCCGGGGCCATGGGGCGTGACCGTGAGCAGCTTGAGCGCGACGGGGAAACCGAGCGTTTCGGCGAGGCGCGCCGCCTGGCCGCCGCTGCGTGCGAGGCGCGCCTCGACCACGGGCATTCCATATGCGACCAGCACACCCTTCGACTCCTGTTCGGTGAGTCGACTGCGACCGGCCGCGAGCGCGCGCCGGACGATGGACTTCGCGCGCCGGGCGTCAGGCTGGAACTCCATCGGCACGGAGGGCGGCAGTTGCATAAGCAGCGCCTGGTTGCGGCGATATTCGTTGATCTGAAGAAAAACCTGGACGGCCTTCTCCGGCGTATCGTAAGTGGGAATACCACTGCTATTAAGGTGGCGGCGTGCCTCGGCCTGTTCGTCGCCGCCGAGCCAGCAGGCAAACAGGCTGCACGGCGGGGTGTGAGACGAAGCGGCAACGCCCTGGACGGCATCGGCCACGGCTCTCGCGACGGATTCGCCGGTGACGCAGGAAGTCGGCGCGTGAATGAGCAGAAGCGCGTCGCACTGAGGCTCGGCAAGCAGCGTCCGCAGGGCCGCCGCGTAGCGCTCAGGCGACGCAGCGTTGCCGATGTCCAGCGGATTGCCGGCGTCGTTGCCGGGCGGCAGCAGCGGTGCCAGCCGCGTCAGCGTCTCTTCCGCCAGCGGCGCCAGCCGGCCGCCGCCGAGGACCAGGGCGTCAGCAGCCATGACGCCAGGCCCGTGTCCATTGGTGAGGACGCCCAGGCGGTCGCCCCGCAGCGGCCGCGCGCGGGCGAGGGTTTCGGCAGCATCGAGCAGATCGGCCGTCGAGAACACGCGCAGCATTCCGGCGCGGCGTATGGCTGCGTCATAGATGCGGTCCGTCGTCACCAGTGCCGTCGCGCCGGTAACCGCCAGCCGCGCGCCCTCGTCGCCGCGGCCGGCCTTGAGCACCACTACCGGCTTGTTGCGCGCCGCGGCGCGCGCCGCGGACATGAACTTGCGCGCCGCCGTCACCGATTCAATGTAGAGCAGAATGGAAGCGGTGTCCGGGTCGCTGGCGAGGTAATCCAGCACGTCGCCCGCGTCCACGTCGGCGCTTTCGCCCAGGTGCACGAAGCAGGAAAAACCAATTCCCCTGGAATTGGCCCAGTCGAGCACGGTGGCGGCGATGGCGTCAGACTGAGAGACGAAGGCGATTCGGCCAGGCATGGCACGCGCATGGGCGGTTCCGGCGACCAGCTTCAGCCCGGGGACGATGAGTCCGCCGCTGGCGGGTCCGAGTACGCGCAGCAGATGCGGCCGGGCCGCGGCCAGCAACTGCGTGCGCAGCGTACGCCGATGCCGGCCGGCGGCGACATCGAGCCCGCCGGGCAGCACGATGACGGCGCGCGTGCCGCGGGCGCCCAGCTCGGCCACTACGCCGGGAATGGCGGCTGGCGGCGTGCATACCAGCGCCAACTCGGGCGTGGCGGGAAGACGCGCGATGCGGCGATAGCAGCGCAGGCCGGCAACGCTCGCGTGGCCGGGGTTGACCGCGAACACCGGCCCGGCGAATCCGCCCGCCAGGATATTGCCTACGACGACGCCCCCAAGGCTGCCTGGCCGGTCGGAGGCGCCGATTACCGCCACCGACTTCGGGCGGAACAGAAACTCGAGATTTCGTATGCTCACGGCGTAGCGGCGGCAATGCGGCGCACTGCGGATATCACCGTCGCGCGTGCGACGGGTCCGGCGGGTCGGGTCACGCAGGACGCGCAGCTATTCTAGCCTGTAATCCAGAGGCCAGCGCTCGCGCAGATACTCGATGACGTGCAGATCGGCGTTGGGGGAGATGTGCGTCCACACGGCGGCGTGGACGGTGAGACGATGCAGCTTCCGGTGCTTGATGTTGACCGGCATCACCGGCAGTCCGTCGGCTTCGAAGGCAGCGCGCTCGCGCTCCATGCCGGGTTCGTCGGCGAAGTACAGCCATTCCCGGGCGAATGTGGCCTGGGCCTGCTCGAGCCGGTGGCAGATGTCGCGATCGACGGCAAGTGCATCAGCAAGAGCCGCGGGCTTCTCGGTGTACTCGCGCGTCCAGCCGCCGTAGATGTCGTTGCCGGCGGTGGCAAAGAAGCGCGTGTCGGCATCAGTATAGAAGTTCTCCAGCATGAAATACGCCGGCGGATAGTCGCCGTCCTGGGCGCCGATCCACCAGCCGTAGACGTCGTCACCGTCGACGAAATAGAACATGGCGCACATGACGCCGGGGCCGCGCGGGGCGTAGGCGAACAATGTCTCCGGCGTCATGACGGGGTTTTATCTCCGCGTCCGGGCTTCGTGGACCTGTTCGTGGGTGATAATCTGCGCGATCTCGTTCATCTCCTCAGCGAGCAGTGCCACGACGTCGTCCAGTGCCAGGATGCCGGCAAGCGCGCAGCGCTCATCTACCACCGGCACGCGGCGCACGCCCTTACGGCGCATAAGCTGGATGGTTTCGAACAAGCCGTCAGTCGCTTGTACCGTGGTCAGGCGGTCGCCCATGATTTCGCCGACCGTGATGTTGGTCGCGTCGAGCTTGTTCACCACGACCTCCATGACAATGTCGCGATCGGTAACGATGCCGATGGGCACGCGCATGCCGTCCACCTCGTCTACTACGACGACATTGCCGACATGGTATTGCCGCATGAGGCCGGCAGCATCGAGCACGGAGGTCTTCAGGTCAGCAATTACGACTTCACGATTACAGAACTCGCCGACGGGCATGGCCGCAGTTTCCTATCAATGGGGATGCGGGAACGACAGAGCATCAAAAACGGTATCTTCTCGCGAAAGGTCATGTTGCGGCTGGCGCACGAGCAAGCTCGTTGACAAATGTCAATGGTGGGCAGGGCTGCGACGGACGAGGCGCGCGAGGATTGGCGTAGAATTTTCCCGGCACCCAGGGGTGCGCCCGGACGCGGGCCTTGCATTGACTACTCGATCCGGGCCCGATGCGTCTTTAGCAGGCAGGGACATAAACCATGGCAATCATCGGCATCGACCTCGGCACCTCCAATTCCGCCGCAGCGGTCCTGCGCGGTGGGCGGCCGGTATTGATTCCCAGCGCCGAAGGCGTGAGTCTCGGCGGCAAGGCCTTTCCGTCCTATGTTGCGCTGACTGCCGACGGCCAGGTGCTCGTCGGCGAACCGGCGCGCCGTCAGGCGGCCGCCAATCCGGAAGGCACGGTCACCGGCTTCAAGCGCCGCATGGGTCTGCGCGAGAAGATCCGTCTGCGCGATCGGGAATTCACGCCGGAGCAACTCTCGGCCTTCCTGCTGCAGAAGATCAAGCGCGACGCCGAGGCCTTCCTCGGCGAGCCGGTGACGAAGACCGTGGTAACCGTACCGGCCTACTTCGACGACAACCAGCGCAGCGCCACCAAGGATGCCGCCGGCATCGCCGGACTGGAAGTGGCGCGGCTGGTCAACGAGCCGACGGCGGCCTCGCTCGCCTACGGCCTGGACCGCCTCGGCCAGGAACTGCGCATTGCTGTCATCGATCTCGGCGGCGGCACGCTCGACGTCACCATCATGGAGTTCGGCAAGGGCGTATTCGAGGTCAAGGCCACCAGCGGCGACACGCGCCTGGGCGGGACGGACATGAACCAGGCGATCTTCGATGCCTTGGCCGGGCGCTTCCTGCAGGTAAGCGGCATCGACGTCCGGGGCGACATCAAGGCCGCCGCGCGCCTGATGGAGGCGGCCGAGATCGCCAAGATCGAGCTGTCGGCCAACGTCACCACCCGCATCAGCCTGCCTTATCTGGGAGCGGTGGCAGGCGAGCCTCGCCACCTGGAGATGGAACTGACGCGCACGGAAATGGAACGCCTTGTCCGGCCGGTGATCGAGCGCTGCCGCGCGCCGGTGGAGCAGGCGCTGCACGACGCGGGCGTTACACCGAAGCAGGTGGATCGGGTCGTTTTCGTCGGCGGGCCGACGCGCATGCCGGCGGTGCGCACCTTTTTCGAGGAGCTGTTCGGCCGCAAGGCGGAGATGGGCGTGGACCCGATGGAGTGCGTTGCCAGCGGCGCTGCCATCCAGGCCGGCGTGCTCTCGGGCGAGGTAGGCGACATTGTTCTCGTCGATGTCACGCCGCTCACTCTCGGCGTGGAAACCCTGGGCGGCGTGGCGACGCCGCTGATCGCCCGCAATACGCCGATCCCGGTGAAAAGGACCGAAACCTTCACGACCGCCGCCGACATGCAGACCAGCGTCACCATCCATGTCTATCAGGGCGAGCGGCCGATGGCGGCGGCCAACGTCAGCCTCGGCGAATTCAACCTCGACGGCCTGCCGCCGGCGCCGCGTGGCGTACCCAAGATCGAGGTCACCTTCGATATCGACGCCAATGGCATCCTGAACGTCACGGCGCGCGACACGGCGACCGGCAAGTCGCAGTCGGTGCGCATCTCGGGTTCGACGCGGCTCGGCGAGGACGTGAAGAAGCGCATGATCGACGAGGCCGAGCGCTATGCCGACGAGGACAAGAAGCGCCGCGATGAGGCGGAGAAGCTCAACGCCGCGGATGCGGTGTGCTACCAGGCGGAGAAGACGCTGGCCGAGTTCGGCGACAAGCTTACGGACGAGCTGAAGAATCGCATCGAGGCGGCGCGCCGCGACACCCACGACGCCTGCGTGCGGCGCGATGCGGCCGTGGCTTCCGACAAGGCGGAGGTGCTGAAGAAGGTGCTGCAGGAAGCCGGTGCGGTGATCTATTCCCAGACGCCGGGCGCCGCGTACAAGGAGCACCGCTATCCGGATGCCCAGGCCGACGAGGCGCCGGGCGGCGATGCGCGCCCGAGCGGCGCCGGCCCGCGGGGTCGCGTGGTGGATGCGGACTACAAGGAGTCGCGCTAGCTACGTCGGATTGCAGCGCATGCATGCTCCATGCGTGTGCCGCAGGGCAACAGCGAATCGGAGTGGCAAATGCCCAAGGCCCTCATCGTCTATTTCTCTCAGGGTGGATCGACGGCGCGTGTGGCCGGCGCATTTGCCACGGGTCTGGAAGATGCGGGGTATCGAATCGATCGCTGCAACGTGAAGGACGGCCCGCTTTCGGACACGGGCGGCTATGACCTGCTTGGAATCGGCAGCCCGGCGTGCCACTTTCGTCTGCCATTCAATGTCTCGGGCTGGCTGAATTCCTTGCCGTACTCCGTGGCTTGGCAGCCTTTTCGTTTCTGGTCTGCGCTACCCGTTCCTTTGATGCCGGTAACACCCCGCGGCGTGCGCTGGCGGACAAGGGAGCGCGTGAAGTCGGCTACTTCCTCTGCCATGGTCCCGGGTACTATCTCGGCAATCTCCGCGAAGGCTATCCCATGTCGCCGGATCATCCGACGGAGCGCGAGCTTGCAGCGGCCATTGACTTTGGCCACGACGTCGCGCGCCGCGTCGCAGGTGCGCCCTATGTGCCGCCCGCGTATCAACGGAAGGCGCCGATGATCTATCGCATCGAGCAGGCGCTGGTGAGCAGATGGCTGGTGCGGAGCGCGTACAGGCGGGGGTTCAAGGTCGACCCGACCAAGTGCACCGCCTGCGGACAATGTATGGCGACCTGTCCCAGCGGAAACATCGGCAAGGACAGGCAGGGCCGTCCGGTCTCGGGCCGGAATTGCCTGTGTTGTCTCTGGTGCGAGATGAAGTGCCCGGAGGAGGCGATCGCCACGGCGTTCAGCAGGCCGCCGGTGCGGGCGATCGCCCGGCCTTTCGTCAGATACAACGTGCGCCACTGGACGCGCGAATCGGGGCTGGGGCACATCCGTGTGATTCAGCGGCGCGGCGAGACCGTGCGCGTCGATGGACGAGTACACGAATGAACGCGTATGAATTTCCGAGTGCAGCGTCATGACCGCCAAGATTGATGACAGGATTTTTCGCGAGCTGTTCGACATTGCCGTCGATGCCATGGTGGTGACCGATTTCGACGGCCGGATCGTCACCGCGAATGCGGCGGCGGCGCGCCTGTTCGGCTATGGTGAGGGTGAACTGACCGGTATGATGGTCGAGCAATTGATGCCCGAGCGGTTCCGACCGCCCCATCGCAGCCACTGCAGCGACTATGCCGGCAATCCACGCACGCGCGGCATGGGCTCCGGCGTAGAACTCTACGGCCTGCGGCGCGACGGCACCGACTTTGCCGCCGACATCAGCCTGAGTCCCGCCGGCATTGGTTTCGTGCTCGCTACCATCCATGACATCAGCGGCCGACGGCGCGCCGAGGCGGCGCTCAAGGAAAGCGAGGCGGTCCTGAAGGAAGCCCAGCATCTGGCACGCATCGGTCATTGGAAATGGGACTTGCGGGCCGATGTCCGGATCTGGTCGCAAGAGGTGTACCGCATCTTTGGCCGCAGTCAGGAACTGCCTGCGGCGAACTACGACGAGGTGCGCCAGTATTTCGTACCCGAAAGCTGGACGCGCCTATCCGCGGCCGTGCAACGGGCGGTGCAGGAAGGCATCCCCTACGAGGTGGACGTGGAGGTGCTGCGTGCGGACGGCACACGCCGTTGGGTGGTTGCCCGCGGTGAGCCGATACGCGACGGCGGCGGTGCCGTGGTCGAACTGCGCGGCATGCTGCAGGACATCACCGAGCGCAAGCAGGCCGAACTGGCGCTCTATACCTTGCGCGCCGAGATGGACCAGCTACTCACATTGCATGTCGCGGCCCAGACCGCCGCCGCCATTGCCCACGAACTGAATCAGCCGCTCAACGCCGTCGCTTCGTACACCGAAGCAGCACTGCGGCTGTTACGGGCCGGCAATCCGAAGCCGGATCGGCTGATGCACGCCCTGGAGCACAGTGCCAGTCAGGCGCAGCGCGCCGGCAAGGTGATGCGCGAACTGCTCGAGTTCCTGCACAAGGGCGAGACGCCCACCGAGCCCATCGACATCAACGATGCCGTGCGCCGGGCGCTTGCCATCGTCGAATCCAGCGGCTTCGGCGGGTTCGATGCGGTGGTCGAGCTCGCGTACGGGCTGCCGCCGGTGCGCGCTAATCGCGTCCAAGTGGAGAAGGTGCTGGTCAATCTGGTGCGTAACGGCGTCGAGGCGATGCGCAATGCCGGCGTCAATACCCAGTCCATCACCATCACCATTCGCACCGCCGCCGAGGAGAACATGGCGCAGGTGACGGTACGCGATGTCGGGCCGGGGTTGGACGATGAGACGGCGCGGCGCATTTTCGAGCCCTTCTTCACCACCAAACCCAAAGGCATCGGCATGGGACTCGCCATCTCGCGCGCGCTGGTGGAGGCCCACGGCGGAAGGTTATGGTTCGACATCGAACCGGGGCTGGGCGCTACCTTCCATTTCACGTTGCCCTTCGCGCCATGAGCGCGCCGACGGTGTTCATTGTCGATGACGACGCAGCGGTGCGCGACGGCCTGTCGCTGCTCGTCGAGACCGCCGGCCTGCAGGCGGAGGCCTACCCCAGCGCCGAAACGTTTCTGGCGGCGCTCAAGCCGGACCGGACGGGTTGCATCGTGCTCGACGTGCGCATGCCGGGCATGCCCGGACCGGCACTGCAGGCCGAGCTCGGCCGGCGCGGCGTCAGTCTGCCGATCATCTTTCTGACAGCCCACGGCGACATTCCCACGAGCGTGCAGGCGATGAAGGCCGGTGCGGTGGATTTTTTGACCAAGCCCGTGGATGGCGCGCTGATGCTCGAGCGGGTGCACGCCGCAATCGAGCGCAACAGCCAGGAGCGCAAGCGGGCGGGCGAGCAACGGAACCTGCGCGGGCGCTTGGCGCTCCTGACAATGCGCGAGCGCGAGATTCTCGCGCTGGCTTTTGCCGGTCATCCGAACAAGGAAATCGCCCGTCACCTCGGCATCAGCTATCGCACGGTGGAAGTGCACCGCTCGCGCATCCTGCTCAAGACCGGCGCCACGTCGCTGATCGAACTTGCCCGCCTGGCCGCGGCCTGTGGCCTGGATTTGTCGGGCGAAGGCGCTGCCGATCCGGCAGCGCGCTGACGCATCCCACCTGCCCGCCGACCCCGCGTGGGCGGGCCCCTGCGAGACCAGCCATCTACGTGGCAGCACGTAGGTGTGCGCACCTAAGCGGCGCCGCAGATTCTTTTCTCATCGGACTCCGGTCTAATGACAAGCAAGGAGAACTCCCTGCGCATTGACAGCGGGCGTGGTGCCTGCAGCGGACGCGCACGGGAGATTGCGCGTGGAACGCGCATCCGGTCCCGAGGGGGATCTGGAATCCGTCCCTCATCTCGGATCGGGAGAGTCGGCATGGGCGCGAATGCGACGCTGCGCGAAGTCAAGGACACGGGCTCGGCCCGGGAGGATACGAGCAAGCTTTGGCCATGGCCGCAACTCGGGCCGTCCGAACTTTCCCAGCTCGATCACATCATGTTCCGGCGCAAGCTCGTCTGCGGCGAGCAAGCGTACGCCATGGGCGCGCGCTTTCACAGTCTGTATGGCATTCGCAAGGGAACATTCAAGAGCGTCGCCGTGAGCCAGGGCGGCCGCGAGCAGGTGGTCGCATTTCATGTGCCGGGCGATTTCATCGGCATCGACGGCATCGACAGCGACGTGCACGGTTGCACCGCCGTGGCGCTGGAGGATGCCGAAGTGTGCGGCATTCCCTTTGCGCGTCTGACGGAGCTTGGGCGCGAGTCGCCAGCGCTGCAGCGCACGGTGCATCGCATCCTGAGCAGCCACATCGTGCGCCAGTACGAACTGATCGCGCTGCTCGGCTGCCTGTCCGCGGAAGAGCGGCTCGCTTCGTTCCTGCTCGATTACGCGCGCCGCGTGGCGCGCGGCCAGCCGCTATCGCGCTTCGATTTGCCCATGTCGCGGGAAGACATCGCCAGCCACCTCGGTGTCTCGCCCGAGACCGTCAGCCGCGCCTTCACCCGGCTCCAGGAGCAGGGGCTGGTGGCGGTGCGCCAGAGAAGGGTGCGGCTGCTGGACATGCAAGCCATGCGTGCCCGACTCGCGCGCGCCGGCGGGCGTGTGCCGGCGAGCGCCGACGGCCCGCGCTCGGCCATGCCCAATGCCCGGGTGGTTCGCCCCGTCCTCAACGACCCGTTCCGGGTACTTCTGCAGCAGGCCTGCGATCGCGGCAAGGTCTGACCTCGCCTGCATGATCCCATCAACCGGGGCGCTCGTTGCGCGCTCCGCGGATTGCCATCGGCCGCTTTTCGCGACGTCGGCGGCGATTTGCATTGCGCTCACCGCTGTCGCTGCACGCGCCAACGACAACGGCCCGCCATTCCCAACCAAGCGCGAGAACGGGTTCGTCCTCCTTCATGGCGGTGTGGGCGTGACGGAACGCGACGCCATGGAGCAGGTGCGTCCCCGCTACAACCTCCAGCTCGGCTTTGCGCTGCGCGGCTCGGGCGCCTACCTCGCCGGGGTGACCGTTGTCATCCAGGACGCGGCGCGACCGGAGCGCAAACTGCTGGAAGCGGTCAGCGACGGGCCGTGGTTCTTCGCGAAGCTTCCTGCCGGCAGCTACCGCACCACGGTCACCCACGGAAGGACGGCGCAGAGCGCAATGGTTCGTGTTACCGCCGCTGTGCCGGCGCAGGTGATGTATTTCTACTGGCAGGAGTGAGGCGGGCGTGTCCCGCGATTGGGCGGGGTTACGTCGCGTTCAGTATTGCCTCGTTGTAGAGGCTGGCACGTATCGACCCAGGGGCTTCGGGTTCCCAAAAACCGCCACTTCCGTGGTAGGCCTCCGCGTGCAAGGGAAACAGCTCTCCGCATGCGATACACCGAAAGCAATAGGCGATCAGGTCTTCGCAAGGCGCCCCGGCAGCGCGTGCGGCGAAAGCGATCCGATGCTGCGTTGAGCCAAGGCGATCCGCTCGCAGCACAGCCACCGTCCCGTTCCGCGGTAGCAGCGATTGCTCGCCGGACGGCATAATCTGCCTCTTTCGACTCCGCGCGGGGGAAGCCGCCATCGCTGCGACCACGAAGAAGGACTACTACGAAGTGCTGGGCGTTGCCCGCGATGCGGACGCGAAGGCGATCAAGGACGCCTTCCGCACGCTGGCGATGAAGTACCACCCGGACCGCAACAAGGAGCCGGGGGCGGAGGAGCGCTTCAAGGAAATCGCCGAGGCCTACGCCGTGCTCTCCGACCCGAAGAAGCGGGCCGAGTACGATGCCGGCGGGTTCGCCGGCGTGAGCGCCGAGGACCTTTTCGGCGGCATCGACTTCGAGGATTTGTTCGGCGGCATCGGTCTGGGTTTCGGCGGCGGACTGTTCGACCGCATGTTCCGTCGCCAGCGGGCCGGGCCGGCGCGCGGCGACGACGTGCAGGTCATGATCACCGTGCCACTGGCCAAGGTCGTGAGCGGCGGCGAGGAGCAGGTGCGCATCGCCCATCTCATGGCGTGCCCGACCTGCCATGGCAGCGGCGCCAAGCCCGGCACGCAGCCGAGGACCTGCGAGGCGTGTAAGGGCACCGGCCGGCAGGTCAAGACCGGGCGCGAGCGCGGCGTCGCCTTCCAGCGCATCACCACTTGTCCGGTCTGCGGCGGCGCCGGCAGCTTCATCGATCACCCGTGCAGTGCGTGCCGCGGCAGCGGGCGCGTCGATCGGCCGGAGACGCTGACGGTGCGCATACCGGTGGGCGTGGAGGAGGGCATGGTGCTGCGTGTGCCCGGCCACGGCCTGCCGAGCACGGAAAAGGGCGGTTCCCCTGGCGATCTGCTGGTAGTGGTCTACGGCGCTCCCGATTCACGCTTCCAGCGCGACGGCATCGACCTGTGGCGTGTCGAGGACGTGCCGCTGACCGACGCCGTGCTCGGCGCGCAGCGCGAGGTTCCTACGCTGGAAGGCCACGCCGCCGTGAGCGTACCGCCCGGTACGCAGCCGGATTCGGTGCTGCGCTTGCGCGAGAAGGGTCTGCCCCGGTTCGGCGGCGGCCAGCGCGGCGATCTGCTGCTGCGCATCCGCGTTGTCGTGCCCGAGAAACTCACGGCCGAGGAGCGCCGGCTCTACGAGCGGCTGCGTGAGCTCGCGGCCCGGCGTCAATGAGTGCAAGGGTAAAATAGGTTTTCTCGGCCCGACAAAAGAACGCAATGCCCCCCGTCAAACCCCTTGATCCGCAGGCGCTGTACACGCCGTGCGATGCGTCGCTGCTGGACTTCGAAACCACGGAGCAGGTGCAGCAGCTCGTGGATTCCTTCGGCCAGACCCGCGCCCACGATGCCATCCGCTTCGGCATCGACATCGCCCGGCCCGGCTACAACCTATACGTTCTGGGCAAGCCGGGCAGCGGTCGCCACACCGCGGTGCGACGCCTGCTGGAGGCCAAGGCCGCCGCCGAGCCGCCGCCCGGCGACTGGTGCTACGTCAACAACTTCGCCGAGCCGAACAAGCCGCGGCTGCTGCCGCTGCCGCCGGGCCGCGGCGCGCAGTTGCGTCATGACATGCAGAAGTTCGTGGCCGATCTCGCCACGGCGATCCGCACTGCCTTCGAAAGCGAAGAGTATCGCCAGCGGCTGGAGGCCATCCAGGAGGAATTCAAGAAGCGCGAGGAGGAAGCCCTGCAGCAACTGGGCAAGGACTCGAGCGAGAAGGGCATCGCGCTGCTGCGCACGCCCCACGGCTTCGTCTTCGCGCCCATGAAGGGTGACGAGACCATGGACCCGGATGCCTTCGCCCAGCTTTCCGATGAGGAGAAGGAGCGCATCGGCAAGCTGATGGAGGTGTTCGGCGAGCGGCTGCACAAGCTGCTGCACCAGCTTCCGCGCTGGCGGCGCGAGATGCAGCAGCGCGTCCGCCAGGCGAACCGCGAAGCGCTGAGTCTCGCCGTCGGCCACCTGATCGAGGAACTCAAGGAGCATTACACCGATCTACTTAATGTCTTATCCTTTCTCGACGAGGTGCTCCAGGACGTGGTCGAGACGGGCGAGGCGCTGCGCGAGGAGCCCAAAGGCGAGGGCGAGCTGACGACGCTGCTGATGAGCGGCTCCATCTCGCTGCAGCGCTACCAGGTGAATTTGGTAGTGGAACATCGCGGCGCGATCAAGGCGCCGATCGTCTCCGAGGACAATCCGAACTACCAGAACCTGATCGGCCGCATCGACTACACGGCGCAACTGGGCACGCTGGTCACTAACTTCACCATGATCAAGGGCGGCGCGCTGCATCGGGCCAACGGCGGCTATCTGGTGCTCGACGCGCTCAAGGTGCTGACCCAGCCCTTCGCCTGGGAAGGACTGAAGCGCGCTTTGAAATCCGGGCAGGTGCGCATCGAATCGCCGGCGCAGTTGTATGGCCTGAGCAGTACCGTCCCGCTCGAACCGGAGCCGATGCCGCTCAAGGTGAAAGTGGTGCTCGTCGGCGAGAGGCTGCTCTACTACCTGCTGCGGGAGTACGACCCGGAGTTCGAGGAGTTGTTCAAGATCGCCGCCGACTTCGAGGACGACGTCGTGCGCAGTGAGGAGAACACCCGGCTTGCCGCGCGGCTTGTCGCCACCCTGACGCGGCGCCAGGAACTGCGGCCGCTGGACCGGTCCGCCGTAGCACGCGTCATCGAGCACAGCGCGCGCCGCGCCGACGATGCGCAGAAGCTGTCTGCCGGCACACGCTGGATTTCCGATCTGCTTTGCGAAGCCGATCATCTCGCGGCCAGCGCCGGCTGCACCGTCATCGGGCGCGAGCAGGTCGAGCAGGCGTTGGCGCTCCAGATCCGGCGCGCCGACCGGGTCCGCAACGCGATCCAGGATGCGGTGCTGCGCGAGACCCTGCTCATCGCCTCGAGCGGCAGCCACGTCGGCCAGATCAACGGCCTCGCCGTCATCGACATGGGCGACGTCCGCTTTGCCCATCCGGTGCGCATCACGGCGACGGCGCGGCTGGGGGAGGGCGATGTTATCGACATCGAGCGCGAGGCCGAGCTGGGCGGGGCCATCCATTCGAAGGGGGTGATGATTCTGTCTTCGTTTCTCGCCGCGCGCTACTCGCCAGGCATGCCGCTGTCCCTGGCGGCGAGTCTGGTGTTCGAACAGTCCTATGGACCGGTGGAGGGCGACAGCGCCTCGCTGGCCGAGCTGTGCGCCCTGCTTTCGGCGCTGTCCGGCGCGCCGATCAGGCAAGCGCTGGCGGTGACGGGTTCGGTGAACCAGTATGGCCGGGTGCAGGCGATCGGCGGCGTCAACGAGAAGATCGAGGGCTTCTTCGATATCTGCAAGGCACGCGGACAGCTCGACGGCGAAGGCGAAGAGCATGGCGTTATCATTCCAGAGTCGAACGTCAAGCACCTCATGTTGCGCGAGGACGTGGTGGTCGCGGCGCGCGAAGGCAGGTTCCACATCTGGGCGGTGAGCGATGTGGACCAGGCGATCGAACTGCTTACCGGCGTGGCGGCCGGCGAGCCGGACAAGGAAGGCATCGTGCCGCCGGGCAGCATCAACTACCTGGTGGCGGCGCAACTGGCCGAGATGTCGATGATGCGCCAGCAGTTTTCGCAAGGCAGCAAGCGGCGCAGCAGGGCGAAGAAGGACGACGGGAAGCGCTGAGCCGACGGTGTTGCCTGGGCTGAGTCATCAGGCCTTCGTTGTTCCCGCAAAGGCGGGAATCCAGGGTCGTGCGCTGGATTGCCGCGGCCGCGGAAACGACGGCGGCGGTTTTCGTGTCGGGAGGAAGCCATGTCGCGGACGATCGGGACAGAGCTCAAGGGTGGCGATGCGCTCATCATCGTCGATGTGCAGAATGACTTTCTGCCCGGCGGTGGCCTGGCGGTGCCGGACGGCGACGCGGTCGTGCCGGTGCTGAACGCGGTCATTGGCGAGTTTGAGCGCCGTGGCCTGCCGATCTTCGCGACGCGCGACTGGCACCCGGCGAATCACTGCTCCTTCCGCGCCCAGGGCGGGCCGTGGCCACCGCACTGCGTCGCAGAAAGCAGCGGCGCGGCCTTCGCGCCGGCGCTGCGGCTGCCGGTCGCGGCGACCATCGTTTCGAAAGCGACGACGGCGGACAAGGATGCCTACTCCGGTTTCTCCGGCACCGAACTGGACCGGCTGTTGCGGGCGGCCGGCGTGCGACGGGTGTTCGTCGGCGGATTGGCGACGGACTATTGCGTGCTCAACACGGTGCGCGATGCCCGCGCCTGCGGCTACGATGTGGTTCTGCTGCTCGGCGCGATCCGCGCCGTGGATGTGAATCCCGGCGACGGGAACAGGGCGATCGCGGAGATGAAACAACTGGGTGCCGAGGCGATGGCGTGGCAGCACGCCGTGGCGTAAAGGATGAAAGCAAAAGCAATTTGCACCACCAAGGACACCAAGGACACCAAGGAAAATCGACCGAGAATCCTCAGTTGAGCCACGGAGAAACAGAACATCCCGGACGGGTATTTCTTCGTCTTCTTGGTGTCCTTGGCGGTGAACAGCTTTTCGTGGAATGAACGCTGATCCGTGAATGACCACGGCCGAACGATGAACCCACTCATCCCCAGCGTACTGCTTACCGATCTCTACCAACTCACCATGCTGCAGACCTACTTCGATCGTGGCATGGAGGCGACGGCGGTATTCGAGTTTTTCGTGCGCAAGATGCCGGAGGGGCGCAATTTCTTCATGGCGGCAGGGCTGGAGCAGGTAATCGGGTTCCTCGAAGCGGCGCGTTTTTCCGAGGACGAGATCGAGTGGCTCGCGGGCACCGGCCGCTTCAGCCGGGCGTTCCTGGATCGCCTGGCGCAGTGGCGCTTCACGGGCGATGTCGAGGCCATGGCGGAGGGGACGATCTTCTTCACCGACGAGCCGATTCTGCGCGTCGTCGCGCCCTTGCCCGAGGCGCAACTGGTGGAGACGCGCATCATCAACCTTCTGCAGTTCCAGGTGCTCGTGGCCTCGAAGGCGGCACGCTGCGTGCTCGCCGCGCCGGGCAAGCTGCTGGTGGACTTTGGTTTGCGCCGTGCCCATGGCGCCGAAGCGGGGCTGCTCTCCGCCCGCGCCAGCTACCTCGCCGGTTTCGGCGGCAGCTCGAACGTGCTCGCCGGGCGGCTGTGGGACATCCCCCTTTTCGGCACCATGGCCCACTCCTTCATCCAGGCGCACGAAAATGAAGTGCAGGCGTTCGAGGATTTCGCCCATTCCCATCCCCGCGCCAATACCATGCTCATCGATACCTACGACACCGAGGGCGCGGCGGTCAGACTGATTCCGCTGGCGAAGAGGCTGGCGGCCGAGGGCATCGCCATCCAGGCGGTGCGCATCGACAGCGGCGATCTGGGTGAGCATGCGCGCCGCGTGCGCCGGATCCTCGACGAGGGCGGGCTGCGCGAGGTGAAGATCTTCGCCAGCGGCAACCTGGACGAGTACAAACTCCGTGATCTCCACGCCACAGCGCCGATCGACGGCTATGGCGTCGGCACGCGCATGAACACCTCGGCCGACAAGCCGTACCTGGACTGCGCCTACAAGTTGCAGGAATACGCCGGCCGGGCGCGCCGCAAGCGCTCGGAAGGCAAGTCCACCTGGCCGGGACGCAAGCAGGTGTATCGGAACTACGATTCCGGCGGCCGCTTCACCGGCGATACTCTCACTCTCGATGACGCCGTGCTGGCCGGCGATCCCTTGCTGCGGCCGGTGATGCGCGGCGGGCGGCGCGTCGACGCCCCCTCGTCTCTGACGGCGCTGCGCGCGCGCGCCGCGGCCCAGCTCGCACGCCTGCCCGAGCCGCTGCGCAGTCTCGACCCGGCGCCGGCATATCCCGTGACCGTGGCCGAGCCGCTGCAGGCCCTGGCGCGATCGGTGGATCGCCAGCAGGCCGATGCCAGCGGCTGACCGGATTCGGATCGGTAGGATGCTGCGCCTGCGCCCATGGGTGCTGCTGCGAGCTTGAACGCCGTCGCGGAACAGGAGACGCTGGTCCGCGCGCTGCTGGATCCGCGATGCTATCCGCATCGGGTGGACGAGGTGCGATTGATGCAGACGCACATCTCGTACGTACTGCTCACGGGCGCATTTGCCTACAAGATCAAGAAACCCCTCGATCTCGGTTTTCTCGACTTCACCACGCTGGCGGCACGCCGCTTCTTCTGCGAGGAGGAACTACGGCTCAACCGGCGGCTGGCGCCGCGGGTCTATGTGGACGTCGTGGCGATCGGCGGCACGCCGGACAAGCCGGTGCTCGGCGCCGGCGAGCCGGCCATCGAGTATGCGCTCAGGATGCGGGAGTTTCCGCAGACGTCGCTGCTCGATTCGATGCTCGCGCGCGGGGAACTGTGTGCGCAGCACATCGATGCGCTGGCGCAGGAGATCGCGGCGTTCCACGGTGCCATCGGGCGGGCGACACCGGAGGACGGCTACGGCAGCGCCGCCGGCATCGAGGCGCCGATGCGGCAGAACTTCACCCAGTTCGCGGCGCTGCCCCTGGATGCCGAGGAGCGCCACGAGCTTGCGGCGCTGGCGCACTGGAGCCGGCGCGAGCATGCCCGTTTGCGGCCGGCATTCGAACAGCGCCAGCGCGATGGTTTCATCCGCGAGTGCCACGGCGACCTGCACCTGGGCAACGTCGCCCTTGTGGACAGGGAAATCGAAATCTTCGATTGCATCGAGTTCAACGCCAACCTGCGCTGGATCGACGTCATGAACGAGGCCGCGTTTCTCGTCATGGACCTCGACGAGCGCGGCCGCCCGGATTTTGCCTGGCGCTTCCTTGACGGTTATCTGACGCGGACCGGCGACTACGCCGGCATGCGGCTGATGCGCTATTACCAAGTCTATCGCGCGCTGGTGCGTGCCAAGGTTGCGGACATGCGCGCCGCTCAGGCGCACCTGAGCGCCGAAGAGCGCAACGCTGCCCTGCAGGCATGTGCCGCGTACATGCGCTATGCCTGCAGGATTACCGGGCCGTCGGCACGGGCGCTCATCGTCACCCATGGGCTGTCCGGCTCGGGCAAGACGACGGTGGCGCAAGCGCTCCTCGAAGGGCTTGGCGCCGTGCGCCTGCGCTCGGACGTCGAGCGCAAACGTCTGCATGGGCTGGCGCCCGTCGCCCGAACCAGCTCGGCGGTGGGCGCAGGGCTCTATGACCGGTCGGCGACCGAGGCGACCTACGACGAGCTGGCACGCCTCGCGCGGCTGATCGTCGAGGCCGGTTACACAGCCATCGTCGACGCCACCTTTCTCTGCCATTCGCAGCGCAGCGACTTCCGGCAACTGGCCAACGACCTCCGCGTACCGTTCCTTATTGTCGACTGCCGGGCAGAGGCGCAGGAGCTGCGCCGCCGCGTCTGCGATCGCGCGCGTTCGGCGAACGACGCCTCGGAGGCGACGCTCGCCGTGCTGGAGCATCAACTGGCGACGGCGCAGCCGCTGAAGGACGAGGAGTCGCCTTTTGCCATCACCGTCGAGACGCGACACCTGGACATGGCCGCGCTCGTGCGCGAGGTCAGAAGCGCCGTCCAGCGCGCATCGCATCCATGACCCACTTTCCCGTCTTCACCGGCGTTACCGAAGGGTCGTGCGCATTGCAGCAAATAGCGCCGCAGCGTCTCGCCGACGGGGTGCTGCTGGCGTACGGCATGCAAGGGTGATCGACTATGGCCATCCACAACGCCGACATCGCCGCCGTTTTCGGGGAGATCGCCGATCTCCTCGATATTCAGGGCGCCAATCCGTTTCGCATACGCGCCTACCGCAATGCCAGCCGGATCATCGGCGATCTTGGGCGCGATGCGCGGGCGATGGTGGAGAAGGGCGAGGATCTGACGGCTCTGCCGGGCATCGGCGACGATTTGGCGGCAAAAATCGGGGAGATCGTAGCGACAGGGAGCTGCGGCCTGCTCGCCAAACTGCGCCGGGAGTTGCCGCCGGCGGTCACCGAGCTGCTGCACGTGCCCGGCCTGGGGCCGAAGCGCGTCAAGGCGCTCTATCACGACCTGGACGTGCACACACTGGAGCAACTCTACAAGGCGGCTCGTGACGGGCGCATCCGCGGCCTGCCAGGCTTCGGTGAGAGGACCGAGCTCAACATCCTGCATGCGGTGGAGGCACACCTGACTCGCGTGCGGCGCTTCAAGCTGGCGACCGCCGCCCAGTATGCGGATTCACTTGTGGCCCATATCAAGACCGTACCGGGTGTCAAGGAAGTCGTTATGGCGGGAAGCTTTCGCCGCATGAAGGAAACGGTGGGCGATCTCGACATCCTGGTCACTGCCGAGGCGGGCAGTCCGGTGATGCCCCGTTTCACTGGCTACGACGAGGTGGCCGAAGTTCTTGCCAGCGGCGCGACCCGGGCGGGCGTCGTGCTCAAGTGCGGCCTGCAGGTGGACCTGCGCGTCGTCGAGGCGGCGAGCCTGGGCTCGGCGCTGTGCTACTTCACCGGCTCCAAAGCGCACAACATCGTCATGCGGCGGCTGGCCCAGGAGCGCGGGCTGAAGCTGAACGAGTACGGTGTCTTCAGGGGCGCTGCACGCATTGCCGGTGAGAGCGAGGAATCGGTGTATCGCGCCTTCGGCCTGCCCTGGATCGCACCGGAGCTGCGCGAGGACCGGGGCGAGTTCGAGGCGGCTCGCGCTGGGCGCCTGCCCAGGCTGGTGGATCTGGCTGACCTGCGTGGTGACCTGCACGCGCATACCAAGGCCACGGACGGCCACGATACGCTGCGGGACATGGCGCAGGCGGCGCAGCGACTCGGCTTCGAGTATCTCGCCATCACCGAGCACTCGCGCCGGCTGACCGTCGCCCACGGCTTGGACCCGCAGCGGCTGGCGAGGCAGTGCGACGAGATCGATCGACTCAACGGGGAACTGAAGGGGACTGTCATCCTCAAGGGCATCGAGGTGGACATCCTGGAAGACGGCTCACTGGACCTGCCCGATTCCGTGCTGGCGCAGCTCGATCTGGTGGTGGGCGCCGTGCACAGCCGGTTCGACCTGCCTCGGGCGAAACAGACGACGCGCATTCTGCGTGCCATGGACAACCGCCATTTCACCATCCTCGCCCATCCCACCGGGCGCATGATCGAATCGCGCGAACCCTACGACGTGGATATGCTGCGAATCATCCGCGCAGCGCGCGACCGCGGCTGCGCGCTGGAGCTGAACGCCCACCCCGAGCGCCTCGATCTTATCGACAGCTATTGCCTGATCGCGAAACAGGAAGGGGTGCCGGTGGCGATCAACTCCGATGCCCACAGCGTGCTCGATTTCGCCAACCTGCGTTTCGGCGTCGGTCAGGCGCGGCGCGGCTGGCTGGAGGCGGGGGACGTTTTGAATACGAAACCGCTGCCGACGCTGCGTACTTGGCTGGCGAGGGTGACGCGCTAGACCAGGCCGAATGCGAAGTACTACTGTCGGCGGCTGGTTTGCCCCGCTGCCGTGGCATTGTCTGCCTCGGCGGATGGGGCACTTGGCTCACCGTTTGCGCCGAGCGATGCGGCATCGGCATCGGCCAGCAGCGATGCAATGTCGATATGGACGAGCGAAACGGTGATGTCCTCACCGACCGGGGCGTCAAGGAAATCCTCGTCGTTGGCGCAGGGCGGCCAGATGCGCAGGCGCTCGACCGCCGGATCGATCTCCATGGCCGACTTGCTCCGCTCCGGCCCCGCGTAGTTATCGTCCGCGGCTTCATCGCCGCACAGAGCGCCGAACTCCTCCGATTCGCCGTCGGGGTTTTCTTCATGGGTCACTAGCGACTCGTCCCCCCTCGGGTCGGCCGCAAGCGGGCATCGGGCCTGCTCGCCGTGGAGCGGGTTGCCTGCATCGGCTGTCGTTTCGGTATCGGACTTGCTCACTGCTCATTCCCCCAGGGGCTTGGGCGCCAAACGCGCCCCAGGGAAGTTACGTCCGCGCGGGGACGATCTTGAGGCGCGAGCCCCCGGAGTTGCCCGCCCGGCGATGCTCCCGAGCGCGAGCAGCGAGGGTGCGCGCGACGGTGGCCCCGCGCCACCACTCTTCTACGCCGTCGGCAGCATGTGTCCGCGGAAGTCCTCCCGCAGCTTGGTCTTGAGCAGCTTGCCGGTGGCGGTGTGGGGCAGCGACTCGACGAATACCACGTCGTCGGGAAGCCACCACTTGGCGACCTTGTCGCGCATGAAATCGAGCAACTGCGCGCCCGTCACTTCCTGCCCTGGCTTTGTCACCACTACCAGCAACGGGCGCTCATCCCACTTCGGGTGCGGGACACCGATCACGGCCGCCTCCGCAACCGCCGGGTGGGCGATGGCGAGGTTCTCCAGGTCGATGGAACTGATCCATTCGCCGCCGGACTTGATGACGTCCTTGGAGCGGTCGGTGATCTGCATGTAGCCGTCCGGGTCCAGCGTGGCGACATCCCCCGTGGCGAACCAGCCACCGGCGCGCAGAATTTCACCGCCCTCGCCCTTGTAGTAGCCGGAGCAGACCCAAGGCCCGCGTACCAGCAAGTCGCCGAAGGCCTTGCCGTCGTGGGGCAGGGGCTTGCCCTCGGCATCGACGATTTCCATGTCCACGCCGAAGATGGGCCGCCCCTGCTTGACGCGGATGGCATCGCGGTCCCTTTCCGGCAGGGCGAAGTGTTTTGCTTTGGGGTGATTGAGCGTCCCCAGAGGGCTCATCTCGGTCATGCCCCATGCATGTAGTACGGTGACGTTGAACTGCTCGGCGAAGGTCTTGATCATGGCCGGCGGAGCGGCGGCGCCGCCGATCACCAGGCGGTTGACGGTGGACAGTTTCAATCCCTTCGCCTGCAGGTGCTGCAACAGCGCCAGCCAGATGGTCGGCACGCCGGCGCTGACGGTCACCTTCTCCTGCTCGAATAGTTCGTACAGGCTGGCACCGTCCAGATGAGGGCCGGGCATCACCAGCTTGCAGCCGGCGAGCGGGGCGGCGTAGGGCGTGCCCCAGGCATTGACATGGAACATCGGCACTACGGGCAGAATCACCTCGCGCGCCGACAGGCCCATGGTATCGGGCAGGCACACGCCATAGGCATGCAGGATGGTCGCGCGGTGGGAGTAGAGCACGCCCTTGGGATTGCCCGTCGTACCGGAGGTGTAGCACAGTGACGAAGCGGCGTTCTCGTCGAACTGCGGCCACTCGAAGTCGTCGGTCTGCGCGTCTACCAGTTCCTCGTAGGTCATGAACTGCATGGTCGATTCGGGCAGATGATCGCGGTCCGTTAGCGCCACCCAGCCTTTTACCTTCGGGCACTGCGGCGCCAGCGCCTCCACCAGCTTGACGAAGGTGATGTCGAAGAAGATGTAGCTGTCTTCAGCATGATTGACGATGTAGGTAATCTGCTCCGGAAACAGGCGCGGATTGATGGTATGACAGATGGCACCCATGCCGGACACGGCGAAGTAGATCTCGAAATGGCGGTGGCTGTTCCAGGCCAGCGTGCCGATGCGCTCGGCCGGCTTGACGCCCAGAGCGCTCAGCGCGCGGGCCAGTTGCCGTGAGCGGCGGTGCGCGTCGCGGTAGGTATAGCGATGCGTGCCGCCCTCGGCAAGACGCGAGACGATCTCCGTGTCGCCGTGATACTTGTCCGCATGCCGGATGAGGCTGGAAATCATCAGCGGAATCTGCATCATTTGACCGAGCATATCTCCTCCTTCGTTGTGCGATTGTTTGGCTGACGATAACATGGTGCAAAGCGCGTCAGCAATTCACGCCGTATACGCATAGCAAGGGATCACGGATGCACTTGCGCGACATGTTCAATCTGACGGGGCGCGTCGCAGTGGTAACGGGCGGTTCGCGGGGACTGGGCTGGCAGCTTGCCCAGGCGCTCGGCGAGCTGGGCGCGCGGGTGGCGCTGGTGGCGCGCAAGCAGGCGGAGCTCGAGCAGGCGCGGGCGCAGCTTGGCAGCGAAGGCATCGAGGCAACGATCCATGCCGCCGATCTGGCCGATACGGCAATCATCCCGCATCTGGTGGACCGAATGATGCAGGAGCTCGGGCGGGTGGATGTCCTGGTGAACAATGCCGGGACGAGCTGGGGGGCGCCGGCGGAAACCCACCCCCTCGAGGCGTGGCAGCGTGTCATGCAACTCAATCTCACGGCGATGTTTGTGCTCACGCAGGAGATCGCCAATGCCTGGATGATTCCGCGGCGCAGTGGCAAGATCATCAACGTGGCGTCGATCACCGGATTGGCCGGCACGGCGCCCGACGTGTTGCGCGCTGTTGCCTACAACACGAGCAAGGGAGGCATGGTGAGCTTCACCCGGTCGCTCGCCGCCGAGTGGGGACAGTACAACATTAATGTCAATGCCATCGCGCCCGGTTTTTTCCCGACCAGGATGAGCAAGGCGGTGATCCACCATGCACACCGTGCGCTTCTACAGTCGACGCCGTTGGGCCGCCTCGGCGAGGGCGACGACCTCAAGGGCGCCGTGGCGCTGCTTGCCTCCGAAGCGGGACGCTACATCACTGGCCAGGTCATCGCGGTGGACGGCGGCATGAGCGCCGTTTAGGGGCAGAGTCGACTGCCGGCGGGAAATAGGTCCCGGCATCCGCAGATGACGCAGATGAGCACGGATGTCGATTCGGGCCGTGGGTCGGTGCACGGCGGGGAGAAGTCGTGCGTTGTCAGTGGAAATCTGCATCGTCTGCGGATTATGGATCCGTCGTGGTATGACCGAGCTGCGGCACGTCGTTGAGCCTGTCGCCGAGTCCCTTCGCTTCGACGAAGCGAGACTGGCGGCGTACCTGCGGCAGCACGTCGAGGGGTTCAGCGGCACGCCGGAGATCCTCAAATTTCGCGGCGGCCAGTCCAATCCCACCTTCCTCATCGTGTCTGGTGGGCGGCGCTACGTGCTGCGCAAGAAGCCGCCGGGGACATTGCTGCCATCCGCGCATGCAGTGGAGCGCGAGTACCGTGTGATGACGGCGTTGCGCGGCAGCGCGGTGCCGGTGGCGCGCACCTATTGCTTGTGCGAAGACCCGCAGATCGTCGGCACGCCGTTCTTTCTCATGCAGTACGTCGAGGGGCGGGTGCTGTTCGATCCGGCGCTTGCAGGCATGGCGCCGTTGCAGCGCAGCGCCCTCTACGACGAGATGAATCGCGTCATTGCCGCGTTGCATCGGGTGGACTTTGCACAGATCGGCTTGGGAGACTTCGGTAAGCCGGGCAACTATTTCGCCCGCCAGATCGACCGCTGGACGCGCCAGTACCGCGCCTCGGAAACCGAACGCATCGAGGCGATGGAGAACCTGATCGACTGGCTGCCGCACAACACTCCCGCCGGCGACGAGACGACGCTGGTGCATGGAGATTTCCGGCTCGACAATCTGATCTTTCATCGCCAAGAGCCGCGCGTATTGGCCGTGTTGGACTGGGAGCTGTCTACGCTTGGCCATCCCCTTGCGGACTTTGCCTACCACATGATGGCCTGGCGGCTATCAGGGCAGGAGTTCCGCGGAATGAGAGGGGCCGATCTCGCGGCACTGGGCATCCCGGACGAGTCGGCGTATCGTGACGAGTATTGTCGCCGCACCGGCCGCGGCAGCATCGATCACTGGGAGTTCTATCTCGCCTACAACATGTTTCGCATGGCCGGAATTCTGCAGGGCATCATGAAGCGCGTGCTGGAAGGCAACGCCGCTGCACCGGACGCCATCGAGCACGGCAGGCGCGCCAGGCCGCTGGCCGAGGCGGGCTGGCGAATTGTGGAGGCGATGAAGGACTGACATTAGAGCGCCGCAGAGCGCAAGGGAAAGGGAGCGTGGCGTGCGCCACCGCGCGCGCCGGCTTCCCGTTGGATTGGCAAAGGGGTCATCATGGATTTCGATTACTCACCGAAGGTCAAGGAACTGCAGAAGCGCATGACCGCCTTCATGGACGAGTACGTCTACCCCGCCGAGCGGCCGTTCCAGCGCGAGGTGGATGAGAACCGCCGCAAGGGAAATGCCTGGCAGGCGACCCGCATCATGGAAGAGTTGAAGGAGAAGGCAAAACGCGTCGGCTTGTGGAACCTGTTTCTCACGGGGTCCAAGCACGGCGCCGGGCTGACCAACTTCGAGTACGCGCCGCTGTGCGAGATCATGGGCCGCTCGCCCATCGCCCCGGAAGCGTTCAACTGCAGCGCGCCGGACACCGGCAACATGGAGACCATTCATCTCTACGGCACGCAAGAGCAACGAGACACGTGGCTGATGCCGCTGCTGGAAGGAAAGATCCGCTCCGGATTTGCCATGAGCGAACCCGAGATCGCCTCCTCGGATGCCACCAACATTCAGGCACGCATCGAGCGCATCGCCTCGCCCGAGGGCGATTACTACCTTATCAACGCGCACAAGTGGTGGACCTCTGGTGCAAACGACCCGCGCTGCAAGGTCCTCATCGTCATGGGCAAGACCGACGCCAAGAATCCCGACAAGTACAAGCAGCAGTCCATGATCCTGGTACCCATGGACACGCCAGGCATCACCGTGCTGCGCCACTTGCCTACCTTCGGTTATGACGACGCGCCGCACGGTCACGCCGAGGTTCTGTTCCAGAACGTGCGTGTGCCGATCGACAATATGCTGGTCGGCGAGGGCAGGGGATTCGAGATCGCTCAGGGTCGCCTGGGTCCGGGGCGGGTGCACCATTGCATGCGGCTCATCGGCCTGGCCGAACGGGCGCTGGAGCGCATGTGCAAGCGCCTGAACAAGCGTGTCGCTTTCGGCAAGGCGCTCGCGGAACAGACGGTGTGGCTGGAGCGCATCGCCGAGTCGCGCATGCTGATCGATCAGGCGCGGCTGCTGACGCTGCGCACGGCGTGGATGATGGACACCGTGGGCAACAAGGAGGCGCGCAAAGAGATCGCGATGATCAAGGTGGCAGCGCCCGCCATGGCCTGCCGGGTGATCGATTGGGCGATTCAGGCCCACGGCGGCGCCGGCGTCAGCGACGACTTCGGGCTTGGCTATGCCTACACCAACGCACGCTGGCTGCGCATCGCCGACGGTCCGGATGAGGTGCATCGAAACCAGATCGGCAAACTGGAACTGGCGAAGTATCAATCATAGATACTGAGCTCACCACAAAGGACACCAAGGACACCAAGAGATGCAAGGGTGCGCGCAAGGTGCCTTGCTTGCACATCGCGTGGAAGTGATGGCCGTGGCGACTCTCTGTTTTTCTTCGTGTCCTTGGTGTGCTTGGTGGTGCAGACGAACTTTTCGGATCAGCCCTGAGCCATGAACATCACCTCGCTGGAGGGTTTGAAGCTCGCGCTGCGCGCGTTCGCGCGGGAGAGGGACTGGCAGCAATTCCACTCGCCGAAGAATCTCGCCATGGCCCTGGTCGGCGAGGCCGGCGAAGTGGTGGAGCATTTCCAGTGGCTGACCGAGGACCAGTCGCGCGCCTTGCCGGCGGACACGCGCAGCGAAGTGGCGCTGGAGCTGGCGGACGTGTTGATCTACCTGGTCGAGCTGGCAGATCAGCTCGATGTCGATCTGCTCGCGGCGGCGCAGCACAAGATAAAAATCAACGCCTGCAAATATCCGGCAGAACAGGTGCGCGGCAAGGCCGAGAAGTATGACAAGTACTAACGCCGGAACGCGCCGCGAAGGTAATGGTCACGGCGCGCCGGACCGGCGCCGCGGGGCGGCTGCGTCGGCACATCCGATGTAGAATCCTCACGATATTGTCCCGTCTCGCGCCATCGATGCCGACGCACGCGATGCTCGATCAAGCTTCCGCCTGGGTATGCCGTTTTGCCGCGCTCGTTCCTGCCCCGGGCCAGGTGCTGGACGTCGCCTGCGGCGGAGGGCGGCATGCGCGCTATCTGGCGGAGCGCGGTCTGAGCGTGGAGGCGGTGGACCGCGATGCCGGCGCGCTGGCGGCGTTGGCCAAGGTGGCCGGTGTGCGCACCCGCTGCGCCGATCTCGAGAACGGTCCGTGGCCCTACGAGGGGCAGCAGTTCCATGCCGTCGTCGTGACCAACTACCTGCACCGGCCGCTCTTTCCGGCGCTACTGCGCAGCCTGCTGCCGGGCGGCGTGCTCATCTACGAGACCTTCATGGTCGGCCACGAACGCTTCGGCCGTCCCACCAATCCGGACTTTCTCCTGCGGCCGGGAGAGCTGCTGGAGGTCATCGACCGCGAGCTGACGCCGGTTGCCTTCGAGCAGGGCCAGGTCAGCTGGCCGCGGGCGGCCATGATGCAGCGGTTGTGCGCGGTGAACGGCGCTGGCCCGGTCATGCTGCCAGAATAGCCTCGGCGAGCGTCGCCAGCCCCACGGGCGACAAGTCGGACGTCGCGTATCGGGGTGCCTCGGGGTAGTGAGCGTAGTTGCGGCCCTGGGATCGGTTGTAAAGCACATCGTAATGTTGGTCGAGCAGCCCGCGCACGAGGGTGGGCCAGTCGCCACCGTCGATGAGGGCATGCCAGTGCGCGAGGGTCTCGCCGGACTGCAGTCCGCGCAGGCAGTCGATCTTTGCCTTCAGTCGCGCCGGGTCGCCGAGGAAATATTCGTAGTCGCCGAGCAGGAAGCGCACGCGCGCGTCCATGCTCGCCTCGATGCGCAGGCATGGGCTGGCGCGCATGGTTGCGAGCAGGTCATCGGGCACCTGGAGGTGGCCGATTCGGCGGCTTTCCGCCTCGACGAAGACAGGCCGCTCCGGGTCGAGTCGCTCCAGCGACGCGCACAAGCGACTCTCGAACCACTTCTGCGATGGCTGCGGCTCCTGCGGCAATTCGCCCAGGACGGAACCCTTGTGCGCTGCCAGCGCCTCCAGATCCAGCACCTGGGCGCCCTTGGCGGCAAGGGCCGCGAGAAGGCGGCTCTTGCCGCTTCCGGTGGCGCCGCAGACCACACGCCAGGCATAGCGCCGTGGCAGCTGCGCGAGTTCGGCGACGACGTGGCGGCGATAGGCCTTGTATCCGCCCTCGAGCTGACAGGCGTCCCAGCCGATCTGGCGCAGGACGTGGGCGAAGGCGCCGCTGCGCTTGCCGCCGCGCCAGCAATAGACCAGCGGCCGCCAGGTCCGCTCGCGGTCGAGAAAGCGTCGTTCGAGGTGTGTCGAGATGTTGCGTGCCACCAGGGCGGCGCCGATCTTCTTCGCGGCGAAGGGCGATTGCTGCTTGTAGAGCGTACCTACGCGCGCGCGCTCCTCGTCGTCCAGCACTGGACAACTGACCGCGTCGGGCACGTGGTCCTCGGCGAATTCGCCGGGAGAGCGCACGTCGATGATCTCGTCAAACTCGGCCAACTGTGCTACGTTGGCAACCCCTTGTTTCATGGCGTGCAACAGACAACCAATAATGGAACAGATCAGACTGACACAATTTTCCCATGGCGGCGGCTGCGGCTGCAAAATTGCGCCGGCCGTGCTATCAGACATTCTCGCTGCATCGCCGGTTCGCGCCACGCCGCCGGAACTGCTGGTGGGCACGGATACGTGCGACGACGCGGCGGTGTATCGGCTCAACGACGAGCAGGCTCTGGTGG
>DAITBA010000029.1:0-33566 GCA_036824005.1 Rhodocyclaceae bacterium
TCAACTTACGGCGGGACTTACACCCGCAGGAGTGCGCCCGTGCCGGGCGCACAAGAAAAAGGCCGCAGGCACGAGGCTTGCGGCCAAAGGAAAGGAGCACTACGCATCTGCATGGGCCCGTTGCCGAGCCCAAAGAAGTTAACGTCGCCGGCAGCGCGGACTTTAGCGGCTTACGGATACGAAACAGGCGGAACCGGAAAACACAGGCCAAACAGCGGTTGCGCGTGGAGGAACCCTCCGACATCCACGCGCACGGGTCTCGCGGCGCCATCCGGCGCCCCACCACACCGAGGCACCGATAGCGCGAACCGGCGCAGCGCCTTGAACAACGCGCTACCTCGCCACATAGCGACCGCGATGCAGAACGCGAAACACCGATGCCGCGGCGCATCAATCCACCACCGGTCATGGTTGCCCGACTTCGACGCAGCGCGCCCGGCCGGCGCCCAATCCCGTAGCGCGCCGGGGCGCGGGTCTCACGTGTGCGCGACGCCGTTAACCTTGATCGTTCGCCCCGTGATATGGCCGCCATCGGCTGCCGGCCGGACGCGGGCCCCAAGCCTGTGCAGGCCGGGCGCCCTCACTTCAGAACCGAGAGTATGCTGCTGTAGTCGTCGCGCCAGATGCGGAAATCGGGACTCGCTGCGATGGGGCCGGCAGCGCCGCGAAGTTGCTCGCGATCGAAGAAATGCGGATGGGCGCTCACCAACACCCAGGACGATCGATACAGCAGCCGACCGGCATCACCCGCCGTCGATACGATGCGTGCCGCGCGCCCGAAGCTCTCCGCCGCCGTTTGCACCACCGGCGCCAGGGTAAGGAAGCGGTTGGTAACGTGAATTGCCAGCACGCCATCCGGTTTCAGATGTCGGAAGTACGTGGCGAAGGCTTCCCGCGTCAGCAGGTGGATGGGTACGGAATCGCCGGAGAAGGCGTCGGCCACGAGCAGATCGAAACGCTGGGGCGGCTCGCGGTCCAGGGAAAGCCGCGCATCACCCAGCACCAGTTCCGTCGTGGCCTTGGTACGCGACAGGAAGGTGAACTGCGAGCGCGCCAGCTCAATGACCGACGGATCGATCTCGTAGAGCCGAAAGTAATCGCCCGGCCGGCCATAGGCCGCGAGCGTACCCACACCCAGCCCGATGACGCCGACGCGCAACGGCCCGTCCTGTGCCTTGGCAAGCAATGCCCGGCCGGCGCCGCCTTCGCGGCCGTAATAGGCAGTGGGCTCGTCCTGGCGGTTCTCGGCCGAGAACTGCCGGCCATGAATGATCTGGCCATGGATCAGGCCGCGCGAGGCATCCTCACCCTGGCCGTAGCCGCGCACCCGCAGCGTGCCGTAGAAGTTGCGCGTCGTCACGGTGGCGTTTTCCAGCTCGTCCCTGTGATCGGTCACGCGGACGTAGGCGATGGCCAGCGTCACGGCGCCGGCCACTACCCAGCTCCCCACCTGCCACGCCCTGGCGGAGAATCGATGGCCTCCCACCACAACCAGTGTCACCACGACTGCCGTCGTCACCAGACCGATCGAGAGGTCATAGTTCGCGTTGAAGGCATACGGCGCCACGACGCCGACGAACACGCCGCCCAGGGCACCGCCCACCGCCAGCATCAGGTAGTAACCGGTCAAATGCGCCGGATGAGGCTGCATGCGCGCCAGCTCGCCGTGGCAAACCATGCAGGCGACGAAAAAAGATGCAAGATTGATGCTGGTCGCAAGCAGGATCGGCAATTCGGACACACCGAGTGTCGGCAGCCAGGTCAGCACGCCGAGTCCCACCACCAGCAGCGGCAGGAATAGCCATCGCTGGTACCAGCCGCGGCGCTCGAAACAGAAGATGAAGGACAGCAGGTACAGCGCCAGGGGCACGACCCATAGCAGCGGAATGGGAGCGATGTTCTCCGTCATGTAGCTGGTGTCCGCCACCAGCAGGATAGAGGGGCAAGCCGCAAGCGCGACCCACGCCAGGCGCGTGCCGGCGCCGGGCGCCGGACGGGCGTCGGCCCGGACACTCGCGTGTCCGGCTGTGCCGTGGCGCCCGTGCCAGGCAAGCAGCGCGCACAACAGCACAAAGCCGACGAACAAACCCGACCACGTCCAGGATTGCCAGCGAGTCGGCAGCCACGGCTCGACCGCAACCGGATAGGCGAGCAGCGCCAGCAGGGAACCGAAGTTCGACAAGGCGAACAGGCGGTAGGGCACGGCGCCGGGCCGCTCGCGCGCAAACCACGCCTGGATCAGCGGTCCGGTGGTGGACAGTACGAAATAGGGCGGGCCGATCGTCGCTGCCAGCAACAACAGGATGCGCCACGTCGGATTTTCCGCGCCCGTCGGCCGCCACTGATCGCCGGGAGTCAGCGGCAGAACCGCCATGCTCGCCACGAGCAGTCCGATATGCATGAGACTTTGCCGTCGCGGCGCAAGAAAGCGCACGATCCAGTGCGAATAAAGGTAGCCGAGCAGCAGCAGCACCTGGAAGAACAGCATGCAGGTGGTCCACACCGCCGCCGAGCCGCCAAACCAGGGCAGGATCATCTTGCCGATGAGTGGCTGCACCTGGAACAGCAGGAAGGCGCTCAGGAAAATGGTCAGCGCGTAAAGAAAAACCAAGCGCAGGTCGGCGTGCATCGTATTCTTCGGAGGAGGCCTCGATCGGCAAAGCCGGCATGCTACCCGATTCGCTGCGAAAAATGCGCGCCGCGACATCGTCGCCGCACAATCACGGGATACGGCAAGCACGCACCGAGGTCGAGCGTGCATTGCCCCATCGGAGGAGCGACGCCGCACGGTTGTTGCGCAAGCCCCCGCCTTATGAAACCATCGGCAACATTGCGCGTGCCGCCGTGCCGCCGCATTCCTCAAAACATTCAGGGAGCGCTCGACATGATTACTGGCCCCGTGTGGGATGAAACGCAGCTCCAGCTCGAGAACGTTTTTCCGACCGTGCTCGCCATCGGCGACTCCTGGTTCTGGTACCCGCGCAACAATCTCGCGATCCCTCTGCACAGAATCCTCAATCGCAGCCAGACACATGTCATGCTCGTGCGCGGGCACAGCGGCGCCGAAGCCGTGGAGTACGAGTCCGGACCCATTCGCGCGCAGATCGAATGGGATCTGGACAAGAAGAAGGGATTCGGCCGTACCCTGAGGGCCGTCTTCCTTTCCGGCGGCGGCAACGATTTCGCCGGCAAGGACGATCTCGTGCAGCTCCTGCGCGAGGATTGTTCCGGGGCAACTGCGGCGAAGGAGTGCCTGCGCAAGGGTCAGCCCGCGCGGCTGTTCAACAAGGTCCGGGCCGCCCTGCTCAGCGTGGTCGACCTAGTCCAGCAGAAGATCCCCGGAACGCCCGTATTCGTTCACGGCTACGACTACGCCGTTCCCAATGGCAAGGGATTTCTCGGCGTCGGGCAGTGGCTGCAGTTCCCGATGGATCAGTGCAGCGTCCCGCGCAGAATCCACCAACCCATGGTCGATCTGCTCATCGACGACTTCCGCCTCATGCTTGAGGATGCACAGTCCCAGGCGCCGAGCCTGCAGCTGGTGGACGCGCGCGGCACGCTGAGCCCCGAGGATTGGGCGAACGAACTGCATCCGACCGTTTCCGGCTTCAACCGCCTGGCAAAGCGCTGGAAACCTGCTCTGGACGCCACCGGCATCGCGTGACCGGCCAGGCAGCCGACAAGCACCACTCTTCACAACAGGAGGCAGCTGCCATGGCTTCGTCATTCGCCACCAGCATGCTTGGCCAGCCAGTGCCGAAACGCATGCGCGGCGAGATCGCGTTCCCGCGTCGCCTGAGCTATCACCCCTCGCCCGCTGACTGGCGCGATCAGGTGCTTTACTTTCTGCTGGTGGATCGCTTTAGCGACGCACAGGAGCACACGCGCCCCCTGCTCGATCGGACCAATCGCAGCAGCGCGCGTCCCATAGCATCCGACGGGCAGAGCTGGCGTTGGGACCGCTGGGCGCAATCCGGAGCGCAGCGCTGGCAGGGTGGCACGATCAAAGGCGTGCGGTCAAAACTCGACTACCTGCGCGATCTGGGCGTGACGACCATCTGGCTCAGCCCGGTGTTCAAGCAGCGCGGCCACCTCGATACCTTCCACGGCTACGGCATCCAGAATTTCCTCGACGTGGACCCGCGCTTCGGCACGCGCGGCGACCTGGTCGAACTGGTGGACGCCGCTCATGCGAAAGGGATCCGCATCATTCTCGACATCATTTTCAACCACACCGGTTTCAACTGGGTCTACCCCGGCGGCGTCGCCGAGCCACCCTACAAGGCATTTCCCCAGCACTACGCATTCGGTTCCTGGCTGGGTAGCGATGGCGAACAGGTTGCAACGCCGCTCGTCGATGTCGACCAGGGCGCCTGGCCGGAGGAACTGCAGGCGGCTGCCTGCTACACGCGTGCCGGCAAAGGCGATCTCGGTGCCGGCAGCCTCGACGATCCCCACGCCGAGCACAAGCGGACCGATTTCATCACGCTGCGCGACCTGGCGCTGGATGATCCCGATGTCCTCAGCCGTCTGGTCGATTGCTACCGGTACTGGATCGCGCTCACCGATTGCGACGGCTTCCGCATCGACACGCTCAAGCACGTGTCACTCGACGAGGCGCGAGACTTCTGCGGCGCCATCAAGGAATTCGCCGCCAATCTGGGCAAAGCGAACTTCTTGCTCGTCGGCGAGATTGCCGGCGGCGATTTCGCCCAGGACCGCTACCTAGACGTGCTCGGGCGCAATCTCGACGCGGCGCTCGACATCGGCGACATGCGCCCGACCCTGCACGCAGTCGCCAAGGGACTTACCCACCCCAGTTCCTACTTCGACGGCTTCGACACCGGCAATGCGGTGATGGGATCCCACCGCAATCTCGGCCTGCGCCATGTCTCTATCCTCGACGACCACGATCATGTCTTCGGCGCCAAGATACGCTTCTCGAGCGAGGCAGCAACGGAGCAGCAGGTAGTGGCAGGCGTAGCGCTGCAGTTGTTCACCCTCGGCATTCCCTGCATCTACTATGGCACGGAGCAGTCCTTCGCCGGACCGGAAGCGTCCGAACGCAAATACCTGCCGGGATGGAACGGCGGCGATCATGCCGATCGCTACCTGCGCGAGGCGATGTTCGGCCCACTGCACCCGCGCCGGGCCGGTCGCGCCGGCTTGCCGCCGGAGGGTAAAGCGGATCCCACGCTGCCAGGCTTCGGTCCCTTCGGCACCGCCGGCGCCCACTGCTTCGATCCCGGCTTCGCAACCTATCGGCGCATCGCCGCCCTCTGTGCAGTACGTCGGGATTTTCCCGTACTGCGCCAGGGGCGCCAGTACCTGCGGCCGACCTCGCTGTTCGGCGGACCGTTCCTTTTGCGCGGGCCCGGAGAACTCATCGCCTGGTCGCGTCTGCTGAGCGACGAGGAGGCGCTATGCGTGGTCAACGGTCATGGCACACAATTCCGCGGCGGCGACGTGCTGGTGGACGCCCGTCTGAGTGCGCCGGGAACGACGCTAACCGTCATCGCCAACACGGCGCAGGCCGCCGGCGCGGCAGGCGGCGCACTATCCCATCCCGTCGCTTCGCGCCTGCCGGTGAAGCGCCTGGACAACGGCATGGCATTTGTCGAGATCCGCAACCTGCCGCCCTCGGAGGTGCTCGTGCTAGTCAATCACCCGCCGCAGGCCAGTCCGTAGTCCGTGCGACCGGTGCCTTCTCCGTCGCGCCCCGTTACGACTGCGGCGCTAGCACCAGCGCTCCAAGCGGAGGAACGGTCAGCGACAGCGAATACGGCCGGTTCATCCATGGCAGCTCTTCCGCCACCAGTTGTTCGCCGCCATTGCCGATGTTGCTGCCGCCGTAGATCTCCGAATCGGAGTTGAGCACCTCGTAGTAGTGGCCCGGCGAGGGCACGCCGATGCGATAGCCGTGGCGCGGCACCGGGGTGAGGTTGACGATCACCATTAGGAACCGATCACCTGCGCGGCGCAGGAAACTCAGGATCGACTGCTCCGAATCGTGGCAGTCGACCCAGTCGAATCCCGACCATTCGAATTCGTGGGCGTGCAACTCACCGCATCGGCGATAGAGCGCGTTGAGATCCTTCACCAAGCGCTGCAATCCGCTATGCAGCGGGTATTGCAGTACATACCAGTCGAGTACGCCGGCGCTGTTCCACTCCAGCCCCTGGCCGAACTCGGTCCCCATGAACAGCAACTTCTTGCCCGGATGGGTGAACATGTAGGTGTAGAGCACGCGCAGGTTGGCGAAGCGCTGCCACTCATCGCCTGGCATCTTGTTCAGCATGGAGCCCTTGCCGTGCACCACCTCGTCGTGGGAGAACGGCAAGAGGAAATTCTCGGTGAAGCAGTAAAGCATGCTGAACGTCAGCAGGTCATGATGGTAACGGCGAAACACCGGATCCTTGGTCATGTAGCGCAGCGTGTCGTTCATCCATCCCATGTTCCACTTCAGGTCGAAGCCCAGGCCGCCGAGGTAGGTCGGGCGCGTCACTTGCGGCCATGAGGTAGACTCCTCGGCGATCACCAGCGCGCCTGGGCATTCACTATGGGTAAGCTCGTTGAGTTCCCTCAGGAAAGCGATCGCCTCCAGGTTCTCGCGCCCGCCGTACTGGTTCGGGATCCATTCCGCGCGCGAGTAGTCCAGGTAGAGCATCGAGGCAACCGCGTCCACGCGCAGGCCGTCGATGTGCATCTCCTTCAGCCAGTACAAGGCGCTCGAGAGCAGGAAGTTGCGTACCTCGTTGCGGCCGTAGTTAAAGATCAGCGTTGACCAGTCGAGATGCTCGCCCTTGCGCGGGTCCTCGTGCTCGTAAAGGGCTGTGCCGTCAAAGCGTGCAAGCGCGTAATCGTCCTTGGGAAAATGCGCCGGCACCCAGTCGAGGATCACGCCGATGCCGTTGCAGTGGCAATGGTCCACGAGATAGCGGAAGTCGTCCGGCGAGCCGAAGCGGCTGGTCGGAGCGAAGTAACCCGTCGCCTGGTAACCCCACGACTGGTCGAAGGGATGCTCGGTGACAGGTAGCAGTTCGATATGGGTGAAACCCATATCGGTAACGTATTCGACCAGTCTGTGCGCCAACTCCCGGTAGCCGAGGAACTCGCCTTCCGGCCCGCGTTGCCATGAGCCGAGATGGACTTCGAATATCGACATCGGACTGTGCTGCCAGTCCCAGCCCGCGCGGCTCGCCATCCATTCGCCGTCCTGCCAGACATGCTGCGGCTCGCCAGTGACGATGGTCGCATTGCTCGGTCGCGCCTCGAAGCGCTGGCCATAGGGATCGGACTTGAGCACCAGGTTACCGGTATGCCGGTTGCGCACCTCGAAGCGATACAGCGCCCCAGGCCCAAGATCGGGAACGAAAAGTTCCCACAAGCCGCAGCCCGGGCGCACACGCATCGGATGCCGGCGCCCGTCCCAGCGATTGAAATCGCCGACCACGCTCACGCGCTCGGCATTGGGCGCCCAGACGGCGAACAGCACCCCGCGCACGCCGTCCACCTCGCGCTCATTGGCACCGAGGATGCGGTAAGCCTCGCGGTGCCGGCCTTCTGCGAACAGATGCAGGTCGAAATCCGAAAGTTGCGGCCCGTAGCTGTACGGATCGTAGGCGACGTGCTGCCGATGGTTGTCGTCGCGCCACATCAGCCGATAGTGTTCCGGCACGGCGTCTGCCGGTCCGCGCCAATGAAAGAAGTCGCTCCCGGCCACGCGCTTCATCGCCAGATTGCCTTCGACGATAGTCACCTCGACGGCGTGGGGCAGGAATGCGCGCACGACAACGCCTTCGTTGGTCGCATGCCGGCCGAGCACCGCGAAGGGATCATGATGTCGCGCTTCGGCAATTCTGCGTTCGTCGTCGGTCAGCTTGGCTTGTGTCATGGTTTCTCCCCGATCCATACTGGTTATGTAAACTTGTGCTGTGCGAGTGCTGCGCAGGTCAGGCCGGCGGCCCGTCCGCACGCCAAGAAGGCGTTCGGCGCAGCCTTCAGGTGCTATTGTCCTACGAGTTGGCGTCGGTTGCCTTGACCGATCACAGAATCGCCGCATTGCGCATACCGGAACGCCGAGGCGGCGCACTGACCCCAGTCGCCCCTGAAAAGATGGAAGAATAACCGGCATCAGCAACGCGGGGTGATCATGAACACAACGACGCAGGCTCTCTGGCCCGGCAATCCCCATCCTCTCGGCACGACCTGGGACGGACGAGGCGTGAATTTCGCCGTCTTCTCCGAGCATGCCAGTATCATCGAGCTGTGCCTGTTCGACACGCGCGGCCGGCGCGAGGTAGCGCGCCTCGCGCTGCCGGAGCGCACCGGGTTCGTCTGGCACGGCTACCTGCCGGGCGCGGCCCCGGGGCTGCTCTACGGCTACCGGGCGCACGGCGCCTACCGGCCGGATCTTGGCCACCGCTTCAATGCCAATCGACTCCTGCTCGACCCCTATGCGCGCGCCGTGGCCGGAAAACTGCGCTGGACCGATGCCCACTTCGGCTACAAGGTCGGGGCGCAGCGCGCCGACCTGACCTTCGAATGGCGCGACAACGCGCCGGCCATGCCGAAGTGCGCGGTGACCGACCCGGCCTTCGACTGGGGCGACGACCGCCCTCCCGGCACGGCATGGAGCGACACGCTCATCTACGAGCTGCACGTCAAGGGATTCACCATCGCCAACAACGCCGTGGCGCCTGCGCTGCGCGGCACCTATGCGGGGCTTGCCAGCGCGCCAGCCATCGCCCATCTGCAGCGTCTCGGCGTCACGGCCGTGGAACTGCTGCCGGTGCATTGCCTGGTGGACGACCGCCATCTGCTGCAGCGGGGATTGCGCAACTACTGGGGTTACAACTCCGTCGGCTACTTCGCGCCGGAGCAGCGCTACAGCGCCACGGGCGATGCCGTGACCGAGTTCAAATCCATGGTCAAAGCCCTGCATGGGGCCGGCATCGAAGTGATTCTCGATGTGGTGTACAACCACACCGCCGAGGGCAACCACCTCGGCCCGACCCTGTGTTTCCGCGGCCTCGACAACGCTTCCTATTACCGCCTGATGCCGGACAACCCGCGTTACTACTGGGACTGCACCGGCTGCGGCAATACGTTGGATCTGACCCACCCCCAGGTGCTGCGGCTGGTCATGGATTCATTGCGATATTGGGTGCAGGACATGCATGTGGACGGATTTCGCTTCGACCTGGCCTCGGCGCTCGCGCGCGAGGCGGACGCGGTGGATATGCGCGGCGGCTTCCTCGATGCGATCCACCAGGATCCCGTGCTGGCGCGCGTCAAGCTCATCGCCGAACCCTGGGATCTGGGCGAAGGCGGCGTACAGATGGGCAACTTCCCGGTGGCATGGAGCGAATGGAATGCCAAGTATCGTGATGCCATGCGCGCCTACTGGAAAGGCGACGGCGGGCTGATCGGCGACCTCGGTTATCGTCTGACCGGATCCAGCGATCTCTATTGCCACAACGGTCGGCGCCCCAGTGCCAGCATCAACTTCGTCACCTCACACGACGGCTTTACGCTCCACGACCTGGTGAGCTACTCGCACAAACGCAACGACGCCAATGCCGAGGACAACAACGACGGCCACGATCACAACCTGAGCTGGAATTGCGGCGCGGAAGGCCCCACCGAGGACAAAGCGGTTTCGGCACTTCGGGCGCGGCAGAAGCGCAACCTGCTCGCCACGCTGTTGCTGTCCCAGGGCGTGCCGATGCTGCTTGCCGGCGACGAGATGGGCCGCACGCAGCGGGGAAACAACAACGCCTACTGCCAGGACAACGACATCAGCTGGGTCAGCTGGGCGCTGACGCCCGAAGATCATGAGCTACTCGCATTCGTCGCCTATGTCTCGCGCCTGCGCCGGGAGCACCCGGTATTCCGGCGCCGCAGCTTCTTCCCCAAACATGGCGAAGGCACGCGCAATGTGCTGTGGTTCGGACCGGACGGACTGGAGATGAGCGACGACGAGTGGCAGCTCGGGTTCGCGCGCTGCCTCGGCATGTACCTCGCGGGCAATGCCATCGGCGAGGTCGATGGCCGTGGCCTGCCGGTGATCGACGATGATTTCATGCTGCTAATCAACGCCCATCACGAGGATATCCCGTTCGTGCTGCCCGGCTTCCACGCCCACGGCCGCTGGCTGGTGACGATCGACACCGCCCGGGGCTCGCCCCCGGCACAACTGGAACGGCACTCGCCGGGCGACGTTTATCCGCTTGCCGGACGGTCATTGGTGCTGCTGCAGCAGCCGCGGCCGCGACTCAATCAGGACACGGCGCCGGCGAGCGGCGAGCTTCGACCAGATCCGGCGCAATCTCACCCATGACAATGGCAATCTGCGCGTCGCCCATGACGCGGGCCATCGTCACCGCCTCGACCACCTCGAAGCGGCCATGGCGCGCGCGCAGATAGGCAACGCCGCTGTCAGGATCAACCAGAATGACGTTCGGAATACGCCGGATGCATTCCTTGAGGAAGCTGGTATTGTGCTCCACTGCGAGCGCCCGTGCCGGCGGGTAAACCTCCGCGCGCGACCGGGCACTGATATCGATCTTCTGGTAGCGCTCGATATCGATGAAGGCCACGGGGTCGTAGATGGTGATCTCGTCCTGATTGCCAAAAGCGATGGTCTTCGGAAACGCGCCCTTCGGCACCCGGTTGTCGAGGAAGAAGTAGCGATAGTCGGTTCGCCTGTGTGCGAGCCACTTGAACAGGATCTTCGGCATGCCGGTGTAGGCTTCGACGCTGTGACCAAGAAAATCCTCCACCGCTTTATAGCGGCCACGCTCCAGCGCGCGCTGCCAGCCGCGCTCCACCGTTTCCTCGGGCGGCGTGACGACGAAATACATGTACATCGTGTCGACGTACTTGGCATAGGTGTTGTGCAGCACCCGCGCCACTTGCTCGCTGGAGAAACTGTCGAAGCGGAAGCGGTCCACCACCAGGTGCGGGATCGCCTGACGCCGTTCGGCCTTGTCGCGAATATAGCGGTCGAGCTTGCCGTCGATGACCATCAACTCACGACTGGTAAAGTGGCCCGCGTACTTGTACGCAGGCCCGAGCGATTCGTAGTCGAGCAGTAAGCGTCGCCAGACGTCTGGGCTGATGGTGGCATAGCCGTCCGCTTCGATACCCTGCTCGCGCAGGACGCGCTTGAGCATGGGACGCAGCGAACTCTTGCCCGCCGCCGAGGCCCCTTTCAGACTGATCAGGATCGGCGCCTCGCGATCGGCGACGCGAACATAACCCTCCTTTTCGATCGCCGCGTCCACCAGGGGCGCAATCTGCTGCCCGATGAGCCGGCTGCCATAGCTGTTGCAGACATGCCGTGCGACTAACGAAACGAGCAGATCAATGTTACCACCGACGCGGCCGTGTCTGCCGGCGATGGCCCCTAGAACACGGGAAAGGCTCTTGTACGCCGCGCGCCGCAGCGGATCGTCGGCCGAGCGCCCCGCCTCGCGGTACTCGGCGATGAGCCGCTGCTCCCGCTCGGCCGCGGACTCCGTCGGCATCGGCCGCCGGTTCGCCCGCCGGAACAGGCTGAATGGCAGCTGTGGGGCGGTCCGCGCCGGTTGCGGCGCGAACAGGGTCGCCTGCAGGATTTCGCGCACCAGCGCGTCGGCACGCTCGCGCAGGTCGGCATAGGAGCGCTCGATCGCCTGCATATGCGGGGCGATGTACTCCTCGCGAATCCTTCCGGCGATACGGCGGAAGTTCTGGCCAAAGACTTCTTCCTGCTCGCCCTCGCTCACGGCAATGTCCGCCGTGACGCGCACGATTAGTTCGTGAAGCGCCAGCCGCGCCGGGCGAAACGTCGCCAACTGCTCGGACGGAAGTCCGGTCAGGCCAACAAGTTCCTCAACTTCCGCCAAAGTGCCGAACACGCACTCCGGGCGGGCGATCGTTTCCTGCGCCCGGAATGCCTCCGGCACCGTGGAAGTGACACCCGGATTCCACGCCGCGCAGCCGTCGGTGTGATCGATGCTTCCGTCCATGGCAGTGATGCGACAAGGTGGTTCGCGGAGTATCGCAGGTGGCTTCCGCCGGGGTCAAACGCCGCGCGGACTAAAGTTCCCCCCGTGCCCGGCCGTTACGTTCACTTGAGCTGAAAAGGGCAACATCGTCGAAAGGCGAAGGCGCAAAGTCACCGGCCTAATGGGGAAACCCGATGGCAGCGGGACTACCAGCTGACAACGCGATACGCGCACGCGCGTGCCGTCACGGCACCGGCGCGAGAGCGATTGGACGCCGAGGGTGCGTTCGCGATCGCCTCGCCACCCCCGAGGCAAGCGCGCACTGGTGAGCCTCACCGGACGCCCGCAACGCGCAATGCCGTCACCGGCAGCCGCGTGTCGGGATCCGCCACCTCCGACGATTCCGGATCGCTGCTGCGCCCATGGCGCGCACGCGCGCCGAGGTCACGCCGCTTCCGCGCAAGTCTCCGACCTGCAAGCCCGTCAGCCCATCGCGCCCGGTCCGCCATCGGCGTCGGGCGCAGTAACAGGCACGGAGAGAGAATAATGAATATCGTATCTCGTTGTGCGCGCCCGGTGATGCTGCTCGGCGCCATCTGGTTGGCTGGCTGCCAGAGCCTGCCTTCGAACCTGCCGCAGGAGGCGCCGCCGCCGCAAAAGGAAACGCCACCCCAAACGGAGGTCCGACCGCCGGCCCTGCCGGCACCGGTCGAGAAGGCGGCACCGGCGCCCTCGCCGCAGGCCGTGGAGCGGGCGTTGGCGACACATATCACGCAGCGTTATCGCGTCGCGTCGCCCCACGCCACCCGCGTTGTGCGCGTCGCCGGCAACGCCTCGAAGTTCACCGGCCTGTCGCATACCCTGATCCTGGCCGTCATCGCAGTCGAATCAAGCTTCAATCCAAGCGCCGTGAGTTCCAAGGGTGCGCGCGGCCTGATGCAGGTCATGCCCCACGCCCACCCGGAAAAAGTGCGGATGATCGGCGGCGTCGAGATGCTGCACGACGTGGAGACCGGCATACACGTCGGCGCGCGCATCCTGCGCGAATACCATGTGCGTAGCGGCAGCCTGCGCCTGGCGTTGCAACGCTACAGCGGCGGCGCGAGCAATTACGAGGACAAGGTACTGGCAAGGAAGCGCGATTTCGACCGCCACGCGGGCATTCTCCAGGCCGAGGGCGACGGCGACGATCTGCTCGCACCGATTGCCCAACTTCTGCAGCCACTGACCGACATGGTGCGCGAGATCGTCGCACCCTGGCTCGAGTCAGCGCCTGACAGCTGATCTGCCGACTTCTCACCGGTATGTCGAAACAGCGCATGCGGCGTTAAGTGGGCTTACCGCCCGCTGCGCGGACGGACATCCCGAGGAGAAATCGATATGACACGCTCTGCCACGAGGCCCATCGTCCTCGCCGCAGCGGGCGCGCTGCTGCTTCAGGCCTGCGCGGCCCAGCAACCGGCGCCGGCGCTGCCCGACTTCACGCCCCTGGACAAGATGATGAAAGCCGGGGAATGCAGCCCGGCCACCGCAGCTCTGATCGGGGCCGCGCTCGGCGCGATCATCGCCGACGAAAGCCGGGCCAAGGGCGCGGCCATCGGCGCGGGGTTGGGGGCGCTCGCCTGCTACATCATCAACGCCCAGTCAAAACAGACGCGCCAGCCCGCCGAGGTCGACGGCCAATACCGGGCCGAGCACCAAGGTACGCTGCCCGAGCAGCCGCTGGTCACCGCCTATGATACGGCGTTCAACGCTGGCGGCGGCGTCAAGCCCGGACAGGAGGCACGTGTGGTGTCGAGCATCACGCTCGTTTCGGGCTCGAAGGAGCCGGTGCGAGACGTCGTGGAGGTGCTGGAAGTGTACGAGCCGAGCGACCCGGCCAAGGTGCTGCTGCGGGCAGAAAAGAAGGCCGACCCGGGGATACTCACCGGCGGCATCCAGAACAGCTTTACCATCCGGCTACCCGAGGGCCTGGCCGCGGGCTCCTATTCCGCGCGCACGGCGCTATACGTCAATGGCAAGCTGGTGGGCGAAAATCGCGGGGCATTGCGCGTGCTCGGCGCTGGCCGCACCGTCTAATCCAGACCCGCCAATTCCACCGGGATCGCCCGCGCACGGATACCGCCGCACCGGCCTCCCGCCCGGCGGGTCGGGTGCAACGAAGGCCGGCATCGGCGCCGGCCTTCCCCTTTGAAGGACTGCCGGGTCGCCCCGGAGTCCCGCGGGCCTGACGTTACTTCTTCAACGCTTCGGCGGCACCCTTCTGGGCTCCGGCCACGGCGCCGGCGGCTCCGCCTTCCTTCGCACCTTCTGCACCACCCTTGGCGGCGCCGACCGCGACTTCCTTGGCCTTGTCCATCATCTCCTTGGTCTTGTCGCCGCCGGCCTGGGCGGCTTCGTTTGCAGCCTTCACCGCGTCGGCAGCCGCCGCCTTGACAGCATCCGCCGCGGCGGGCGACGCGGGAGCAGCGGCCTGTTCGCTCTTCGGCGCATCGGCCTTGCCTTCCCCACCGGCGGGTGCTGCTTCGGGCGCAGCGGTTGGCGCGGGCGCGGCGGCGGGAGCCGGTGCCGCTGCAGGCGCCGGAGCGGGCGCGGCCGCCGGCGTAGCCGGCGCCACGGGTTTCGCTTCTTGCTTGCCGCACGCGGCGAGCGCGGCGGCGACCATGGCGGCGCAGAGAAGAGTGTGTTTCATGTCGCTTCTTCCTTATCTGAGTGGGAACGGGTAAATCGTCCGGTGCAACGAGCACGGCACAATTACAATCGCATCAACCGGGCGATCAATTCTAAACGCACGAGGTGACTTTGGGTTTACATGACGCCCGCAGACCAGGGACACGGGCACCGCGGCGTCTTCGCCATCCGCGTCTCGGACTCAGGCCCGGCGCCTGGCCGGCGGGTGCCCCGGCGCACGTGCCGATATGCAATGCCGCTACGGTTTGACCCTTCGCGGCGGCATTGATAAAGTGCCGCTTGGCCGAATTCCGAGGGCGGCCGCATCGCCACCCGGGCAGCGACCTCCGGCCGCGGCATGTGCTCATGGACCCTTCTTGTAGCACTGACTCGACACCATGACATTTACCACTGCGCCGGTGCGCCCCCGTGTGGGCGTCGTCAAGTTCGCTTCGTGCGACGGTTGCCAGCTCACTCTGCTCGATCTCGAAGACAAGCTGCTGGCGCTGGCCGAGCGTTTCGAGATCGTCGAATTTCCCGAAGCAACCTCGGTGCGCAATCCCGTCGGGCCGTTCGACATCCTGCTCATCGAGGGTTCGGTCAGCGTGCCCGAGCACCTCGACCGGCTGCAGGAACTGCGCCGCCAGGCAAAGTATCTCGTCACCATCGGCGCCTGCGCCACCTCGGGGGGCATCCAGGCATTGCGCAACTGGGCCGACCACGACGCCTTCCGTGCCGCCGTGTATGCCCATCCGCAATACGTGGACTCGCTCGGCACGGCCACGCCGATCGCCGAGCACGTGAGCGTCGACGCCGAGTTGCGCGGCTGTCCCATCGATCCCGATCAGTTGGTCGAACTTCTCACCGCGCTCGCCACCGGGCGCCGGCCGCAGTTGCGCGACGAGGCGGTGTGCATGGAGTGCAAGCGCCGCGGTGTCGTCTGCGTCATGGTATCGAAACACATCCCCTGTCTTGGGCAGGTGACCCAGACCGGTTGCGGTGCCATCTGCCCGCGCTACGGGCGCGGCTGCTACGGCTGCTTCGGCCCGCGCGAGCAGGCCAACGCCGCCGGTTTGTCGCGATTTCTGCAGCAGGTCGGCAAGCAGCCGCGGGAGGACGTGGGACGGCTCTTTGCCGGCTTCACCGCCTATTCCGAACCGTTCCGTTCCGTGGTCACCGAGCACGGCGTGCCCGGACCCGGGAGCAAACGATGAACGACATGAGCGCCGGCTCGACCGGCGAACGCATCTTCCAGGTCGGCGAGCTGACGCGGGTCGAAGGCGAAGGCTCGCTCAAGCTGCGCGTGCGCGAGGGCAAGGTGGTCGAAGCGCGCTTCGGCATCTTCGAGGCGCCGCGCTACTTCGAGCAGCTCGTGCTCGGTCGCACGCCCGACGAGGTGATCGACATCGTGGCGCGCATCTGCGGCATCTGCCCGGTCGCCTACCAGATGAGCGCGGTGCATGCCTTCGAAGACCTCTTCGACGTGCGCATCGACCCGCAGGTGCGGGCCCTGCGGCGCCTGCTTTACTGCGGTGAATGGATCGAGAGCCAGGGGCTGCACGTGTACATGCTGCACGCGCCGGACTTCCTCGGCTATGACAGTGCCATCGCCATGGCGGCCGACCATCGCGCCGTGGTCGAGCGGGGCCTGCAGATGAAGAAGGCCGGCAACGAGCTCATCCGCCTGCTTGGCGGTCGGCCGATCCATCCGGTCAGCGTGCGCGTCGGCGGCTGGAGCCGCCTGCCGCGCCGCGCGGAATTGCAGGCGCTGCGGCCGGCGCTGGAGCACGCCCTGGAACACGCCAAGGCAACAGTGCGTTGGACCACCGGCTTCGCCATGCCGCCGTTTCGCCGCGAGGCGCGCTTCGTCAGCCTGCGCCACCCTCGCGAATATCCGATGAATGACGGTCGCATCGTCTCCAACGACGGTATCGATATCGCGCCCGGCGACTGGCGCGACGCCTTCGAGGAAGTCCACCTGGAAGGCTCCAACGCCCTGCACGCCCGCTCGCGCGACGGCAAGGGCCCGTATCTGTGCGGCGCGGCAGCGCGCATCACGCTGTGCGCCGGTCAGCTGCATCCTGTGGCGAAATCTCTGCTCGATGAAACCGGCATGGCGGAGATGATCCAGACCAACGTCTATGCCTCCATCGTGGCGCGCTCTGTGGAACTGGTGCACGCCTGCGCCGAGGCGCTCGACATCGTCGAAGCCTATCGGCCCCCGGCCGAGCCGACGCTCCCTTGGCAGCCGCGGGCCGGCGTCGCCGCCTGGGCCACCGAGGCACCGCGCGGCCTGTGCTTTCACCGCTACGAGGTGGACGAGCGCGGGCGTATGACCCACAGCCAGATCGTGCCGCCCACCAGTCAGAACCAAGCCGCCATCGAGCACGATCTGGTCACCGCCGCCCAGGGCGTGCTGGACATGCCCCACGACGCCGCGACGCGCCGGCTGGAGCAGATGATCCGCTCCTACGATCCGTGCATCTCCTGTGCAACGCACTTTCTCGACCTTCGCATCCAGCATGACTGACGCCTCGACCGGGTCCCTGACGCTGTTCGTCTGCGGCGAGCCTCATCGCGGCGACGATGGCGCCGCCTTCCATGCGATCGAGCGCCTTGCCCCCGCCCTGCGCGGCCGCCTGCACATTGTGTGCGCCGGACAGTTGGACGTGCAGCATTTGCTCGATCTCGCCCCCGATGCCGCGTGCATCGTCATCGACGCCGTTGCCGGGATTGCTCCCGGGCGGCTCGTGCATGCGCCCTTGGACGAGATGGCCGAAACCGCCCGCGGCAGCGCCGGCATCGGCGTGCGCTCCAGCCACCAACTTCCCCTGCAGCAGACCCTAGCGCTGGCGTCGCTGCTTCGTGGCGCGCCGCTGCGGGGCAGTTTCATCGGGGTGGGCGGAGAATCCTTTGCCCCTGGCGCCGGGCTGTCGCCGGCCGTGGCGGCGGCGATTTCGCCCTTCGCCGCAGCGATCAACGTCGAAGTCGAACGAGTCGCCGCCGACGTTGCGGTGGTATGCGCATCATGACCGCCGCATTGGTGCCGGGCCTCGGCGGCGCATGGTTCCTGCCCCGCGAGCGGTTTCAGGAGCTGCTCGACATCCTGCGCGAGGACGGACGCAAGCTGATCGGCCCGACGCTGGCCGACGGTGCCATCACCTACGACGAGATCACCGCGGTGGACGATCTGCCCAGGGGCTGGGGCGACGAGCAGAAGCCCGGTACCTACAAACTCCTCCGGCGCGATGACGAACGCCTGTTCGGCTACGTCGTCGGACCGACGTCATGGAAGCGCTACACCTACCCGGCACGGGTACCCATGACGATTGCGCGTTACGAGCGGCGCGAGAACGCGGAGGGCGATGTGGTGTACCAGCCGGTCGTGCCCGAGGTGCCAAAGATGGCGTTCCTCGGCGTGCGCGCCTGCGAGCTGGCCGCGCTCGGCGTGCACGACCGCGTCTTTCTCGGCGGCCCTTATATCGAAACTGACTATCAGCTGCGCCGGCGCGCCGCGCTCGTCGTCGCCGTCCAGTGCACCACCTCGGCCGCGACCTGTTTCTGCACCTCGATGGGCACCGGTCCGGAGGTGCGCGCCGGCGCCGGGCACGATCTGGTTCTGACGGAACTCGATCATGGCTACGTCATGGAGGCGGGCACACCGACAGGCGCCGAGATCCTAGGCCGCCTCCAGGCCGGCGCGGCAACCATGGAACAATCGGTTGCTGCCGTGCAGGCAGTCGCCGCCACGCGCACGCGCATCGGCAATCCGTTGCAGACCGCCGGCCTGCGCGACCGACTCATGGCCAAGCTCGATCATCCGCGCTGGGCCGAGGTGGCCAACCGCTGCATCACCTGCGGCAACTGCACCATGGCCTGTCCGACCTGCTTCTGCACCAGCGTCACGCGCAGCACGGATCTTGCGGGCACGGAAGCAGTCAACGAGCGCGTCTGGGATTCCTGTTTCAGCCCCGGCTTCGCGCGTGTGGCCGGCGGCGATTTCCGTTCCCAGCCCAAGCACCGCTACCGGCAGTGGCTGACGCACAAGTTCGCCACCTGGTGGGACCAGTTCGGCAGCTCCGGCTGCGTCGGCTGCGGTCGCTGCATTACCTGGTGCCCCGTGGGCATCGACGTGCGCGAGGAGCTCGACGCCATCGCGCCGGCCGAGCCGAATCTGCCGCCGCCGAGGTTCGAGCCCGTGGCCGACGATCGCCAGGCCTATGCCACGGCACGCGTCACCTTCACGCGGCCGGAAACGCACGACACGACAACGCTGCGCCTCGCCGGATTGGACGCGGTGCACGTCGACGGCCGGCCCGGCCAGTTCGTCATGGTCGGTCTGCCCAACCATCCGGCGGCAGCCATTTCGGTGTCGCGCTATCTGCCGCCCGACGGGCTGGAGCTGACCATCCGTGCTGCCGGCCCGGCAACGGCTGCCATCACGGCGCTGCCGGTGGGCGCCAGTGTCGGCATCCGCGGGCCGGTGGGCATCGGCTGGCCCATGGAACCCGCCTACGGCAGGGACGTGGTGGTCGTAACGGGCGGCACGGGGCTGGCACCGCTGCGACCGTTGCTCGACCGGCTTATCGCCCATCGCGAGCAGTTCGGCGCCATCCGTTTGTACTACGGCGCGCGCACGGCGCAGGACATGCTGTTCACCGACGAGCTGGAGCGCTGGGATACCGAAGGCATTTTCGAGATCACCTGCCGCTGGCTGTCGAAGAACCGGCACGGCGCCGGTGCCGGCGCGGCACGCTCGACCGTAAGCGCAATCCACCAGGCATCGTGGGATGGCGCCAACGCGGTCGCCTATGTCTGCGGGCCGGAGCGCATGATGGAGGCCACCTCGATCGCGCTCGCCGGGCGCGGCATCGCCCGCGATCGCGTCTGGGTGACGCTGGAGCGCCACATGGAATGCGGACTCGGCTTCTGCGGCCACTGCCAGATGGGGCGCTTCTTCATCTGCAAGGATGGCCCCGTGTTCCGCCTGAGCGATCTGGGCGACATCTTCGGCAAGGAAGGAATCTGACGCGAAAGGCAGGGACAGGCATGAAGATCCTGTGCACCGGCGCTGCCGGTTTCATCTCCAGCTATCTCATTCCCGAACTGCTCGAGGCCGGACACGACGTGGTCGGCCTGGACGATCAGAGCCGTTACGGGCGCACCGAACACAAGTACGACCGGCACCCGCGCTACACCTTCGTCGCGGGCGATGCGCGCGATACCGACATGCTGCGCGACCTGGCCATGGACTGCCACCAGCTCGTCGCCGGCGCCGGCTTGGTGGGACGCATGCACACGCTGTCCGAGCTCGCCTACGACTTGCTCGCCGAGAACGAGCGCATTATCGCCTCGACCTTCGACGCTGCCATCGACGCCTGTCTGGACGGACGTATGGAGCGCATCATCGTATTGTCATCGACCATGGTCTACGAGTCGGCAACGATCTTTCCCACGCCGGAGGGCGCGGAGAAGAAGAGCCCGCCGCCGATATCCACCTACGGTTTCCAGAAGCTCGCCTCGGAGTACTTCGCCTATGGTGCCTGGGAGCAGTACCGTCTGCCCTACACCATAATCCGTCCCACCTCGCCGGTGGGTCGGGGTGAGCGGCGCGCCCTGCGGCTGCTGCCCGGCGAGGATGCGTCGCCCTCGAAACTCGCCACCAACCACGCCGTGCCGGATCTGGTGATCAAGATCCTCACCGGGCAGGATCCGCTGCATCTCGCGGGCGAAGGCACCCAGGTACGCAACTACATCGACGCCAAGGATCTCGCGCGCGGCATCCGGCTGGCCATGGAGTCGCCCGAGGCCGTCAATCAGGATTTCAATCTCGGCTCGCGCAAGGGCATCACCATCCTCGAACTGGCTGAGCGCATCTGGCGCAAGATCCACGGCCCGCAGCGCCCCTTCCGCTACGTCTCCGACACGCCCTACCGCTGGGACGTACCGTACCGCGTCGCCGACGTGCGCAAGGCCAAGGCGGTGCTCGGCTTCGAGGCGACGACATCCCTCGACGACATGCTCGACGATATCATCGCCTGGATTCGCGAGGAGCTAGCTTCGGGCGCCCTCACCGCGAAGACGCGGGCCTGAGCGGCGACCGCCCGCACAACAGCGCGCCAACGAGGGCAGCGCTCCCGCATGCGGCACTGCTGACTTCCGTAACAACGCTGCCGTCATGGCCTCGAACCGCAACCTCTACGCCCTGCTGGCGTCGCGCTTCCCGCGCGAACCGAATGCGCCTTGCCTGATGCTGGCCGACGGCCGCGTCTGGAGCTACGGTGATATCGAACGCGCCAGCGCGCGCATGGCCAATCTGCTGCGGGCGCTCGATCTCAGGCCCGGCGATCGCGTCGCCGCACAGGTGGAGAAGACATCCGAGGCGCTCGTGCTCTACCTCGCCACGCTGCGCGCCGGCATGGTCTTCCTGCCCATGAACCCGGCATACCACCGGCTCGAGGTGGAGTACTTTCTCGGCGATGCCGAGCCGGGCCTGTTCGTCTGCCGGCCCGCGGCCCGAGCCCTCGCCGATGAGGCCGCGTGCAAGGCCGGCGTGCGACATGTGCTGGAGCTGGACGATGCCGGCCGCGGCACGCTGATCGAAGCCGCGGCGCCCCATGCCGACGCCTTCGCCACCGTCGCGCGGCGCGCCGACGACCTGGCGGCCATCCTGTACACCTCCGGCACGACGGGGCGCGCCAAGGGCGCGATGCTGTCCCACCGCAACCTCGCCGCCAACGCGCAGGTGCTGCACCGCTACTGGGCGTTCCGGCCCGGCGACGTGCTTCTGCACATGCTGCCGACATTCCACGTGCACGGCCTGTTCGTCGCCACCCACACGGTCCTGCTCAATGGCAGCGCCATGTTCTGGGAGCCGAAGTTCGACGCAGCGCGGGCACTGGCTCTGCTGCCGCAGGCGAACGTCTTCATGGGCGTGCCGACCTATTACGTGCGCCTGCTGCAGGAGCCAGGGTTCGGCCGCGCAACATGTTCCGGCATGCGCCTGTTCGTTTCCGGCTCGGCGCCCCTGCTCAAGGACACCTTCGAGGAGTTCCGGGTCCGCACCGGCCACACCATTCTGGAACGCTACGGCATGACCGAGACCGGCATGCTGACGTCCAATCCGTACGCCGGCGAGCGTCGCGGCGGCACGGTCGGTTTTCCCTTGCCGGGCACGGATGTTCGAATCGTGGACGATGCCGGGCACCCGTGCGCGCGGGGGAAAGTCGGACACGTGCAGGTGCGGGGCGACAACGTCTTTTCAGGCTACTGGCGCATGCCGGAAAAGACGCGCGAGGAGTTTACCGCCGACGGCTGGTTCAAGACCGGCGACATGGGCAGCACGGACGGCGACGGCTACGTCTGCATCAGCGGCCGTTCCAAGGACTTGGTAATCAGCGGCGGCCTCAATGTCTATCCCAAAGAGATCGAGGAAATCATCGACGCCCTGCCCGGCGTAAGCGAGTCCGCGGTCATCGGCCTGCCCCACCCCGATTTCGGCGAAGCAGTCACCGCGGTCGTCGTGCGCGAGAAGAGCGTCGCCGGGGACGCACTCACCGAGGCCGACATCATCGCCGCAGTGAAACGGGATCTGGCCAACTTCAAAGTGCCAAAGCGGGTGTTTTTGGTGGAAGATCTGCCGCGCAATACCATGGGTAAGGTGCAGAAGAATCTGCTGCGCGACCGCTACGCCGGCAGCGAATAGACGCCGCCAACAACCACCAACCGCAGCTCTAGCGGCACCACGGGGCACCCGACTCCGGTTCCAGTTCGTAGCGCCCGATCGCCTCTGCCACACGGCTACGCGCCAGCGCGCCGGTCAGGGTCAGCCCGTGCAGCGCCGCAAGCACGATGTGATAGCGGTCTACTTCGAAAAACCGCCGCAGCGCGGTCCGGGTGTCGCTGCGCCCGAAGCCGTCGGTGCCCAGGGCGATGTATCGCGCCTGCACGTAGGAGGCGATCAGTTGCGGATAGGCGCGCACGTAGTCGCTCGCCGCGATGATCGGTGCATCGCCCGCGAGGCAGCGCTCGACGTGACTCGTCTGCATCTCCTGCTCCGGATGCAGACTGTTCCAGCGCTGCACTTCGCGCGCCTCGCGCGCCAGTTCGCTGAAGCTCGTGACGCTCCAGACTTCGCTTTCCACCTGCCAGTCCTGCGCCAGCAACTCACCCGCCGCGATCACCTCGCGCAGGATGGCGCCGGAGCCCAGCAGCCGCACGCGCCCGGCCGCCTGCGGCAAGCGATGCGCCGCAAAGCAGTACATGCCCTTGATGATGTCCGACTCCACGCCTGCTGGAAGCGTAGGCTGGGGATAGACCTCATTCATGACTGTGAGGTAATAAAACTCGTCGCGCTGCGCGTCCATCATGCGCCGGGCGCCATGGTCGAGAATCACCGCCAGCTCGCAGGCGAACGCCGGATCGTAGGCACGGCAAGTGGGAATGGTCGTTGCGAGGAGCTGGCTGGTGCCGTCCTGGTGCTGCAGCCCCTCGCCGCCCAGGGTCGTGCGTCCGGACGTCGCGCCGATCAGGAAGCCGCGCGCGCGCTGATCGGCGGCCGCCCAGATGAGGTCGCCCACGCGCTGGAAACCGAACATGGAGTAGTAGATGAAAAACGGCAACATCGGAATGCCGTGCACGCTATAGGACGTGGCTGCCGCCACCCACGATGACACCGCGCCCGCTTCGGTGATGCCCTCCTCCAGCAATTGGCCGTCGGTTGCCTCGCGGTAGGAGAGCAGCGAGCCGGCGTCCTCGGGCTCGTAGAGCTGCCCCACCGGCGAGTAGATCCCCACCTGGCGGAACAGATTCGCCATACCGAAGGTGCGCGCCTCGTCGGCGACGATGGGCACGATGCGCGGCCCGAGCACCTTGTCCTTGAGCAGATTGCTGAACAGGCGCACCACTGCCATCGTCGTGGACATCTCCCTGCCCTGCGCCTGCAGCGCGAACTGTCCGTAGGTGGCGAGCGGCGGCACGCTCATGGCGAGCGCATCGCGCCGCCGCGCCGGCAGGAAACCGCCGAGGGCCGCCCGGCGCGCGCGCAGATAGGCGAGTTCGGCACTGTCCTCGGCCGGACGAAAGAAACGCATCTGTCCCAGGTCCTCGTCAGTCAACGGCAGATGGAAGCGTTGGCGAAACGCGCGCAGCGCCTCCAGGTCGAGCTTCTTCTGCTGGTGCGAGGTCATGCGCGACTCGCCCACGCCGCCCATGCCGTAGCCCTTCTTGGTCTTCGCCAGTATGACACTGGGCTGGCCGCGGTGCTGTCGCGCGGCCGTGTAGGCGGCGTGGAGCTTGCGAAAATCGTGACCGCCGCGCTTCAGCGCATCGATCTCGGCTTCGCTCATGTGGGCCACAAGCTGCCGCAGCTCGGGCGCGCGGCTGAAGAAGCGCTCGAAGTTGTAGCGGCCATCGTTGGCGCCGAGGGTCTGGTACTCGCCATCGGGCGTTTCGGCGAAGGCGCGCAGCAGCGCGTGGGTGGTGTCGAGGGCGAACAGCACGTCCCAATCGGAGCCCCACAGCACCTTGATCACGTTCCATCCGGCGCCGGTGAACAGCGCCTCCAGCTCCTGGATGATCTGGCTGTTGCCGCGCACCGGCCCGTCCAGACGTTGCAGGTTGCAGTTGATGATGAAGGTCAGGTTGTCGAGATCCTCGCGCGCGGCCAGCGTCAGCGCGCCGATGGATTCCGGCTCGTCCATCTCGCCGTCGCCGAACACGCCCCAGACATGCCGATCTCCCATGGCGGCGATGCCGCGCCGTTCCAGGTAACGCATGAAGCGCGCCTGATAGATGGCGCTGATCGGGCCGATGCCCATGGAGCCGGTGGGGAACTGCCAGAACTCCGGCATAAGCCAGGGATGGGGATAGGAGCACAGGCCCTCGCCGCCGACCTCCTGCCGGTAGTTGGCGAGTTGCTCCTCCGTCAGCCGCCCTTCGAGAAAGGCGCGCGCGTACACGCCGGGTGCGGAATGGGGCTGGAAGAAGACGAGATCGCCGCCATGATCATCGCCGGCAGCGCGGAAGAAATGATTGAAGCCGACCTCGAAGATCTCCGCGACCGAGGCGAAGCTGGCGATATGTCCGCCTAGCTCACCATGCACGCGGTTGGCACGCACGACCATGGCGAGCGCATTCCAGCGGATGATCGAGGTGATGCGCTCTTCCAGCGCCAGATCGCCCGGGTAGGCGCCCTGCTGTTCGAGCGGGATGGTATTGCGATAGGCCGAGTACGGCGGCACATGGGCGACGATGCCCATCTGCTGAGCCTGCTCCTCCAGGCGCTTGAGAAGGAAACGTCCTCTTTCATGGCCGGCATCGCGCACGACGCCTTCCAGCGCCTCCAGCCATTCGCGCGTCTCCTGCGGGTCGGAGTCGCCGGTCGTCGACGCGGACGAATGGGGAATGTGAAACGGCGGATCCGAGCTATCCATGCTGGGCATGTCCGGTGCGCCACCCGTCGGCGCGCGGCGCCGACGCACGCACAGGATCGCTGTTCGCTGCGGGCCGGCGCGCGATGTCGCGGGCGTGTACCGCCAGTCTACACCTTGACCTTCACATAGCGGCCGGGCGCGGGCTCGATGGGTCGGTACTTGGCATTACCCGGCTTCTTCGGCGCGGCTTTCTTGCCGCCGCTGCGCTGGCCCAGCCATTCGACCCAGTGCGGCCACCAGCTGCCCTTGCGCTCCGAAGCGCCGGCCAGCCACTCCTCCGGCGTAAGACTCGCCGCCGCATCCTCGTTCACCCAATAGCTGCGCCGGTTCTTCGACGCCGGGTTGATCGAGCCGGCGATATGGCCGCTCGCCGCCAGCGCAAACGTCGTCGGGCCGCCGAGGATCTTGCGCGAGAGATAGGCGGCGTTCCAGAGCACGAGATGGTCTTCGCGCGCCGCCATGAGGTAGGCGGGCACGTCGATCTTGCCCAGATCGATCTTCTGGCCGAGCATCTCCAACTTGCCCGGCACACGCAGGCTGTTGGTGAGATAGGTGGCGCGCACGTATTGGGTAAAGCATGGCCCGGCGATGTCGGTGCTGTCCGAGTTCCAGTAGAGCAGATCGAAGGGCGCCGGCTTGCCGCCCTTCAGGTAGTTGCCGGCGACATACTGCCAGATCAGATCGTTGGCGCGCAGCGCCGAGAACACGGCGGCAAGATCGCGTCCGCGCATGACGCCGCCTTTGCCGATTGCTGCCTCGTAGGCATGCACGGTCGCCTCCGTCACGAGCGCGCCGATCTCGCCCGGCTCGGAGTAGTCCAGCAGCGAGGTCATCAGCGTCAGGCTCTCGACCGGATCCTCGCCACGCGCCTTGAGCACCGCCAGGCCCGAGCAGACGAGCGGGCCGCCGATGCAGAAACCGAGCACATTCGGTTTCTCCACACCAGTGATCTCGCGCACGACGCGCAGCGCCGTCAGCGGCCCCATTTCCACGTAGTCATCCCAAGTCAGGTGACCTTGCTCCTTCGTGGCGCTGCGCCAGGAAACGAGAAACACCGTGAATCCCTGCTCGACCACGTAGCGGACGAAGGAATTCTCCGGCTGCAAATCCATGAGGTAGTACTTGTTGATGCACGGCGGCACCATCAGGATCGGACGCTCGGCGACCTCCTTCGTCGACGGCGCGTACTGGATGAGCTGGATGAGGTCGTTCTCGAAAATCACCGAGCCAGGCGTCGTGGCGATATTGCGCCCGATCTCGAACGCGCTCTCGTCGGTCATCGACACGCGGCCCTTTTGCAGGTCCTCGAGCAGATTGCGTATGCCCGCCGTGACGCTCTCGCCCTTGCTGTCCAGCGCCGTCTTGATGAACTCGGGATTGGTCAGCGCGAAATTGGACGGCGCCATGGCATCCACCAACAGCCGCGTCATGAACTGCATGCGCGTCTTGGCCGGACCGTCGGCGATCGGCATGGCCTCGGCGACCTGGGTCAGGAAATTGGCGTTGAGCAGATAGGCTTGGCGCAGGTAGTCGTAGGCCGGAATCTCCGACCACTCCGGGGCGCTGAAGCGACGATCGCCCGGATCGGGCTTGCCCTGTGCCTCGGCGGCAGGCGCATTGCCCGCCATGCGCTGCATCATCGTCTGCCACAACTGGGCATGCTGGGCGAGCAGATCGCGTTGCATGCTGACGAACGGTTCCGCGTCGGGCACCGGTAGGGGCATCGCCCCTGGCATCGCGGCGACGCCGGGCGAGCCGAGCAGAGACTGCTGTTTCGCGGCGAATTCCAGATACGTACGCGCCCAGGCCTGGGCGGTTTCGACGAATCCCTGGAGGAAGGCGTTGGATTGCTCCGGTGTCATGAACGTGTCCCTTTCCTGAGCGATTGCCGCAAGGGATGCGCCGATCGCTCAACGCATGCGTGCCCGCAAGACCGCGGCACGATCAAGGGAATATACACTCAAGGACGCGAGGCGCTATACCCGGAATTGACAAAGCGCAACAGCTCGCCTGATCGCCGTCAAATCGCAGTGCGATTTTCCGGGCCGACCGTGCCCTGCCCGGCTCGCCGGCTGCGCCCGGCAGCAGTTCAGCCCGGCTGGCGCAGCATCTTTTCGACTTCGCCGACGTGACGGCTCTCGGCGGCGATCTGTTGCCGCGCGTATTCCTCGAGCATCACGTCGCGCCCTTCCACCTGCCGCAGCAAATCGCCGTACAGCGCCAGCGCCCGCCGTTCATGCTCGCTCGCCTCGCGCAGGATGTCGCCGATGTCGTGCCGCTCCGTCTCCAGCAGCTCGCCGATCTTGAGCGACGGGTGTCCGCCGAGCGCCGTGATCAGCTCGCCCGCCTCCTGGGCATGCGTCAGCGACTCGTCGGCTTGCGTGCGCAGCCAACTGACGATCGGAATCCGGCTATAGCCGAACACCATGAACGAATAGTGCGTGTAGCGCACCACCCCCGCCAATTCCGCTTCCAGAATCCTGTTGAGGGTGGCGATGACGGCTTGCTGATCGATTGCTGTGGATGGCATGAACTCCTCCGGCTATCGGTTGTTCGGTTGCAGGAATGACGCATGGCAGGCCCGGCGTCCGCCGCGCCCCGCCATGCGTTCGCAATGCGCGCGTTAGCGGATCTTGCCTTGATACTTCGCCTTCTTGCCCAGTTGCTCCTCGATGCGCAGCAATTGGTTGTACTTGGCGATGCGGTCGGTGCGCGACAAGCTGCCGGTCTTGATCTGGCCGGCGCCGGTGCCCACGGCAAGGTCGGCGATGAAGGAGTCCTCGGTCTCGCCGGAACGGTGCGAGCAGATCACGCCGTAGTCGGCTTTCTGGGCCATCTTGATGGCGTCGAGCGTCTCGCTCAACGTGCCGATCTGGTTCACCTTGATCAGGATGGCATTCGTCGCACCCATGGCGATGCCCTTGCTCAGGCGATCGGTGTTGGTGACGAAGAAGTCATCGCCGACGATCTGTATTTTCTTGCCCATGGCTTTGGTGAACTTCACGTAGCCATCCCAGTCGTTCTGGTCCAGACCGTCCTCGATCGAAACGATCGGGTACTTCTTGCACCACCCGGCATACTTGTCCACCAACTGCTCGGCGGTGAACAGCCTGCCCGGATCGGACTTCCAGAATTTGTAGCCCTTGCGCTGCCCCTCGTCGAACAGCTCCGATGAAGCGCAGTCGAGCGCGATGGCGATCTGCGATCCGGCCTTGTAGCCGGCGGCCGCGATCGCTTCCATGACCACGTCGAGCGCCTGGTCGTTGGTCAGGTCCGGCGCGAAGCCGCCCTCGTCGCCCACGGAAGTCGCCTTCTTCGCCTTCTTCAGGATGCTCTTGAGCGCATGGAAGACTTCGGTGATCCAGCGCAGCCCCTCGGAGAACGAAGGCGCGCCCACCGGCATGATCATGAACTCCTGGAAGTCGATCATGTTGTCCGCATGCTTACCGCCGTTGATGATGTTCGCCATCGGCGTCGGTAGCACGAAGCTCTTGTTCCTGTGCAGTTTGCCGATGTACTTCCACACCGGCATGCCGGAGACGTGGGCACCGGCCACGCACACGCCCATCGAGGCGCCGAGAATGGCATTGGCGCCCAGACTGCTCTTGTTCTGGGTGCCGTCCAGATCGATCATGGCCTGGTCGAGGCGTCGCTGATCGAGAGGATCCTTGCCCTTGAGCAGCTTCGCGATCTTGGTATTGACGTTGTCGACGGCCTTGCCGACACCCTTGCCCAGGTAGCGCTTCTTGTCTCCGTCGCGCAGCTCGCACGCCTCGTACTCGCCGGTAGAGGCACCGCTCGGAACCGCCGCCCGCGCCACGAAACCGTCGTCCAGCACCACATCCACCTCGACCGTGGGATTGCCGCGAGAGTCGAGAATCTGCCTGCCGATAACCTTTGTGATTTTTGCCATGTTGCCTCCCTTGCAGATCTGGTTGCTCAAAGTACCTGCAAGAGTATGTCCGGGCGGGGCGGGGGCGGTCAATGGGCACTTCGGGTTGACCGGCGGCGCGAACGTCGCGCATGTTCGACGAAGGGCCGCTCACGCGCCTGCACGGAGCCGTTCAATCTGTTACCACTATTGCATAGCCCCGGTCGAGGACAGTGCGGACATCCACGTACCGAATATCGCGCACACGTTTCAGGGGATGAAGGCGAGTCGGCAAAGACATGGTCGAACACCGACCCTTTTGCTTCTGCACCATGCGTGGTGCGCTGCGCCCTGTCATGGTGCAACCACTGCCGCAGCCGCGCCACGATGCGAGCGCGTCGCCCATGGCAATCAAGGGCTTGCAGGATGGCGCAATGCAGCACACTTCTTGCTCGGCAACGCATGTCAATCAAGAATTCCAACAACTATGCGCAGCGCCACTCGATCACCAAACCTGCCGGGGCAGGAGGATTGCCCCGAAGACGGCACGCGTCGGCTCTTCGATCACGAGGAGCGGGTGTTTTACTACGGATACTGGATCAAGACCTACCCCGTGCCGGCGGACTCCCTTCAGGCGAAGAAGCCCTTGATCGAAGCGCTGACGCGCCGTCTCTTCAACCACACCGAACATGGTCTGAACGTTCCGGGAGCGCGATTGGCGGAAGCCCGTGCTGCCTATGATGCCGAAACCGACCCGGCCAAACGCCGGGTAAAGGGCGGAATGCTGGCGGGCGCGCTGTTCAACCGGGCGACCGACATCTTCCGCCGCCTGGCGGAATTGCAGGCCGACGGCGTCGAAATCCGCTCCGATTATTTCCTGGTGCGGGAGTGCGGCCGATGCCTGCTGGAGGCGATGGAACTGGGGCGTCTCGTTCTGCACCGCAGCGGCGAGGAAGGGATCGACGAACTCTGGGGCGAGCCGTTCCGCGCCTTTTCGATCCCCGTCGAAGCGTTCTACGAAAGCCGCTACGTCAAGATCGGCCAATGCATGCGGGATATAGACCGCATCGCCGAAAGCATGATCGCCACCCTTGGGCAGGTTCCCGTGTTCGCCGGAATCGAGTCCGCAGTCCTGGAATTTGCCAAGGCCGCGCGCACCAAGGTGGAAACGCTTCGCACCGATCCAACCATCTTCGACGTATGGCCGGAGTTTGTGACCGCAGGTGAGCGCCTCGCCGGTTTCGCGCCGGCCGCGCTGCAAAGGGACGCGGAGCGCCAGTCAGGATGCCATGCACACAGCGTCGCGGACGGCACACAGCTGGTGCGCGCCGGTCGTGACCTCGTCTTTCATATCGTCCGGGCGCGCACGCCCATGCCCAAGAGCACCCGCGAGTACATCGAACGCTGCGAGTACTTTCTGCAGAACGGCCGGGTTCCGTTCATGCCGGCGCCTCTCCCTGCCTGAGCCGTCAAGACCCGCTTGCCCGCCATTCGTGCCGTCGCGTGCCCGATGGGCTTCGCGAAAGGGCAATCTGTGTTGTACTCGGCGGTCGTCATCGGCAGGCCGATCACGAGAGACGTGCGTTCGTTGAATGCGCGCGGCCCCGTGCTTACCAACGCTCAGCGCCGCCGGGTTTTGCCGCCGCGGACTTCTTCGACAGTGTCCATACGCCGTCTGGACCTAGTGGAAGGTGGCGTCAACGTGCGTGTCGTCACATGCAATGCCGGCCTCGACCCCGGACATTTGGCGACCGAAGCGATAGGGCGCGCAATCGCCCAATCGCGCCGATAACAAGACACTCCTCGCCGCTGTGGACGGCAGCGGAATTGACCAGATCCAACAAAGAGTCGCGAGTGACCAATTCATCGAGCATCGTCTCGGTCTTCCAATTTCCGAGTTCGGCTGCAGAACGCCAATAGCTGCCATCGCGCCGCAATCGTTGCCACGACTGCCGAAACACGACTTCCTTGCATTTTGAGCATTGACCGCTCACAATGCAAGGATGTTGAGCCGAGAGCTCTTTGCCATCATCGAACGCAGGCTGCGACAACAGTCCGCCGTGGCGTTGCTCGGCCCGCGCCAGGTCGGCAAGACCACCTTGGCCCGCGCAATCGCGGCGGCCACGCCCGACGCCCTGTTCCTCGATCTCGAGCGCGAAGCCGACCGCACCCGCCTGGCGCGCGCCGATCTGTTCTTCCCTCGTCACCGCGACAAGCTCGTCGTCCTCGACGAGGTGCAGGCGATCCCCGACCTGTTCGCGAGCCTGCGGCCGGAGATCGACGCCGACCGTCGTCCCGGGCGCTTCCTGCTGCTCGGGTCGGCCAGCGGCGCGTTGCTGAGGCAATCCGCCGAGTCGCTCGCCGGGCGCGCCGCCTACCTCGAACTGACACCCTTCCAGATCGATGAAGTCGTCTCCATGGCGGATGCCGCGGCGACCGTGCAAGCGGCGACGCTCTGGTTGCGTGGCGGCTTCCCGCGCAGCTTCCTCGCTGCCGACGACGCTGAGTCGATCGCCTGGCGTACGGACTTAATCGAGACTTTTCTTGCCCGCGACCTGCCGCAACTCGGCATCACGATTCCCGCGGAGACCCTGCGACGCTTCTGGCGCATGTGCGCCCACCTGCACGGGCAGTTGTTCAACGCCTCGCAGCTCGGCGCCTCGCTGGGCGGTATCGCCCACACGACGGTGGCACGCTATCTCGACTTGCTGGTGGACGCGATGATGCTGCGGCGGCTGCCGCCCTACTTCGCCAACGTGGGCAAACGTCTGGTGAAATCGCCCAGGGTGTATATCCGCGACAGCGGCATCCTGCACGCGTTGCTCGGCATACGCACGGCGGACGAGCTGAGCGCACACCCGATCGCCGGACCGTCTTGGGAGGGCTTCGTCATCGAGCAGATCCTTGCCGCCCTGCCACCGCTGACGACCGCGGGCTTCTATCGCACCTCGGCCGGCGCGGAACTGGACCTCGTGGTGGAGCAGGCCGACCGCCGCATCGGCGTCGAGGTCAAGCTGTCCACCGCCCCCACCGTGTCGCGCGGCTTCTGGAACGCCTGCGAGGATGTCGGCGTCAGTCATGCCTATGTCGTGGCGCCCGTGCTGGAGCCGTACCCGCTGGCGGAAAACGTGGATGTCGTGTCACCGATGAGGCTGGCAAGCATATTCGGCGGCGACGGACCACTTTCCTTGAATTACGCCAGAGGTAAGTCAACAGAACAAACGCGATGAGGAGCCGTGGTTCACGCGAATCGCGGCCAGGCCTTGCCGCAAGGGCGGCGCTATCGGAATCAGGCAGGGAAGTAGTCGAGCACGACCCCTTTTGCTCCCACATTTTTCAGTTAGTTCACGGGTCGGGCGGCTCTATAGAGGTTACGTCGCACTGGAATAGAAAGGATCGAGATCGAGGATGGCGCGGCGAATCGACCGGAAATCTGTATGAGGAACGTCTACGAATCCAGCCTTCCCATCGATGTCGACCTCAAAAAGACCGTGCGGCGCGCGGGACGTGTTGATGAGGTCAACATAGCAGCCGTAATCAAGCGCGTAGACGTTGAAGCGGCGGCCCGGGTAATCTTGCGCGGAAACCCCTTGCCGAATGACGTGTAGGACGCGTGCATCGTACAGGAAGTCAATAAGCTCATCGTTCGCCTCCACTCCCAGGAGGAACGCTCGGGCCTGGCGGTGTTGGATAACCTCATCGATGATCCAATTCAGAAGCGCCTGGGCCTGTGGCTTCGTAGCAACCGCCTGTTGCTTGGCGCGGGTGTACCACGTACGGGCCGCTGAGCGAACGTCAGGAACCGAGATAGTGTTGTCGAGCGCCTTTTGGGCAGCGATGCCGATGATGTTGATTGCGTCGCGGGGAACTCCCTCCGCAGCGCGAACAAACTCTTCAAACGCTGGGCGCTGGGTGAATAGGGACAAGACAAACTCGGACGACGACGCCGGCACCTCAAGCTCTTTGGTTGTCGCCACAAGGGCGCGAACGTGGCGGTGTAGCAGTTCCATAAAGAAGCGCTTGGCTAAGTCGGGGTTATTGTCAAAGACCAAGAACTCGTCCAGGCTGATGCTTGCCGCGGCGTCCGCGCCGATCTCGATGCCAATGTGTCCGACTGCAGTGTCAGAGATGCGGAAGTTGCAGCGTTGTTCGATGGCGGCAATCTTTACGGTGACGCCGCGGGTCGGAAGAATTGTTCGACGAATCAGATCAGCAAGATATGGCTGCAGATCGAGCGGAATCTCGCTCCATTCGTCAAGCACTAGCCAAAGTTGTCCTTTGGGCAGCGCCTGTACCAAGCGTTCGAATTCCCGCCCAACGGAACCAAACCGAACTCGTAGGCGCTCCGAACCCGTGCGCGATACCCTTCGTTCTTCATTCGAATGAGCCTTCGATTCCGCCGAGAATCCTACCGTAGCCTTGATCTCCGATGAGGCCGCGGAAGCCTCCAGTTTCGATCCATCGGTGAGTGTGCTTGAGGAACTCTGAGCTTCGACCGTTTCGACGCTACCTTCTACGACGACAGTCGTTGAAGCATCGATGAAGTTGAACTAAACCGCTGACGCGGTGGTGAAGCACCCCACTGCCGCGGCCGCGTTC
>DAITBA010000045.1:0-6125 GCA_036824005.1 Rhodocyclaceae bacterium
TCGACCGGGAACAACTGATCCCACACGTCGTTGAGCCGTCCCATTGCCATTACCGTGGTGGCCTCATCGACCTGTCCGCCGTTGCGCTGAATGTGGCGAACCACCGAGGCAATGGATTCCGGGCTGGTCAGCACCGTGCGGATTTGGGCGACCACCGCTGCCTCGATCTCCGGTGCAGGCAGGCGCTCGTAGCTCTTGCCCGGCGCGCCGAAGCGGCTTTCGGACTTGGACACGTAATAGTGATACTTGTGTCCCTTCTTGTTCGAGTAGGTCGGGTACATCCGCTCGCCCGATGGGGCGTAGAGCAGGCCACGCAGCAAGGCGTCAGTACGTGACCGGATCTTGGTTTCCACCGACCGGGCATGGCCGCCCTTAGCCAGCACCGCGTGAACCTTATCCCACAGTTCCCGGTCGATGATCGGCGGATGCGCGCCGGGGTACCAGTTTCCCTTGTGCGATAGCTCGCCGAGATAGATGCGGTTGCGCAGCAGCTTGTGCAGATACTTCTTGTCGATGCGGGTGCCGCTGCGGGTCTGGCCCTCCTGTGTCGTCCAGGACTTGGTGGTGATGCCTTCGGCGGTCAAGTTGGCGGCGATCTGGGTCGGCGAGCCGATGGTCAGCATTTCCTCGAAGATGCGGCGCACCACTGCCGCCTCGGCTTCGTTGATGACCAGTTGGCGGTTCACGACGTCGTAGCCGATGGATGGCACTCCACCCATCCACATTCCCTTGCGCTTGGCAGCCGCGATCTTGTCGCGGATACGCTCGCCGGTGACCTCGCGCTCGAACTGGGCAAAGGACAGAAGGACGTTCAGCATCAGCCGCCCCATCGGGGTGGTGGTGTTGAATTGCTGGGTGACCGATACGAAGGACACCTCGTTGCGTTCGAACACATCGACCATCTTGGAGAAGTCGGCAAGGCTGCGCGTCAGGCGGTCGATCTTGTAGACCACCACGATGTCGATCTGGCCTCGCTCGATGTCGGCCAGCAATCGCTTGAGGGCCGGGCGGTCGGTGTTGCCGCCGGAGAAGCCAGGGTCGTCGTAGTCGTCCGCGACCGAAATCCAGCCCTCGGTACGCTGGCTGGCGATGTACGCGTGGCCTGCCTCCTTCTGGGCATCGATGGAGTTGAATTCCTGATCGAGACGTTCGTCCGTGGATACCCGACAATAGACGGCACAGCGCTTGCGAGTTTTGGTGCTGGCGATTTCGTTCATCGCGCACCTCCCTTACCGAAACCGAAGAACAGCGGCCCGCTCCAGTGCTGGCCGGTGATGTGCCGGGCCACCGCCGTCAAGCTCTTGAAGGTGTGGCCCTCGTACTCGAAACGACCCTCGGCATTGACCGTAACCCGGTGCTCGCGCTCGCCCCATTCGCGCAGAATCACCGTGCCCGGCGCGAAATTGAATTCACGTGGCTTGGCGCGCAGTTTGATCTTGGAGTGCTTTGCGCCGATGGCTTCCAGCCGCTGCTTCGTCTCGGGGGCGAGGCCGCCGAAGGCTTCCTCCTGTAGCTTGTAGGCAATGCGCGACTCGACGTGGGTGCGATTCGGATAATCCGGGCGACGGGGAAAGTATCGATCCCATACCGGCCAAAGTTCGGCCATGGACATTTGGCTCAGGTCGGCAATTTGCCGGGCCACCGTTTGTTGCTTCGTCAGCGTGGCGTTCATCACAACTTCTCCTGTTGATAGGGGGTTGTATGAACGCGCTGGTCGGGCAGGAAGCCAAGTCCGACTTCTCTCTGTTTTGGATCCTTGCCGGCGAGCGTGCGGACGATGGCCACCGCAAGGATGGTGGTGATTTCGCCAGCACGGGCGCTGGCGGACATCTCCGAGGGTGATGCAAGTTCGAGGTTCTTCATGACGGCTCCGAGGAATTGCAACCGTCATGGATAATATGTCCTATCTTCTCGACTAGATGGCAACGTAGGGTAATGGCGAGTAATCGGCCATCAATTTTCCGGGCAGGATTCCCAGGGGATAGCGATACCAGCCAATCTTGAGAGTAATTGCGCGTTGATAAAACAGTTGACGTGAATGGGCGAGTTCGATATTCTCGACGGTGACCAATTTTCAATTGCAAACCTTCAATGGCATTCGGAGACTTCATCAGACAGAAACGGGAGGAAGCGGACATCCCCCTGAACGACTTCGCCCGGCGAATCGGTATCTCACCGGCGTACTGGTCGCGGATCGAACGCAATATGGAAAAGCCGCCCAAGGATGACCTGATCACCAAGGCGGCCCAGGAACTGCACTTGGACTTGGACGAGGTCTTTGTGCAGGCCAACCGCCTACCGCCGGAGCTGCAGAAGAATCTCGGCGATGTTGTCCTGGCCTATCGGAAACGCCCGAAGATCGAGGGCTGAGCATGACGTCGCTCTCGGTTGCTTACCGCCACTCCGGCCATTTCCGGCCGCACTTCCTCAAGAATCCGGCAATCGAGGAGACCGCGAGCGCGGTGCGCGCCCAACTGGTTGCAAAGGACGCAGACCGTTTGCCAATCTCGACCCTGCGCGAGATTTCCAGTCTCAATGTCAATGGTCTGTGCTTCGACTTGTGGGTCAGTCTCGATCACCCGGTCACCGACCATGAAACCGGAGAACAGGTGTGCGGCCTGTGCGAGTTCGATCCGGGGGCGGGCGAGGATGCGGTCTCACTGCTGGTATCACCAGTCGGCGAGGGCATGACGGAGGAACTGGTGTTGAGCACCTTTGGCCACGAGCTCGGCCACGCCGTGTTCGACGCGCCAGGATGGATCGCGGATTCGAAAGTCGCCCCCGGGCTTTTCGATACGCCGGATCAACAGCAGCGAAAGGCCTACCGCACCACGACGCACGATATCGGACACCTGACGTCCCCAGGCGTGTCGCCTGCTCACGATGAGGGGCTGCTCGCCAGGATCGTCGAAGCCGAGCGAGAGAAAGAAAAGCGGATCGCGGAATTTCGCGCCAACGAATTCATGGGATCACTGCTGGTGCCCCGCCGACGGTTGGTCGAAGCTGTCATCGAGATGGCTCCGAAATATGACGTGACGCTGGTGGCATGCCCGGGCTTGCTGGAGGAGGATGCGCCAACAACTTTCACGGTCAAGACGGACGGGCCTTTTGGCGATTTCGACCTCGAGAATTTGCAGAAGGCCATTGGGAAGCGCTTCGGTGTTCACGGTCGCTTCATCAAGGTCCGTATGGCGCGATACGGTTTGCTGGCAGACGGTGCCAGTTGACGTAGTTGTCCGGTGATCTCCGGGCGCAGGTTGCCGGCCACGAGCCGGCGTTTTTTGAGCAGCAATGTTGCGCGTTTGCGCAACGCGCAACTCTGAAGGAGATGTAATGGTAACGGTATCCGAACAGCAACAAGAATCGCAAGAAGAAAGCCAGAAGGCCAATTCGGGGGCGACTGCCATTACGGCAAGTGACGGCGCAAAGCAGGCATCGGCCGACCACGGCCCTGATCTCCTGCCGGACATGGAGCATTTCGTCTGGCTGGCGCGCAAGATCAAGAACATCCCATTGCTTCGTCGGTTGCTCAGAAACGAGGGGGTACATGTACCGGAAAAACTTGCCGAGAAGATGGAGAAGGCCAAAGGTGCCCTTCCTCCGACTGTGCGAAAGGCACTGTACCCGCTGGTTGGCGAAGCATCATCTGTGACGCGGCAAAGGCTGGAGCGGATTGCCGAGCGCATCGAGATCCTCGGCGACGAGTATGGCAAGCAAGCCGTGCTGTCCCTGTTCGATGAGGGTGACGAGGCCGATGCAGCGGTGCTCGGCCGCCCCTGCGACCCCCATGGCCGTGCGCTCTATCTGTATCTCGAACAGGAATACCCGGAAAAGCATCGTCCGGGTGGCAGACGCTTCGACCACGCCGAGCGGGTCCAGGTGATGAACCGGCAATGGAGGAGTGAAGCGTATTCCAGTCATTACCGTGGCCCGCTGGGCCCGGCGCCGAAATTGGATGAGGCAATGCAGGAGCGCATCAAGGAGAGAATCCTGCTTCTGTATCCAAACGCGCCCCGCGACGACGTCATCATCGAGCAATTCAGCCGCCGCGACCTGGGCCATGCGCACCGGCACGAAGAGGGTGATGACGATGATGCCGCGAAGGAGATTCTGGAAACCCTGACGGTGACTTTCAATGGTGCCGAAGTCCATTACCCGAAGGTCGAACATGGGGAGGAGGTTTCCCATGACGACCTGGCTGCGCTTTCGATCCGGTTTTCACGGGAGCCGGCCACCGGGGCGTTGAGCGTATTCAGTGATGATCGTGAGATTCGGCGCGACCTGGCCGCGATCTTTCGCGATGTCGTGCTCGCGGCCGACGGCGCGATCGTGGACATGCCGATGCTGGAATTCGATCTCTCGGCCTTTGTCTCGCCGACCGTTCTGGCCAAGCTGGTCAGCGAGCGGATCGAGGGTATCGAGCGAATTGATATTCAGCATCTCAAGGTTGCCTGCCCTTCGCTTCGAAAAACCACCGATGAGGCGGGGGATCGGGAGATCGTCCAAGAACTGAAAAGCACGATGACCATCCAGCCCGATCGCCGCGATGATCGAGACATTTACGAGGTGGCTCGCCAGGACTATCGGAACCCCGACCTGTCTGTCTACCTGCCGGTGCAAACCAAGCTGGTGATGCGTATGGCCAAGCAGCGCCATCGCAAGGCGCACAACGTGGCCGTCCAAGTCACCGCTCCCAACGGTTTCAATGATCGCAGCAAGACCGAAGATGACCGCAAGCTGGTCATGGCCCAGTTGGAGAAACTCGGCATGGTGGTCAAGTTCTGATGTCGAGTACGGGTGCCGCGCACCTCGCATTTCTGGCCATTCTGGAGCAGGCCGGCGATCTTGCAAAACCTGTCTGCGCCTTCCGGATGGGAAGGTGCGCAGATGATTTTGTGCAGCGTCGCTGGCTACGTCCGGCACATGCCTACCTCACGCGCCAGATGGTTTCGTTTCTGGACGGTGAGATCGAGGTCGAAGTCGAGATCGACGAGGATGCCGGGGTGTACCGTTACCGCAGCCCGCAGTGGCGCTCGCGCATCCTGGCGAGGCCGCTTTCGGAAATTGCGCTGTATGACTTTCGCGTCGATGCGTGGTTGCACGACCTGGGAAAATGGATCGGGCTGGAAGATCCCTGCCCAAAGGACCAGACCCGCATCCCTGGCCACCTCTGGCACCTTGGTGATTTTCGTGTCTGCAAGACCACCGAACCTGCGCCTGTGTTGATCGCCAGACGCTTGCAGGTCGTCTCGCCCGAAACCCTGTCGTCGGTTCTCGCCGACCCGGCCTGGGGGCGACGCGGCGTCGTATTGACGCGCGAGTGGCCAGACCTTCCGCTGCCTGGCGTTCATGAGGTGCGGGCGTTTTCAGAGTTCATCGGGCCACAGGAAGGGAATGGCCAATTTGACTCGGCAGCTTTCGTCAGGGTTCTACGCAGTCTGACACCTCCGAGTGCATCCGATCAGCGGACGCAATACCTTGATGGCCAGGACCTTCTGCTCCCCCATTTCGAGACGGCTGTTCGCTTGTCACCCGCGCGGGCAAGGATCGTCAAGGCATCCTGGGGTACGGACGGCTATCCCTCACCTATCGTGACCTGGGCAGAGATCAAGATCGCCGCCCACTCCTCGTATCAATCCTTCGACGATGCATTCAAAGACTGCAGGGATATGGAGCGAGAGGACGTTTTCGACCTGATCGACCACGGGAAATACCGCCTGCGGCGAACTCCATAAATCTCCCATAGACGTCCCCGCACACTCCCCATAAATCCGTGCGGAAACTGCGATGTGCCCTTTTTGAACAGGAGGCACATCGAAATGCAAACGCAAAACCCTTCAGCAACAACCGGGCGGATTGGCCGCTCGGATTCCACGGCCGGTGTGAAGCGCCTGGCGCTCAACGAGTACGAGCTCGCAGAGCGCTGGAGAGTCTCGGTCAAGACCCTGCGTCGTTGGCGTCAGGAAGCCCTTGGATGCCCATTCATGAAACTCGGGGCGAGGGTCTCCTATGCCCTGGCGGATATCGAAGCCTTCGAACGACGCGTCTCGCGTTATTCGACTTCGGTTCGTGCGTATCAGTAAGGGGGCGGCCATGAGCGATCTGACCATCTTCCCCGCCGACAT